>NZ_JBCFOK010000015.1:0-234562 GCF_039605595.1 Streptomyces odontomachicola
GGCCCGGTGCCGCCCCCGCGGGCCACCCCCCCCCGCCCCCCCCCCCGCCCGGGGGGGGGGGCCGGGGCGGGGCCCGGGGGCCCCCCCGGGCCCCGGCCGCTCCGCGGACACTTTCGGCCAGCCGCCACCCGCGCCGCGCGGAGTCTGTCGAAACGGTTGCGCAGCATGAGGCGGATCGACCACGATGCAGAGGACAAACCCCGTACCGGCCAACGCAGTTGAGGGTACGGGGCGGGCAACTGCCAATGGTCGAACCAATTCCCTGCGGCGCTACCCCCCGGCGCCGCACCTCAGCACGGGTGCTGCCCTGACGCCCGTGCTGACCGCCAAGGGCCCCGCGGCGCCGCCTCCCACCCGGCCGCGCCCGGGGCCCTTCGCCTTGCCCGCGGCAGCAGAACCGGACCGGCCCCTACCCGTAAGGGCAGGGGCCGGAGTGGATCTCGGGGACGGGAGCCCCTGAGAGGGCTCCCTTAGGGGCCCTGCCCCTAAGGGAGAACCCCTAGGACCAGGCCCCCTAAGGGATCAGACCTTCTTCGGCGGCACCTCCGGCACCGGCAGCAGGAGCTGACCGAAGGCGCCCTCGGGTACGGCGGGTTCGCGCGGCGGTACGGCGTCGATGCGCTCGTACGCGGCGCCCTGCTCGGGCCGCGGGTCGGCCTCCCCCTTGTTGGGCCACAGCGACATGGCGCGCTCGGCCTGTGCGGTGATCGTGAGGGAGGGGTTCACACCCAGGTTCGCGGAGACCGAGGAACCGTCCACCACGGAGATCCCCGGATACCCGTAGAGCCGGTGATAGGGGTCGATCACACCCTGTTCCGGACCGTCCCCGATGGGGCACCCGCCCAGGAAGTGCGCGGTGAGCGGCATCTTGAGCAGCTCGCCCACGTTGGTGCCGGCGAAGCCGTTGATCTCCGTGGCGAGCTTGCGCGCGGCGTCAGCGCCCTCGGGGATGTGCACCGGGTTCGGCGCGCCGTGGCCCTGCTTCGCCGTCAACAGGCCCTTGCCCAGGCCCTTTTCCTTGCGAAAGGTGGTCAGCGAGTTGTCGTGGGTCTGCATGACCAGACCAATGATGATGCGCTCCGACCACTTCCGCGCCGACAGTGACCTGGCGAAGGTCACCGGCTGGCTGAGACATGTCCCGATGTGTGCGAGCGGGCCTGGCAGCTTGGTGTTCTGTCGCACCGGGAGGGTGGTGAGCGCGCTCATCGCGTTGGAGCCCTTGCCGTAACGGACGGGCTCGATATGAGTGTTCTCGTTCGGATGCACCGAAGAAGTGATCGCCACGCCGCGCGAGAAGTCCGGTTTCTCGCCCCATTTCTTCTGGTACTTGCGGTCGATCGTCTGCGCGCCGACCAGTGCCTCGGAGTTGGTGCGGGTCAGCTCGCCCAGCTTCGCGGAGAGCCGGGGCAGCTTCCCCTCGTCCCGCATCCGGTGCAGCAGCGTCTGCGTGCCGTACGCCCCCGCCGCGATCACCACCTCGCGGCAGCGCAGCACCCGCGGCGGCGCCTTCCGTTTGTCGGTGCGTACGCAGGTCACGGCGTAACCGCCGCTTTCCGCACCGGAGTTGGACGACAGCTCTTCCACCGCACTGACGGTCGTCATGGGATGGATCACCGCCCCGGCCTTCTCCGCCAGGTAGAGGTAGTTCTCGTTCAGGGTGTTCTTGGCCCCGTGGCGGCAGCCGGTCATGCACTCGCCGCACTCGGTGCAGGCGCGCCGCGAGGGGCCCGCGCCACCGAAGTACGGGTCGGGGACCTCCTGCCCGGGGCGGGCCTCGCTCTTGCCCTCCGCGTCCTGCTTGTCCCCGAAGAAGACCCCTACGGGTGCCATGTGGAAGGTGTCCCCGACACCCATCTCCTCGGCCGCGGCCCGGAGATGGGTGTCCGAGGGGGTCATGGTGGGGTTCAGCCGTACGCCGAGCATGCGCTGCGCCTGGTCGTAGTACGGCTTCAGCTCCGCCTGCCAGTCGGTGATGTGGCCCCACTGGCGGTCCTGGAAGAACGCGGGCGGCGGTACGTACAGCGTGTTCGCGTAGTTCAGCGAACCCCCGCCCACCCCGGCACCCGCCAGGATCATGACATTGCTCATCACGTGGATCCGCTGGATGCCGTAGAGGCCGAGGGCGGGCGCCCACAGGTAGTTCTTGATGTCCCAGGAGTTCTTGGGCAGCGCTTCGCGGGTGAAGCGGCGGCCGGCCTCCAGGACACCGACCTTGTAACCCTTCTCCGTCAGCCGCAGCGCGGAGACGGCGCCGCCGAAGCCGGAGCCGACGACAAGAACGTCATAGTGGTACGAATCCCTCTGTTCAGGGACAGACTTCTCCTCCGGCACGGCGGACCTCCGAAAACAGTGCGGCTCTGAACTGCGTAGGGGGTGCGTACGGGGCGTACGCGGGGGTTGTGTGCTGCTCCGGCGGGGCCCCGTACTGGCGGCCCCTTAAGGGGCCCGGATCAGCGGAAGCGGAAGGCCTTGAGGGCCTTGAGCGACGCGCTCATGAAGGCCGCGTACTTCTCGTCGTCCATGCCCAGCGACGGCGCCATCGGCAGCACCCGCTGGTGCGCCACGGTCTGCACCTCGGTGTACTTGAGGATGCCTTCGGAACCGTGCCGCCGCCCGAGCCCCGAGTCGCCCATGCCGCCCATCGGGGCCTGCGCGCTGCCGTAAGCGGAGGCGTAGCCCTCGTTGATGTTGACGGTGCCGGTGCGCAGCCGGGCCGCGATGTCCCTGGCGCGGCGCCCGTTCTTGCTCCAGACGCTCGAGTTCAACCCGTAGGGGGTGGAGTTGGCGAGCGAGACGGCCTCCTCGACGTCCGAGTAGCGGTAGACGGCGACGACCGGGCCGAAGGTCTCCTCGCCGCACACCGCCATCGGCGACTCGACGCCCTCGAGGATGGTCGGCTCGTAGAACAGCGGGCCGATGTCGGGCCTGGCCCGGCCGCCCGCGAGCACCTTCGCGCCCTTGTCCACGGCCTCCTCGACGTGCCGGGTCACGGTGTCGAGCTGGCGCTGCCCGGCGAGCGAGCCCATCTCGGCGCCGTACGCGAGGGAGTTGCCGAGCCGCATCGCCTTCGTACGGGCGGCGAAGCGCTCCAGGAAGTCGTCGGCGACGGACTCGTGCACGTACAGCCGCTCGATCGAGATGCAGAGCTGGCCCGCCGAGGAGAAGGCGCCGCGCACCGCGCCGGCCGCGGCCTTGTCGAGGTCGGCGTCGTCCAGCACGATCATGGCGTTCTTGCCGCCCAGCTCCAGCGAGCAGCCCACCAGCCGGGCCGCCGCCTTCTGCGCCACCTCGCGCCCCGTACGGGTCGACCCTGTGAACGACACGTAGTCGCCGCGGTCCACCACCTCGGGGCCCACTACGGGTCCGTCCCCGAGAACGACCTGCCACAGGTCCGCGGGGAGCCCGGCCTCGATGAGCTGCTCGCGCGCCCACAGGGCGGTCAGCGCGGTCTCGGTGTCCGGCTTCATCACCACGCCGTTGCCGGCGGCGAAGGCCGGAAGGGCATCCCCTACGGAGAGTTCGAAGGGGTAGTTCCAGGGCGCTATCTGCCCCACCACACCTCGGGGGTGCCGGAGCTCGGTGACCTTGGTAAGGGTGGGGATGGCGCCGGTACGGCCGCGCGGACGCAGGTACGAGGGCGCCTTCCGCCCGTAGTGGCGAGCGGCGACGGCGACCGCCTGGACCTCCTCGTGCGCGTGCAGCCGGGCCTTCCCGGTCTCCAGCTGGATCAGGTCCAGCACCTCGGACTGCCGCTTGAGCACCAGGTCGTGGAAGCGCAGCAGCACGGCGGCGCGCTCCCTTACGGGGCGGGCCTCCCAGGCGCGCTGCGCGGCGCGGGCGCGGTCGAAGGCGGCGGCGACGTCCTCCGCCGTGGACTCGGGCAGCTCCGCGAGCCGCTCCCCGGTGAACGGGTTGTGGCTGTACGTGCTGCCGCTGCCGGCGACCCCGTGGGTGAGCCGTGCGACGAGGTCGGGCGTGACGACGTCGTCCGCGGTCCGGACCCCGGCGGGCGCGGGGGCCACCGGGTTGCCGTCGGTGACGCTGGCTGTGGCGTTCGAGTCCGTCATGGTGCCGAGACTAGGACGCTGAGTGTCCCGGCGTATACCCGGCGGTAATCACTTTTCACCGAATCCGCCAGTGTTCGCTGGCACAAACCGGCCCAGGGATGGCCTCCGGGACGTCGACCAGCACCGCTCCCCCTAGGTGATCACCAACTTCCGCTCCCTTAGGGGGCCTTGCCCCTCAGGGAGGTACCCCTACCCAACCCCGCCCCTAAGGGAGCGCTAGCGGGTGACGCGGTAGGTGTCGGCGACTGCCTCGAAGATCCGGTCGATCTCCTTCTTCTTGTCCTTGTCGCCCATCACCATCAGCACGTGGTACCGCCCGCCCAGCACGGTGGCGCGGTTCCGCGCGTACACCTGGCGTCCGCTGTCCTGCCAGCCGAACGTCCCCTCGGCCATGGACGTCTCGCCCACGTCGATGCGGCGGAGCCCTGAGGTGGTCGCCCAGTCCGAGGCCCGGTACGCGGCGAGCTCGGGCTCGCTGTCCGACTGGTAGGCGGTCGGGTCCTCGCCGTACTCGCGCGTGGTGTCCCGGCCCTTCACCACGACCATCTCCACCCGGCCGCCGTTGTAGCGCACCTGTCCGTCGCCCGGCGTGGAGCGCCGGTTCCACTCCTGCGGCACGGCGATCTGGAAGCCCGCGGGGTCCTTGCTCATCTTGAACCCCTTAGGGGCCTTCACCGCCGGCCCCGGGTTCTTCGGCCGGTCGGCGCCCTTGCCACTCCCCTTACCCCTGTCAGGGGTTCCGGGCTTCGTGGTCTTCTCAGGGTTCTTCCCTCCGGGGCCCGTTCCCCGGTCTCCCTCAGGGGAGGGGGCGGCGCTCGGTTCCTCGACCGAGCCACGTTGCGGGGCACCCTGATCGCCCTCGGCCCCTTGCTTGGGCATGAACCACGTCGCGTACAGCATCCCCGCCGTCAGCCCGAAGAGCACCAGCCCCACCACCCACCGGCCCAGACGGCGCGACGCACGCGAGGTACGCGGCGTATTCGGGTCGCGCGGCGGACGCGAACTCCGGGGCGCGCGCGGCTTCTTGAGCGGCTTCGGCGGTCGCGGCGCCTTGGGGGCCTTGGGAGGTTTCGGCGCGCGGCCGGGCTTCGGCGGCTTGGGGAGCGCGGCGGTCTCGGTGCCTAGGCCGGGGTCCGGTGACCACTCCGGCTGCCGAGCCATCGACACCGTGGGCTCCACGAGGGGGGCGTCCGCGCCGGGGTCCGGCTCCGGAGCTGAGGCCGGGGCAGGGCCCGGAATCGGGGTCGGGCCCTGAGCGGGTTTCCACTTCGACCCCTGTGGCCACTCCCGCTTCTGCTTCAGCGGCTGTTGCTTCTTTCGCTCCCGGCTCTCTTCCTGTTCCTGCTCACGCTCCTCGGCCGCGGCGGGGTACGCCGGCGCGGGGCTCCACCCCTCAGGCATCCCGGAAGGGGCCTCCTGGGGAGTCCCGTAGGGGTCGCCGATGGCGTGTGCGTCGCTCGGGCCCACTGCGCCGCCGTACGCCTCCTCGGCGCCGGGAAGCACCGTCTTCTCCGGGGGTCTGCCGTGGGTCCGCCCCCGCTTGTGGCGGCGCTTCTTTCCACGGCCGCGGCCACGACCCTGGCCCTTGCCCTGACCCTGACTCCGGCCCCCTAGGTGGCCGGACTCCGCGTGCGGGGCCTCCTGTTCGGCCGCGACGGTCCCGAGCGCCGGCACCGCCTCCGGCGCGGACCCCTTAGGGGGCTCCTTCGCCTGGCCCGCGCGCGTGGCGCCCACGCGTCCGCTCCACCACGGGAACCAGCCACGCCGCCTGCGTACGAGTTCGCCGCGGCGCCGCAGGATGGGCAGCCGCCTCGGGTCGGAGGGGCGGCCCCCTTCCAGCGAGGGCGGGGCGACCACCGTGCCGTGCCCCGCATCCGGCTCGGGCGCCGAGCGGACCAGCGAGCGCAGCCAGCCGCGCAGCTCCTCGAAGTCCGGGCGCTCGGTGGGGTCCTGGCGCATCAGGGATTCCACTACGGGGCGCAGCGGACCGCACTCCTCGGCGAAGGCGGGCGGCTCGGCGCACACCATCTGCACGAGTTCCGCGACGTTCTCCTCCGGGTACGCGGCGTGCCCCTGCACCGCTCGGAACAACAGCGCGCCCAGCGCCCAGAGATCGGCCGCGGGGCCGACGGGGGGCGCGAGCCGCCAGTTCTCGTGGACCGGTCCTGCCTGTTCAGGGGCCCAGCGCTCGGTGACGGCGCCGACCATCGTCATGCGCGCGTGCCGGGCCCGCTCCGCCGCGAGGGCCGTGGCGGGACCGCGGTACGCGTCGTCCTCCACCTCGCGGGGCGCGGCCCAAGCCCCGCTGCCGCCCCCGGCCTCATCCCCGTGCGCGGCGAACTCACCCGCGCCAAAGTCCTCTTCCCCCTGATCCACCTCAGGGGCGCGCTCGTCTTCCGACACTCCCCCGTCCGCGCCGTCGCCCCCAGGTGCAGTCTGCGCGGTCTGCCATGTCGTACGCACCGAGCGGCTGTTTCCCTTACGGGGGCCCGGCAGGGTCGTCGGGCTCACCACATCGCCGCTGGGCGGCAACCACCTGACGTCCTCGTCCGGCACGGCGGAGGCAGGGGCCTGCTCCACAGCCTCCCCGTACGGGTCCCCGTCAGGGGCGTCCGGGGCGCTCTCAGGGGCGCGGTCCGCACCGCTGTCTGACGCCCCCTCCCCCAACAGATCTGCGGGATCCGGCTGTTGAGACCACCACGCGATGGCTCCCGCGCTGAACCCCGCTTCGCCGCCGCGCCCCTCCGCGTCCCGCTCGGGGTCCGTTCCGCGGTCCTCGGCCTCGCGGTCGGCGGCCCGCATCTCGGCGGCGCGCCGCGCACCGGCCCGGTACGCCGCGATGGCGCCGCGCCGCGCGGCCCGCATCCGGGCGTCGGCCCCCACGTCGCCGTACGGCCCCTCGGTCTCGTAGCCCGGCCTCACCGGAGCGCTGCCGGGGGTGAACTCCCACCCCGCTGCGCCCCGTTCACCCGCGCCGTACCGCGCCCCTGCGCCGGAGCCCTCGTGGCCCTCGCCCTCGTGGTCCCGCGCTCCCCCGTGCCACTCCCCCGCGTCGCCCTGCCCTTGGGGGCTGCCCCAGCCTTGCCGGGTCCCCTCCCCGTAAGGGCCATGGCTCCCGTAGGGGTCGTCGCCGTCCCCGTAAGGGACATCACCGTCCCCGTAGGGGGCCTCGCGCGGGTCGGAGCCGTCGCGCCCGTACGGCGCCTCGGTCCCGTACGGGGCACCCTGCCCGTAGGGGTCATCAGGGCCGGAAGGGGCGCCGGCTCCGTACGGATCACCCGACCCGTACGGGCCACCTGCGCTATGCGGTCCGGCGCGCCCCGCCGTACCGCGCGCCGATCGGTCCCCCGCACCCAACGCCGAGCCGTCGAAGCCGAAGATGCCCTGGCCCCTGTGGTCCTCCCAGTGGCCGTCCAGGCGTTCGCTGCTGCCCTCCTTGGCGGCGGGGGCGTCCTCGGCCGACTCCTCGTGCCGTGCCGCGAAGCCCTCGGGGAGCGCGCTGCCGTTCCAGGTCTCCGGGAGGTGCCCGTACGGGGAAGGCGCCGGGGGCCGTGCCTCCGGGGGCTCCTGTTCGCCTGCCGCGCCGTCCTCCGCGCCCGGTATCAGCCCTCGCGGGGCCGGCGGCGTCCCCGGGTCGCTCTCCCCCTCCGGGGAACCCTGAGGTGCCCCGTCCCCTAGGGGAACTCCCTCAGAGGGTTCCTCCCTAGGGGGCCGGTCGCTCGTCCGACCCTGAGCGGGCCGGTCCTGAGCCGACCAGGCCCCGGACAACCGCTCCTGGGACATCCGGCCGGGAGCCGGCTGGGCGTGGCCGGGCCCCACCCCGTCCTCCCCCTCCGCCTCTCCCGCAACATCCGCCCCCGCGCCCTCCGTTGCCCCCTCGCCCCTCCGAGGCGGCAGCGGGTCGTAGCCGCACAGGGCCTCCTCGGCGGCGCCGGCCGCGAGGCCGCTCAGTACCGCCCGGCCGTCCTCGCAGATCAGCACCGTGCGGGCGGTGATGTTGCGGTGGGTCCAACCGTGGGCGTGCACGGCCCGCAGCGCCGCGAGCAGGTCGGCGGCGATCTCCGCGGCGCGGTGCGCCTCCAGCGGGCGGCGCTCCAGCAGCGTGGACAGCGGCCGCGAGGGCACCAATTCGCTGACCACCCACAGCCCTTCGCCCTCGACGAAGACGTCGTAGACCTGGTCGAGGCGCGGGTGATCGGGCAGCCGCGCCGCCTCCCAAGCGGCCTCCACCGCGCGCCGCACCGTGGGATCGGCGGGCCTGCGAGTGGCCCGGCCCGCCGCGCCCAGAACTCCGCGGCCACCGGGGCCGCCGTCTCCGCCGGCGCCCGGCGAACCGTCCGAAGGCGCACGGCCCGATCCCGTCACCGCCGGGTCGAGCACCTCCGCTTCCACCACCTCGGGCAGCGGGATGCGGCGTACCAGGACCTCCTGGTCGCTCGCGGTGTCGAAGGCGACGACCACGTCCGGGTCGGGGCGCTGTCCGGAATCGAAGGTTCCGGCGGGAGGGTGCGGCAGCCGGTAGCGATCGGCAAGCAATCGCCCCGCTACATCCGCGTACTCGCCGTACTCGTCCACGACGCCTCCCGAGAGCGCGCGAGACCGTCAAACCTCACTAATTCCCAGTCGCATCCGCTCTATTGCGGACGTTTACGGCCTGCGGGACCTCACGATACGTGCCCATGCGATCCTCCGCGCGAGTACCGGAGAGTCTGCAGGCCACCACGGTCGGTCCACGGTGGTAGTGCACCTGTTCGTGCGGTGCGTATCCCCCGGCGGGCCGCGCGGGAACCGTGTACGCCGGGGATTCGCGTACACCGGTGAACTCCGCGCACCCGTAAGGGGCGTGAGGGGAACGTGTGGAGCACCGCTCCCCTAGGGGGTCTGGGGCCCCTAGGGGAGCGCCCGCCTCAGCCCTTGGGCTTGAAGCTCTTGAACGCGGTCTCGCGCAGCTGCCGGCACTGCTTGCCGTCCCACTCGGAGGCCTTGCAGGTGATCATGATGGCGTAGCCGTTCGAGCCGTCCACCTTGAAGCCGCGGTTGAGTATCCGGACCTTCTGACCGTTCTCCTGCCGGGTGAACTTCCAGTCGGCGACGGACGGGTAGCCGCGCCAGCCGACCTTGTCGATGCCGATCAGGTGGTACCCGGGGCTGCTGCCGCGTACGGCGTTCTCCGCCTGGTGCCAGGCGCGCGCGGCGTCGGCCCCCGGCGAACTCGTGTGGTCCACCTGCACCTTGGGGAGGCTGCCGGACGAGGCGCCGTACTTGGCGCCGGAGTTCTGCCCGGCCACGCCGGTCTTCCGGAAGCCCTCCGGCATCCCCATGCTGAAGCCGAAGGCGCCGTCGTCGACCTTCTTGAAGCCCTTGGGCAGGCCGGAATCGCCGGGCTTCCCGCCGTCCTTGCCGCCCTTGTCGCCGTCCTTCGACGCGTCCTGGCCGGAGGAGGGGGACGCCTCGGGTGAGGGCGTGTTCTTCTCGCCACCCTGCTGGCCCTGCCCCTTGTCCTTGTCCTGGCCCTTGTCCGCCGACGTCTTCCCGCCCTGGTCGGATCCGGCCGCGCTGCCCGAGCCGCCCTTGGCTCCCTGGTCACCGCCACCGCCGCTCGCGACCGTGGCGACCACGGCGACGATCAGCACCACAGCGGCGATCACCGCGGCGGCGATCACGAGCGTGCGCCGCGAGAAGCGCTCGGTCAGCGTGGCGAGCGCGGCCTTGCCGCCGCCACCGCCCGCGCCCCGCACGGCGGTCCCGGAACCAGCCACACCGGAACCGGAGCCACCCCCGGCCCCCGCACCGGCGCCGCCGCCCGACCCGGACCCAGCCCCGGAGCCCTTCGCCAACGCTCCAGAACCGGAATCCGCGCCCGCACCGGCCGCACCAGCCGCGCCCGCGCCGGCCTCCTCGGGCAGCCGCCCCGCATCCCCCTTACGGGAGGAGCCCCGGGCGCCACTCTTACTGGAAGTCCCGGACGCCGCACCGCTCTTGGCGCCGCCCTTGGCACCGGCCTTCGCGCCGCCCCGCGCGGAACCGCCCTTGGCGCCACCCTTCGCGCCGGCTCCGCCCTTCGCGCCGCCGCCACTCTTCGTACCGGCGCCCGCAGCCCCCGCGGCCGCCCCTGAGAGCGCCCCCGAGGCCGACCCCGAGGACTTCCCGGAGCGGGAGTCGCCGGACTTTCCGGAGCGCGAGCCCCCCGAGCCCTTCTCAGGGGCGGGGGTCCCGGCGTCCTCCTCCGGCGGCGACGGCATGGCCACCGTCCGCGTGGCGTCGGGGACTTCGGGCGTCGCGGTGCCGGCGGCCACCGGCTCCAGCAGCGCACGCGCGCCGTCCACGTCGAGCCGCTTCTCCGGGTCCTTGACCAGCAGGCCGTAGATCGCCTCGGACAGCTCGCCGGCGTTCTCCGAGTGCGGGACGGGCTCCGTCATGACGGCGGTCAGGGTCGAGATCGCCGAGCCCTTGTCGTACGGCGGACGGCCCTCGACCGCCGCGTACAGCAGGCCGCCCAGCGACCACAGGTCGGCCGGGGTGCCCGGCGGCTTGCCGCGCGCACGCTCGGGCGAGATGTACGAGGGGGCGCCCACCAGCATGCCGGTCGAGGTCACCGACGGGTCGCCCTCGACCTTCGCGATGCCGAAGTCGGTGAGGACCACGCGGCCCGTGCCGTCCTCCAACAGGACGTTGGACGGCTTCACGTCGCGGTGCAGGATGCCCTCGCGGTGCGCGGCGCGCAGCACGTCGAGGACGGCGAGGCCGACCTGCGCGGCGCGCCTCGGGGTGAGCGGGCCGTCCTCCTTGATCCGGTCGGCCAGCGAACGGCCCTCGACCAGCTCCATCACGATCCACGGCCGGTCGTCCTCGTTGACCACGTCGAAGACGGTGATGGCGCTGCCGCTGCGGATCCGCGCGATGGCCTTGGCCTCGCGCAGCGTGCGGGTGATGAGGCGCTGCTTCTCCTCGTCGTCCACGCTGTTCGGGAAGCGCAGCTCCTTCACCGCGACCGTGCGGCTCAGGATCTCGTCCTCGCCGCGCCACACGGTTCCCATCCCGCCGCGCCCGAGGACGTCCCCGAGCCGATAGCGACCGCCTATCAGCCGGCCCGTGTCCTCGCTGCTCATGAAACCCCTTGTGTCCCCTCTGCGATGAGCCCACCCCCAGCGGAGACTTCATTGTGAACCATTGCTCCGACAAGGCGTGTACGGGGGCTGCACAGCGGCCTCACACACTTCTCACGAGTTCACTGCGCTCCCCAACACCCCCACGCGGAACGGCCGCAGGAGGTTGCGTCCCGCCGACAACGACATGATCACGATCAGCGGGCCGCCACGGTGACGGAGTCCATCACCGCGCGGCCCGCTTCGGCAACGCCTCGACGCGTCAACACCCCACTGCACCGGCGCAAACGGCGAACGCGCCCCCTAAGGGGCACGCCACGCCTCAGCGGCACGCCGCGCGTCAGGGACACGTCGCGCCTCAGGGAGACGCCACCCCTAGGGGCACCCTGCCCCTAGGGGTTCCTCACAGCGGCACGATGTCCGGCGCCCCCAACCGCGCCGCGTCCGCGGTCTGGTCGTCGGGCTGGAGCTGGGATTCGCGCTCCGCCTCCACGCGCTTCTCGTAGTGCGCGACCTCGCGTTCGACCTGGTCCATGTCCCAGCCCAGCACCGGCGCCATGAGCTCGGCGCACTCCCGCGCGCTCAGCGTGCCCCGGTCGAAGGTCTCGATGGAGATCCTGGTGCGCCGTGTCAGCACGTCGTCCAGGTGCCGCGCGCCCTCGTGGGTGCACGCGTACACGACCTCGGCCTTGAGGTAGTCGTCGGCAGCGGGCAGCGGCTCGCCCAACTTCGGGTCGGCGGCGATGAGGTCGAGCACCTCCTGCGCCAACGAGCCGTACCGGTTGAGCAGATGCTCCACCCGCACCTCGTGGATGCCGGTGCGCGCGGCGATCCTGGCCCGCGCGTTCCAGAGCGCGTGGTAGCCCTCGGCGCCCGCGAGCGGCACCTCCTCCGTGACGCACTCGGCGACCCGCAGGTCGAGGCCGTGCACCGCCTCGTCCACCGCGTCCTTCGCCATCACCCGGTACGTCGTGTACTTGCCGCCCGCGATCACCACGAGCCCCGGCACCGGGTGCGCCACCGTGTGCTCGCGCGACAGTTTGCTGGTCGCGTCGGACTCGCCGGCCAGCAGCGGCCGCAGCCCCGCGTACACGCCCTGCACGTCGTCCCGCGTCAAGGGCACGGACAGCACCGCGTTCACGTGTTCCAGCAGGTAGTCGATGTCCGCGCTGGACGCGGCGGGGTGCGCCTTGTCGAGGTCCCAGTCGGTGTCCGTCGTCCCGATGATCCAGTGCCGTCCCCAGGGGATGACGAACAGCACGCTCTTCTCGGTACGCAGGATGAGCCCGGTCGAGGAGTTGATCCGGTCCTTCGGGACCACTAGGTGGATCCCCTTGGAGGCCCGGACGTGGAACTGCCCGCGCTCCGCGATCAACCCCTGGGTGTCGTCGGTCCACACGCCGGTCGCGTTCACGACCTGCTTGGCCCTTACCTCGAATTCGCCGCCCTGCTCCAGGTCCTGGATCCGGGCGCCCACCACGCGCTCGCCCTCGCGCAGGAAGCCCACGACCCGCGCGCGGTTCGCCGCCAGCGCTCCGTACGCCGCCGCCGTCCGTACGAGCGTGGCCGTGTAGCGCGCGTCGTCCATCTGCGCGTCGTAATACTGCAGTGCTCCCACCAGCGCGTCCTTCTTCAGGGCCGGCGCGACGCGCAGCGCGTGGCGGCGCGAGAGGTGGCGGTGGGTGGGCAGCCCGCGCCCGTGCCCCGAGGACACCGACATCGCGTCGTACATCGCGACGCCCGTCCCCGCATAGAGCCGCTCCCAGCCCTTGTGCTGGAGCGGATAGAGAAAGGGCACCGGCTTGACCAGGTGCGGAGCGATCCGCTGGATCAGCAGTCCGCGCTCCTTGAGGGCCTCCCTCACGAGGGCGAAGTCGAGCATCTCCAGGTAGCGCAGCCCGCCGTGGATCAGCTTGCTGGAGCGGCTGGAGGTGCCGGAAGCCCAGTCCCTCGCCTCGACGATCCCGGTGGAGAGCCCGCGGGTCGCGGCGTCCAGCGCGGTGCCGGCGCCGACCACCCCGGCGCCGACGACCAGCACGTCGAGTTCCCGTTCGGCCATTGTCGCCAGCGCTTCGGCACGCTGTTCCGGTCCCAGTGTCGCTGTCCTCACCGCTGCCTCCCGTGACGGTCCTGCTGGCCGGTCTCTGACTGCGTCCCCCCGGGGCCTCCCCTCAGGCCGATGCTCCCCCATTTCTACGACTTTGACCTCACGCTGGCATGCCCGCGTCCGCAATCCCGGAGATCGGTCATATTGGCCCTTAACCTGACAATGCGCCCAGCACAACTCGGCGCCCAGCACAGCGCAGCGAGAGGAGGAGGTCCGCCGCCATGCCCGCAGATCTCGCAGTTCTGGGGCTCGGCCATTCCGGGCTCTCCGTGTGTCAGGCCGCCGTGGCGGCAGGCATCGGCACCATCGGCTACGACCCGGACGAGTCCACCGTCGCCGACCTCAACTCGGGCCGCCCGCCCGCGAACGGCTCGCTGTCGGCCGCCGCGATCCGCCGGATGCTCTCCGGCGGATTCCGCGCCACCAGCGACCCGGCCGTGCTCGGGCGGGTCCGTACGGCCGTGATCTGCGCCCCGACCCCGCTGGGCGAGGACAGGGCGCTGGATCTGACCGCGGTGCGGACCGCGGCGCAGACGCTCGCCGCCGAGCTGCGGCCGCGGGCGACCGTCATCCTCGAGTCGACCGTGTACCCGGGAAGCACCGAGGAAATCCTGCGGCCCCTGCTGGAGGAGGGCTCGGGGTTGCGTGCGGGGCGGGATTTCCACCTGGCCCATTCCCCCGCCCGGGTCGATCCCGGGAGCCGCGGATTCGGTTTCGCGAACATCCCGAAGGTCATCGGCGGCCTCACCCCCGCCTGCACGGAGGCCGCCGCCGCCTTCTACGGCCGCCTCACCGACAAGGTCGTACGCGCCCGCGGCCCGCGCGAGGCGGAGACGGTGAAGCTGCTGGAGACCAACTACCGGCAGGTGAACATCGCGTTGGTGAACGAGATGGCGGTCTTCTGCCACGACGTCGGCGTGGACCTGTGGGACGTGATCAGGTGCGCCGAGACCAAGCCGTTCGGGTACCAGTCCTTCCGCCCCGGACCCGGTGTAGGGGGCCACGGAACCCCCGTCGACCCCAACTACCTCTCGTACCGCAGCCGTTCGCTGGGCTATCCGCTCCGGATGATCGAGGTCGCGCAGGAGGCCAACTCGCGCATGCCCCGGTACGTGGCACAGCGCGCCGCCGCCCTGCTCAACGAGCACGGCAAGTCGGCGCGCGGCGCCCGCATCCTGCTGCTCGGCGTGACCTACAAGCCGGATCTCGCCGACCAGGAGGGTGCGCCCGCGCGGGAGGTGGGCACCCGGCTCAAGGACCTCGGGGCGCAGCTCAGCTACCACGACCCCTACGTGTTCCAGTGGCACGTCGCGGGCCGCCCCGTACCCCGCGCGGACTCCCTGTACGAGTCGGCCGCCGCGGCCGACCTGACGGTGCTCCTCCAGCACCACAGGACGTACGACCTCCAAGGCTTGGCCGCCAAGTCCCAGCTCCTTCTGGACACCCGGGGGGCGACCCCTACGGGTGCGGCACACCGGCTCTGAGCCCTTAGGGGCAGGGGCCGTAGGGGCAGAGCCCGTAGGGGGCAGGACCCGTACGGGTCCGCGGCGTCGGCACGCAAAAGGGCGGGTCCGGGAAAACCCTGACCCGCCCTCGCGGCGTCCACGGCCCCTAGGGGGCTGGAGCTCAGCGGCTGCGCGCCACCGTCACCTCGACCCGCTGGAACTCCTTCAGGTCGGAGTACCCGGTCGTGGCCATGGCACGGCGCAGCGCGCCGAAGATGTTCATCGAACCGTCCGGGGTGTGCGACGGGCCGAGCAGGACCTCCTCGGTCGTGCCGACCGCGCCGAGGTCCATCCGCTTCCCGCGCGGCACGTCCTCGTGGACGGCCTCCATGCCCCAGTGGTGCCCGCGGCCCGGCGCGTCCGTGGCGCGCGCCAGCGGCGAGCCCATCATCACGGCGTCCGCGCCGCACGCGATGGCCTTCGGCAGGTCGCCGGACCAGCCCACGCCGCCGTCGGCGATGACGTGCACGTACCGGCCGCCGCTCTCGTCCATGTAGTCCCGGCGGGCCGCGGCGACGTCCGCGACGGCGGTGGCCATCGGCACCTGGATGCCGAGCACGTTGCGCGTGGTGTGCGCGGCGCCGCCGCCGAAGCCGACCAGCACGCCGGCCGCGCCGGTGCGCATGAGGTGCAGCGCCGCGGTGTACGTGGCGCAGCCGCCGACGATGACCGGGACGTCGAGCTCGTAGATGAACTGCTTCAGGTTCAGCGGCTCGGCGGCGCTGGACACGTGCTCGGCGGAGACGGTCGTCCCGCGGATCACGAAGAGGTCCACGCCCGCGTCCACGACCGTCTTGGAGAACTCGGCGGTGCGCTGCGGGGAGAGCGCGGCGGCGGTCACGACGCCGGAGTCGCGCACCTCCTTGATCCGCTGGCCGATCAGCTCCTCCTTGATCGGCTCGGCGTAGATCTCCTGCATGCGCCGGTTCGCCGTCTCCTCGTCCAGCTCGGCGATCTCCGCGAGCAGCGGCTCCGGGTCCTCGTACCGGGTCCACAGGCCCTCGAGGTTGAGCACCCCGAGGCCGCCCAGCTCGCCGATCCGGATCGCGGTCTGCGGGGAGACGACCGAGTCCATCGGCGCCGCGAGGAACGGCAGCTCGAAGCGGTAGGCATCGATCTGCCAGGCGATCGAGACCTCCTTCGGATCACGCGTGCGCCGGCTCGGCACCACGGCGATGTCGTCGAATGCGTACGCCTGCCGACCGCGCTTTCCGCGTCCGATCTCGATCTCTGTCACGTCTCTAGCCCTTCAGCCTTCACTCTGCCGTGCCGTCCCAGTATCGCCGACAGGCCGGAGCCCGCGGCCAAGGAGGGCCGCGGGCTCCCGAATTCCCTTGTCACAGCGCCCCTGGGGGCGCCGCTCAGCACCGTACGGACATCGCCGACGGCGACCGCTCAGCGCCGCGAGTAGTTCGGCGCCTCCGTCGTCATCTGGATGTCGTGCGGGTGGCTCTCCTTGAGGCCGGCCGCGGTGATCCGTACGAAGCGGCCGTTCTCCTTCATCTCCGGGATCGTGCGCCCGCCGACGTAGAACATCGACTGCTTCAGACCGCCGACGAGCTGGTGCGTCACGGCGGAGAGCGGGCCGCGGTAGGGCACCTGGCCCTCGACGCCCTCGGGGACCAGCTTGTCGTCGCTGCTGACCTGCTCCTGGAAGTAGCGGTCCTTGGAGAAGGAGCGGTCGTCGCCGCGGGTCTGCATCGCGCCCAGCGAGCCCATGCCGCGGTACGACTTGAACTGCTTGCCGTTGATGAACAGCGTCTCGCCCGGCGACTCCTCACAGCCCGCGAGCAGGCTGCCCAGCATCACCGTGTCGGCGCCCGCGACGATCGCCTTGGCGATGTCGCCGCTGTACTGCAGGCCGCCGTCGCCGATCACCGGGACGCCCGCGCTCTTCGCGGCCTCTGCGGCCTCGTAGATCGCCGTGACCTGCGGAACGCCGATGCCGGCCACGACCCGCGTGGTGCAGATCGAACCGGGGCCCACGCCCACCTTGATGCCGTCGGCGCCGGAGTCCACCAGGGCCTTGGCGCCCTCGCGGGTGGCGATGTTGCCGCCCACGACGTCCACGGCGGAGTTCGACTTGATCTTGGCGACCATGTCGCCGACCAGCCGCGAGTGTCCGTGCGCGGTGTCCACGACGATGAAGTCGACGCCCGCCTCGATCAGGGCCTGGGCGCGCTCGTACGCGTCACCGGCGACGCCCACCGCGGCGCCGACGACCAGCCGGCCCTCGCTGTCCTTGGCGGCGTTCGGATACTGCTCGGCCTTCACGAAGTCCTTGACCGTGATCAGGCCCTTGAGCACGCCGCCCTCGTCCACCAGCGGCAGCTTCTCGATCTTGTGGCGGCGCAGCAGCTCCATGGCCTCCAGGCCGGAGATGCCGACCTTGCCGGTGACCAGCGGCATCGGCGTCATGACCTCGCGCACCTCGCGCGAGCGGTCCGACTCGAAGGCCATGTCCCGGTTGGTCACGATGCCGAGCAGCTTCCCGGCCGCGTCGGTCACCGGCACGCCGCTGATCCGGAAGCGGCCGCACAGCTCGTCGGCCTCCCGCAGCGTCGCGTCGGGGCGGATCGTGATCGGGTCGGTGACCATGCCGGACTCAGAGCGCTTGACCCGGTCGACCTGGTTGGCCTGCGCCTCGATGGAGAGGTTGCGGTGCAGCACGCCCACGCCGCCCTGACGGGCCATGGCGATGGCCATCCGCGCCTCGGTGACCTTGTCCATCGCGGCCGACAGCAGCGGGACGTTCACCCGCACGTTGCGCGAGATGTACGAGGCGGTGTCGATGTCCTGCGGCGCCATGTCCGACTCGCCCGGCAGCAGCAGAACGTCGTCGTATGTCAGCCCGAGCATGGCGAATTTGGCGGGGACTCCGTCGACGTTGTCTGTCATGACACCTTTCCAATGCTTGCCACGGCGGGAGGTCCATGCTAACGGTCCGCGGACACTGCCAGGACCCGGTCCGCCGCAGGGGCTCGCTGTACGGGGATGGGCGTACGGGGGCTGCGTCGGACCCCGTACGGGAAGAGGAGCGGCGCGCTACTGCTCGGCGAGTGCCCGCAGCCTGCTCAGCGCTCTGTGCTGGGCAACGCGCACGGCCCCGGGAGACATTCCGAGCATCTGCCCGGTCTCCTCGGCGGTCAGCCCGACGGCGACCCGCAGCAGCACCAGCTCCCGCTGGTGGTCCGGGAGGTTGTCCAGCAGCTTCTTCGCCCACTCGGCGTCGCTGCTGAGCACCGCGCGCTCCTCGGGCCCCAGCGAGTCGTCGGGCCGCTCCGGCATCTCGTCGGAGGGCACCGCCGTGCTGCCGGGCCCGCGCATCGCGGCGCGCTGCAGATCGGCGACCTTGTGCTGGGCGATGGCCACCACGAAGGCCTCGAAGGGCTTCCCGGTGTCGCGATACCGCGGCAGGGCGCAGAGCACCGCGATGCAGACCTCCTGGGCGAGGTCGTCCACGAAGTGCCGGGCGTCGCCGGGGAGTCGGGTGAGGCGCGTGCGGCAATAGCGCAGCGCCAGCGGGTGCACATGGGCGAGGAGATCGTGCGTCGCCTGCTCGTCCCCCTCGGCAGCGCGCTGCACGAGGGCGCTCACGACCGCCGTCTCGTCGTGCCCGTCATCGCGCATCGGTCCATGGTGCACCGGCGCCGTACGATCCGTGGCACCGCGCCCATAGTTGTGCACCGAAGCGTTATGAGCAGGCGCACTGGCCGCCATATCCCGCGCCCTCCCCTCACGCCTGACCGGCCGGTCCCCGAGGAACTCCATACTCCCAAGCATGCGGCACGCGCGAGATTACGTGCCGCCCAGCCGCCACGCCCCCTCCCCGGCGGCACCCCGCCAGGGCGGGAAATCCCCGGCCGGGACGGGCGGGCGGTCGGCGAACGTGAGTTACCGCATCCCCCGTGACCCGCGGCCCGAACGGCGCCGGAGAGCCTCTGCGGGCGTCTCCGGGACCCCGGCGCCGCGGGGGAAACAGCAGCGGCGGACGTGAGCTAACGCACGAGCCCCCAGCGGAAGCCGAGCGCCACCGCGTGCGCGCGGTCCGAGGCGCCGAGCTTCTTGAAGAGACGCCGGGCGTGGGTCTTCACGGTGTCCTCGGACAGGAAGAGCTCGCGCCCGATCTCGGCGTTGGAGCGGCCGTGGCTCATGCCCTCCAGCACCTGGATCTCGCGCGCCGTGAGCGTCGGCGCGGCGCCCATCTCGGCCGAGCGCAGACGCCGCGGCGCGAGCCGCCATGTCGGGTCGGCCAGTGCCTGGGTCACCGTGGCCCGCAGCTCGGCGCGGGATGCGTCCTTGTGGAGGTATCCACGGGCGCCGGCCGCCACCGCCAGGGCCACGCCGTCCAGATCCTCCGCCACGGTCAGCATGATGACCCTGGCGCCGGGGTCGGCCGAGAGCAGCCGCCGCACGGTCTCCACTCCGCCGAGCCCTGGCATCCGTACGTCCATCAGGATCAGGTCGGAGCGGTCGGCGCCCCAGCGGCGGAGGACTTCCTCGCCGTTGGCCGCCGTCGTCACGCGCTCGACGCCGGGCACGGTCGCGACCGCGCGGCGGAGCGCCTCTCGGGCAAGCGGGGAGTCGTCGCAGACGAGGACGGATGTCATGACCGCCCTCCGCAGCTGATGCGCGTCACCTTGAGCCTCCAGGCTGCTGTTGAATCGTCACCTGTGCGATCGACGGCCTCGGACGCTGAATGCCCGAGCCGGTCTTCCGCCAACCGCTTCCGCCTTCTCAACGACGGTCACCCAAAAGAGTTACGGCCTTCAGCGGTCACATTCGGCACTCTACGTGATTGCGCGCACACGGATCAGCTACATCGCGGGGTCGGGGCGCCATCGCCCGACTCATGTCCGTTTTTGCACTAGTTGATGCGCTTCCTTCCGTTTCGTGACTTCTATGACTAGATTCGCAATGAGTCATATTTACGCACGAGTGACTGGCGAGCCTCAGGGCGCCTTCGAGAGGACACGTGATGGCAGACTTCTCCCGCCTTCCGGGCCCGAACGCCGACCTGTGGGACTGGCAACTCCTCGCCGCCTGCCGCGGTGTCGACAGCTCCCTCTTCTTTCACCCCGAGGGTGAGCGCGGCGCGGCCCGCAGTGCGCGCGAGACATCCGCGAAGGAGGTGTGCATGCGCTGCCCGGTGCGCTCCGAGTGCGCGGCACACGCGCTGGCGGTGCGGGAACCGTACGGCGTCTGGGGCGGGCTCACCGAGGACGAGCGCGAGGAGCTGATGGGCCGCGCCCGCAGCAGGATGGCCACGGCACACGCGGGAACGGGACACGCCGGAACGGCGCACGCCGGACACGCACACACGGGTCAGGCCGCGCCCAGCAGGGCGGCAAGCTGAGCAGAAACGTTCAGGCAGGAGCAGGCAAGAGCAGGCAGGAGGGCGCCCAGGGCGCCCGCACGGTTCAGCAACCCCACGTACGCCCCCACGTGCGCCTCAGCGCGCTGCCGCGGACTCCAGGCGGTCCAGCATCCCCGCGATCGCGGGGACGCGGTCCAGGTCGGGCAGGGTGAGGGCGACGACCTCGCGGCGTACGGCCGGGGCGATGCGGACCGTGCGGGCGCCCTTGGGCTGCACGGACTCGACCGCGAGCTCGGGCAGCACCGCCACGCCGAGGCCCGCGCCGACCAGGCCGACGACGGCCGGGTAGTCGTCGGTCGCGAAGTCGATGCGCGGGGTGAAGCCCGCCGCCTCGCAGACCTCGACGAGGTGGCGGCGGCAGCGCGGGCAGCCGGCGATCCACGGCTCCTCGGCGAGCGTGCCGATCTCCACCTCCTCCTCGGTCAGCGCGAAGGGGTGGTCCCGCGGTACGAGGCCGACGAGCCGGTCGGTCAGGAGCGGACGCACCGTCAGGTCGTCCCACTCCGGCGAGGATTCATAGCGGAAGGCCAGGGCGATGTCGCACTCGCCGGCCCGCAGCATGTCCACCGAACGGGGCGGCTCGGCCTCCACCAGGGACACGCGGGTGCCCGGGTGGTCGGCGCGCAGCGCGGCGACGGCGGTGGGGACCAGCGAGGAGCTGCCGCTCGGGAACGAGGCCAGCCGCACCCGCCCGGCGCGCAGCCCCGCGATCGCGGCGACCTCCTCCTCGGCGGCGGTGAGCCCGGCGAGGATGCCCGCGGCGTGCTTGACCAGCGCCTCGCCCGCCTCCGTGAGCCGGGTCTCGCGCCCCGTACGGACCAGCAGGGGTGTGCCCGCCGACTGCTCCAGCGCGCGCATCTGCTGGCTCACGGCGGGCTGGGTGCAGCCCAGCTCGCGCGCGGCGGCGGAGAAGGAACCGGCGTGTGCGACCGCGCGCAGGACGCGGAGATGACGTGCCTCGATCACGTCTTCGAGCATAAGGCGGGCTTGGGCGTATCCGGAAAATTCCGGTGGCGGCTTTGAGGGCGGTCCCTTCAGGAACGCCCGGCGTCGCGGCGGAGTTCCTGCGGAGTTCCGGATGCGGACCTGAGGCGGTCCAGGGCCCGCGCGCCAAGGCGTACGAGACGGCGCTGAGGCACGTACGGGAGGCGCGCAGGGCCCAACCGGCGTACGGGGCGCGGCGGTTCGGGGCCGCGGGGGCGGGAGGGGCGTGGGCTGCGCGGCAGTCGATAGCGTTCCTCCATGACGACAGCGTTGATTACGGGAGCGACGGCGGGGATCGGTGCCGCGTTCGCGCGGCGGCTGGCCCGCGACGGACACGATGTGGTGCTGGTGGCGCGCGATGCCGAGCGGCTGCGCACCCAGGCGGCCGAGCTGCACGACAGGCACGGGGTCGAGGTCTCGGTGCTCTCGGCCGACCTGGCCACGGAGGAGGGCATCAGCACGGTCGAGGAGCGGCTGCGGGACACGGCGAACCCGGTCGACCTGCTGGTCAACAACGCGGGGTTCGGCAACAAGGGCCAGTACATGCAGGTCCCCATGGCCGACGAGCTGACCATGCTCAAGGTGCACTGCGAGGCGGTGCTGCGGCTCACCACGGCCGCGGCGGAGAGCATGCGCGAGCGGCGCAGGGGCGGTGTCGTGAACGTGGCCTCGGTGGCCGCCTTCGTGCCGCGCGGCACCTACGGGGCGAGCAAGGCGTGGGTCGTGCAGTTCACCCAGGGCGCGGCGAAGGACCTGGCCGGGTCCGGGGTGCGGCTGATGGCGCTGTGCCCGGGTTTCGTGCGGACCGAGTTCCACGAGCGCGCGGGCATGGACACCGGCAACATCCCCGGCTGGATGTGGCTGGACGCGGACAAGCTGGTGGACGCGGCGATGAAGGACCTCGCGCGCGGCAAGTCGCTGTCCATCCCTGACCCGCGCTACAAGGTGCTGACCGGCGCCACCAAGCTGCTGCCCCGCGCGGTGATCTCCCGCGCGTCCTCGACGACGGGGCGCAAGTACGGGCCGCAGTAAGGGATTTCCGCGCGCCGGCCTCGTACGACCGCGCACAAGGGCCGCGTACGAGAGCCGCACGCACAAGAGCCGCACGCACGAGGGCCGGTGCTCCCGCGACGGGAGTACCGGCCCTCGGCGGCTGAGCCTCGGCTATCGGCTCATCCGCGCGTCAGCGCGCTCGCTCAGTGGGCGTGGCCGTGGCCGTGGCCGCCCGCGGCCTCTTCCTCCTCGGCCGGCTTCTCGACGACCAGGGTCTCGGTCGTGAGCAGCAGGGAGGCGATGGAGGCGGCGTTCTCCAGGGCGGAGCGGGTGACCTTGACCGGGTCGATGACGCCCTCCTTGATGAGGTCGCCGTAGACGCCGGTGGCGGCGTTGAAGCCCTGGCCCTTCTCCAGCTCGCTCACCTTGGAGGTGATGACGTAGCCCTCGTGGCCGGCGTTCTCCGCGATCCAGCGCAGCGGCTCGACCACGGCGCGGCGGACGGCCGCGACACCGGTGGCCACGTCGCCCTCCTTGCCGAGGGAGTCCTCCAGCACCTTGGCGGCGTGCACCAGCGCGGTGCCGCCACCGGAGACGATGCCCTCCTCGACCGCGGCGCGGGTCGCGGAGATGGCGTCCTCCAGGCGGTGCTTCTTCTCCTTGAGCTCGACCTCGGTGGCCGCGCCGACGCGGATGACGCAGACGCCGCCGGCCAGCTTGGCCAGGCGCTCCTGGAGCTTCTCGCGGTCCCAGTCCGAGTCGGTGTTCTCGATCTCGGCCTTGATCTGGGCGACACGGGCCTGCACGTCCTCGGCGTTGCCGCCGCCGTCGACGATGGTGGTGTCGTCCTTGGTGATGGTCACGCGGCGCGCGGTGCCCAGCACGTCCAGACCGGCCTGGTCGAGCTTGAGGCCGACCTCCTCGGCGATCACGGTGGCGCCGGTGAGGGTGGCCATGTCCTGCAGCATCGCCTTGCGGCGGTCGCCGAAGCCGGGGGCCTTCACGGCGGTGGCGTTGAAGGTGCCGCGGATCTTGTTCACCACGAGGGTGGAGAGGGCCTCGCCCTCGACGTCCTCGGCGATGATCAGCAGCGGCTTGGAGCCGCCGGACTGCATGATCTTCTCGAGCAGCGGCAGCAGGTCCTGGATGGAACCGATCTTGCCCTGGTGGATCAGGATGTACGGGTCGTCGAGGACGGCCTCCATACGCTCCTGGTCGGTCACCATGTAGGGCGACAGATAGCCCTTGTCGAAGGCCATGCCCTCGGTGAAGTCCAGCTCCAGGCCGAAGGTCTGGGACTCCTCGACGGTGATGACGCCGTCCTTGCCGACCTTGTCCATCGCCTCGGCGATCAGCTCGCCGACCTGCTTGTCCTGCGCGGACAGGGCGGCGACGGAGGCGATGTCCTCCTTGGAGTCGATCGGGCGCGCGGTGGCCAGCAGGTCGTCGGATACGGCCTTGACCGCGGCGTCGATGCCCTGCTTGAGGGCGGCCGGGGAGGCGCCGGCCGCGACGTTGCGCAGGCCCTCGCGGACCAGCGCCTGCGCCAGCACGGTGGCGGTGGTGGTGCCGTCACCAGCGATGTCGTTGGTCTTGGTCGCCACCTCCTTCACGAGCTGGGCGCCGAGGTTCTCGTACGGGTCCTCGACCTCTACCTCGCGGGCGATGGTGACGCCGTCGTTGGTGATGGTCGGGGCGCCGAACTTCTTGTCGATGACGACGTTCCGGCCCTTGGGGCCGATGGTCACCTTGACGGTGTCGGCGAGGCTGTTGACACCGCGCTCGAGGGCGCGACGGGCGTCCTCGTCGAACTTCAGGATCTTCGCCATGGGAGTTCTTGGTCCTCTCGTTGCGATGCTGGGCCGCTGCTCGCCGCGGCCGCCGTCGCGGAAACGAACCGCGCCCCGGCCCCGGCCATCCCTTGTCGGATGCCAGAAACCAGGGCGCGGATCAGAAGCTGTCTTCCGGCTTCGGTGAGCTGAGCTCGGTGCTTACTTCTCGACGACGGCGAGAACGTCGCGCGCCGAGAGGACGAGGTACTCCTCGCCGCTGTACTTCACCTCGGTGCCGCCGTACTTGCTGTACAGCACGATGTCGCCGACCTTCACGTCGAGCGGCAGGCGGTCGCCGTTCTCGAAGCGGCCCGGGCCGACGGCGAGGACGGTGCCCTCCTGGGGCTTCTCCTTCGCGGTGTCCGGGATGACCAGGCCGGAGGCCGTGGTCTCTTCGGCATCGAGCGGCTGGACCACGATCCGGTCCTCGAGCGGCTTGATGGCAACCTTGGAGCTGGCGGTCGTCACGATCCGACCTCCCCCTTCAGAGATCTCATCACTGGGGTCTTATGTCTGGGGTGGCGACCCGGTAGATCCGTCGTCGCGGGTGCCGGATCTTCCTGTCGCGAATATCTGGCACTCCCCAGTGGAGAGTGCCAGGGTTGAGATTATGCCGCGGTTAGCACTCAGTCAACCAGAGTGCCAGCGGCCTTCACCGGAGCGCGTCACTGCCGCGTACGCCCCCTCCCACCGGCCCCGACGCGTCCTCGCGGCTTCTCCGGGTCCTCCCCCCTACGGGGCCCGCTCCGCGCGCGCCCTTACGGGGAGAATGAGCACGTGGATCTCGATGCTTTCTCCGCGCTGCTGGAACCCGAGGGGCAGCGGCTGCTCGACGGCCTGCGCGGCTACGACCCGGCCGACGAACTCGCCGTCGCCACCAGGCTGCGCCGCGAGCACCCCGCGGAACTGGTCTCGGCCGCCCTCGCCCAGGCGCGGCTGCGGCAGCGCGCCGCGGCCAAGTTCGGCGCCGCTGACGCGGAGCGCATGTACTTCACGCCCGACGGGGTGGAGCAGTCGACCCGGGCGGTGGTGGCCGCGCACCGCGCGCGCAGGTTCGCCAAGGAGTACGGGGTGAGGGCGGTCGCCGATCTGTGCTGCGGCATCGGCGGCGACGCGATCGCGCTGGCCCGCGCGGGCGTACGGGTGCTCGCGGTGGACCGTTCCCCGCTGACCTGCGCGGTGGCCCGCGCGAACGCGGAGGCCCTGGGCCTCGACGGTCTCATCGAGGTGCGCTGCGAGGACGTGACGGAGGTACCGGGGGAAGAACTCGCCGGGTACGACGCGGTGTTCGTGGACCCTGCCCGTAGGGGTTCACCCGGAGGGGGGCGCGGGAAGAGCGGCAGGATCTTCGACCCCGAGGCCTATTCGCCGCCCCTGAGCTGGGCCGTGGAGACCGCCCGGCACTTCCCCTACGGGGCGCTGAAGGTGGCCCCGGGGATCCCGCACGAGGCGCTGCCCGAGGACGCCGAGGCGGAATGGATCTCCGACGGCGGGGATGTGAAGGAGGCCGTGCTGTGGTTCGGCGCGGGGGTGCGCGGGGGCGGCGTACGGGCGACCCTGCTTCCCGGCGGTGACGCGCTGGAGGGCAGCGGGCTCCCGGACCCCGACCCCGGCCCCGTCGGGCGCTATCTGTACGAGCCCGACGGGGCGGTGATCAGGGCGCACCTGGTCAGCGAGGTGGCCCAGCGGGTGGACGGCCGGCTGATCGACCCGACCATCGCGTACGTGACCGCCGACGCGCTGCACCCGACCCCGTACGCGAGCGCGTACGAGATCACGGATCAACTGCCCTTCAACGTAAAGAAGTTGAAGGCGCTGCTGCGGGAGCGCGGGGTCGGCGTCGTCACCGTCAAGAAGCGCGGCTCACCCGTCGAGCCCGAGGAACTGCGCAGGAAGCTCAAGCTCCAGGGGCAGGGCCCGCACGCGTGCACGGTGTTCCTCACCCGCGTCGACGGGGCGCCGACCATGCTGCTGGGGCACCCGGCGGGCGGGAGTCAGCAGTAGATGTAGCCGGGCCCGCGGCTCGACCAGGAACAAGAGTCCTTCCATGCGCCGGAGGCAGAGCGGAGGGTGGCCTTGTCGCCCGTGTTGTTCCACACGTACCAACTGCGCCACCAGTAGCGGTCGGTGCTGGTGTTGGAGCCCTTGCCGGTGTGCACGCGCACGCTCTTGCCGGGCTTGAGGGTGTAGGACGAGGTGAAGGTGTACGTGTAACCGGTGTTGTCCCGGACCGTCCACCCCTTGAGGTTCACGCCGTAGCCGGTGACGTTCTTCAGCGTGAAGTACTCCTTGTTGATCTGGGAGTTGGAGTGGGTGTCACTACCCGGCGCGTCGTACTGGAAGTAGCGGAACTTCACCGGATAGGTGGCCGCCTGCGCGGGCGCGGCGACCGTGACGCCAAGGACGACGGCTCCCGCTGCCGCCCCGCATATGAGGGCATGACGGATCTTCACTTGTGCCTCCGGGAGAGCACGCCCGGCGCTCTCACCGGGCAGATACCTACACCGTAGACCCGCGCACACCCCAAAGGAACAGGTTTCCGAAAAAACGGACACCGGTGCTGACTTCAGGTGTACAGATTCTTCCTGCTGAGCTCGTGCACGTGGTCATGGCCGTGGCCGTGGCCATGCCCGTTACCGTGGCCGTGCTCGTGGGCGCCGTCCGGGCCCGGGACGTGCGGCTCGGTCACCGGGAGCGAGGAGTCGGCCGGCAGGTCCCAGCCGGAGGCCGCGCGGTTGCGGGCGACCATCTCGGCGCCGAGTGCCGCGACCATGGCCCCGTTGTCGGTGCACAGCTTGGGCCGGGGCACCCGGAGGGTGATGCCGGCCTCGGCGCAGCGCTCCTGGGCCATCGCGCGCAGCCGGGAGTTGGCCGCGACGCCGCCGCCGATCATGAGGTGGTCGACGCCCTCGTCCTTGCAGGCCCTGATGGCCTTACGGGTCAGCACATCGGTGACCGCCTCCTGGAAGGAGGCCGAGACGTCCCTTACGGGTACGTCCTCGCCCGCGTTCCGCTTGGCCTCGATCCAGCGCGCCACGGAGGTCTTCAACCCCGAGAAGGAGAAGTCGTAGGGGGCGTCCCGGGGTCCGGTCAGCCCGCGCGGGAAGGCGATCGCGGCGGGGTCGCCCTCGCGCGCGTACTTGTCGATCACCGGGCCGCCCGGGAAGCCGAGGTTGAGGATCCGGGCCACCTTGTCGAAGGCCTCGCCCGCCGCGTCGTCGATGGTCGAGCCCAGCGGGCGCACGTCGGAGGTGATGTCCGGCGCGAGGAGCAGCGAGGAGTGCCCGCCGGACACCAGCAGCGCCATGGTCGGCTCGGGCAGCGCGCCGTGTTCGAGCTGGTCGACGCAGATGTGCGAGGCCAGGTGGTTGACCCCGTACACCGGCTTGCCGAGTGCGTACGCGTACGCCTTGGCCGCCGCCACGCCGACCAGCAGCGCGCCCGCCAGGCCAGGCCCCGCGGTCACGGCGATGCCGTCCAGGTCGGAGGCGGCGATCCCGGCCTCGCGCAGCGCGCGCTCGATGGTGGGGACCATGGCCTCCAGGTGCGCGCGGCTCGCGACCTCGGGCACCACGCCGCCGAACCTGGCGTGCTCGTCGACGCTGGAGGCGACCGCGTCGGCGAGCAGGGTGTGCCCGCGGACGATGCCGACACCGGTCTCGTCGCAGGAGGTCTCGATGCCGAGGACGAGGGGTTCGTCAGCCATGGCTCTGGGTTCCTTGGTTCGGGTCGTTCGGTTTGAGGGGTGTGGCGCCCGCCTCGCGGCGCATGACCAGCGCGTCCACGTTGCCCGGCTGGTAGTAGCCGCGGCGGATGCCGATGCGGGTGAACCCGAAGCGCTCGTACAGCCGTTGGGCCCTGAGGTTGTCCACCCGGACCTCCAGCAGCACCTCGCGGCAGCCGAGCTCCTCGGCGGCGGCGAGCAGGGTGGCCAGCAGGGTGCGGGCGAGCCCGGTGCCGCGGTGCTCGGGCAGCACGCCGATGGTGGTGATGTCGCCGGTGCCGTCGACCGCGGCGACGCCGCCGTGGCCCACGAGCGTGCCGTCCTCCGCGGCGGCGACGAGGTAGCGGCGGGAGGGGTGCGGGCCGCGCGCGTGCGCCAGCTCGGACCAGAACATGCCCGCGGTCCAGGCGTCCTCGGGAAACAGCGCGGCCTCCAGGCCGAGCACGGCGTCGATGTCCCACCAGCGCATCTCGCGCAGGGCGGCACCGGTGCCGTGGGCCTCGCCGCCGGTGGCAGCTGAGGTCACTTCGGGGTGACCACCTTGTAGTTGGCGGGGACCTTGGCGTCCGGGCGGCGCAGATAGAGGGGGCGCGGCGGCAGGAGCTCCTCGCCCCTGGCCAGCTTCTCCGCTGCCAACGATGCCAGGGCAGCGGCCGACTGGTCGGCGGGGAGGTCACGCCGTGCCCCGTCGAAGACCTCCTCGTACAGCAGCGCGCCGGCGCCGACGGCGGAGAGCCCGGCGACCTGCTCGGCGATCTCCGCGGGGCGGTCGACGGCGGGCTCGCCGGTGCGGGTGCGGGAGTCCGCGTACCGCGCCCAGTAGACCTCCTTGCGGCGCGCGTCGGTCGCGACGACGAAGGGGGTGTCCAGGCCGGAGGCGTACGCGATGCCGTCCAGGGTGCACAGTCCGTGCACCGGGATGCCCAGCGCGGCGGCGAAGGAATCGGCGGTGGCGAGCCCGACCCTGAGGCCGGTGTAGGGGCCGGGGCCGACCCCGACCACGATCGCGTCCACCTCGCGCAGCCCGCGCCCGGCCTCCCGCAGCACCCGGTCGACGGCGGGCAGGAGCAGCTCGCCGTGGTGCCGGGCGTCGTTCTGGTCGGATGTGGCGAGGGTCCCGCCGCCGTCGGTGTCGTGCAGGGCGACGGTGATGGCGGGGGTAGCGGTGTCAAGAGCGAGCAGCAGCACACAGCCAGAGTACGGCGGCGCGCGCGGCGCCCGTGCCGGGGTCCCACCCGTAGGGGACGTTCCCGTACGGGCCGGACCCGTACGGGTGGGGTCCCTAGGGGTCAGGGCCCGTACGGGTGGGCCCCTGGGTGCCGGGTCCCGTACGGGTGGAGCCCCTAGGTGCCGGGTCCCGTACGGGTCGGACCCGTACGGGAACCCCCGAGCCGCTCAGTCGCCGCTCAGCCGCTCACTTGCCGCCGACCTTGAGGCCCGAGCCGGTCAGCTTCGCGTGGATGCCGTCCTTCTCGACCGAGATCCCGCGCAGCTTCACGTGGCCCGGCATCTCGGGCAGCCGGGTGTTGAGGGACAGCTTGTCCTGGAGCTTCGGCACCTTGAGCTGCCGCACGCTGTCGACCAGGCCCGGGTCGATGCCGACCTTCTTCAGCAGCCACGGGCGCTTGAGCACCTCGTCCAGCATGTTGACCTTCATCAGCCGGTCGACGAACTTCGGCGAGCCCGTGACCTCGTGCAGCTTCTCCTCGCTCTGCCGCACCTGCTGCGCGCGCTCGTCGTTCAGCCCGAAGCGCTTGGCGATCGAGCGGACGCCGAACAGCGCCTTGGCCTGCGACGCGTCCTTCTGCACCCGCTGGGCCAGCGGCTTCGCGAGCCGCAGGCCGCCCTCCTTGCCCGGCGTGTAGGAGAACAGGCCCGGCACGTCGAGGCGCATGGAGTCCACCGTGGTGCCGACCGCCTGGTCGCCGGTGCGCTGCAGGTGGGCGCGGGCGCGCGCCTTGACCTTCTTGCCCGCGATCGGGAGCTCGCCGTCCGCCAGCACCGTGTTGGGGCCGCCGCCCGCGCGGAACTTGACCTGCGACGTTCCCAGTTCGCGGTCCAGGTCGTCGAAGTCGAGCAGCACGTCGCCGTGCATCTTGCCGAGGACGGCGCCCTTGATCGAGGTGGGGGTGTCGTCGCCGACGATCCGCACGTCCTTGATCGAGCCCTTCACCTGCGCGACCGAGACCCGGCCCGCGGGCATGTCCGGTATCGCGACGTCGACCTGGTCGAGGCGGTCGGTGGCGAACTGGCTGAGGAAGGGGAAGCCCCTGATGTGCACCTCGGGTTCGGCGTGCAGCTTCAGCGACTGCTGCACCTTCTCCGCCGCCTTGTTCTCCGCGTACAGGCCCGCCCAGCGGTCGCCTACGACGAGGAAGGCGAGCAGCGTGCACAGGGCGATCACGACCTTCAGGGTTCTGCGCACCCGGGACTTGCGCCGCCGTCGGACCGCCCTGATGTACGGCATCCGGTCCTCGTACCCGAAGTCGAAGTCCGGCTCGCCGCGGCCGTACTCGCCGCCCGCGCCCGGCCGCTCGTCCCCGCCCTCCAGATCCTCTGGGCGGAAGGTGAAGCCGAGTGTCTCGCCCGTGACGCCCTGACCGCCGCCGTCTCCGGGGGCACGCGTCCCGCCGCGTGCCCCGTACGGGTCATAGGGGTTCTCGTACGTTCCCTCGTACGGCTTCTCGTGGGGGTCGGGGTCGGCCGCGAGCGCCTCGTACGGGTTGGGCCGGGCCTCCCCCGTGGGGGCGGGGGCGTCGTCCGAGGCCAACTCTTCGTAAGGATTCCGTGCCGCTGGTATGCGGCCTGTGGAGTCTGTCGATGAACCGTGGGGGGCCATCGCCTTATGCGACCACAGGGGACACCGTTACTCCAAGTCCCACCTTTCGCCATGGCCTGACCTGGGCATGGTCTGACCGGATACGCCGCGCCGCCCTGCTACCGTCAACGCGGAACGGGCAGTTAGCACGAAAGTGCGGACGCAACACTGCGGACGGAAGACGGCAGCGGAAGCGAGAGGTGGCGGCGCACGGTGGCACGCAGCGGCAGCAGCCCGGGGGTGTTCGTCGCGGGTCTGACGGCGTTGGCCCTGGCCGTCATCGGCTTCTTCGCGTACCAGGCGAGCGCCGCACAGGAGCGCACCGGGGCGCACAAGCCCTCCCCGGGCGCCAGCGCATCCCCCTCGCCCGGCGGCAAGGGCAAGGACTCCGGCGGGAAGTCCGACAGCAAGGAGATCCCCGCCGCATCCGGCTCGGGCCAGCGCGTGGTCTACGCGCTGGACAGCGAGCGCGTCTGGCTGGTGAACGGGCAGGGCAAGGCCACCCGCACCTTCCGTGTGAAGCCGAGCACGGTGGACCCGCGGCCCGGCACCTACCAGGTGGGCAGCCGCTCCGGGCAGATCACGGGCTCCGACGGCATCCCGGTCGAGCACGTGGTGCGGTTCGCGAATGAGGGCGACATCACCATCGGCTTCAGCGCCGCGGTGAACGGCTCGACGGCGCCGCCCGCGCCCGGCAGGAAGACCGGCGGCATCCGCGAGAGCCGGGAGGACGGCGACGCGATGTGGAGGTTCGCGACGATCGGCACCAAGGTCGTGGTGGTCCCCTAGGGGGCACGCAGGGGCCACGCCCTTACGGGACCGGCCCCTTACGGGCTCCCCCTTAAGCCCTGAAGAGAGCGCCGCCGCGGGAGAACTCCCGGGCGGCGCTTGTGTTTTCCCGCCGTGCTGTCCGCTTCCCCGTCCCGCTCTCCCCGCTCGCCCCGGCGCTCTCAGGCCGCGTCGCGGCCCGGGCGCTGCTCGGGAACGGCGAGGATCGCGGCGGCCGAGGCGTCCGCGGTGTAGGGAACGCCGGACGCGCGGGGCGTCTCCGCGTCCTGTGCGGCCTCGGCGCCGGACTCCGGCGGAGTCGACACCGCGTCCGCGGCCGCACAGGAGGCCAGCAGCTGGTGCATCGACGGCGTCTCCTGCCTGGGCTCGCGTTCCTGGGCCGTCATGGGGTCCCTCCGGGGCTCCTGGGGCGGGCGTGGTTAGGCAGACCTAACCCAGCTCTGGGCTCCATAGGACCATGCCGCCCACCACCTGTGCAACATCTTCCCGACACCCTGTCGGAACGAGCTCCGGGAACGGGAAGTTCCCGGTGGGGCCGCCGCGGCGCCGGGGCCGCACACACATCGGGTCCCGTACGGGCCCCAGAAGGGGACCCCTGACGGGACCCGGAGAGCGCGGCCGCCCCGACGGCCGCGCGGATCAGGCGACGGTGAGCGGCGAGAGGTCGGCGTCCGCCCAGCGCGCGCCGACGCCGGTCACCGTGACAGCCCGTACGTCCTCGGCACCCTCCCCATAGGGGTCGCCCTCCCCGTAGGGGGCCTCGGGCGCGGGGGACGCGCCGCCGGTGGAGCGCTCGATCACCACGTGCAGCCGGTCCTCGGACAGCTCCTCGACCCTGCCCTCGCCCCACTCGACGGCGATCACCGAGTCCGGCAGGGAGACGTCGAGGTCCAGGTCCTCCATCTCGTCGAGGCCGCCGCCCAGCCGGTACGCGTCGACGTGCACCAGCGGCGGGCCGTCCCCGAGCGCGGGGTGCACCCGGGCGATCACGAAGGTCGGCGAGGTCACGTCGCCGCGCACGCCCAGGCCCTCGCCCAGGCCGCGGGTCAACGTGGTCTTGCCCGCGCCGAGTTCGCCGGTGAGCAGCACCAGGTCGCCGGGGCGCAGCAGCGCGGCGAGCCGGCGCCCGAGCTCGCGCATCCGCTCGGGGGTGCGCGCGACGAGGCTCGCGGTCGCCGCGGGAGCGGCCGTGCCGGGAGCGGTGTTCGCGGCAGCGACCGTCGCGGGGGCGGGGCCGCTCGCGGCGTCAGCCGTGTCCTTCGCCGGTCCGCCGGCCGTCGTCGCCGCCGCTTCCGCCGTTCCGGCGGCCGCGGCGCGTGCGTGCGGGGTTTCCTGGGTGTGCTGCGGTGCTTCCTTGCCCATGGGTCCGGATGGTACGCGTCAGCAATTCCGCGATGCGCTCGTTGACGGCCTCGGGGCGCTCCAGCATGGCCAGGTGCCCGGTGCGCTCCAGCACCTCGAGGCGGGCGGCGGGCAGCGCGGAGGCGATCGCCTCGCTGTGCGCGTGCGGGGTGAGCAGGTCGCGGTCGCCGATCAGCACCAGCGCGGGGCGGCCGTCGAAGGCGGCGAGCGCCTCGGTCTTCTCGTGCGCCTCGAACGCGGGGTAGAACTCCGCGACCACGTCGATCGGCACCGACTCGATCAGCCGCTCGGCGAACCTGGCCACCCCGGCGTCGACCTCCCGCACGGCGCCGAAGGAGTACCGCTTGACCAGCCCGGCGAGCAGGTCGGCCGCGGCCCGGCGGCCCCGCTCCACCAGCTCGGCCTGGGCCACCAGCGCCTTCAGGACCCCGGGCACCACGCGCCGCAGCACCTTCACCCCCGAGGGCGGCAGGGGCAACCCGTAGGTGAGGTCCCCCAGTCCGCCCGCACTGGTGCCGAGGAAGGCCGCGCCCACCACGCGCTCGGCGACGAACCCGGGGTACTGCGCGGCGAGCGCCATCATCGTCATGCCGCCCATGGAGTGCCCGATCAGCACGATGGGCCCCTCCGGGACCGCCGCGTCCAGCACCGCCTTCAGGTCGCGGCCGAGCAGGTCGATGCTCACCGGCTCGCCGACCGGGGCGCGGGCCGAACGCCCGTGGCTGCGCTGGTCCCAGTAGACCGCGCGCAGCGCACCGCGCAGGGCCGCGCGCTGGAAGTGCCAGACGTCCTGGCCGAGGCAGTAGCCGTGGCAGAAGACCACGGTCGGGAGCGCGCCGTCCGACCCCGCCTCGGCGCCGCCCGTACGGTCGCCGTGCCGGCCTCGGCGCCCGCGCAGCAGCCGCAGCAGCCTGCCGCGCTGCGAGGCCTCGGGGGTCTCCTCCCCCAGGGGCGGAGACGGCTGGGCGCCCGGCGGACCGAGCCGGATCGGGGCGACGCTGGGGCCGCCGGTCCCGTCGTGGGCCGCAGCGGCGGCGGCCTCCCTCGTACGGGGTCCGGGTCCGGCTCCGGGTGTCCCCCGGCTTCCCTCAGGGGCGGCTCCCGGGGGCGCGGGCTCTCCCTCGCCGGCGCCCCTGACCTCGCCCCCGGAGTCGGTCTCGGGGAACTCGTCGACCGCGTCCCCGAGTTCGTCGACCTCGTAGTACAGCTCCGTGCCGTCCTCGGCGACGGCCGTTCCCGGGGTGCCGCGCAGCGACCCGTAGGGGCCCGCGGCGTCCAGCGCCATCCGCGCCTTCTCCCGCACTCCGCGGTGCACGGTCAGGCGCTCGGCCGCGACGCCCGCCGCGACCAGTCCTATCGCCGCACCGGCCACCCCGGCCCTGCGCCACCTGCCGCCGGCTCCACTGGCGCTCGCGCCGGAACCGGCGGCCGCTCTGGCCGCCCCGGCCGCGCCGCCCACCGTGCTCTCCCCCTGGGTCATCGGTCAGCCCCCCGTGCGCACCCCGGTGGCACCGGCCGTCCCGTAAGGGGCGCCCGGGCTCGCCTGGTCCGCCTGCTCGTCGTGCGCCGTGTGCGCTCCGTGCGTGTTTCGCGGTCCGTGCGTTGCGTGTGCCGTGTGCTCTGCGTACGTCCCGTGCCCGCCGGTCCCGCGGGGCACATCGCGTACATCCTGCTCGCCTTGCCCGTCGTGCGCACCGTTCTCCGGCGACTCGTGCCTTTCGTTCACATGGATGCGCGGTACCCGCCCGCTGATCCGCGTAACGATCTCGTACGAGATGGTGCCGGCGGCGCGCGCCCAGTCCTCGGCGGTCGGCTCGCCGCGGTCGCCGGGCCCGAACAGCACGGCGCGGTCGCCCGCTTCGGCCACGTCCCCTCCGAGGTCCACCACGAACTGGTCCATCGCGACCCGTCCCGCGACCGTCCGCCACTTGCCTGCGGCCAGCACGGGCCCCGCGCCCGAGGCGTGCCGCGGGATGCCGTCGGCGTAGCCGAGGGGTACGAGGCCGAGGGTGGTGGTGCCAGAGGTGCGGTAGTGGTGCCCGTACGAGACGCCGTGGCCGCCCGGCACCTCCTTGCACAGCGCGAGCGAGGCGCTCAGGGTCATCACGGGGCGCAGCCCCAGATCGGCGGCGACCCCGACCTCGGGTGAGGGGGAGAGGCCGTACACCGAGACCCCGGGGCGCACCAGGTCGAAGTGCGACTCGGGGAGGGTCAGGGTGGCCGGCGAATTGGCGTGGTGGCGCACCTCGGGGTCGAGCCCCGCGCGCTCGGCCGAGGCCAAAGCGGCGCGGAAGGCGTCGAGTTGGGCGGCGTTGGCGGGGTTGCCCGGCTCGTCGGCGCGGGCGAAGTGCGACCAGACGCCGGTGACCTTGATCGCTTCCTCGGCCTCGGCGGCGCGCGCCGCGGCGACCAGCGCGTCCCAGTCGGCCGGCTGGCAGCCGTTCCTGCCGAGGCCGGTGTCGGCCTTGAGCTGCACCCGCGCGGTGCGGCCGCAGGAACGGGCGGCGGCGACGACCTCGTCCAGCGCCCACTGTCCGCTCACCGACACGTCGATGTCGGCCTCGACGGCCTCGCGCCAGGGCCCGCCCGGGGTCCACAGCCAGCACATCAGGCGCCCGGTGTCGCCGGCGGCGCGCAGCGCGAGCGCCTCCTCCGGGGTGGCGGTGCCCAGCCAGGAGGCCCCGGCCTGCCGTGCGGCGCGGGCGCACGGCACGGCGCCGTGCCCGTAGGCGTCGGCCTTGACCACGGCCATCAGCTCGGCGCGCGCGGCGCGGGCGCGCAGCGAACGGACGTTGTCGCGTACCGCCCCGAGATCGATCTCGGCGTACGCACGGTGCGGAAGCTGGTCGTTCACGTGGCCAGTGTCCCAGGTCGCCCCCGCACACGGGGCGGCATGGCGGCGTGGGACGTACGTCACGCGGGCCGCACGAGCGGCTCGGGGGCAGGTCAGGGCGCGACTCGGGGACGGGTCAGGGGCGCGTCGGAAGGCCCTAAGGGGCGCCCCTCCCCTGAGGGCCTCAGTCCCTCATGACCTCGTCCCACGCCTCCGTGAGCGCCGAGGCCACCTCCGTGGCGCCCGCGGGGCGCTCGGCGAAGCGGCCCGCGAGGCCGTGCAGATAGGCGCCGGCCGAGGCGGCGTCCAGGGTGCCGAGCCCCGTGGCGAGCAGCGCGCCCACCAGCCCGGACAGCACATCGCCGCTGCCCGCCGTGGCGAGCCAGCCCGTCCCTGTGGGGTTGACCCGTACGGGTCCAGAGGGCTCCGCCATGACCGTCGTCGACCCCTTCAACAGCACGGTGGCGCCCGTACGGTGGGCCAGTTCGCGTGCCGCGGCGAGGCGGCCCGCCTCGACCTCCGTACGCTCCCGGCCGAGCAGCGCGGCCGCCTCCCCCGCGTGCGGGGTGAGCAGCGTGGAAAGACCGCGTGCCGCGCGCTCGCGCAGCGCGTCCTCGTCCGCCAGCCGCAGCCCGTCGGCGTCGATCAGCACCGGCACCTCGGCGGCCAGCACGTCCGCGACCGCCTCGGCGGCCTCCCGGTCGTCGCCCAGCCCGGGGCCGACCACCCAGGACTGCACCCGCCCGGCCTTGGAGGGCGGCCCCGGCGAGACCAGCGTCTCCGGGAAGCGCGCGATCACGGCGTCCGCGCCGGGCCCGGCGTACCGCACCGCGCCCGCTCCCCCGCGCAGCGCCCCCGAGACGGCGAGCACCGCCGCACCCGGATAGCGCGCCGAACCGGCGGCGACGCCCACGACGCCGCGCCGGTACTTGTCGCTCTCCGCCGAGGGCAGCGGCAGCAACTCCCGTACGTCGGCGTGCTGGAGGGCCTCGGCTTCGGGAACCCCGCCGGACTCCTCAGGGGCTCCCCCGGCGTCCTCCCCCAGCGCGAGGCCGATGTCCACGAGCCGCAGCGCGCCCGCGTGCTCGCGCGCCGGGTCGATGAGCAGGCCCGGCTTGTAGGCGCCGAAGGTCACGGTGGCGTCGGCGCGTACGGCCTCGCCGCGCACCTCGCCGGTGTCCGCGTCCACGCCGCTGGGCAGGTCGACGGCGAGCACCGGGGCGCCGGCCGCGTACACCAGGTCCATCAACTCCACGGCCACCGGCCGCAGTCCGCCCTTGCCGCCGATCCCGACGATGCCGTCCAGGACCAGGTCGGCCCGCTCCAGCAGCGGCGCGACCGGCACGACGGCACCCTCGACCACGGCGCCGGGGGCCGTCACCGCGCGCCCTCCCGCGGCGCGCAGCGCGGCGAGCCCGCCCCCGTGCGCACGCTCAGGGGAGAGCAGTACCGCCGTCACCCCGGCGCCCCGGCGGGCGAGGCGGGCGCCGGCGTACAGGGCGTCGCCCCCGTTGTCGCCGCTGCCCGCCAGCACCACCACCCGCGAGCCGTAGACCCGGTCGAGCATTCCGGCGCAGGCGGCGGCCAGTCCCGCCGCGGCCCGCTGCATCAGGGCGCCCTCGGGGAGCCGCGCCATCAGCTCCCGCTCGGCCGCCCGTACGGTCTCCACGCTGTACGCAGTCCTCATGCGCCCAGTCTGGCCGACGGACGGAAGGGAGGCAGGAGGGCGGGAGGGGCACGTCCCGTAGGGGAACCCGACCCGTACGGGATCACGGCCCGTACGGGATCACGGCCCCCGGCGCACGAACCCCACACCGCGCGGCCCCCGGGCTGCGCCTCAGCTCTCCGCGATGACGACCGCCGACGCGACACCCGCGTCGTGCGAGAGGGAGACGTGCCAGCCGCGTACGCCGAGTTCCTGGGCGCGCGCGGCGACCGTGCCGCGCACGAACAGCGAGGGCCGGCCGTCCTCGCCCGTCACCACCTCGGCGTCCGTCCAGCGCAGGCCCTTGGGCGCGCCCAGCGACTTGGCCAGCGCCTCCTTCGCGGCGAACCGCGCGGCCAGCGAGGCGACGCCCCGCTTCTCGCCGCTCGGCAGCCACAACTCGCCCTCGACGAAGAGCCGTTCGGCCATCGTCGGAGTGCGCTCCAGCGCGGCGCCGAAGCGCTCGATCTCGGCGACGTCGATGCCGACACCGATGATGCTCATACGCACCCCACAGCGTTCGGCGACGACACAGCGAGCCGCGACCACACAGAGATCGACGACCCCGCAGCGTCCGGCGACCCCACAACGAGCCGCGACCACACGCCGCCAATGCCCGGCGAAGCCACCGCGCTCACTCCACCGTCACCGACTTCGCCAGATTGCGCGGCTGGTCCACCTCGTTGCCCCGGGCGGTCGCCAGCTCGCACGCGAACACCTGGAGCGGGACGGTCGCGACCAGCGGCTGGAGCAGCGTCGGCGTCGCGGGGATCTCGATCAGGTGGTCCGCGTACGGCCGCACCGTCTCGTCGCCCTGCTCGGCGATCACGATGGTGCGGGCTCCGCGCGCCCTGATCTCCTGGATGTTGGAGACGATCTTGTCGTGCAGCACCGAGCGCCCGCGCGGCGAGGGCACCACGACCACCACCGGCACGTCCTCCTCGATCAGCGCGATCGGCCCGTGCTTGAGCTCGCCGGCCGCGAAGCCCTCGGCGTGCATGTACGCCAGCTCCTTGAGCTTGAGCGCGCCCTCCAGCGCGACCGGGTAGCCCACGTGCCGCCCCAGGAACAGCACCGTCTTCTTGTCCGCGAGGCCGCGCGCCAGCTCCCGCACCGGCTCCATGGTCTCCAGCACCTCTTCGACCTGCGTGGAGATCGCCGACAGCTCGCGGATGACCCCGAGCACCTCGTCGCCCCACTTGGAGCCGCGCACCTGGCCCAGGTACAGCGCGACCAGATAGCAGGCCACGAGCTGGGTCAGGAACGCCTTGGTGGAGGCCACGGCGACCTCGGGCCCGGCGTGCGTGTAGAGCACCGCGTCCGATTCGCGCGGGATGGTCGAGCCGTTGGTGTTGCAGATGGCGAGCACCTTGGCGCCCTGCTCGCGCGCGTGCCGGAGCGCCATGAGGGTGTCCATGGTCTCGCCGGACTGGCTGACCGCGATGACCAGGGTGCGCTGGTCCAGGATCGGGTCGCGGTAGCGGAACTCGCTGGCCAGCTCCGTCTCGCAGGGGATGCGCGTCCAGTGCTCGATCGCGTACTTGGCGATCATCCCCGCGTGGTACGCCGTACCGCAGGCCACGATCACGACCTTGTCGATCTCGCGCAGCACCGAGTGCGGGATGCGCACCTCGTCCAGGGTGAGCTCGCCGACCGCGTCGATGCGCCCGAGCAGGGTGTCGGCGACCGCGCGCGGCTGCTCGGCGATCTCCTTGAGCATGAAGTAGTCGTAGCCGCCCTTCTCGGCGGCCGAGGCGTCCCAGTCGATGTGGAACGGGCGTACGTCGGCGGGGGCGCCCTCGAAGTCGGTGACCGTCACGGCGTCCCTGCGCACCTCGACGACCTGGTCCTGGCCGAGCTCGACGGCCTCCCTGGTGAACTCGATGAACGCCGAGACGTCCGAGGCGAGGAAGTTCTCGCCGTCGCCGACGCCCACCACCAGCGGGGAGTTGCGGCGCGCTCCGACCACCGTGTCCGGCTCGTCCGCGCAGGCCGCGACCAGCGTGAACGCGCCCTCCAGCTGCCGGCACACCTGCCGCATGGACTCCGCGAGGTCGCCGGTCGCGGAGAAGGACTCGGCGAGCAGGTGCGCGACCACCTCGGTGTCGGTCTCGGAGGTCAGCGCGTGCCCGCGCTCGGTGAGCTCGGCGCGCAGCGCGGCGAAGTTCTCGATGATGCCGTTGTGGACGACCGCGACGCGGCCCGAGTTGTCCAGGTGCGGGTGGGCGTTCACGTCGTTCGGCGCGCCGTGCGTGGCCCAGCGCGTGTGGCCGATGCCGGAACCGCCGGTGGGCAGCGGATGTTCGGCCAGTTCCTTGTGCAGATTGGCGAGTTTTCCCGCCTTCTTCGCGACCGCGAGACCCCCGTCGGCGGGGACGGCCACACCCGCCGAGTCATAGCCCCGGTACTCCAGCCGCTGCAATCCGGCGATGACGACATCGAGGGCCGCGCGCCCTCCCACGTAACCGACGATTCCGCACATGCGCGCAGCCTAGCCCGCGCCCCACCCCTCGGCGATCACCCGCCCGGCCCGCCCGGGCCGCCTTACGGGAGGCTCAGCGCTCGTCGGCGTCGCCGCGCGCGATGCGGTCGACGGCGTCCTCCACCAGCTCCAGGTACTCCGCCTCCTCGCAGCGCGGCTTGCTGCCGGGGACGTACAGCTCCAGCGCCTCGGCCGGGTCCTCGGTCAGGTCCTCGTCGGGCAGCGCGTCACTGAGGTCCGAGCAGACCCGCGCCGCGTGCGCGTCGTAGGAGTCGTACGAGCCCGTACGCGGCGAAGGAACCGTGGAACGGCCTTTCCTCAGGCGGAAGTTGAGCCATGAACGACTCGCGATGGCAGACATGCCGGAAACGTAACGGACTCCGTCGCTCCGGGCACATCTCCCCGGCACATTTCCGTCACGTGCGCCTTGCCCCGCCTCCTCCGGCACCGCTCCCGCGCCCCCTGCGCGTACCGCCGGTACCCCGCCCCCGGAAGAGATCGCCGCAGGCCGGGGCGGAGAATGGGGCCGTGTCAACGAAGCCCTACGTGGATCTCTCGCGCGCGGAGTGGAGCGCACTGCGCGAGCGCACGCCGCTCCCGCTCACCGCGGACGAGGTCGAGCGGCTGCGCGGACTCGGCGACGTGATCGACCTGGACGAGGTCCGGGACATCTACCTGCCGCTCTCCCGGCTGCTCAATCTGTACGTCGGCGCCACGCACCATCTGCGGCAGGCGCTCAACACGTTCCTCGGCGACGCGGGCCGCAACGGCAGCGGCGCGCAGCGCGGCACCCCGTTCGTGATCGGCGTCGCGGGCAGCGTGGCGGTCGGCAAGTCCACGGTGGCCCGCCTGCTCCAGGCCCTGCTGGCCCGCTGGCCCGAGCACCCCCGCGTGGAACTGGTCACCACGGACGGCTTCCTGCTCCCCAAGGCGGAGCTGGAGCAGCGCGGCCTGATGTCCAGGAAGGGCTTCCCCGAGTCCTACGACCGGCGCGCGCTGACCCGCTTCGTGGCCGATGTGAAGGCCGGAAAACCCGAGGTCACGGCCCCGGTCTACTCCCACCTGATCTACGACATCGTGCCCGGCGAGCGGCTCACCGTGCACAGCCCCGACATCCTGATCGTCGAGGGCCTGAACGTGCTGCAGCCCGCCATGCCGGGCAAGGACGGCCGCACCCGGGTCGCGGTCGCCGACTACTTCGACTTCTCGGTGTACGTGGACGCGCGTACCGACGACATCGAGCGGTGGTACCTCAGCCGCTTCAGGAAGCTGCGCGAGTCCGCCTTCCAGGACCCGCGCTCCTACTTCCACAAGTACGCGGAGGTCTCCGAGGAAGAGGCCCTGGACTACGCCCGCAACACCTGGCGCACGATCAACCGCGCCAACCTGGAGCAGAACATCGCCCCCACGAGAGGGCGGGCGACGCTACAACTGCACAAGGGCCCGGACCACGCCGTACAGCGCTTGTCCCTGCGCAAGCTCTAGCCCCCGCTACTAGGTGTGGGCGCCCGTTCCGCGGGGCGGAACGGGCGGGCACACCGGAACGCGAACCCGCCCACCCAACGCCCCCACGCACCCGCGAACGCGCATCAAGCCGATGCGCGCAGCGCGAGGCAAAACACACGGCGCAAGGCGTCAGCCAAGCGCACTCTTCACGACATCGGCCAACCGCTCCGCGGCCCCCCGAGCCTGCTCCTCATCAGCCGCCTCGACCATGACCCGCACCAGCGGCTCAGTCCCCGAGGACCGCAGCAGCACACGCCCCGTCTCCCCCAGCTCCGCCTCGACGGCCGCGACCGCCTCGGTCACCTCGGGCGAGGAAGAGACCCGCGACTTGTCCACGTCCCGCACATTGACCAGGACCTGCGGCAGCCGCTCCATCACGGTGACCAGCTCGGCCAGCGGCTTGCCCGTCGCGGCGACCCGCGCGGCCAGCATCAGCCCGGTCAGCGTGCCGTCGCCGGTCGTGGCGTGGTCCAGCACGATCACGTGCCCGGACTGCTCGCCGCCCAGCGAGAAGCCCCCGCTCTTGAGCTCCTCCAGCACATAGCGGTCGCCCACCGCGGTCTGCCGCACCTCGATGCCCTCGCGCTCCATGGCCAGCTTGAAGCCGAGGTTGGACATCACCGTGGCGACCACGGCGCTCTTGCGCAGGGAGCCGGCGTCCCGCATCGCGACGCCGAGCACCGCGAGGATCTGGTCGCCGTCGATCTCCCTGCCCTGCGCGTCGACCGCGAGGCAGCGGTCCGCGTCGCCGTCGTGCGCGACGCCGAGGTCGGCCCCGTGCTCCACCACCGCTGCCTGGAGCCCGGCCAGGTGGGTCGAGCCGCAGTCCTCGTTGATGTTGAGCCCGTCGGGGTCGGTGGCGATGGTGACGACGTCGGCGCCGGCGCGCGCGAAGGCCTCGGGCGAGACCCGCGCCGCCGCGCCGTTCGCGCCGTCGATGACGATCTTCAGGCCGTCCAGGCGGTTCGGCAGGACGCCGACCAGGTGCGCCACGTAGTTGTCGAAGCCCTCGACATACTCCCGCACGCGGCCCACGCCCGCGCCGGTCGGGCGGTCCCAGGGCTGGCCCGCCTCGTGCGCGCGATACAGCGTCTCGATGCGGTCCTCCTGCGCGTCGGGCAGCTTGTGCCCGCCGCGCGCGAAGAACTTGATGCCGTTGTCCGGCATGGCGTTGTGGCTCGCGGACAGCACCACGCCCAGGTCGGCGCCGAGCGCACCGGTGAGATACGCGACGGCCGGGGTCGGCAGCACGCCCACCCGCAGCACGTCGACGCCGGCGCTCGCCAGCCCCGCCACCACGGCGGCCTCCAGGAACTCGCCCGAAGCGCGCGGGTCCCGGCCCACCACGGCGACCGGCCTGTGGTCCTCGAAGGAGCCCACCTCGGCCAGCACATCGGCCGCCGCGACCGACAGGCCGAGCGCCATCTCCGCCGTCAGCCCCTCATTGGCGACACCGCGTACGCCGTCGGTACCGAAGAGTCGTCCCACCGTGCTTCCTCCGCGAATTCGAGACCGGCCGGGCGGCACACCCACCGCCACGGCCCTTCCATCCTGGTATACGCCGCCGCACGCGCGAATCCGCCTCGGCGATCCCCCAGATATCCCCCGTATCCCCCTGAGGTCCCCCCTGACGTCTCCCCTGAGAGCGCCCCGGGGTAAGACAACGCCCCGGCGGCACGATCCCGTGCCGCCGGGGCGTTGTCGATGCTGCGGGTACGGGCGTGACCACGGACCCCAGAGGGATCCGGGCCCGCCCGTACGGCCGGAGCAGCAGCGCAGCGTGCGCCGGGCGTCAGCGCTTGCTGTACTGCGTGCCCTTGCGGGCCTTCTTGAGACCGGCCTTCTTCCGCTCCACGGCGCGCGCGTCGCGGGTCAGGAAGCCGGCCTTCTTCAGCGGGCCGCGGTTGTTGTCCACGTCCGCCTCGTTCAGCGCACGGGCCACGCCCAGGCGCAGCGCGCCGGCCTGGCCCGAGATGCCGCCGCCGGAGATGCGGGCGACCACGTCGTAGCGGTCGTCCAGCTCGAGCACCTTGAAGGGCTCGTTGACCTCCTGCTGGTGCACCTTGTTCGGGAAGTAGCCGTCCAGGGTGCGCCCGTTGACCTTCCACTGGCCGGAGCCGGGAACGATGCGGACACGCGCGACGGCGTTCTTCCTGCGGCCCACGCCGGCGGCCGGCTGCGGCTCGCCGAAGCGGGACGCGAGCGACTCGGAGGTGAACTCCTCCAGGGCGCCCTCGGGGGTCTCGGTGGTGTACTCCTCGACGCCCTCGACGGGGGTCTCAGGGGTGGTCTCGGCCACGATTCTCCTCAGCTTCTTTTCGTCTTAGGTGGTGTGGCCGGACTTACTGCGCGACCTGGCTGATCTCGAACGGCACCGGCTGCTGGGCGCCGTGCGGGTGCTCGGAACCCGCGTACACCTTCAGCTTGGAGAGCATCTGGCGGCCCAGGGTGTTCTTGGGCAGCATGCCCTTGATCGCCTTCTGGACGGCCTTCTCCGGGTTCTTCTCCAGCAGCTCGTCGTAGCGGACGGAGCGCAGGCCGCCCGGGAAGCCGGAGTGCCGGTAGGCCATCTTCTGGGTCCGCTTGTTGCCGGACAGGTGCACCTTGTCGGCGTTGATGATGACGACGAAGTCGCCGGTGTCAACGTGAGGGGCGTACACGGGCTTGTGCTTGCCCCGCAGGAGCGTGGCGGCCTGGGAGGCCAGACGGCCCAGGACGACATCCTGCGCGTCGATGATGTGCCACTGGCGCTGGACGTCGCCGGGCTTGGGGCTGTACGTACGCACGGTCGTAGCCTTCGCTTCTCAGTGAATGGGTCTCCCCGGACCCCAAGGGATCCTTGGGGAGGGTCCTGACAAGGCCACCTGGCAGATCACAACAGCCAAGACCGCACCACGGTGACGCGGGCCGCTCGTGCTGGTCGCTGCTCATCGGCCGGTTGGCCGGTGCAAGGCCCCCCACGTGAGAATGAGCAAGCCAATACACAACGACCTCGCAGAGTACCGGGCCCCACCCATCCGGGTCAAAATGCGACCGCCGCGTTCACCGCGGCCGCTCACCTCGAACGCTCCACCCGGCCCTCGTCCCACACCGGCTCCGGGGTCTCGCGCACCCGCCCGTCGGCGCCGAAGACCAGGAAGCGGTCGAAGGAGCGCGCGAACCAGCGGTCGTGCGTGACCGCCAGCACCGTCCCCTCGTACGCCTCCAGGCCCTCCTGGAGCGCCTCGGCCGACTCCAGGTCGAGGTTGTCCGTGGGCTCGTCGAGGAGCAGCGCGGTGGCGCCCTCCAGCTCCAGGCGCAGGATCTGGAAGCGCGCCTGCTGGCCGCCCGAGAGCCGCTCGAAGCGCTGCTCGGCCTGCCCGGTCAGCTCGTACCTGCGCAGCGCCGACATCGCCGGGCCCGTGCCCTTCGCGTGCTCCTTCCACAGGATGTCCAGGAGGCTGCGGCCCTCCAGCTCGGGGTGTGCGTGGGTCTGCGCGAAGTGCCCCGGCACGACGCGGGCGCCCAGCTTCCACTCGCCGGTGTGCGGCACCTCGCCGCCCGCGAGGAGCCGCAGGAAGTGGGACTTCCCCGAGCCGTTGGAGCCGAGCACCGCGACCCGCTCCCCGTAGAAGACCTCCAGGCCGAACGGCTTCATCAGGCCGGTCAGCTCCAGGTCCTTGCAGGTCACGGCCCGTACGCCGGTACGTCCGCCGCGCAGCCGCATCGTCACCTGCTGCTTGCGCGGCGGCTCAGGCGGCGGCCCGGCCTCCTCGAACTTGCGCAGCCTCGTCTTCGCCGCCTGATAGCGGGAGGCCATCTCGTCGCTGCGGGACGCGTACTGCTGCATGTCCAGCACCAGTTTCTTGAGCTGCGCCCGCTTCTCGTCCCAGCGCCTGCGCAGCTCCTCGAAGCGCTCGAAGCGCTCCTCGCGCGCCTCGTGGTACGTCGCGAAGCCGCCGCCGTGCACCCACACGTCGCCGCCCGCCGGGCTCGGCTCCACGCTCACGATCCGGTCGGCCGCGCGGGCCAGCAGCTCGCGGTCGTGCGAGATGAACAGCACGGTCTTGCGGGTCTCCCGCAGCCGCTCCTCCAGCCAGCGCTTGCCGGGCACGTCCAGGTAGTTGTCCGGCTCGTCGAGGAGCAGCACCTCCTCGTCGCCGCGCAGCAGGGCCTCCAGGACCAGCCGCTTCTGCTCGCCGCCGGACAGCGTGCGCACCTGCCGCCACTGCGCCTTCTCGTACGGCACGCCGAGCGCGGCCACGGTGCACATGTCCCACAGGGTCTCGGCCTCGTACCCCTGCACCTCGGCCCAGTCGGCGAGCGCCTGCGCGTACTGCATCTGCGCGCGTTCGTCGTCGCGCTCCATCACCGCGAGCTCGGCCGCATCCACCGCCGCTGCCGCGGTCCTGATCTGCGGTGGAGCCACCGACACCAGGAGGTCCCGCACCGTGCTCTCATCCCGTACGGAGCCGATGAACTGGGACATCACGCCGGTGCCCCCGCTGGTCGTCACCGAGCCGGCGTCCGGGGTGAGCTGACCGGAGATCAGGCGCATCAGGGTCGTCTTGCCCGCGCCGTTCGGACCGACCAGCGCCGCGCGCGTCCCCTCCCCCACCCGGAACGAGGCGTCGGCGAGCAGCGCCCGCCCGTCCGGCAGGAACCAGTCCAGATGCGCTACCTCCACATGCCCCATGGCACTGATTCTCTCCGCCTCTTCCGGCCCGCCCAACTCAATTAAGGCCACCGCATAAGATGCGCCCCATGAGCTTTGGGCAGGGGGGACCCCAGTGGGGTCCCGGCGGTTCATCCACCCCGGACTGGGAAGCACTCGCCGAGCGGACGGAGTCGCGCACCAGGCGCAGGCGCTGGCTGCTGATCGGCGGCGGCGCCGTGGCCACCGCGCTGGTCGCGGGCATCGTGGCGTTCGCGGTGGTCAGCGAGGGAGGAGGCACGCCCTCCGACAAGCCGTCCGAAGCGCTGCCCTCCCCCAAGGACATCCCCAGCGGGCCCGACCAGCCGGAGCCGACCTTCAAGGACGACGCCCCGCCACCGCCGCCGCCCGAGGACTTCATCAAGGACGCGGCGCACGACAAGGCGCCGCTCAGCGCCCGCTCCCTGTTCCCCGACTCCAAGGTCACGGTCAACGGGAACGAGTACACCCGCCGCGCCGTCGACACGAGCAAGGGCTGCAAGGACGCCGCGCACGCCAAGCTCGGCCCCGTACTCGCCAAGCACGGCTGCGACAAGGTCTTCCGCACCACCCTGACCCGCGGCAGCTCGGCGGTGACCGTCGGCGTCGCGGTGTTCGAGGACACCGGGAAGGCCACGGCCGCGAAGAAGGGCTATCAGCCCAACCTCGTCGCGCTCCCCGGCAAGGGCGTCTCCGACTTCTGCCGGACCGTCACCTGCCGCACCACGGCCGACTCGCTGGGCCGCTATGCGATCTTCACGATCTCCGGGCACTCGAACGGCAAGGAGGCGGGCCCGAAGGACGAGGCCGCGATCCGCGCCGCCTACGACGCCAACAAGTACGCCTACGACCGCGTGCTCCAGCGCGGCAAGGACCAGGCGGGCCACGCGGCCACGGCATCCCCCGCGCCGTAACGGGACCTCGTAACAGGCTCCCGTACGGGCCTTCAGCAGCAGCCCGCGCCGGCGCTCCCCGGCAGCGAACGCTTGTTGCGGGAGGCGAGGTTGCGGGCCTCCAGGTCCTCGTCGGCCGGGTAGCCGACCTCCTCCAGGGTCAGCCCGTGCGGCCGCACGACGTGCACCGCCGAGTCCCGCACACCGGCCGCCAGCACCTTGCCGGGCCACTCCGGCGGCCTGTGCCCGTCGCCCACGAAGAGCAGGGCGCCGACGAGCGAGCGCACCATGTTGTGGCAGAAGGCGTCGGCGAGGACGGTCGCCTCCAACACACCGTCGGCGCCCCGCTCCCACTTCAGCTCGCGCAGCGTACGGACGGTGGTCGCGCCCTCGCGCTTCTTGCAGTACGCCGCGAAGTCGTGCTCCCCGACGAGCTGCCGGGCCGCCTCGTTCATGGCGTCCATGTCGAGCGGCCAGTTGTGCCACAGCACGAAGCCGCGGCGCAGCGGGTCCACGCCGCCGGGGTGATCGCTGACCCGGTACGCGTACCGCCGCCAGATCGCCGAGAAGCGCGCGTTGAAGTGCGGCGGCGCCTCGCTCACCCCGAAGACCCGCACGTCCATGGGCAGCCGCCCGGCGAGACGGCGCCGGAGCTGCTCGCCGTGCTCGGCCCACACGTCCTCGGGCAGGTCGAAGTGCGCGACCTGCCCGCGCGCGTGCACGCCCGAGTCGGTGCGCCCCGCGACGGTCAGCTCGACGGGGTCGGGCAGGCGCATGACGACGCGCAGGGCGTCCTCCAGCTCGGCCTGTACGGTCCGCTGCCCGCCCTTCTGCTTCGCCCAGCCGGAGAACTCCCGGCCGTCGTAGGCCAGATCAAGCCGCACCCGTACGAAGCCGGGCTCCACCGCGTCGCTCACACCGCTCACTCCGTGATCCTCTCACCGCACGCCAGCGGGCCCGCCCCCGGAGGGAACGGGCCCGCTGCCAGCCTGGTCAGGCGAACTTCAGACGCTTCAGGCGTCCTGGTTCTCGCCCTCGCCGCCCTCGGCCTTGGCCTCCTCGGCGTCCTTCGCGACGCGCTTGGTGGCGGCCTCGGCCTCGCCGACGGCCTCCTGCTGCACGGTCAGGGCCTCCACCAGCTCGATGACCGCCATCGGGGCGTTGTCGCCGCGACGGTTACCGATCTTGGTGATGCGGGTGTAGCCACCCGGGCGGTTCTCGTACCGCGGAGCGATCTCGGTGAAGAGGGTGTGCACGACGCCCTTGTCCAGGACGGTGCGCATGACCTGGCGACGGTTGTGCAGGTCGCCCTTCTTCGCCTTGGTGATCAGGCGCTCGGCCACCGGGCGCAGGCGGCGGGCCTTCGCCTCGGTGGTGGTGATGCGGCCGTGCTCGAAAAGGTCCGTGGCGAGGTTCGCCAGCATGGCCTTCTGGTGCGCGGCGCTGCCGCCCAGACGGGCACCCTTGGTGGGCTTCGGCATGGTGCTTCTCCTTCGTTGTCCCTGCACCGGCCGTATCAGGCACCGGTGGCAGTCCCGGCCGTATCAGGTACCGGGGGTTCCTATTAGGGGCGCGGGGAACTGCGCACACCACAGCGGGTCCGCAGCTCCCCGTCGTCACACGGCGTCGAGACTCAGTACTGCTCGGTCTCGACGAACCCCGCGTCCGCGTCGTCCTCGGCGCCGAAGGCGTCCGCGGCCGCGGTCGGGTCGAATCCGGGCGGGCTGTCCTTGAGGGCCAGGCCCATGCCGGCCAGCTTCGCCTTGACCTCGTCGATCGACTTCGCACCGAAGTTGCGGATGTCGAGCAGGTCGGCCTCGGAGCGCGCCACGAGCTCACCCACGGAGTGGATGCCCTCGCGCTTGAGGCAGTTGTAGGAGCGGACCGTGAGCTCCAGCTCCTCGATCGGCAGCGCCAGGTCCGCGGCCAGCGCCGCGTCCGTCGGCGACGGGCCCATGTCGATGCCCTCGGCGTCGACGTTGAGCTCGCGCGCCAGACCGAACAGCTCGACCAGGGTCTTGCCGGCCGACGCCATGGCGTCACGGGGACGCATGGCCTGCTTGGTCTCGACGTCGACGATCAGCTTGTCGAAGTCGGTGCGCTGCTCGACACGGGTCGCCTCGACCTTGTACGTGACCTTGAGCACCGGGGAGTAGATGGAGTCGACCGGGATGCGGCCGATCTCCTGGCCCACCTGCTTGTTCTGGACGGCGGAGACGTAGCCGCGACCGCGCTCGACGGTCAGCTCCATCTCCAGCTTGCCCTTGCCGTTCAGCGTGGCGAGGACGAGGTCCGGGTTGTGCACCTCGACACCGGCCGGCGGCGCGATGTCCGCGGCGGTGACCAGGCCGGGGCCCTGCTTGCGCAGGTACATCACGACCGGCTCGTCGTGCTCCGAGGAGACGACGAGGGACTTGATGTTGAGGATCAGGTCGGTGACGTCCTCCTTGACGCCCGGCACGGTGGAGAACTCGTGCAGGACACCGTCGATCCGGATGCTGGTCACGGCAGCACCGGGGATCGAGGAGAGGAGCGTGCGACGCAGGGAGTTGCCGAGGGTGTAGCCGAAGCCCGGCTCCAGCGGCTCGATGACGAACCGGGAACGGAACTCGTCCACGACCTCTTCGGTCAGAGAGGGACGCTGAGCGATCAGCATGGGATGTACTCCAGTCTTCGGCACCCGCTATTTGATGCCAAGCCAGACAACGGTGCTTCAAGGGTACGGGCGGAACCCCACTTTCCGTGCGGCTCCGCCCGTATCCAGGTGTGAGCCCTGCTCGCGGCAGAACCCGACGATCTACGGAGCGACCCGAACTACTTCGAGTACAGCTCGACGATCAGCTGCTCCTGCACCTGGGTGTCGATCACCTGGCGCTCGGGCAGCGAGTGGACGAGGATCCGCAGCTTCGACGGGACGACCTCCAGCCATGCCGGAGTGGTCTTCTCTCCCGCCTCGGCCTGCGCCACCTGGAACGGCGTCATGTTCCTGGAGGCTTCGCGGACCTCGACGATGTCGTTCACGGACACCCGCGCCGACGGAATGTCGGTCTTGCGGCCGTTGAGGGTGATGTGCCCGTGGCGGACCAGCTGACGGGCGTGGTCCCGGGACTTGGCGAAGCCGGCCCGGTAGACCACGTTGTCCAGACGGGTTTCGAGGATCCGGAGCAGGTTCTCGCCAGTCTTGCCCTGCCCGCGGTTGGCCTCGTTGAAATACCCGCGGAACTGCTTCTCAAGAACTCCGTAGATACGCGCAGCCTTCTGCTTCTCCCGCTTCTGCAGGAGGTACTCGGAGTCCTTGGTGCGCCCGCGCCCGTGCTCACCCGGGGGGTAAGGACGGATCTCGATCGGGCACTTCGCGCTCTCGCACTTGCTCCCCTTGAGGAAGAGCTTCTGCTTTTCCCGACGGCAACGCTTGCAGTCGGCCCCGGTGTAACGCGCCATTTTCTAGTTGTCTCCTATGTCAGCTGGTCGTCAGACCCGACGACGCTTCGGCGGACGGCAGCCGTTGTGCGGAGTCGGCGTGACGTCCTGGATCGAGCCGACCTCGAGGCCGGTGGCCTGGAGGGAGCGGATCGCGGTCTCACGGCCGGAGCCGGGACCCTTGACGAACACGTCGACCTTCCGCATGCCGTGCTCCTGCGCCCGACGCGCGGCGTTCTCGGCCGCCATCTGCGCAGCGAACGGCGTCGACTTGCGCGAGCCCTTGAAGCCGACGTGGCCGGCGGAGGCCCAGGAGATCACGTTCCCGGTCGGGTCCGTGATCGAGACGATGGTGTTGTTGAACGTGCTCTTGATGTGAGCGTGCCCGGCGGGGACGTTCTTCTTGTCCTTGCGGCGCACCTTCTTGGCGCCGGCCGTACGGCCCTTCGGAGGCATTCAATATCTCCCGTGGAGGTGGTCGGTCCTACAACGCGGACCGCGGAAACGCGTCCGGTGCGGACTACTTCTTGCCCGGCTTCTTCTTGCCGGCGATCGCGCGACGCGGGCCCTTGCGGGTGCGGGCGTTGGTCTTGGTGCGCTGGCCGTGAACCGGGAGACCACGGCGGTGCCGCAGACCCTCGTAGCAGCCGATCTCGACCTTGCGGCGGATGTCGGCCTGGATCTCGCGGCGGAGGTCACCCTCCACCTGGAGGTTCGCGTCCACGTACTTGTTGATCTTGACCAGGTCCTCTTCGGCCAGGTCGCGGACCCGCGTGTCCGGGTTGACGCCGGTCTCGCTCAGGGTCTGCTGGGCAAGGGTGCGCCCGATGCCGAAGACGTAGGTGAGGGCAACCTCGATGCGCTTCTCGCGCGGGAGGTCGACGCCTGAGAGGCGTGCCATGGGTGTGGCTCCTGATTGCTATTCGGAGGTCTGCCGCAGCGCCGTCCCCGTTCGCCTGGAACGGGTCTCCGGCCTCCGACCGGAGGTGTCGTCCCCACCGACATGAACGAACTCGAGCACGGCGGGGGGTCGGGCGTCTGCGTATCTACTTGTCGCTTGCGTCGCGCGAAGAAATGCGAGAGGCGAAGGTTGGCCCGGCCGCAGAGCGGCCGGCATGCGTCAGCCCTGGCGCTGCTTGTGGCGCAGGTTGTCGCAGATGACCATGACCCGGCCGTGACGGCGGATCACCTTGCACTTGTCGCAGATCTTCTTGACGCTCGGCTTGACCTTCATGGGATGTGAGGTTCTCCGGGTCAGGCCACGGCACTCACGGGAGGCGAGGTCCGCGGCTCGATCTGTCGATCTACTTGTAGCGGTAGACGATCCGCCCGCGGGTGAGGTCGTAGGGAGACAGCTCCACCACGACCCGGTCGTCGGGAAGGATACGGATGTAGTGCATCCGCATCTTGCCGCTGATGTGCGCGAGAACCTGGTGCCCGTTCTGGAGCTCAACCTTGAACATCGCGTTCGGCAGAGACTCGACGACCGTGCCCTCGATCTCGATGGCCCCTTGTTTTTTGGCCATGCTCTAGCGCTTCACCTTCCGGGATCGGCTACCTGGGGTGGTCCAGGCATACGGAGACACCGGGACCGACTGGCCATCCTACGGCACCGGCCCCCGGAAAGACGAATCCGGGGATTCTCCCCGGGGGCCAAGATCATTAACCGTGGGGCACTGCGCCGTACGAGGGGCTTCCGGTGGTGAACCGGCGCTCAGCCCAGCGGGTCGGGGGCGGTCGTCACGCCCAGCTCGGCCAGCTTCGCCTTGCCGCCGTCGGGGGCCGTCAGCACGAGCGGGCCCTCCTCGGTCAGCGCGACCGAGTGCTCCCAGTGGCTCGACCAGGTGCCGTCGTTCGTCTTCACGGTCCAGTCGTCGGAGAGCGTGTGGGTCTTCGCGGTGCCCAGGCTCACCATCGGCTCGATCGCCAGGCACATGCCGGGCACCAGCTTGGGGCCGCGGCCGCGCTTGCGGTCCACGTAGTTCAGCAGGTGCGGGTCCATGTGCATCTGGGAGCCGATGCCGTGGCCGCCGTAGTCCTCGATGATCCCGTAGCGCCCGGAGGACGGGCGGGGCTGGCGCTTGATGTAGCCCTCGATCGCCTTGGAGACGTCCACCAGGCGGTTGCCCTTGCGCATCGCGGCCAGGCCGCGCCACATGGACTCCTCGGTCACCCGGCTCAGCTCCAGCAGCTCGGCGGAGTGGCCCTCGCCGACGAACACGGTCAGCGCCGCGTCGCCGTGCCAGCCGTCGATGATCGCGCCGGCGTCGATGGAGATGATGTCGCCGGCCTTCAGCACCACGTCCTTGGACGGGATGCCGTGCACCACGACCTCGTTGACCGAGGTGCAGATGTTGCCGGGGAAGCCGCCGTACCCGAGGAAGTTGGGCTTGGCGCCGTGGTCGGCCAGCACCTTGGCCGCGACCTCGTCCAGGTCCTTCGTCGTCGCGCCCGGCACGGCCGCTTCCCTGCACGCCTGGTGCATCGCGGCGACGACCAGCCCCGCCTGGCGCATCTTCGCGATCTGCTCCGGGGTCTTGATCTCCACCATGCGGCTGACGCCTTCCCTGCCCGACTTCGTAAGACTGCTCACTCTGCAACGCATCCCTGCGACGTGGCGCGCGCTGTCCGCCGCACGCGGCGCGGGATGCCGGACCCGGCGGTCCGATCGGTCCGTTTCACACGGTCCCGTACTACACAATACGGCCGCGGCGCTCACCCGAGCACCGCGGCCGCAAGGCGATCAGTGGGGCTCAGTCGCGGCCCAGCGCGTGCATCGCGCGCTCGGTGACATCGCTGACCTTGCCCAGCGCGGAGATGGTCGTCACCAGGTCCTGCGCCTTGTAGTGGTCGATGATCGGCTCGGTCTCGCTGTGGTAGACCGCGAGCCGCTTGCGGACGGTCTCCTCGCGGTCGTCGTCCCGCTGGTACAGCTCGCCGCCGCAGTGGTCGCAGACGCCGTCCTCCTTGGGAGGGCTGTACTCGACGTGGAAGACGTGGCTGCTGTCGCTGCGGCAGATCCGCCGGCCCGCGATGCGCTTCACGACCTCGTCCTCGGGGACCTCCAGGTCGAGGACCGCGTCCAGCTTCTGGCCGTCCTGCTTCAGGAGCTTGTCGAGGGCCTCGGCCTGCTCGATGTTCCGCGGGAAGCCGTCGAGCAGAAAGCCGTTCGCGGCGTCCCCTTCGGCCATCCTGTCGCGCGCCATGCCGATGGTGACCTCGTCAGGCACCAACTGGCCCGCCCGCATGTACTCCTGGGCCTTCTGCCCGAGCTCCGTGCCCTGGCTGATGTTGGCCCGGAACAGGTCTCCGGTGGAGATGTGCGGGATCGACAGATTCTTGGCGAGGTACGCGGCCTGCGTGCCCTTACCCGCGCCAGGAGGTCCGACGAGGACGATACGCATCAGCGGAGGAACCCTTCGTAATGGCGCTGCTGAAGCTGGCTCTCGATCTGCTTCACGGTCTCAAGCCCGACACCCACGATGATCAGGATGCTCGTCCCGCCGAACGGGAAGTTCTGCTGAGCCCCGAACATGATCAGCGCGACGGTAGGCACCAGAGCGATCAGACCCAGGTAGAGCGACCCCGGCCAGGTGATGCGGTTCAGCACGTAGCTCAGGTACTCAGCCGTGGGACGGCCCGCCCGGATACCCGGGATGAAGCCACCATACTTCTTCATGTTGTCGGCAACTTCCTCGGGGTTGAAGGAGATGGCGACGTAGAAGAAGGCGAAAAAGACAATCAGCAGGAAGTACGTGGCGATGTAGATGGGGTGATCGCCCTTGACGAAGTTGTCCCGGATCCACTGGGCCCATCCCGCCTGGGATCCGCTGAACTGAACGACCAGCGACGGGATGTAGAGCAGCGAGGACGAGAAGATGACGGGAATCACACCGGCCTGATTGACCTTCAGCGGAATGTACGTGGACGTACCGCCGTAGGAACGGCGCCCGATCATGCGCTTCGCGTACTGCACGGGAATCCGCCGCTGCGCCTGCTCGACGAAGACCACGAGCGCGACCATCGCGAGGCCGCAGACGATGACCGCGCCGAACTCGATCCAGCCGTCGGCCAGCTTGCCCTGCTTCTTGATGGCCCACAGCGCGCCGGGGAAACCGGCCGCGATGGAGGTGAACATCAGGATGGACATGCCGTTGCCGATGCCCCGGTCGGTGATCAGCTCGCCGAGCCACATGATCAGCGCGGTGCCGGCGGTCATCGTGATCACCATCGTGATGGTGGTGAAGATGCCCTGGTCCGGGATGATCTGCTGGGCGACGGGGCAGCTCGGGAAGAGCGAGCCGCTGCGCGCGGTGGCCACCAGGCCCGTGGCCTGGAGGATCGCGAGCGCCATCGTCAGATAACGGGTGTACTGCGTGATCTTCGCCTGGCCGGCCTGGCCCTCCTTCTTCAGGGCCTCGAGCCGCGGGATCACGACCACGAGCAGCTGCAGGATGATGCTCGCCGTGATGTACGGCATGATCCCGAGGGCGAAGATGGTCAACTGCAGCAGTGCGCCGCCGCTGAACATGTTGACCAGGCCGAAGAGCCCCTGGCTACCCTGGGCCTGCTGCATGCACATGTTGACCTTCTCGAAGCTCACGCCCGGTACCGGGACGTGCGCGCCGAGACGGAAGAGCACCATGATGCCCAACGTGAAAAGCAGCTTCTTGCGCAGGTCGGGCGTCTTGAACGCCCGGGCGAACGCGGTGAGCACGGTGCCTCCTGCGCCCCCCGCGGTCGCTACGCGAGAGGTCTACGGTCTTCGTATTGATACGGGATCTTGCTACGGCTCTTGGTGCGGGACCGCTGCGGTACTGCCCCCGGGCGCCCCCGTGGACGGTCCGCGAACTGCCCCGTAGCTGCTGCAACGTACCGGCGTCCCGCAACGTGCCGACGGCGACCCGGCGGGACGCGACGTCGTACGCGCTACAGCGCCTGAGTCAGGGCACAGTGCCCGGCAGCGTAGCAGCGCAGGCCACCTTACCGGCCGATGCAACCTCAGGCGAACATTCCGGGCTCGCCGGGGCCGCGGATCTCCCGCGGAGCACAACGACCCCTCAACTGTAGGGCGGAGCGGGCGCCCCATCGGGCCCCACAACCCCTCGCACGAGTGACAGAACCCGCCCCGAAGCGCCGAACGGCCCCGCGGAACAAGGCCGTTGGTCCCGTACGGGTACGCGCCCGGCAAACGCGGCGTCAAGTCCTCGGAAATTTCCACCAGTTGATCCGGCTCGCCGCCGGAGAGCCGCGGGGAAAACGGCGAAGGCCGGACCCCCGAGGGGATCCGGCCTTCTCAAAGCCGTCGTGCGAGACGCCGTGTCACTCGGCGGTCTCGGTGACGCTGCCGCCGGCGGCGGTGATCTTCTCCTTCGCGGAGCCGGAGACCTTGTCCACGGTCACCGTCAGCGCGACGGAGATGTCGCCGGCACCCAGCACCTTGACGAGCTGGTTCTTGCGCACCGCGCCCTTGGCCACCAGGTCGGCCTTGGTGACCTCGCCGCCCTCGGGGTAGAGGTCGGCCAGCTTCTCCAGGTTCACCACCTGGAACTGCTTGTGGGCGGGGTTCTTGAAGCCACGGAGCTTGGGCAGCCGCATCTGCAGCGGCATCTGCCCACCCTCGAAGCCGGCAGGAACCTGGTACCGGGCCTTCGTGCCCTTGGTGCCACGACCCGCGGTCTTGCCCTTCGACGCCTCACCGCGACCCACACGGGTCTTGGAGGTCTTGGCGCCCGGAGCAGGACGGAGGTTGTGGACCTTCAGCGGGTTGCTCTCCGCCATCTCAGTCGACCTCCTCAACCGTGACGAGGTGCCGCACGGTGTGCAGCTGACCAACGACCACGGCGTTGGCCTCGCGCACGGACACGTCGTTGACGCGCTTGAGACCGAGGGTCCGCAGCGTGTCACGGTGGTTCTGCTTGGTCCCGATAACGGAACGGGTCTGCGTGATCTTGAGGTTCGCCATTACGCGTTCACCCCAGCACGCGCCCGCAGCAGAGCGGCGGGTGCCACGTCCTCGAGCGGCAGACCACGGCGGGCGGCGATCTCCTCGGGGCGCTGAAGGCCCTGCAGAGCCGCACGCGTGGCGTGCACGATGTTGATCGGGTTCGCCGAGCCGAGCGACTTGCTCAGCACGTCGTGAATGCCCGCGCACTCCAGCACGGCACGCACCGGGCCACCGGCGATAACACCGGTACCGGGCGAAGCCGGCTTGAGCAGCACGACACCCGCGGCCTCCTCACCCTGGATCGGGTGCGGAATGGTGCCCTGGATGCGGGGGACCTTGAAGAAGTGCTTCTTGGCCTCCTCAACGCCCTTGGCGATGGCGGCCGGCACCTCCTTGGCCTTGCCGTATCCGACACCCACGGTGCCGTCACCGTCGCCCACCACGACCAGCGCGGTGAAGCTGAAGCGACGACCACCCTTCACAACCTTGGCGACGCGGTTGATCGCGACGACGCGCTCAACGTACGCGGTCTTCTCGGCGGCAGCGCCGCCGTCCCGGCCCTTCCGGTCCCGCCGCTCGCCGCCGCCGGCGCCGCCACCGCGGCGCTGGGGTCCAGCCATTGGAATTACCTCTCTCGTTTACGTCCGCTAGCTCGGAACAGGCTCAGAACTTGAGCCCGGCCTCGCGGGCGGCGTCAGCCAGAGCGGCAATCCGCCCTGCGTACTTGTTGCCACCGCGGTCGAACACGACGGCCTCGATGCCTGCGGCCTTGGCGCGCTCGGCGACCAGGGAGCCGACCTGCTGGGCCTGCTCACCCTTGCCGCCTTCGCCGCCCCGGATGGAGCTGTCCAGGTGCGAGGCCGAGGCCAGCGTGTGGCCCGCGACGTCGTCGATCACCTGAGCAGTGATACCGCGGTTGGTGCGCGTCACGACCAGGCGCGGGCGCTCAGCGGTGCCCGACACCTTCTTGCGGATGCGGATGTGACGGCGCTTGGCGGCGGCGCGCTTGTAGGCGTCGCCCTTAGCGATCTTCACGCCGTATGCCATGGCTTACTTACCAGCCTTTCCGACCTTGCGGCGGATGGTCTCGCCCGCGTACTTGACGCCCTTGGCCTTGTACGGGTCGGGGCGACGCAGCTTGCGGATGTTGGCGGCGACCTCGCCGACCTTCTGCTTGTCGATGCCCGAGACCGAGAACTTGGTCGGGGACTCGACGGCGAACGAGATGCCTTCCGGCGCCTCGACCAGGATCGGGTGGCTGTAGCCCAGGGAGAACTCCAGGTTGGAGCCCTTGGCCTGGACGCGGTAACCCACGCCATTGATCTCGAGGTTCTTGCTGAACCCGGTGGTCACGCCAGTGATCATGTTCGCCACCAGCGTGCGGGACAGGCCGTGCAGGGCCTTGTTCCTGCCCTCGTCGTTCGGACGGGTGACGACGATGTTGCCGTTCTCCTCGTCCTTCGCGACCTCGATCGGCCGGGAGACGGTGACGGAGAGGGAGCCCTTCGGGCCCTTCACGTCGACCTTCTGGCCATCGAGGGTGACGTCCACACCGGCGGGAACCTGGATGGGGAGCTTGCCAATACGCGACATTGCTTTACCTCCGTTCCCTTCCGTTACCAGACGTAGGCGAGGACTTCCCCGCCCACACCCTTCTTGCCTGCCTGCTTGTCGGTGAGGAGACCGTGCGACGTGGAGATGATCGCCACGCCCAGGCCGCCGAGCACCTTCGGCAGGTTGGTGGACTTCGCGTAGACCCGCAGACCCGGCTTCGAAATCCTCTTGATGCCGGCGATCGAGCGCTCGCGGTTCGGGCCGAACTTCAGCTCCAGCACGAGGTTCTTGCCCACCTGGGCGTCCTCGGTCTTCCACCCGGTGATGTAGCCCTCCTGCTGGAGGATCTCCGCGATGTGAGACTTGATCTTGCTGTGGGGCATCACGACGGTGTCGTGGTAAGCCGAGTTCGCGTTCCGCAGACGCGTCAGCATGTCTGCGATCGGATCGGTCATGGTCATGTGATGGCCTTCGGCCTCTCTCGCCGGGGTTTCCTGTATGCGCCCTCCCTCTCCCCGTACACGCGGACGTGACGGGACGGGTGGGGTGCGGGGACCTACGGCGTAGTAAGCGTCTTCTCGTGGGCGCTGCCCACGGACGGTCATGGGGCGGCGGGGGCCCGACCTCACAAGGCTAATCCATGCGGGGTCAGGCTCCCGACGTCCCTGAGCTCTTACCGAGAGTCCTGGCTGGTCGCCCTAGGGGGCGATTACCAGGAGCTCTTGGTCACGCCCGGCAGCTCACCACGGTGCGCCATCATGCGAAGGCACACGCGGCAGAGGCCGAACTTGCGGTAGACGGAGTGCGGACGGCCGCAGCGCTGGCAGCGCGTGTAGCCACGCACCGCGAACTTCGGCTTGCGGGCAGCCTTGGCGATCAGAGCCTTCTTCGCCATGTCAGTTCTCCTTGAACGGGAAGCCGAGGTGACGAAGGAGGGACCGGCCCTCATCGTCGGTGGTCGCCGTGGTCACCACGGTGATGTCCATGCCCCGGACCCGGTCGATCTTGTCCTGATCGATCTCGTGGAACATGACCTGCTCGGTGAGACCGAAGGTGTAGTTGCCCCGGCCGTCGAACTGCTTGGGCGACAGACCGCGGAAGTCGCGGATGCGCGGCAGCGCGAGCGCCAGCAGGCGGTCCAGGAACTCCCACATCCGGTCGCCACGCAGGGTCACGTGGGCACCGATCGGCTGCCCCTCGCGCAGCTTGAACTGCGCGATGGACTTGCGGGCCTTGGTCACGGCCGGCTTCTGGCCGGTGATCGTGGTGAGGTCCTTGATGGCACCCTCGATCAGCTTGGAGTCGCGGGCGGCGTCGCCCACACCCATGTTGACCACGATCTTGGTGAGACCCGGGATCTGCATGACGTTCTCGTACGAGAACTCTTCCTGCAGCTTGTCCTTGATCTCGGAGCGGTAGCGCTGCTTGAGGCGCGGGGCTTCAGTGGTGGCAGTCATCAGATGTCCTCACCGGTCCGCTTGGCAACGCGGATCTTGTTGCCGTCCTCATCGAAGCGGTAACCGACGCGGGTGACCACCTTGCTGCCCTCGTGCTCGACGACGAGCTGAACGTTGCTCGCGTGAACGGGGGCCTCGGTCGTCACGATGCCGCCGGTCTGCGAACCGCGAGCGGTCTGGCCGGCCTTGGTGTGCTTCTTGACCCGGTTGACACCCTCGACCAGGACGCGGTCCTCGCGGGGGTAGGCCGCGATGACCTTGCCCTGCTTGCCCTTGTCCTTGCCGGTGATGACCTGAACCAGGTCGCCCTTCTTGATCTTCATGGTCACAGCACCTCCGGCGCGAGAGAGATGATCTTCATGAACTTCTTCTCGCGCAGCTCGCGGCCCACCGGGCCGAAGATACGGGTGCCGCGGGGGTCGCCATCGTTCTTGAGGATGACGGCCGCGTTCTCGTCGAAGCGGATGTACGAGCCGTCGGGGCGGCGGCGCTCCTTGACGGTGCGCACGATGACCGCCTTGACGATGTCGCCCTTCTTCACGTTCCCGCCCGGGATCGCGTCCTTGACGGTAGCGACGACGACGTCACCGATGCCCGCGTAGCGCCGGCCCGAGCCACCGAGAACGCGGATGGTGAGGATTTCCTTCGCACCCGTGTTGTCGGCGACGCGAAGCCGAGACTCCTGCTGGATCACGTCTATCTCCTGTATGTCTGCCGGTTCCCGGTGGGGTGCTCCCTGACGGGCCACACCCCACCGAGCCTGGCGGAACGAATCCTGAGGAAGACCTCAGGCTGAAATTTTCGCCAATCCCCTTGCGGGAATTGCCTACTTGGCCTTCTCGAGGATCTCGACGATGCGCCAGCGCTTGGTCGCGGACAGCGGCCGGGTCTCCATGAGGAGGACGCGGTCGCCGACGCCCGCAGCGTTCTGCTCGTCGTGCGCCTTGAGCTTGTTGGTACGGCGGATGACCTTGCCGTACAGCGCGTGCTTCACCCGGTCCTCGACGGCGACGACGACGGTCTTGTCCATCTTGTCGCTGACGACGAGACCCTCACGGGTCTTGCGGAAGCCGCGCGCCTGCGTGTTCTGTTCAGTCACATTCGTCTCGCTCATCAGGCGCTCTCCACCGTCTCGATGCCCAGCTCACGCTCACGCATCAGGGTGTAGATCCGGGCGATGTCCTTGCGCACGGCCTTGAGGCGGCCGTGGTTCTCAAGCTGTCCCGTCGCCGCCTGGAAGCGGAGGTTGAACAGCTCCTCCTTGGACTCGCGAAGCTTGCCTACAAGCTCCTCGTTGCCCAGCTCGCGCAGCTCGGACGCCTTGGTACCGGCCGCCATCACGACTCACCTGCCTCGCGCCGAACGATGCGGCACTTCATCGGAAGCTTGTGGGCGGCGCGGGTCAGCGCCTCCTTGGCAATCTTCTCGTTCGGGTAGGACAGCTCGAACATCACGCGCCCCGGCTTGACGTTCGCGACCCACCACTCCGGCGAACCCTTACCGGAACCCATGCGGGTCTCGGCGGGCTTCTTGGTGAGCGGGCGGTCCGGGTAGATGTTGATCCAGACCTTGCCGCCACGCTTGATGTGACGCGTCATCGAGATACGAGCGGCCTCGATCTGACGGTTGGTCACATAAGCGCCGGTCACGGCCTGGATGCCGTACTCACCGAAAGCAACTTCGGTGCCGCCCTTGGCAATGCCCTTGCGCTTCGGGTGGTGCTGCTTACGGTGCTTGACCCTGCGAGGGATCAGCATTGTGGTCAGGCCTCCGTTCCGGTGCTCTCAGCAGCCGGAGCGGCTGCTGCCTCGGCCTTGGGGGCCTCGGCAGCGGCGGCGTTCTGCTGCTGCTGCGGCTTGCGGCCACGACCGCCACGCTCGCCACCACGACGGGGGCGGTCGTTGCCGCCGCCACGGGACGGGCGGTTGCCCGCACGCGCGGCGGCGTTCTCGGCGCGGACCTCGGCGATGTTCTTGACGTCGCCCTTGTAGATCCAGACCTTCACGCCGATGCGGCCGAAGGTCGTACGGGCCTCGAAGAAGCCGTAGTCGACGTTCGCGCGGAGGGTGTGCAGCGGCACACGGCCCTCGCGGTAGAACTCCGAGCGGGACATCTCGGCGCCGCCGAGACGGCCACCGCACTGGATCTTGATGCCCTTGGCGCCGGCCTTCATCGCCGTCTGCATGCTCTTGCGCATGGCGCGGCGGAAGGAGACGCGCGAGGACAGCTGCTCGGCAACGGCCTGGGCCACCAGCTGCGCATCCGTCTCGGGGTTCTTGACCTCGAGGATGTTGAACTGGATCTGCTTGCCGGTCAGCTTCTCCAGGTTGCCCCGGAGACGGTCGGCCTCGGCGCCGCGGCGGCCGATGACGATGCCCGGACGCGCGGTGTGCACGTCCACGCGGACGCGGTCACGGGTGCGCTCGATCTCCACCTTGGAGATGCCGGCCCGCTCCATGCCCTGCGTGAGCATGCGACGGATCGCGACGTCTTCCTTGATGTAGTCCTTGTACAGCTTGTCGGCGTACCACCGGGACTTGAAGTCCGTGGTGATGCCGAGCCGGAACCCGTGCGGGTTTACCTTCTGGCCCATTACCGGGTTCCTTCCTTGCTGCTCACGACCACGGTGATGTGGCTCGTCCGCTTACGGATCCGGTAGGCGCGGCCCTGGGCGCGCGGACGGAACCGCTTCAGGGTCGGGCCCTCGTCGACATAGGCCTCGGAGATGTAGAGGCTGCCGGCGTCCGTGTGGTCGTAGTTGTGCGCGGCGTTGGCGATGGCGCTGTCGAGCACCTTGCCCACCGGCACGCTCGCGGCCTGCGGGGTGAAACGCAGGGCCGCCTGAGCCTCCGTGGCATCCATGCCACGGACAAGGTCCACCACACGGCGGGCCTTCATGGGCGTGACACGCACGTAGCGTGCCTGGGCCCTGGCTTCCATGGTTGTCCCTTCGGTGTCAGTCATAGTCATTCACACCCGCCGGTCAGCGACGCCGCGACTTGCGGTCGTCCTTGACGTGGCCCTTGAAGGTGCGGGTCGGCGCGAACTCGCCGAGCTTGTGGCCGACCATCGACTCGGTGACGAACACCGGGACGTGCTTGCGGCCGTCGTGCACCGCGATCGTGTGGCCGAGCATGGCCGGGACGATCATCGAGCGGCGAGACCAGGTCTTGATGACGTTCTTGGAACCCGCGTCGTTCTGCGCGTCCACCTTCTTGGCGAGGTGGTCGTCGACGAAGGGTCCCTTCTTGAGACTGCGCGGCATCTAAAACCCGCCTCCTAGCGCTTCTTGTTCGTCTTGCGGCGGCGGACGATGTACTTGTTGCTGGCCTTCTTCGGCGAGCGCGTACGGCCCTCCTTCTGACCCCACGGCGAAACCGGGTGGCGGCCACCGGAGGTACGACCCTCACCACCACCGTGCGGGTGGTCGATCGGGTTCATGACCACACCGCGGACGGTCGGGCGGACGCCCTTCCAGCGCATGCGGCCGGCCTTGCCCCAGTTGATGTTCGACTGCTCGGCGTTGCCGACCTCGCCAACGGTGGCGCGGCAGCGGACGTCGACCAGACGGATCTCGCCGGAGGGCATGCGGAGGTGGACCATGCGGCCCTCCTTCGCCAGCAGCTGCACCGAAGCACCCGCGGAGCGGGCCAGCTTCGCGCCGCCACCGGGACGCAGCTCGATGGCGTGGATGGTCGTACCGACCGGGATGTTGCGCAGCGCCAGGTTGTTGCCCGGCTTGATGTCGGCACCAGGGCCGTTCTCGATCCGCTGGCCCTGCTGCAGGCCCGCCGGAGCGAGGATGTAGCGCTTCTCGCCGTCTGCGTAGTGCAGGAGCGCGATGCGCGCGGTGCGGTTCGGGTCGTACTCGATGTGCGCGACCTTGGCCGGCACGCCGTCCTTGTCGTGACGACGGAAGTCGATCACGCGGTAGGCGCGCTTGTGGCCACCGCCCTGGTGACGAACGGTCACACGACCGGCGTTGTTACGGCCGCCCTTGCTGTGCAGGGGGCGGACCAGCGACTTCTCCGGCGTGGACCGCGTGATCTCGACGAAGTCGGCGACGCTGGAGCCACGACGGCCCGGGGTCGTCGGCTTGTGCTTGCGGATACCCATTTCTCAGTCCTCGTCCGATATCGGACGATCCTGTCTCCGTTAGGAGACCGGACCGCCGAAGATGTCGATACGGTCGCCCTCGGCGAGGGTCACGATGGCGCGCTTGGTGTCGGCGCGCTTGCCGTAACCGGTGCGGGTGCGCTTGCGCTTGCCCTGCCGGTTGATCGTGTTGACCCCGGTGACCTTGACCGAGAAGACCGCCTCGACGGCCTGCTTGATCTGGGTCTTGTTGGAGTTCGGCGCGACGATGAACGTGTACTTGTTCTCGTCCAGCAGCGCGTAGCTCTTCTCCGAGACGACCGGCTTGACCAGGACGTCACGGGGGTCCGAGAACGCCTTGCTCGCCGGGGTCTCGACGGTCTGCTTGCCCTCGGCGGCGATCCGGGTGGCCTTGGCCTTCCGGGCAGCCTTCGCGGCCTTCGCCATCTTGGGCGCGATGCTCGGGTGATGCGTAGCCATCAGGCGTCGCTCCCTTCGGTCTTCGTACGCGCGGCCACGAAGGACTCGAAGGCGGCCTTGGTGAAGACCACGTCGTCGGAAACGAGCACGTCGTACGTGTTCAGCTGGCCCGGCTCCAGGATGTGCACCTGGGGCAGGTTGCGGGCGGAGAGCCACGCGGCCTCGTCGGCGCGCTCGGCCACCAGCAGCACGTTCTTACGGTCGCTGATCTTGCCGAACAGGGACTTGGCGGCCTTCGTGGAGACCTCGCCCTCGACCACGCCGGTGACGACGTGGACGCGATCGTGACGGGCCCGGTCCGAGAGGGCACCGCGCAGGGCGGCGGCCTTCATCTTCTTCGGGGTCCGCTGCGAGTAGTCACGCGGCACGGGGCCGTGGACGGTGCCACCGCCGGCGAACTGCGGGGCGCGCACCGAGCCCTGACGGGCGCGGCCGGTGCCCTTCTGGCGGTACGGCTTCTTGCCGCCGCCGCGGACCTCGCCGCGAGTCTTCGTCTTATGCGTGCCCTGGCGGGCCGCGGCCTGCTGCGCGACGACGACCTGGTGGATCAGCGGAACGCTGACCTTCGCGTCGAACAGCTCCGTGGGGAGGTCGACGGACCCGGCCTTGTCGCCAGCCGGCGAAAGGATGTCAATGCTGCTCATCGTTACCTCAGGCCCCCTTGGCCGACGTACGGACCAGGACGAGGCCGCCGTTCGGACCGGGAACTGCGCCCTTGATGAGCAGCAGGCCCTTCTCCGCGTCAACGGCATGGACGGTCAGGTTCTGGGTGGTGACCCGCTCGTTGCCCATCCGGCCGGCCATCTTGGTGCCCTTGAACACGCGGCCGGGCGTGGCGCAGCCGCCGATGGCGCCCGGCTTGCGGTGGATGCGGTGGGCACCGTGGGAGGCCTTGCCGCCGCGGAAGCCGTGACGCTTCATGCCGCCGGCGAAGCCCTTGCCCTTCGACTTGCCGGTGACGTCGACCTTGAGGCCGGCCTCGAAGGTGTCGGCGCTGACCTCCTGGCCGAGCGTGTACTCGGCGGCGTCGGAGGTGCGCAGCTCCACCAGGTGGCGGCGCGGGGTGACGTCGGCCTTGGCGAAGTGGCCCTTGAGGGGCTTGTTCACCTTGCGCGGGTCGATCTCGCCGAAGGCGATCTGGACGGCCTCGTAGCCGTCCTTGTCTGCGGTGCGGACCTGGGTCACGACATTCGGCCCGGCCTTGACGACGGTCACGGGGACAACGCGGTTGTTGTCGTCCCAGACCTGGGTCATGCCGAGCTTCTCGCCCAGGACGCCCTTGATCTGCTTAGCCATCTTCAGCGCACCCCTCAGAGCTTGATCTCGATGTCAACGCCGGCCGGAAGGTCGAGGCGCATCAGCGAGTCAACGGTCTTCGGCGTCGGGTCGAGGATGTCGATCAGACGCTTGTGGGTACGCATCTCGAAGTGCTCGCGCGAGTCCTTGTACTTGTGCGGCGACTTGATGACGCAGTACACGTTCTTTTCAGTGGGCAGCGGCACCGGGCCCGCGACCGACGCACCGGTACGGGTCACCGTCTCGACGATCTTCTTCGCCGAGTTGTCGATGACCTCGTGGTCGTAGGCCTTGAGCCGGATGCGGATCTTCTGTCCCGCCATGGCTACTTCGTAGTCCTGTCTCTCGTAACGCTCTGGAACCCGTGGCTCTCCGCGTCCTCCGCTCCGTACGACCCACGCGGTCGGGCGTGTCGTAACCCTCCCGGATTTCTCCGCGGAGGTTTTCCCTGGGGAAGAGTGGAGGTGGAGAACCACCGGTGCCTGGCTGGAAGCCCCTCCCACGCTTCCCGGAAGATTCCCGTATTTCCGCCTCTGATAAGAGGCGACGAATACGCTGGGACTCGCTTCCGGTCCTCCCGGCGGGAGGCGCGCAGCATCGGCACTCAACCGAGCAACCTGGACAGTGTGCCACAGGCTCTTCGGTCAAGGCCAATCGGACGATCTTCCCTGCACCAGGCAGTGGGAAACCCCACTCACCTGACGGTGAGTGGGGTTTCAGTAGGTCAGGTGACCCGATCCGGAATTACTTCAGGATCTTGGTGACCTGGCCGGCGCCCACCGTGCGGCCACCCTCACGGATGGCGAACTTGAGGCCCTCTTCCATGGCGACGGGCTGGATGAGCTGAACGCTCATCTCGGTGTTGTCGCCCGGCATGACCATCTCGGTGCCCTCGGGGAGGGTCACGACGCCGGTCACGTCGGTGGTGCGGAAGTAGAACTGCGGGCGGTAGTTGTTGAAGAACGGGGTGTGCCGGCCACCCTCGTCCTTCGACAGGATGTACGCCTGCGCCTCGAACTCCGTGTGCGGGGTGACCGAGCCCGGCTTGATGATGACCTGGCCGCGCTCGACGTCCTCGCGCTTGATGCCGCGGAGCAGCAGACCGACGTTCTCACCGGCCTGGCCCTCGTCGAGCAGCTTGCGGAACATCTCGATGCCGGTGACGGTCGTCGAGGTCTTGGTGTCCTTGATGCCGATGATGTCGACGTTCTCGTTCACCTTGAGCACACCGCGCTCGATACGGCCGGTGACGACCGTGCCGCGGCCGGTGATGGTGAAGACGTCCTCGATCGGCATCAGGAACGGCTTGTCGGTGTCGCGCTCCGGGTTCGGAATCGCGTCGTCGACGGCGTCCATGAGCTTGAGGATGCCCTGAGCGGCGTCCTCGTCGCCCTCCAGCGCCTTGAGCGCGGAGACCTTGACAACCTGGGTCTCGTCACCCGGGAACTCGTACTCGTTGAGGAGCTCACGGACCTCGAGCTCGACGAGCTCCATGATCTCCTCGTCGTCCACCATGTCGGCCTTGTTCAGGGCGACGACGATGGCCGGCACGCCGACCTGGCGGGCCAGGAGCACGTGCTCCTTGGTCTGCGGCATCGGACCGTCGGTGGCGGCGACCACGAGGATGGCGCCGTCCATCTGGGCGGCACCGGTGATCATGTTCTTGATGTAGTCCGCGTGACCCGGGCAGTCCACGTGCGCGTAGTGACGGTTCTCCGTCTGGTACTCGACGTGGGCAATGGAGATCGTGATACCGCGCTGGCGCTCTTCCGGCGCCTTGTCGATCGAGTCGAACGCGGAAGCCTCGTTGAGCTCCGGGTACTTGTCGTGCAGCACCTTGGTGATCGCCGCGGTAAGAGTGGTCTTACCGTGGTCGATGTGACCGATGGTGCCGATGTTGACGTGCGGCTTAGTCCGCTCGAACTTCGCCTTCGCCACTGGGGTCCTCCTGTGGACTGGTGCTGTACACCCTCCACATTCTGCGGAGGGGTTCAGATGGTCGTACCGAACCGGCCAGGACCCCGAGGGGGACGCCCTTGGCCTGTTCGCTTGGGGGCGGGCGGCCGGGGACCCCGGCACAGAACACGATCAGGCGTTCTGTACCGGAGTGCCCCGAATGCCTTTGCTCCAGCCTAAACGGTGGGATAACACGGCCGAGCCGTGTTACTCACCCTTGGCCTTCGCGATGATCTCCTCTGCGACGCTCCGGGGAACCTCGGCGTAGGAGTCGAACTGCATGGAGTAGTTGGCGCGGCCGGAGGTCTTGCTGCGCAGGTCTCCGACGTAGCCGAACATCTCCGACAGCGGTACCAGGCCGGTGACGAGCTTGGCGCCGCTCCGGTCCTCCATGGACTGGATCTGTCCACGGCGGGAGTTGATGTCGCCGATCACGTCGCCCATGTACTCCTCGGGCGTGGTGACCTCGACCTTCATCATCGGCTCCAGCAGGGCCGGGCTGGCCCTGCGGGCGGCCTCCTTGAAGGCCATCGAACCGGCGATCTTGAACGCCATCTCGGACGAGTCGACGTCGTGGTACTGACCGTCGTTGAGCGTCACGCGGACGCCCGTGAGCGGGTACCCGGCGAGCACGCCGAACTCCATGGCCTCCTGGCAGCCGGCGTCCACGGACGGGATGTACTCCCGCGGGATGCGGCCACCGGTGACGGCGTTCACGAACTCGTAGCCGTCGCCCTCGATGGGCTCGACGTCGATGATCACCTTGGCGAACTGGCCGGAGCCACCGGTCTGCTTCTTGTGCGTGAAGTCGACGTGCTCGACCTTCTTGCGAAGCGTCTCGCGGTACGCGACCTGCGGCTTGCCGATGTTGGCCTCGACCTTGAACTCCCGCTTCATGCGGTCGACAAGGACGTCGAGGTGGAGCTCGCCCATGCCGGAGATCACGGTCTGGCCGGTCTCCTCATCGGTCTTGACCTGGAAGGACGGGTCCTCCTCGGCCAGCCGCTGAATCGCGACGCCCAGCTTCTCCTGGTCGCCCTTCGACTTGGGCTCGATGGCGACCTGGATGACCGGGGCCGGGAACTCCATCGACTCCAGGATCACCGGGTTGCTCGCGTCGCTGAGGGTCTCACCGGTGGTGGTCTGCTTCAGACCCATGACGGCGACGATGTCGCCGGCACCCACCGACTCGATCTCCTCACGCTTGTTCGAGTGCATCCGGTAGATCTTGCCGATGCGCTCCTTCTTGCCCGTGACCGAATTCAGCACCTGGGTGCCGGAGTTGATACGGCCCGAGTAGACGCGGAGGAAGGTGAGCTTGCCGAGGTGCGGGTCACTCGCGATCTTGAACGCGAGCGCCGACATCGGCTCCTCCTCGGAGGGGCGCCGCTTGATGATCTCCTCGGAGTTCTTCGGCGAGTGGCCCTCGATGGCCTCGACGTCGAGCGGCGAGGGGAGGTACCGCGCGACCGCGTCGAGCAGGGGCTGCACGCCCTTGTTCTTGAACGCGGTGCCGCAGAAGACCGGGGTCACCGTGGTGGTGCCCTCGACGCCGGTGGAGGCGAGGGTGATGCGGCGGATCGCCGCGCGCAGCTGCTCCTCGGTGGGCTCGGTGCCCTCGAGGTACAGCTCCATCATTTCCTCGTCGTTCTCCGCGACGGCCTCGAGGAGCTTGCCGCGCCACTCGTCGGCGGCCTCGACGTGGGTGTCGGGGATGTCGACGGTCTCGTACGCCTCGCCCAGCTTGGTCTCGGCGGACCAGACCAGGGCCTTCATCGACACCAGGTCGACGACGCCCTTGAAGTCGGCCTCGGTGCCGATCGGCAGCTGCATGACCAGCGGAACCGCGCCCAGGCGGTCCTCGATCATGTCGACGCAGCGGTGGAACTCGGCGCCCGTGCGGTCCAGCTTGTTCACGAAGCAGATGCGCGGAACGCCGTAACGGTCCGCCTGCCGCCACACGGTCTCGGACTGCGGCTCGACTCCGGCCACACCGTCGAACACCGTCACGGCACCGTCGAGAACGCGCAGCGCACGCTCCACCTCGACCGTGAAGTCGACGTGACCCGGGGTGTCGATGATGTTGATGGTGTAGTCGTCGCCGGCGAGCGGCCAGTGGCAGGTCGTCGCGGCAGACGTGATCGTGATGCCGCGCTCCTGCTCCTGCGCCATCCAGTCCATGACGGCCGCGCCGTCGTGGACCTCACCGATCTTGTACGAGACACCGGTGTAGAACAGGATCCGCTCGGTCGTCGTCGTCTTGCCCGCGTCGATGTGGGCCATGATCCCGATGTTCCGGACCTTGGCCAGGTCAAGTGAAGTGGTAGCCATAAGGCTGTCGTCTTCTCTCGGTCTCGATGGGGTGAGCGACTACCAGCGGTAGTGCGCGAAGGCCTTGTTGGACTCGGCCATCTTGTGGGTGTCCTCGCGCTTCTTCACGGCGGCGCCGAGCCCGTTGGAGGCATCGAGCAGCTCGTTCATCAGACGCTCGGTCATGGTCTTCTCGCGGCGGGCGCGGGAGTACCCCACGATCCAGCGCAGCGCGAGGGTGGAGGAACGGCCGGGGCGGACCTCGACCGGGACCTGGTAGGTGGCGCCACCGACACGACGCGAGCGGACCTCGAGGGTCGGCTTCACGTTCTCGAGCGCGCGCTTGAGGGTGATGACCGGGTCGTTGCCGGTCTTCTCCCGCAGGCCCTCCATGGCGCCGTAGACGATGCGCTCGGCGGTGGAGCGCTTGCCGTTCAGCAGCACCTTGTTGATGAGGGAGGTCACCAGAGGAGAACCGTAGACCGGGTCGACGATGACCGGTCGCTTCGGGGCGGGGCCCTTACGAGGCATTCTTACTTCTCCTTCTTGGCGCCGTAGCGGCTGCGAGCCTGCTTGCGGTTCTTGACGCCCTGCGTGTCGAGGGAGCCGCGGATGATCTTGTACCGAACACCCGGCAGGTCCTTCACACGACCACCGCGCACGAGCACGATGGAGTGCTCCTGGAGGTTGTGGCCCTCACCCGGAATGTAAGCGGTGACCTCGATCCCGCTGGTCAGACGCACACGCGCGACCTTACGCAGGGCCGAGTTCGGCTTCTTCGGGGTGGTCGTGAACACACGCGTGCAGACGCCGCGGCGCTGGGGCGATCCCTCGAGCGCGGGCGTCTTGTTCTTCTCGACCTTGTCCTGCCGGCCCTTGCGGACCAGCTGCTGGATCGTAGGCACTACTTCTCCGGTTTCTGTGTGCCAGTCTCGGTAAAGCTAACCTGGAACACCTTCCCGACCCACGAGGTCGGGCGTGTCGAGCACTGCAGACTTCCGCCGAGGTGGAGGGAGTGCAGATTTCGGTGTCCGCCTTCTTCGCTCGCAGTGCGTCGTACGAGTGCGATGGACGCGTCGTACCGCTTACGCGAGCGCAGGGGATACCCCAGGCACAAGGTCAGAGCGTACCTATCGCGTCGTCCCCGGTCAAAACAAGTACCCACGCGGCACCGCATGCGGCACCCGTGCACTCAATCCGCCCCGCACACAGGGCCGAAGAGGCCGCCCGCCCCCGTCACTTCGGGATCGGTCACGTCGGGATCGGTCACTTCGAGAGCGCCGAGCCCACCATCGCGAGGACGAAGATCAGCATGAGCACCGTCAGCGCGAGCCAGCCCACGGCCACACCGGTCACCGCTGCGCCCTCGCCCCGCTCCCCCGTCCTCCGGATCTCCGCCCGCGCGCGGTTCCCGAGGATCACCGCGGGGATCCCGGTCAGCCCGAAGGTGACCGGCGTCAGCAGCGCGCACACGAGCGCGCCCGTCGCCGCCCCGTTCATCGGCCGCGGAGGCACCACCGGCGGCATGTACGGCGCCGGCGGGCGGCTGCTGTACGGGCTCAGCGAGGGCGGCTGGGGGCCGCCGAAGCCCGTGGCGCCCGGGCCGTTCGGCAGGTCGCTGACCAGATGGCGCAGCTCCTCGACCGTGCGCGCCGCCATGATCCGCGAGAGCCGGTGGTCGTACTCCTGCTTGTAGAGCCGGCCCTCGGCGAACGCCGCCTTGAGCACGTCGGCCGTCCGTTCCCTGTCCGCGTCCCCTGCGAGCACCGCGCACCACCCCCACCGCTCATATTGCACAAAGGGCGGCCACCCCCGGTAGGGGTGACCGCCCTTACGTGTATCAGAGCCGAGGCTCAACTACCGCGCACAACTCAGGCGTTGTACGGCCCGTAGTCGTAGTCCTCCAGCGGGACCGCCTGGCCCGAGCCGGTGCCGAAGGGCGAGTAGTCGATGTCGTCGTAACCGACGGCCGAGTACATCGCGGCCTTCGCCTCCTCGGTGGGCTCGACCCGGATGTTGCGGTAGCGGGAGAGGCCCGTACCGGCCGGGATGAGCTTACCGATGATGACGTTCTCCTTGAGGCCGATCAGGGAGTCCGACTTGGCGTTGATCGCCGCGTCGGTCAGGACCCTGGTCGTCTCCTGGAAGGACGCCGCCGACAGCCAGGACTCGGTCGCCAGCGAGGCCTTGGTGATGCCCATCAGCTGCGGACGGCCGGAGGCCGGGTGGCCGCCTTCCGCCACGACACGGCGGTTCTCACCCTCGAACTTGGTGCGCTCCACCAGCTCGCCGGGCAGCAGCTCGGCGTCGCCGGACTCGATGATCGTCACGCGGCGGAGCATCTGCCGGATGATGATCTCGATGTGCTTGTCGTGGATCGACACGCCCTGCGAGTTGTAGACCTTCTGGACCTCGCCCACCAGGTGCACCTGCACCGCGCGCTGGCCGAGGATGCGCAGCACGTCGTGCGGGTTGGTGGCGCCGACGGTCAGCGCCTGGCCGACCGTCACGTGGTCGCCCTCGCCGACCAGCAGACGGGCGCGCTTGGAGACCGCGTACGAGGTCTCGTCCGACCCGTCGTCCGGAGTGACGACGACCTTCTTGGTCTTCTCGGTCTCCTCGATGCGCACGCGGCCGGCCGACTCGGAGATCGGCGCGACGCCCTTCGGCGTACGGGCCTCGAAGAGCTCGACGACACGCGGCAGACCCTGGGTGATGTCGTCGCCCGCCACACCACCGGTGTGGAAGGTACGCATCGTGAGCTGGGTGCCGGGCTCACCGATGGACTGGGCGGCGATGATGCCGACGGCCTCGCCGATGTCCACCAGCTTGCCGGTCGCCAGCGAGCGGCCGTAGCACATGGCGCAGGTGCCGACGTGCGACTCGCAGGTGAGGACCGAGCGGGTCTTCACCGTCTGCACGCCGTACCGCACGAGCTCGTCGATGAGCACGTCGCCCAGGTCGGTGCCCGCCGGGGCCAGCACCTTGCCGTCGACGACGACGTCCTCGGCGAGGCAGCGCGCGTACACGCTGGTCTCGGCGTCCTCGGCCTTGCGCAGCACGCCGTCGGCGCCCTTGGAGGCGATCTCCAGCTTGAGGCCGCGGTCGGTGCCGCAGTCCTCCTCGCGAATGATCACGTCCTGCGAGACGTCGACGAGACGACGGGTCAGGTAACCCGAGTCCGCGGTACGCAGGGCGGTGTCCGCGAGACCCTTACGGGCACCGTGCGTGGAGATGAAGTACTCCAGCACGGAGAGACCCTCACGGAACGACGCCTTAATGGGCCGCGGGATGGTCTCGTTCTTCGCGTTGGACACCAGACCGCGCATGCCCGCGATCTGACGCATCTGCATCATGTTCCCTCGGGCGCCCGAGTCCACCATCATGAAGATCGGGTTCGTCTTCGGGAAGTTGTCGTTCATCGCCTCGGAGACCTCGTTGGTCGCCTTGGTCCAAATGGCGATGAGCTCCTGCGTGCGCTCGTCCTTGGTGATCAGACCGCGCTCGTACTGCTTCTGGACCTTCTCGTCCTGGGCCTCGTAACCGGCGATGATCTCCGGCTTGGCGTCCGGGACGACGACGTCCGAGATGGCGATGGTGACGCCGGAACGGGTCGCCCAGAAGTAACCGGCCGACTTGAGGTTGTCCAGCGCCGCGGCGACGGTCACCTTCGGGTAGCGCTCGGCCAGGTCGTTCACGATCTGGGAGAGCTGCTTCTTGCCGACGGTGTACTCGACGTACGGGTACTCCTCGGGCAGCAGCTCGTTGAAGAGCGCGCGGCCCAGGGTCGTGTGCAGCCGGAACGGGTCGCCGGGCTGCCACTCCGGCTCGCCCTCCTCCGGGGCCGGCGGCGTCCAGCCCGCGGGCGGGGTGGAGCCGACCGGGAAGCGGATGTCGATCTTCGCCTGGAGCGAGAGCTCCCCGGCGTCGAAGGCCATGATCGCTTCGGCGGTGGAGTTGAACGAGCGGCCGTCGCCGATGGTGGTGCGCTGCTCCTCGTCGGTGGTGAGGAAGAACAGGCCCAGCACCATGTCCTGGGTCGGCATCGTCACGGGCCGGCCGTCGGCCGGCTTGAGGATGTTGTTCGAGGACAGCATCAGGATGCGGGCCTCGGCCTGCGCCTCCGCGGACAGCGGCAGGTGCACGGCCATCTGGTCACCGTCGAAGTCCGCGTTGAACGCGGTGCACACGAGCGGGTGGATCTGAATGGCCTTGCCCTCGACCAGCTGCGGCTCGAAGGCCTGGATGCCGAGGCGGTGCAGGGTCGGCGCACGGTTCAGCAGGACCGGGTGCTCGGAGATGACCTCTTCGAGCACGTCGTACACGACCGTGCGGCCGCGCTCGACCATGCGCTTCGCCGACTTGATGTTCTGCGCGTGGTTGAGGTCCACCAGGCGCTTCATCACGAACGGCTTGAAGAGCTCCAGCGCCATGGCCTTCGGCAGACCGCACTGGTGCAGCTTGAGCTGCGGGCCGACGACGATGACCGAACGGGCCGAGTAGTCGACGCGCTTACCGAGCAGGTTCTGACGGAAGCGGCCCTGCTTGCCCTTGAGCATGTCGGACAGCGACTTCAGCGGACGGTTGCCGGGACCCGTCACCGGGCGGCCGCGGCGGCCGTTGTCGAAGAGCGCGTCGACGGCCTCCTGGAGCATCCGCTTCTCGTTGTTCACGATGATCTCGGGCGCACCGAGGTCGAGCAGACGCTTCAGGCGGTTGTTGCGGTTGATGACCCGGCGGTACAGGTCGTTCAGGTCGGAGGTCGCGAAGCGGCCACCGTCCAGCTGCACCATCGGACGCAGGTCCGGCGGGATGACCGGGACGCAGTCGAGCACCATGCCCTTGGGGCTGTTGCTGGTCTGCAGGAAGGCCGAGACGACCTTGAGGCGCTTCAGGGCGCGGGTCTTCTTCTGACCCTTGCCCGTACGGATCACCTCGCGGAGCTTCTCCGCCTCCTCGTCCAGGTCGAAGGTCTCCAGGCGCTTCTGCAGGGCAGCGGCGCCCATGGAGCCGTCGAAGTAGGTGCCGAAGCGGTCGCGCAGCTCGCGGTAGAGCAGCTCGTCGCCCTCGAGGTCCTGGACCTTGAGGTTCTTGAAGCGGTTCCACACCTCGTCGAGGCGGTCGATCTCGCGCTGCGCGCGGTCGCGGATCTGCTTCATCTCGCGCTCGGCGCCCTCGCGCACCTTGCGGCGCACGTCCGCCTTGGCGCCCTCGGCCTCGAGCTCGGCGAGGTCGCCCTCCTGCTTCTTGGCGCGGGCCTCGAGGTCAGCGTCGCGGCGCTGCTCGATCTGCTGCCGCTCGACGCCCACGTGGGCCTCGAGGGAGGGCAGGTCGCGGGTGCGGCGCTCCTCGTCGACGTACGTGATCATGTACGCCGCGAAGTAGATGACCTTCTCCAGGTCCTTCGGCGCGAGGTCCAGCAGGTAGCCCAGCCGGGACGGGACGCCCTTGAAGTACCAGATGTGCGTGACGGGGGCCGCCAGCTCGATGTGGCCCATCCGCTCACGGCGCACCTTGGCGCGGGTGACCTCGACACCGCAGCGCTCACAGATGATGCCCTTGAAGCGGACGCGCTTGTACTTGCCGCAGTAGCACTCCCAGTCCCGGGTCGGACCGAAGATCTTCTCGCAGAAGAGCCCGTCCTTTTCCGGCTTGAGGGTGCGGTAGTTGATGGTCTCCGGCTTCTTGACCTCACCGTGCGACCACTGACGGATGTCGTCAGCGGTGGCCAGGCCAATTCGCAGTTCGTCGAAGAAGTTGACGTCGAGCACTCTCGTCAATCCCTCTCAGGGTCGTGTCAATGATGGTCTGAACGGGGTCGCGGGAGGGGCCGGGAGCGCGTGAGCACTCCCGGCCGAACCCGTCAGACCTCTTCGACGCTGCTCGGCTCGCGCCGGGACAGGTCGATACCGAGCTCCTCCGCGGCGCGGAAGACGTCCTCGTCGGTGTCGCGCATCTCGATGGACATGCCGTCCGAGGACAGCACCTCCACGTTCAGGCAGAGCGACTGCATCTCCTTGATGAGCACCTTGAAGGACTCGGGGATGCCCGGCTCGGGGATGTTCTCGCCCTTGACGATGGCCTCGTAGACCTTCACGCGGCCGGTCACGTCGTCGGACTTGATGGTGAGCAGCTCCTGCAGCGCGTAGGCGGCGCCGTACGCCTCGAGGGCCCACACCTCCATCTCACCGAAGCGCTGACCGCCGAACTGGGCCTTACCACCCAGCGGCTGCTGGGTGATCATGCTGTACGGGCCGGTCGAGCGGGCGTGCAGCTTGTCGTCGACCAGGTGGTGCAGCTTGAGGATGTACATGTACCCGACGGAGATCGGGTCCGGGAACGGCTCACCGGAGCGGCCGTCGAAGAGCTGCGCCTTGCCGGACTCCTGGACCATGCGGTCGCCGTCGCGGTTCGGCACGGTCGCCTTGAAGAGGCCGGCGATCTCGTCCTCGCGGGCACCGTCGAAGACCGGGGTCGCGACGTTGGTGTCCGGCTTGACGTCGTCGGCGCCGATCTCGGTGAGGCGCGCGGCCCACTCCTCGTCGATCCCCTGGACGTTCCAGCCCTGGCTGGCGAGCCAGCCGAGGTGGACCTCCAGGACCTGGCCCGGGTTCATTCGCGAGGGAACGCCGAGCGGGTTGAGGATCACGTCGACCGGGGTGCCGTCCTCCAGGAACGGCATGTCCTCGACCGGCAGGATCTTCGAGATGACGCCCTTGTTGCCGTGGCGGCCCGCGAGCTTGTCACCGTCGGTGATCTTGCGCTTCTGGGCCACGTAGACGCGCACGAGCTGGTTCACGCCCGGGGGCAGCTCGTCGCCCTCCTCGCGGTCGAAGACGCGGACGCCGATGACCTTGCCGGTCTCGCCGTGCGGCACCTTCAGCGAGGTGTCGCGGACCTCGCGCGCCTTCTCGCCGAAGATCGCGCGGAGCAGCCGCTCCTCGGGGGTCAGCTCGGTCTCGCCCTTGGGGGTCACCTTGCCGACGAGGATGTCGCCCGCCTCGACCTCGGCGCCGATGCGGATGATGCCGCGCTCGTCGAGGTCGGCGAGGACCTCCTCGGAGACGTTCGGGATGTCCCGGGTGATCTCCTCCGGGCCCAGCTTGGTGTCGCGGGCGTCGACCTCGTGCTCCTCGATGTGGATCGAGGAGAGGACGTCGTCCTGCACCAGGCGCTGGCTGAGGATGATCGCGTCCTCGTAGTTGTAGCCCTCCCACGGCATGAAGGCCACGAGCAGGTTCTTGCCGAGCGCCATCTCACCCTCGTCGGTGGACGGGCCGTCGGCCAGCACCTGGCCCTCGACGACGCGGGCGCCGTCGTCCACGAGCACCTTCTGGTTGAAGGAGGTGCCCTGGTTGGAGCGGGTGAACTTGGCGATGCGGTACGTGGTGTACGTGCCGTCGTCGTTCGCGACAGTGATGTAGTCCGCGGAGACCTCCTGGACCACACCGTCCTTGTCGGCCTTGATGACGTCGCCGGCGTCGACCGCGCAGCGGTACTCCATGCCGGTGCCGACCAGCGGCGACTCCGCCTTAATCAGCGGCACCGCCTGGCGCATCATGTTGGAGCCCATGAGCGCGCGGTTGGCGTCGTCGTGCTCGAGGAACGGAATCATGGCGGTCGCGACCGACACCATCTGGCGCGGCGAGACGTCCATGTAGTCGACCTCGTCGCCGGGGATGAGGTCGACCTCGCCGCCGCGGCGGCGGATCAGCACCCGCTCCTCGGCGAACCGCATGTCCTCACCCAGCGGCGCGTTCGCCTGGGCGATCACGAAGCGGTCTTCCTCGTCGGCCGTCAGGTAGTGCACCTCGTCGGTGACGACACCATCGACGACCTTGCGGTACGGCGTCTCGACGAAGCCGAAGGCGTTGACCCGGCCGTACGAGGCGAGCGAACCGATGAGGCCGATGTTGGGACCCTCAGGGGTCTCAATCGGGCACATGCGGCCGTAGTGCGAGGGGTGCACATCGCGGACCTCGAAGCCGGCCCGCTCACGGCTCAGACCACCCGGGCCCAGCGCCGAGAGACGGCGCTTGTGGGTGAGACCCGAGATCGGGTTCGTCTGGTCCATGAACTGGGAGAGCTGGCTGGTGCCGAAGAACTCCTTGATGGAGGCGACGACCGGCCGGATGTTGATCAGGGTCTGCGGCGTGATCGCCTCGACGTCCTGGGTGGTCATGCGCTCGCGCACGACCCGCTCCATGCGGGCGAGACCCGTACGGACCTGGTTCTGGATGAGCTCGCCGACGTTGCGCAGGCGGCGGTTGCCGAAGTGGTCGATGTCGTCGGTCTCGATGACGATCGTGTCGCCCTCGGCCGACTGCGACTCGCTCTCCCCGGCGTGCAGCTTCACCAGGTACTTGATCGTGGCGATGATGTCGGCGTTGGTGAGCACGCCGGACTCCAGCGGCTCGTCACCGCCGAGCTTCTTGTTGATCTTGTACCGGCCGACCTTGGCGAGGTCGTAGCGCTTCGGGTTGAAGTAGAGGTTCTCCAGCAGCGTCTGCGCGGCCTCGCGCGTCGGCGGCTCGCCCGGACGCAGCTTGCGGTAGATGTCGAGGAGCGCGTCGTCCTGACCCTGGGTGTGGTCCTTCTCCAGGGTGGCGCGCATCGACTCGTACTGGCCGAACTCCTCGAGGATCTGCTCGTTCGTCCAGCCCAGAGCCTTGAGCAGTACGGTCACGGACTGCTTGCGCTTGCGGTCGATGCGCACACCGACCATGTCGCGCTTGTCGATCTCCATCTCCAGCCAGGCACCCCGGGACGGGATGATCTTGGCCGAGAAGATGTCCTTGTCGGAGGTCTTGTCGATGGAGCTGTCGAAGTAGACGCCCGGCGAGCGGACCAGCTGCGAGACCACGACACGCTCGGTGCCGTTGATGGCGAAGGTGCCCTTGTCGGTCATGAGCGGGAAGTCGCCCATGAAGACCGTCTGGGACTTGATCTCACCGGTCTCGTTGTTGGTGAACTCGGCGGTGACGAAGAGCGGAGCGGCGTACGTGAAGTCGCGCTCCTTGCACTCGTCGATGGAGTTCTTCGGGGGCTCGAAGCGGTGGTCGCGGAAGGTCAGCGACATCGACCCGGAGAAGTCCTCGATCGGGGAGATCTCCTCGAAGATCTCCTCCAGACCGGACTTGGTCGGGACGTCCTCTCCACGCTCCAGCGCGGCCTCGACGCGGGCCTTCCAGGCGTCGTTGCCGAGAAGCCAGTCGAAGCTCTCGGTCTGGAGCGCAAGGAGATTGGGAACCTCGAGGGGCTCCTGGATCTTTGCAAAAGAGATGCGCAGCGGGGCAGTGCTGGCGCCGTTGTTCGAATTGGCAGTCGAGGCAGTGCGCGAGGCGGCCAAGAGGGGGTCCTTCCGAGGGCTCGGACTCTCTGCGCGCATACCGGTGCCCCTGGTGACGGACAGGGGGCAGCTAACAGGCAGCGCAAAGGGTCAGTGTAGCCACAAGGCCCACTGATGTCCAGAGCAGATTTCCGGGGACCTGTTGAGGTTCCGGTCTCCGCCTCCAGCCGGTGGCAATCGCTCCTCCGGGAGGTCTCCCCTTGTTGTTCTCCTGTGCCGCGGTCCCGCTCCGGCGGCCTCGATCGCCGGGACGGATGGTGCTTGCCGCAACACTTCCCGCTTCGTACTCGATCCATGCCTCGGTACCCGGATCGATGTGACGACGCGTCCCGAGAATTGCGCGCTGCGTGCCGTTCGTCAAGGCCCCCAGGGCAACGAAGATCACCATACCTGCCGTCGCCGACGAGGCAACGCAACCGGCGCTGGCACGCCAAAGGGCGACCACCCGCATGGGTGATCGCCCTTGGCTGGCGGGTCATCCGACCCGGGTCATGAGACCGGAGTCACTTGACCTCGACCGAGGCGCCGGCCTCCTCGAGGGAAGCCTTGGCCTTCTCGGCGGCGTCCTTGGTGACCTTCTCGAGAAGCGGCTTCGGGGTGCCGTCCACGAGCTCCTTGGCCTCCTTCAGACCCAGCGAGGTCAGCTCACGCACGACCTTAATGACCTGGATCTTCTTGTCGCCGGCGCCGGCGAGGATGACGTCGAACTCGTCCTGCTCCTCGGCGGCCTCCTCGCCGGCACCGCCGGCGGCGGGGGCGGCGACGACGGCGGCGGCCGGGGCGGCGGCCTCGACGTCGAACTTCTCCTCGAAGGCCTTCACGAACTCGGAGAGCTCGATGAGGGTCATGTCGCTGAACTGCTCGAGCAGCTCGTCCTGGCTGAGCTTCGCCATGGTGGCGGTCCTTCCACTAAGTCGGCTGGTGCCGGATGTCTCATTTCGGCGGGCTTGCCGGCCCGCTGCGACCGGATAGTGCGCGAAGGCGCGTTACTCGGCCTCGGCGGGAGCCGAAGTATCGGCACCGCCCTGCTCGACCTTGCTGCGCAGCGCGTCCGCGGTGCGGGCGAACTTCGTGAGCGGGGCCTCGAAGGTTGCCGCGGCCTTGGCCATGGAACCCTTCATCGCGCCCGCCAGCTTGGAGAGCAGCACCTCGCGGGACTCGAGGTCCGCGAGCTTCTTGAGGTCGCCGGCGCTGTAGAGCGCGCCGTCGACGATGCCGCCCTTGATTTCCAGGGCGGGGTTCTCCTTGGCGAAGTCACGGAGACCCTTCGCCGCCTCGACCGAGTCACCGGTCACAAAGGCGACGGCCGACGAGCCCACCAGGAACTCGTCCAGCTCGCTGATCCCGGCCTCATTGGCCGCGATCTTGGTCAGCGTGTTCTTCACCACACGGTACTGAGCGCCTTCACCGAGCGAGCGGCGCAGCTTCTGGAGCTGGGCCACGGACAGCCCGGTGTACGCGGTGACCACAGCGGCGTTGGAGTTCCGGAACTTGTCCGTCATCTCCTCAACGGCGGCGATCTTTTCAGGGGCGACCTGCTCTCGCGCCATGAGCCTCGGCCTCCTTCCGGGTGATGAGGACCGCTCGGAAGGGGCTGGACAAAACGAAACGCCCCTGCGCAGGCGCATGGGGCGTGGCTCGACCGGGACAGCGAATGCCTCGGGAGTTCTTCCTCAAGTCACCTGCGCAGGCCGTCCGCAGCTAGCGGATCCTTCGGCCGCCGACTCTCTTTCTGAGTGCGGCAGCGACCAGCGGTCTTTGGCTTCATGTAGACAATACGCGAACGGCCCCGGAAGCTCCAAATTCGCTTCCGGGGCCGTTCGTCACGGCGAACTCGCAGGCCGTCAGACCGCGGCCGGGTCCTCCTCGGTGAGGAGGTTCCGGGTGCGGTTCGGGTCGACCTGGATGCCCGGGCCCATGGTGGTGCTCAGGGCGGCCTTCTTGATGTAACGCCCCTTCGCCGCGGAGGGCTTGAGGCGGTTGATCTCCTCCAGGGCGGCGGCGTAGTTCTCCACGAGCTGCTGCTCGGTGAAGGACGTCTTGCCGATGATGAAGTGGAGGTTCGCGTGCTTGTCCACGCGGAACTCGATCTTGCCGCCCTTGATGTCGCCGACGGCCTTGGCGACGTCCGGGGTGACGGTGCCGGTCTTCGGGTTCGGCATCAGACCACGCGGACCGAGCACGCGGCCGAGGCGGCCGACCTTGCCCATGAGGTCCGGGGTGGCGACGACGGCGTCGAAGTCCAGACGGCCGCCGGCGACCTCGTCGATCAGCTCGTCGGAGCCGACGATGTCGGCCCCCGCGGCTTCCGCGGCCGCGGCACGGTCACCGGTCGCGAAGACCAGGACCCGGGCGGTCTTGCCGGTGCCGTGCGGCAGGTTCACGGTGCCGCGGACCATCTGGTCGGCCTTGCGCGGGTCGACACCCAGGCGGAAGGCGACCTCGACGGTCGCGTCGAACTTGGCGGTGGAGGTCTCCTGGGCCAGACGCACGGCCTCGAGCGGCGCGTACTGCCGCGTCTTGTCGACCTTGGCGTCCGCGTTGCGGAGGGTCTTGCTGCGCTTCACTTCTGCTCCTGGCAGTTGTCCCCGCGGTCAGTCGTCGCCGCGGGACGGATACGGAGTCGTGGTCCCCGGGCCAGCGCCTGGCCCTGCCACGGTTGCCGGGGCGGTGAGCCTCGGCGACGGAAGAGCCGTCAGCCCTCGACGGTCACGCCCATGGAACGCGCGGTGCCCGAGATGATCTTCTCGGCCTGGTCCATGTCGTTGGCGTTGAGGTCGGGCATCTTGGTGTTGGCGATCTCGCGCACCTGGTCGCGGGTGATCTTGGCGACCTTGTTGGTGTGCGGGGTGCCGGAGCCCTTCTCGATGCCGGCGGCCTTGAGGATCATCTTCGAGGCCGGCGGGGTCTTGGTCACGAAGGTGAAGGAGCGGTCCTCGTAGACCGTGATCTCCACCGGGATGACCCAGCCGCGCTGCGACTCGGTGGCCGCGTTGTAGGCCTTGCAGAACTCCATGATGTTGACGCCGTGCTGACCCAGCGCCGGGCCGACCGGCGGGGCCGGGTTGGCGGCGCCGGCCTGGATCTGGAGCTTGATCAGCCCCGCGACCTTCTTCTTCTTGGGAGGCATAACTCTCTCCGGGTCCTAGTGAGAGGTGATTCGCCCTCCATCCGTCATCCGGACGGAGGCATACCGCGCCACGATAGCCCGTACCGTGCCGCGCGCTGAAACCGAGCAGGTCAGGCGGCCTGTGAAAAGTCCGCCTGACCTGTCCGGAAGCTGTGTTGTGAAGAGGTGCCGACCGGCCTGGGCCGGGTCAGTTCTTCTGGATCTGGTCGAAGCTCAGCTCGACCGGGGTCTCCCGGCCGAAGATCTCGACCAGGCCCTTGACCTTCTTCGAGTCGGCGTTGATCTCGTTGATCGTGGCCTGCAGGGTCGCGAAGGGGCCGTCGGTGACGGTGACCGAGTCGCCGACCTCGAAGTCCAGCACCTGGACCTCGACCTTGCGGCTCGGGCCGCCCGCGGGCTTGCCCTCCTCGGCCTTCTCCTCGGCCTTGACCGCCTTCTCCTCGGCCTCGGGGGCGAGCATCTTGACGATCTCGTCGAGGGTCAGCGGGTACGGGTCGTACGCGTTGCCCACGAAGCCGGTGACGCCCGGGGTGTTGCGGACGACGCCCCAGGACTCGTTCGTGAGGTCCATGCGGACGAGGACGTAACCGGGAAGCTTGTTCTGCCGGACGGTGCGGCGGTCGCCGTTCTTGATCTGGACGACCTCCTCCTGCGGCACCTCGGCCTGGAAGATGAAGTCCTCGACGTTCAGCGAGACGGCGCGCTGCATGAGGTTGGTCTTCACGCGGTTCTCATAGCCCGCGTAGGTGTGGATCACGTACCACTCGCCGGGGAGGAAGCGCAGCTCCTGGCGGAGCTCGGCGATCGGGTCGGCCGGCTCCTGCTCGGCGGCCTCGGCCGTCTCCTCCGTCACGTCCTCTTCGGTCTCCGCGACCGCGTCGGCAGCCTCGTCGGACTCGACGTGCAGAGCGGACTCCTCGGCGGCCTCGCCAGCCGCTGCGTCGGCAGCTTCCGCCTGGTCGACGCTGTCCGCCGCCTCGACGATGTCGCGCGCGGTGTCATCGCCCTCGGAGGGCTCGACGGCGTCGTTCAGGTTCGGGTCAGACACGGTGGCTGCTTCTTCCTGGCTTCAAGGGGTCGAACATGCGGAAAGCACCGCGGGACGGTGCGCCTCCGCGGGTGCTTCTAGCCGAAGACGAACGTCACGGCCTTGGTGAACCCATAGTCAATCACGGTCACCATGGCGATGACGATGACGACGAAGACGATCACCACTGAGGTGTACGTGGAGAGTTGGCTCCGAGTGGGCCAGACGACCTTGCGCAGTTCCGCGATGATCTGGCGGTAGAAAAGTGCGAGGCGGCCGAAGGGGCCCTTCTTCCCGCGCTTTCCGCCACGACGCGGCTTCTTGCCGGCCGACGACCCTCCGGGCTCGGGGACCTCGGTGGTATCCGTGATCTCCGTCACTCGTCCTCACCTGATCCGGGTCGTGTGCCCTGCGGCGTCCGGCCCGGCCGCACGGCGGTGCAATTCAGTACGTACGCAAGCACACACCTAGGTGACGATGTGTGGAGCAGGGCCGGAGGGACTCGAACCCCCAACCGCTGGTTTTGGAGACCAGTGCTCTTCCAATTGAGCTACGACCCTTTGTGGTTCCCTCAACCTACCCCATCCGCAAGGATGCTGGGCGCCATCGCGGCTACCGCGGTCGGTGAGGGCCAACGACGTAGGAGTGTACGTGTTCCGTCGCCGAGCGTCGAACAGGTACCTGCGGGGCGGTCCTGGCCAGGGGTCGGCGCCGTGGTTTCCGGGGCCCGTGCGGGGCGGCGCGGATACGGTCCGTAAACCCCGGTGCCCTGCGACACGGCGGTCTGGGAACATGCCTCCATGACCGCTGCGACTCCCTCTGCACAGTCCCCCACCGAACGACGCGTATCGGCGCGGGTCGGCTCGATCTCCGAGTCGGCGACGCTCGCCGTGGACGCCAAGGCGAAGGCGCTCAAGGCCGCGGGGCGGCCGGTGATCGGCTTCGGCGCCGGCGAGCCCGACTTCCCGACGCCCGACTACATCGTCGAGGCGGCGGTCGAGGCCTGCCGCGACCCGAAGAACCACCGCTACACCCCGGCCGGCGGCCAGCCCGAGCTGAAGGCCGCCATCGCCGCGAAGACGCTGCGCGACTCCGGTTACGAGGTCGAGGCCTCGCAGGTGCTGGTCACCAACGGCGGCAAGCAGGCCATCTACGAGGCCTTCGCCGCGATCCTGGACCCGGGCGACGAGGTCATCGTCCCGGCCCCGTACTGGACCACGTACCCCGAGTCGATCCGGCTCGCGGGCGGCGTGCCGGTGCCGGTGGTGGCCGACGAGTCCACCGGCTACCGGGTCACCGTCGAGCAGCTCGAGGCCGCGCGCTCCGAGAAGACCAAGGTGCTGGTCTTCGTCTCGCCGTCCAACCCGACCGGCGCCGTCTACCCGCGCGAGCAGGTCGAGGCCGTCGGGCGCTGGGCCGCCGAGAACGGCCTGTGGGTGCTGACCGACGAGATCTACGAGCACCTGGTGTACGGCGACGCCCGGTTCAGCTCGCTGCCCGTCGTGGTGCCCGAGCTGCGCGACAAGTGCATCGTCGTGAACGGCGTGGCCAAGACGTACGCGATGACCGGCTGGCGTGTCGGGTGGATCATCGGCCCGCAGGACGTGGTCAAGGCCGCGGCCAACCTGCAGTCGCACGCCACCTCCAACGTCAGCAACGTCGCGCAGCAGGCGGCGCTCGCCGCGGTCTCCGGCAGCCTGGACGCGGTCGAGAAGATGAAGGAGTCCTTCGACCGGCGCCGTCGCACGATCGTGCGGATGCTGAACGAGATCGACGGCGTGGTGTGCCCCGAGCCGGAGGGCGCCTTCTACGCGTACCCGTCGGTGAAGGGCCTGCTGGGCAAGGAGATCCGGGGCAGGCGCCCGGCGACCAGCGTGGAGCTGGCGGAGCTGATCCTGGAGGAGGCCGAGGTCGCGGTGGTGCCGGGCGAGGCCTTCGGCACGCCGGGTTACCTGCGGCTGTCCTACGCGCTCGGCGACGAGGACCTGGCCGAGGGCATCTCGCGGATGCAGAAGCTGCTGGCCGAGGCGCGCGACTGAGCGTTTCCCCCGCTGCCTTTTTCGGGCGGGCACCTGCCAACTCGGCGGGTGCCCGCCCGAGTTCGTGTTCGGGCAAGGGCTCGTTCGGGGAAGCGCCTTCCGGTGTGCGCGGTGCGTGCGGCAGGATCTTCGGATGGAAAGCGTCCGTGACCTCCGTGATCTCCATGAGCTGCCGAAGGCCCATCTGCATCTGCACTTCACCGGATCGATGCGGTCGGGAACGCTGCTGGAGCTCGCCGACAAGTACGGCGTCCACCTGCCCGAGGCGCTGAGCGGCGGCGAGCCGCCGAAGCTGCGCGCCACGGACGAGCGCGGGTGGTTCCGCTTCCAGCGGCTGTACGACATCGCCAGGTCCTGTCTGCGGGAGCCCGACGACATCAGGCGGCTGGTGCGGGAGGCCGCAGAGGAGGATGTGCGGGACGGTTCGCGCTGGCTGGAGATCCAGGTGGACCCGACCTCGTACGCGCCCCGGCTGGGCGGTCTGACGCCCGCGCTGGAGATCATCCTGGACGCCGTGGAGCTGGCGTCCCGCGACACAGGGCTGGGCATCCGCGTCCTCGTCGCGGCCAACCGCATGAAGCACCCGCTGGACGCCCGTACCCTCGCGCGGCTCGCGGTGCGCTACAAGGACCGCGGGATCGTGGGCTTCGGGCTCTCCAACGACGAACGCCGCGGGTTCGCACGGGACTTCGACCGGGCGTTCACCATCGCGCGCGAGGGTGGCCTGCTGGCGGCGCCGCACGGGGGCGAGCTGAACGGCCCCGGGAGTGTGCGGGACTGCCTGGACGACCTGTGCGCGCAGCGCGTCGGGCACGGCGTGCGGGCCGTCGAGGACCCGCGGGTGCTGTCGCGGCTCGCGGAGAGCGGCGTGACCTGCGAGGTGTGCCCGGCCTCGAACGTGGCGCTCGGCGTGTACGACAAGCAGGAGGACGTGCCGCTCAGGAAGCTGTGGGACGCCGGGGTGCCGATGGCGCTGGGCGCCGACGACCCGCTGCTGTTCGGCTCGCGCCTCGCGGCGCAGTACGAGATCGCGCGCGCGGCCCACGGTTTCACGGACGGTGAGCTCGCCGAGCTCGCGCGGCAGTCGGTGCGGGCCTCCGCGATGCCCGAGGACGTGCGGGCCGGCGTGCTGGCCGACATCGACGCGTGGCTGGCCGGCCCGGGCACCGAGGGCTAGCACCTCCCGTACGGGCCCGCCGCCTCCCGCCTGCGGCTTCGCGTCCTGCGTACGGCGTTGTCAGTGGCGGCGGCTACGGTGGGTGGCCGCAGTGCGGAGGTGGACGAGCGGTGGCTGAGCGTACGGATTCGGGGCGTACGGAGCCGGAGGGTGCGGGGCCCGGGACGGCGGGCGCGGGACGTCCGGCGGCCGCGCGCACCCGCAATCCGCGCGGTCAGGGCGACCGGCTGCGCGAGGAGCTGCTCGTCGCCACCGAGCGGCTGCTGGAGCAGGTCGGCAGCGAGGACGCGCTGTCGCTGCGCGCCGTGGCGAGAGAGGCGGGCATCGCGGCGCCGAGTATCTACCGGCACTTCTCGGACAAGACCGAGCTGGTGTGGGCGACGCTCGCGGTGAGCTACGACCGGCTGGCCGAGGCCATGCAGGCGGCGGACGCCGCGGCGCCCGAGGACGACCCGGTGGACAGGCTGCGCGCGCAGTTGCGCGCCTATTGCCGCTTCGCGACCGAGCACCCCGCCAAGTACCGCCTGATGTACGCCACTTCGCAGACCCCCGTGGGCCCCGAGCGGCTGCCGGAGCATCCGGCCCGGGTGCTGGTGCAGGGGTGGAAGCGCGCGCTGGAGCGCTGCGAGGAGGCCGGCTTCCGGGTGCGCGCCTCGCCCCAGGAGGCTCCGTACGTGCTCTGGTCCGCCGTGCACGGGCGGGTGTCGCTGTGGCACGTGATGCCGCGGCGCAAGGATCCGGCGCGGCTGGACGCGTTCGTGGACGAGCTGCTGGGGCTCCTGCTGGAGGGCTGAGCTCCCCCTTTCTTTTTCCAACTCCCGTTCCGCTCTGCCCTTTTTGGCGCGCTTTTGCGCTGATCTAAAGGCTGCTCTGCCCTTCCCCGGCGAGGTGTACCGTCGCGATACATGCGTAAGCTAACGCGTGTTAGTTCAGCCTCCGAAGGAGCGGCATGACCACCACCGAACCCGTCTCCGGTTTCGCCCCGCTGCCCGTGGAACCGCCCGCCGGCTGCCCGTTCGACCCTCCCGCCGGGCTCGACCGCCTGCGTACCGAGGAACCGCTGTCCAAGGTCTCGCTGCCCGACGGCAGTTGGGCCTGGCTGGCCACGCGGTACGCGGATGTGCGGGCGATCCTCGGGGACCAGCGGTTCAGCTCCGACACCACCAGGACGGGCTACCCGCTGAGCGGCATGACCGGCGGCGCGCGCGCCGGTTCCGCGCCCGTGCGCGGCTTCATCCGCATGGACCCGCCCGAGCACACCCGGCTGCGCCGCATGGTGACCAGGGACTTCATGGTCAAGCGGGTCGAGGCGATGCGCCCCACGCTCCAGCAGCTCACCGACGAGCTGTGCGACGCGATGGAGCGCGCCGACCGGTCCGAGCACCCCGTCGACCTGGTGCAGGCGCTCGCGCTCCCGCTGCCCTCGCTGGCCATCAGCCTGCTGCTCGGCGTCCCGTACGAGGATCACGAGCTGTTCCAGCGGCTGACCGGGCGGCTGCTCTCGCGGGAGATCGACGAGGACGAGCGGCAGGTCGCGCGCGGCGAGCTGAGCGCGTACCTGAACGGCCTGGTGAACGCGAAGCGCGAGCAGCCCGGCGACGACATCCTCAGCAGGCTCATCACCGAGCGCGAGGCGAACGACGAGCTCGGCCACGAGGAGCTGGTCGCCTTCGCCGCGCTGCTCCTGGTCGCCGGGCACGAGACGACCGCGAACATGATCGGGCTCAGCGCGCTGACCCTGATGCGGGACCCTGAGACGGCTGAACTGCTGCGGCGGGACCCGTCGTTGATCCGCGGCGCCGTGGAGGAGCTGCTGCGCTTCCACAGCATCATCAGGAACGGGCCGCGGCGCGCCGCCACCGAGGACGTGGAGATCAACGGGACGGTCATCCGCGCGGGTGAGGGCGTGATCGTCGCCGTTCCCTCGGCCAACAGGGACGAGGAGACCTTCGCCGAAGCCGACCGGCTCGATGTGTGCCGGCCCAACGCGCAGCACCACGTGGCCTTCGGCTACGGCATCCACCAGTGCCTCGGGCAGGCCCTCGCGCGGGCCGAGCTCCAGGTGGTGATCGGCACGCTGCTGCGCCGGTTCCCGGGGATGCGGCCCGCCGCCCCGCTGGACGAGGTGCCGTTCCGCACCGACATGGCCATCTACGGCTGCCACGCACTGCCGGTCACCTGGTGAGGGTTCGCCCCTCCGCTCCCCCAGCCCCACGGCTCCCGCACCCTCAGCATCACTCGAAGGAGAACCCCATGAAGATCACCCTTGACGCCGACAAGTGCTGCGCCGCCGGGCAGTGCGTGCTCATCGCGCCCGAGGTCTTCGACCAGCGCGACGAGGACGGCATCGTCGAGCTGCTGGACGCGGCGCCGCCGGCCGAGCAGCACGACGCGGTGCGCGAGGCGGCGGCCATCTGCCCCGCGGCCGTGATCGAGATCGCCGAATGAGCGCGGGCCGGACGGCCACGGCGGGCCCCGGTACGGGTACGCGGAGCAGCGCACGGATCACGGTCGTCGGTGCCTCGGCCGCAGGACTGGCCGCGGTGGAGGCCCTGCGGCGCGCGGGCTGGGACGGCGCGATCACCCTCGTCGGCGACGAGCCGCACCTGCCCTACGACAGGCCGCCGCTGTCGAAGCAGCTACTCAGCGGCGCGTGGGAGCCCGGTCGGCTCGCGCTCAGGGACGCCGAGAAGCTCGCCGCGCTGGACCTCGACCTCCGGCTCGGCACCCGCGCGACCGCGCTGGACGCGGGGGCGCGCAAGGTGAGCCTGGACGACGGCAGCGTGCTGGAGTGCGCCGGTGTCGTGATCGCCACGGGGGTACGGGCCAGGCCGCTGCCCGGAGACGGCGACCGGGACAACAGCGGCAGTGGCGACAGCAGCGGCGGAGCGCTCCTGCTCCGCACCCTCGACGACGCGCTCGCGCTGCGGGAACGGCTGTCCGCACCAGGGCGCCGGGTGGCCGTCGCCGGCATGGGCGTGCTCGGCGCCGAAGCCGCCGCCGTCGCACGGGAGCTGGGCCACGAGGTCACCCTTGTGGGATCGGGCACCGTACCCATGGAAGGCGTGCTGGGCACCGAGGTCGGCGCCCTCCTCGCCGAGGCGCACCGGAGCCACGGGGTCGAGCTCCGCGGCGGACGGCGGGTCGTGGGCCCCGTACACACATCGCCCCAGGGTGAGGGCGACCCTTACGGCTCCCCCTACGGGGTCCGGCTGGACGACGGTTCCGTGGTGGAGGCCGACACCGTGCTGGCCGCCGTCGGCTCCGAGGCGGCGGTCGACTGGCTGGAGGGATCGGGCCTGGACGCCGGCGCCGCGGCGGGCGTGGGCTGCGACGTGTACTGCGCCGCGGCGCCCGGCGTCTACGCGGCGGGCGACGTGGCCCGCTGGGAGCACCGGACGCTGGGGCGCGCGCTGCGGGTCGAGCACCGGATGAACGCCACCGAGCAGGGCATGGCCGCCGCCCGCAACCTGCTCGCCGAGCTGGATCCCGAACGCTTCGGTGAGCGCCGGGAGTTCACGCCCGTGCCGTACTTCTGGTCCGACCAGTTCGGCCTCAAGCTCCAGTCGTACGGGCACCTCACCGGGAACGCGGGCCGCACCGAGGTACGGGTGCTCGGCACGGACCCGCTCAGCGCCGTCGCCCTCTACGGGGAGGGCGGCCGCGCTCTCGGGGTACTGGGCATCGGCATCGCCCCACGCCAGATGCGGGGGCTGCGGGCACTGGTGGCCGAGCAACGGGAGTGGAAGGCCGCGGTGAACGAGCTGCCGACCCCCTAGGGGGAGGGTGGCCCCTAGGGGCAAGGCCCACCCCGGGAGACCCCTACGGGCAGGGACCCCTTAGGGGCTCAGCCCCCGATCCCGCCCAGCACCGTGTCCACCAGCGACACCGCGAACTCCTCCAGCCCCTGCTCCTCCTTCCCCGTCGTACGGGCGAAGTCGCTCACGAAGGCCCGCTGCGCACAGGCGCCCAGCAGCAGGGAGGCCGCCGCCTCCGGGTCGGCGTCCGGGCGCAGCCGTCCCGCGCCGCGCTCCCTCCTGAGGTAGTCGGCGAGGCTCCGCACGGGCGTCTCGGGCCCCGCGCCCATCTCGGCGACGGCCTTGTAGTGCCGCTCCTTGAGCCGGGGCTCGGCGTAGAGGGAGGCCGCGATCGGCACGGAGCTCTCGTAGAAGAGGGCGGCCTGGCGCACGACCTCCAGCAGGTTCTCCCGTACGGGGCGCGCCTCGGGGTCCTCCGCGCCCCCGGGGCCGCACTCGCCCGGCCGCCTCGCCGGCGCCGAATTGAGCTCGTCCAGCAGCGGGTTGAGGCGCGGCAGCCGCTCCTTGAGCACCTGCACGAACAGCTCCTCCTTGCTGGAGAAGTGCTTGTAGAGCGCGGCCTCCGAGCAGCCGGCCGCGCGCGCGATCTCCTTGGTGGTGGCGCGCGCCAGGCCGATGCCGCGCATGAGCTGCTCCGCGGCATCGAGGATGCGGGTACGCGTTGACTTTCCGGTGAGCATTCACTCACCCTAGTGGTAAGTGAATGCTCACCCACTAGGGGGAACGCCATGCGCTACACCGTCTTCGGCGCGACAGGCGGCACGGGCAAGGAGCTGGTCCGTCAGGCACTGGACGCCGGACACCAGGTCACGGCTGTCGTACGGGACCCGGCTCGGCTTCCCGTGCGGCACGAGCGGCTGGATGTGGTGACCGCCCAAGTCACCGGCCCCGACACGGACTTGGACGCGCTGCGCGGCGCGGTCGAGGGCAGGGACGCGGTGTTCTCCGCGCTCGGCCCGCCCGACAGGAAGCCGACGACCGTCACCTCGGAGGGCGTGCGCACCATCCTGCGCGCCATGGAGGCGACGGACGCGCGGCGCTTCCTCGCGGTGAGCGCCGCGCCGCTGGGCCGGCCGGCCGAGGACGAGAGCCTCCTCACACGCCGGCTGGTGCTGCCGGTCATCAAGCGCGTGTTCCGGCAGGTGTACGCGGACCTCGCCGTCATGGAGGAGGAGATCCGCGGCAGCGCGACCGAGTGGACCGTCGTACGGCCGCCGATGCTGCTGGACAAGCCGGTGACCGGCGAATACCGGACCTCGACCGGCGCCAACGTGCGCGGCGCGCAGAAGGTCGCCCGCGCCGACCTGGCCCACGCGATGCTGGCGATGACCGAGGACAAGGCCACGTACAAGCAGGCGGTGTGCGTGGCCTATTGAGGCCGGCCGAGACCGGCGCCGAGGACCCCAGCGCTGGAGACTCCGACGCCGGGGACCCCGCTCAGAGGCTGACGCCCACCGTCACCGGTTCGTTGACGAGCGTCACACCGAACGCCTCGTACACGCCCGCGCGCACCTCGCGCGCGAGGGCGAGCAGGTCCTCGGTGGCGGCGTCGCCGCGGTTGGTGAGTGCCAGGGTGTGCTTGGTGGAGATCCGTACAGGACCCTCGCCGTACCCCTTGGTGAAGCCCGCCTTGTCGATCAGCCAGGCCGCCGAGGTCTTGGTCAGCCCCTCCCCCGCGGGGAAGGCGGGCGCGGCCACATCCGCGCCGAGCCGCTCGGTGACCCGCGCCGTGAACGCCTCGAACTCGGCGTCGCTCAGCACCGGGTTGGTGAAGAAGGAGCCGGCCGACCAGGTGTCGTGGTCCTCGGGGTCCAGCACCATGCCCTTGCCGGCGCGCAGCTTGAGCACCGTCTCCCGCGCGGTCGCCGCGGGCACCCGGTCGCCGGGCTCGACCCCCAGGACCCGCGCGGTCTCCGCGTACTTCAGCGGAGCGGACATCCCGCCCGCGTCCTCGAGACGGAAGCGGACCCGCAGCACCACATGGCGCTCCGGGTCGGCCTTGAAGCGGCTGTGCCGGTAGGAGAAGCCGCACTCCTCGTTCGTCAGCGTCACCGTCTCGCCCGCGCGCCGGTCGTACGCGACGACCTCGGTGATCGTGGAGGAGACCTCCTGCCCGTACGCGCCGACGTTCTGGATCGGGGTGGCGCCCGCCGAACCGGGGATGCCCGCCAGGCACTCGATGCCCGCGAGGCCCGCCTCGACCGAACGGGCAACGGCGTCCGACCAGTTCTCGCCCGCGGCGAGCTCCAGCGTCTCGCCGTCGAGGGCGAAGCCCGAGGTGGCGATGCGCAGCGCGGTGCCGGGGAAGCCCGCGTCCGAGATCACGAGATTGCTGCCGCCGCCGATGAGCAGCAGCGGAGTGCCGCTCTCATCGGCCTCCCGCACCGCGGCGATCACTTCGTCGTCGGTGGCGGCGGTCACCAGCCGTGCGGCGGGACCGCCGAGCCGGAAGGTGGTCAGCGGGGCGAGGGGGGCGTCGTTACGTTCCTGCACGCGCTCAAGAGTACGAGAGGGCGCGTGCGGACCCGCCGCGCGCACACCCCGTACGCCTCGTACCCCTCGTACGTCCGGTGCGTCCCGTGCTTCCCCGGCGGGAGCCAACGGGCCGTCAGGCCAGCCGGACCACGGCGCGGGACATGCCCAGCACCTTCTGGCCCGCGCTGGTCGCGGTCAGGTCGACGCGCACGGTGCGCGCCTCGTCGTCGAGCTTCTCCGCGACCTTGCCTGAGACCTCGATCACGGCGCCCTTCTCGTCGTCCGGCACCACGACCGGCTTGGTGAAGCGCACTCCGTACTCGACGACGGCGCCCGGGTCGCCTGTCCAGTCGGTGACCACGCGGACCGCCTCGGCCATGGTGAACATGCCGTGCGCGATCACGTCGTCGAGCCCGACCTCCTTGGCGAACCGCTCGTTCCAGTGGATCGGGTTGAAGTCGCCGGAGGCGCCCGCATAGCGCACCAGGGTCGCCCGGTCCACGGGGAAGGACTGCGCGGGCAGCTCGGTGCCCTTCTCCACGTCCGCGTACGCGATCTTCGCCGTCATGCCTCTCACGCCCCCTCGGTCGCGGGGTCGGCCGCCCGCGAGACCAGCTTCGTCCAGGCGGTGACCACCAGCTCGCCCGACTCGTCGTGCACCTCGCCGCGCACGTCGAGAATGTCGTTCCCCGCGAGGGACTTCACGCCCTCGATGTACGAGGTGACGGTCAGCCGGTCGCCGGCGCGCACCGGGCGCGCATAGGCGAACTTCTGATCACCGTGCACGACCCGGCTGTAATCCAGCCCCAGTTGCGGGTCCTGAATGACCTGCTGGGCGGCCTGGAAGGTGATGGAGAACACAAAGGTCGGCGGGGCGATCACATCGGGGTGGCCCAGCGCCTTCGCCGCTTCCCTGTCGGTGTAGGCGGGATTTCCGTCGCCGACGGCCTCCGCGAATTCGCGGATCTTCTCCCTGCCCACCTCATAGGGACGGGTGGGCGGATAACTCCGCCCGACGAAGGACTGGTCGAGCGCCATGGGCGCAGCACCTCCTGCGGCTGGTGAGGAATGCGGACTGCGGAATACACAGCGGAACATCTGCGGGAAACCGGAGGCGGAATGCGCGCTTCACCGGGCCCGTCAACACGTCGAGGCCACCCCCGGCTACGGGGATGGCCTCGGCTGAGCGCTCTGCTTCAGCGCGTCTCGCGGTGCGCGGTGTGCGCGTTGCAGCGCGGGCAGTGCTTCTTCATCTCAAGACGGTCCGGGTTGTTACGCCGGTTCTTCTTGGTGATGTAGTTCCGCTCCTTGCACTCCACGCAGGCCAGCGTGATCTTCGGGCGGACGTCGGTGGTAGCCACGCGAGTGCTCCTTGACGAACGGATGGATCGAACACAGAAAGAGTAGCCGATCGGAGGACCGAGCCTACAACCGGCTACTGTCGGTGAAGTAGCGGTGACCGGACTTGAACCGGTGACACAGCGATTATGAGCCGCTTGCTCTACCGACTGAGCTACACCGCCGCGATGCGGCGGCCCCCGTCTTCCGACGGGTGACCTCTCACATCAGAGCCCCAAAGCGGAATCGAACCGCTGACCTTCTCCTTACCATGGAGACGCTCTGCCGACTGAGCTATTGGGGCGAGCGATGAAGACATTACACGCTTGGCCGCCGAAGGTGAAATCGGTATGGGCGCGGCCCTCGCCACCTCCGCTTCCCGCGCACCGCAGTGTCTCTCAACTGCCCCGCACACCACACCAGTACGACTATTCGGCTCCTCCTCGCCGGTGCACCCGACCCGTCCTAGGCTCGTTCCGCATCGCGTGATCTTGACGCGCGCCCCGCGCGGCACGCGCACCGCGCGGAGGCACCGCCGCGCCGCGCGAGCACCACGCACCGCGCACCGCCCGCCGAACCACCGAGCCCGAGCCGGGGAGTCCGATGGCCGACAGCCCGCCCCAGGAACCGACCGCTCCCCCGCTGCTGCTCTGCGGGGCCCGCCTCGCCGACGGCCGCACCGTCGACGTACGGATCGGGGGCGGGCGGATCGAGGCGGTCGGCACCGAGGGCAGCCTCGCGCCGGGCCAACTGCCGCCCGAGGGTGCCAGGGTCGATCTGTCCGGCTATCTGCTGCTGCCCGCGCCGGCCGAGCCGCACGCGCACTACGACACCGCGCTGACCGCCGAGCGCCCCGGGCCCGCGGGACCGCCGGGCGCGGCGCCCGAGGAGATCCAGCAGCGCACCACCGAGGCCGCGCTGCTCCAACTCGGCCACGGCGCCACCGCGTTGCGCACCCATGTGCACATCGGCGACGTGGCCGGGCTGAGCGCGCTGGAGGCGGTGCTGCGCGCCCGGCACACGCTGTACGGCCTCACCGAGCTGGAGGCCGTCGCCGTGCCGCGGCTGCTCACCGGGGTCGCGGGGGCCGAGGGCCTGGCCATGCTGCGGGACGCGGTCAAGGCCGGGGCCACGGTGGTGGGCGGCTGCCCCGACCTCGACCCGGACCCCGGCGGCTATGTGGACGCGGTGCTGGAGATCGCCGCTGACCACGGCTGCGCCGTGGACCTGCACACCGAGGGCGACGAACCCGCGCGGCTCGCCCGCCTGGCCGCGGCCGCCGGAGGGCTGCGGCCCGGCGTGACGATCGGGCCGTGCGGCGGGCTCGCGCGGCTGCCGCAGGAGGCCGCGGCCCGCGCCGCCGACCAGCTCGCCGCCGCGGGCGTCACCGTGGTCTGCCTGCCGCAGGGCAACTGCGGCGCGCTGGACCGCCGTTCACCGGGCGCCGCCTCAGGGGTGCCGCCCGTACGGCTGCTGACCTCCGCCGGAGTGCCCGTCGCCGCGGGCAGCGGTGCGCTGCGGGACGCCGCCAACCCGGTCGGCAGGGGCGATCCGCTGGGCGCCGCCTATCTGCTCGCCTCGCGCGGGGAGGCACGCCCCGAGACCGCGTACGAGGCGGTGAGCGCCGGTGCGCGGGCCGCGATGGGGCTTCCCGCCGTACGGGTCGAGGCGGGCTTTCCGGCCGAGCTGCTGGCGGTGCGCGGGACGGACGTCGCCGGCGCGCTCTCGCTCGCGTACAGCAGGGTCGTGGTGCACCGCGGGCGGGTGGTCGCGCGGACCAGCGCCGTACGGGAGTTCTGCGATCTCAGCGCGGCGGGCGAGCTCGACCTGCCGCGGCAGGCGCAGGGCTGAACCCGCTCCCCGCGCGGTGAACGGCCGGGGCGGGTCGTACGGCTGACGTGTCGGCAGGCGTACGGTCGGTGACATGCGCACTGTTATCGCTGGTGGACATGGTCAGATCGCGTTGCGGCTGGAGCGGCTGCTCGCCGGGCGCGGAGACGAGGTGGCGGGCATCATCCGGCGCCCCGAGCAGGCGAGCGATCTGCTCGCGGCGGGCGCCGAGCCGGTGGTGTGCGACCTGGAGTCGGCCTCCGTGGAGGAGGTCGCGAAGCATCTGGAGGGCGCGGACGCCGCGGTCTTCGCCGCGGGCGCGGGCCCGGGCAGCGGCGCCGGGCGCAAGGAGACGGTGGACAGGGACGCCGCGCTGCTCTTCGCCGACGCGGCACAACGCGCGGGCGTACGGCGGTTCCTGGTGGTCTCCGCCATGAACGCGGACGCGCACCTGGAGGGGACGCCCGAGGGCATGGACCCGGTCTTCGCCACGTACCTGCGGGCCAAGGGCGCGGCCGACGACGCCGTGCGCGCCCGCGACGACCTCGACTGGACGGTGCTGCGTCCGGGGCGGCTCACCGACGACACCGGGACGGGCCTCGTACGGCTGGGCGAGCGGACCGGGCGGGACGAGGTGACCCGCGACGACGTGGCAGCGGTGCTGGTGGCCCTGCTGGACGCGCCGGGCACGGCGGGCCGGACCCTGGAGATGATCGGCGGCGGGACGCCGATCCAGGAGGCGGTCGCGGCGGTGAGCGGCTGAGCGGCGCCGGCTCACGGGGCACGGACAGACCCGGGCACAAAGAGAAGGCCCCCGACTCGTGGAGTCGGGGGCCTTTTCCCAGTCTGTGGCGGCGCTAGGATTCGAACCTAGGAAGGCTGAGCCGGCAGATTTACAGCGGGCCGCGTCTAACCGTCTCGACCTGCATGTTCCCTTCACTCTTAACCCCGTGGGGGACAAGTGGGGGAACAGTACCTCGATCCCCCACCGTTTCAGTGGTCAGATGCAAGCGTCTCTCGCACAGCGGCCACGAAGGCGAGCCTGTTGTTGCCCACGCTCTCGGACTTGGCGTCACAGTCCTCCTGATGCTCTCTGACGGCTGCAGAATCACCGTCCGCCTGGACACCGGGCCAAGTACGTATCGAGCGGCCGGACACGCCCACTGCCGCGACGAGCTGCCAAGCCTTATCAAAGAGGCTGTCGGGGCCCCACAGTTGCAACTGGGCAGATGCAACAGTCAGGTCTGTGACAGCAGCATCAAACGCTTCAATCGCATCTTCCGAAACCGGTGAGTTGCGCCCGATCTGTGCCGTAACAGGGGCCATCAGCAACATGCACGTGTCGAGCGCCTCCATGAAGCCGACACACGCTTGCTTTCTTTGTTCACGGACCCAGTGACGATGCTCCGCCTGCGACTGCTTTTCCACCTGGGTCTGTGCAGCTTCGATTGTCTTCTCAGCTCCGATACGAGCGCCGTAGGCAGTCGCAAGTCCACCGATGCCAGCACCTACGAGGCCGGCGGCGCCAGCAAGCAGTCCAGCCAATCCCTGATCCATACCGCCCTCTCGCCCAGAGGCTTGCGATCTTCCCCGCCTCATGCCCGCGGGTGCGCTTGCCTGACGTGTCGTGCCCCGCACAACTATGACTGGAGGCCCCGATTGACAGCACTGCCTTGCTCTCCCCCTCCCCGTTACGCTGGCACGCACCAGTCGACGACCCGGGAGGGCTCTCCGAGCATGGGACCGCAGTCCACAGAGGCGTACTACACGATCCGAGGGTGGATTGATTCTGGAGAGCTGAAGCCTGGACAGAAGATCCCCAGCGAGCGCGAACTGGAGGCCATCCTTCCCGTAAGGCGGACGGCACTGCGCCAGGTCTTGGCGCGTCTCGTCAGCGAGGGGTTGCTAGAGGTCTTCGGCCGTAGCTCGTACCGCGTCGCCGGGGGAGTCAGCGTCAAACGACCCACGGGCGTGCAGCCGTGGAAGATCCACGGTGAGCGGAGTGTCTACGAAAATCGGTGGGTGAACCTCGACCTCGTCGATGTCGACCCACCCGGCGCAAAGCGGTTCGAGCACCACGTCGTGCGACTGCATCACGTCTCCATCGCGGCTGTTGTCGACGACAAGGACCGGGTGCTGATGCTGTGGCGGTACCGCTTCGTGCCGCAGGTGTTCGGCTGGGAGCTCCCCGGGGGCATCGTGGACCCTGGTGAAGACCCGAAGGCCACCGCGGCCCGCGAGGTGGAGGAAGAGACCGGCTGGCGTCCGGGGAAGCTAAAGCACATCTCGACGTTCCAGCCCATGATCGGGATGGTCGATTCTCCGCACGAGGTCTACATCGGCCGTGGCGCCGAGCGCATCGGGGAGCCGACCGACGCCGAGGAGGCCGGCCACGTCGAATGGGTGCCGCTCAGCGACGTGCGCGGACTCATGGCCCAGGGCGAACTCATGGGCGCCGGCACGCTCGTTGCCCTCAACTACCTGCTGGCCAACCGCGGGCAGCTTCCCCCGCCTACGAGCGAGGCTGAGTAAGCAGGTCGACACGTCGCTGCTGACGTACGGAGCCGGTCCGCTTCGCCAGTAGTCGCGCCTGCCGGAGATGCTGCTGCGCCTGGTCGGGCTCGCCGCGTGCAAGGTGGGCTTGGGCGAGGTCGCAGCGCACGCCAGCCTGTGCTCGGACGAAGGTCGGGTCAACAGCTTCGAGCGCGTCGTACAGATTGCTCACCGCTTCGTCGTCGCCGAGCAGGGCCAGTACGTTGCCACGCCATCGGGTCATGTGGCCGTGGTTGAGGAAGACGCTGAGCAGGTCGGGGTCGCGTGTCTCCCCATCTTCCGGGAGGCACGCGGCTGCCCTTTCCAGCGCGCGACGGCAATCGTCGGGCATACCGGCCTTCGCGCAGAGCTCCGCTTCGGCAGCGTGTAGCCAGGCCCGGAGCCGCAGTGACAGTCGCTCTCCGCCGGTCTCACGCGCATACCGGACGAGCGATACAGCGTCGTCTACGCGGCCGGCTTCCCCGAGCACGTACGCCTGCTCCCCCGTGGCGTGTGCGAGGTACATGGGGGCGTCGGCCTCTTGAGCAGCGCGCTTCGCCAGTTCGTACCGCCGCCAGGCCCTTTCCACGAACCCGCCATCAAGGGCCTGCCACGCTGCGAGTGAAGCGGCGCCGGTCAGCGCGAGAGCTACCGGCTTCCGGGTATCCGGAAGAACGGCGAAGGTGAGCGCTTCTTCAAGGGTGGAGAGGTGGTTGCCCATCTGGTCCACCAAGCTCGCCGCGCCCATCTGGCGGTCCATGGTGCGTAGCAGCTCCGTCTGGTCCTCGAACGTCTTCACCATGGACTGGCTCACGCTGCGGGCCGAGTCGATGCGGTCGAGTAGATCGTCATAGCCGTCGGTGGACGGCGGCTTCATCGGTTCTGAGATGAGCTGTTGCCCCCTCAGTTCCGCATCTGTGACGCCTAGAACTGCGCGAAGGATCTTGGCGTACCTGTCATTGATCTTGCGCCCCTTTTCGTTCTCCCACTCTGAGACGTAGACCTTCAGGCTCGCCGTGCTGGCCACCTCGATTCCGTGCTTTCGCGCGTGCACCTCGATCGCGTGAACGAGCCGATCCTGCGACATGCCCTGCGCTTCTCGCGTGGCGCGTAGTGCGTTGCTCATGTGCTTCGTCCTCGGCCTTGCTTCGGTGCTGCCTTCAGCAGCATGCCCTACATATGCGCAGGTCGTCAGGGGTTAACAGCTCTCTTAACTCCTCTCACATGAACCTCTGTTGGCTACCGCGGCCCCCTCACCAGGGCTTTCTCTGGAAGTGCGCCGAAGTTGAGCGGCAACGAGGAATCACCTCAGACGCTTGACTCTGGTGCGCACCAGATGCATTCTACTGGTGCGCACCAGACGAAGCCCTCGGTTTCGACGGTGCGGAGCAGAAGGCGGGGACGCTGCAATCCCGCTGAAGGCCAGGGGACAGGGCTACGGCCCGACTGGCGAGGTGGCCCGGTGACCGCGAGCAACGGCCGGAGGGTGGGGGACACGAGCCCCCCTTGCAGTGCACGTACTGGAGTCGAGCTGAGAGGAGTCGCCGCACGTCGAAGCGCCGAAGAGGTACTTCCGCTCCCCACCGATCACCAGGCAGAACCGAGTCACTACCGGAGGCACGTATGTCCCGCACCCCCGATCAGATCGTCGATGACGCGCTGGCCGCCGTGGAACGCCGCACGGCCGAGATCGTGCAGGAGCGCGAAGCCCAGCGGCAGGCGGTCGACGACGCGCTGGCGAAGGTCAACGCCCGCACCGAGGAGATCCTGCGCAACCGCTGAACCTCGACCCAACTGACATATGGCGCGGCCCCGGTGCTGGAACACCGGGGCCGCTGTCGGGTCGCCACCCATGCTGAGAGGAACACGACCCATGCAGTACATCGGCACTGTTCAGGCGGCTGTTACCGCCGCCGATCCCGACCGCGAGCCGACGGCCGCGGAACTGGACGCCATCGAGCGCGAGATGCCCGTCATCACGGCGGACGTCGAGCTGCTGGACGCGCACATCACCACCCTCGACCGCACCCCGTCGGAGCTGGACCGGCAGCGCATCCGCCGCGCCCAGCGCCGCCTGCTGGCCGCCCGCCGGGACCTGGCCAACCAGACCACCGAGGCCACCGGGGGTGCGGCATGAGCGCGGTGACGGACGCCAAGTCTGAGGTCAAGGCGGAGATTGCCCGCACCGACACCAAGGCATCACTGTTGCTCGCCTTCAACGGTGTCGCGCTGGCCGGCGTGTGGAGCCTGGGATCGCAGCCGTGGGTGCCGCTGGCCGCCCGGTTCGCCGGCGGCGTGGGGCTGGCCATGCTGCTGGCCTCGGTGACGCTCCTGCTGCTCGTGGTCCGGCCCCGGATCTCCCCGACGGCCGCGCAGGTCGGCTTCCCGCGCTGGGCCGAGCTGACCGCCGAGGAGCTGACGGAGGAGCTGGCCCGCGACTGCACGGCCGCCCACACCGTGGCGCTCTCCCGGATCGTGGTGGCGAAGATGCGCGGCCTCCAGGTCGCGGTGAACCTCACCCTCGCCACCGGCGGCCCCCTGCTGCTGGCCGCCCTCCTCACCGCCGGGGGTGCGGCATGAAGAGCACGTCGCCCACCGGGCTTCCCCTCTTCCTCATCCTCGTCGGTGCGCTGCTCATGGCCGCGGCCGTCACCGCCCGGTACGTGACCGGCCGCGAACGGCTCCTCGTCCTCGTCGCCGTCGGCGGCGCGGTGCAGTTCGCCGGCTGGGTTCTGTTCTGGTTCCGACTCGGCAAGCAGCGGGGGCAGCGATGACCACGACAGCTATGGCACCGGAGCTTCTGCCCGAGCAGCGGCCGACGTTGGAGACGCCCCTCACCCGCGTGCAGACCCGCTTGGGGACGGCGTATCACGAGGCCGGGCATGCGGTGTTGTCGATGGCCTACGGGCTGTATGTGCAGTCCAGCGAGGTCATCGACCAGGACACCGACGACGGCGGCTGGCTGCTCACCGGCATCACCTACCTGACCGTGGACACCGTGCCGCCCTGGCAGTTCGCCGCGCAGGCCGCTGCCGGCGAACTCGCCCACGCCCACCACCTGCTGCTCTCCGGTCTGTGGACCCCGCAGGCCGCCGCCGCGTGCGCGGCTGAGCACGACCGGGACCAGGCCATCGCCATCCTCGGCCAGCTCGGCCACCGGCTCGGCCGCGACCACGTGCCCGCGGGCGGCAAGTCCTGGGGCATGGTGCGCGGCATGGCCCGCCGCAAGGTCACGCGGCTGTGGCCGCAGATCCGCGCGGTAGCCCACGCCATGAACATCCACACCGTGCTGAGCGGCGAGGACATCGCCGACCTCACGGGACTCACCAACACTCCGATTCAGGCGGTGGCTGCATGAGCGACAACGTCGAGACCATCCGCTACACCGCCGATGTGGTGGCGGTGACCGAGGACGGTCGGGTCCTGCTGATCGAGCGGGGCTGGCCGCCCCACCAGGGGCAGTTCGCGCTGCCGGGCGGTCACGTCGACCCCGGCGAGACCTCCCGGGCGGCGGCTGCGCGGGAGCTGGAGGAGGAGACCGGCGTCGCGGTCGCCCCGGACGACCTGACTCTGATCGGCGTCTATGACCGCCCCGACCGCGATCCGCGCGGGCGGTACGTCAGCGTCGCGTACGCGGTCACCGTCCCCGCCGACACTGTGGCACGGGCCGGGGATGACGCCGCCGCCGTGCGGTGGGTCCCGCTGGACGCGCCGGGTGAGGGCCTGGCGTTCGACCACGGCGAGATCCTGCACACCGCATGGCGGCAGCGGCTCGCCGCCGGATACGCCCGTCAGGTCGCGGCCGAGACCGGCACCGGCCGGTGCGGTGCCGCGCACCCCGGTGACCCGAGCGGCTGCAAGGGTCCGGTCGCGGTGACCGTCGTGGACCGCTCCGGGGCCGGGGCGGACGGCTGCGAGCACCACGCCGCGCGCATGCTCGCCTCGCTGAACGGGGCCCGGGTCTACGCCCTCCCCGACGCCCCGGACGGCGCGGCCATCCGCACCTTCAAGGCGGCGGGCACCCTGCCGCCCTACGCCTGGCTCCAGCCCACCACCCCCGACCCGCACCAGGCGAGGAGGCAGTGATGAGCACCCGTCAGGAGGCGGTCGCCGCGCGGCATGCGGCGGTGGCCGAGCTGTGCGCAATGAACGACCGCGGCCTCACGCTGCACTGGCGGCTGGTGTCGCTGGACTACCAGCCCGGCGTGGCCCTGGTCTGCGAGAGCCCCGAGCACGGACGCCTCTACGAGGGCACACCGCACGAGGTGCGGGACGAGGAGGGCGTCTACGACTGCTGCCCCTGGCCGCAGCTCGAAGTCGGCACCCCCGCACTGGCCCACTACCTGCTCACCCTGCTGAACGCGCATGCGGGAGGTGCACTGTGAACTGGCAGCAGCACGCACGCAACGCCAAGACCGTGGGCCCGGCCGTGGCCATGACCACCGTGTCCATGGTGCTCACCCTGGCCGTGGTGGTGATGTGGCTCGGGGCCGTGACGCCCTGGCCCGTCGCGCTGCTGGTCGGCCTCGGACTGGACGGGGCCTGGCTGGCCACCCTCGCCTACGAACGCCGCCTCGCCGCCCAGGGCGACCACAGCACTCCGGTGACCGTGGTCGGCTGGGTCTTCGGCGCCATCGCCTCCGGCGTGCTGGTCGCCCACGCCCTCACCGCCGAGACATCGGTGGGGGCGTGGCTGGCGGTGGCATGGCTGCCGCTGGCGGCCAAGGCACTGTGGCTCGTCCACACCCTGTGGGAGCGCACCGCCCTCACCGCATCCGCGCTGGAGGCCATCGCGGGCATCCAGCAGGAGGCACGGGACGAGGCGGCCGTGGCCCGCGCCCGGCTGCGCGCCGAAGCAGGCTCGGAGGAGACCCGGCTGACCGCGGTCACCGCGGCCGGTGCCCGGGTCGCGAGGGTGCAGGCGAAGACCGCCACCACCCTCGCCGAGGCGTGGTCGACGCTGGAATCGGCCCGCGAGCGCGAGGACACCGGCAGGGCGCTGACCAGCGTGACGACCCCCGTCACACCCGGCGTCACACCCCGCTGGGAACTCCCGGTGTGGGGGCCGACCGAACCCGTACCCGCACTGGAGGCGGCGCCCGAGCCCCCCGACGAGGCGCTGGACGCTCTCGTGGATGAGATCCGCCGCAGCGAGACGCCCCCGCTCTCCTACCGGCAGATGGCGGGTCGCTTCCGGGCCGCCGGACACGCCGCCTCCGAGGTGAACCTACGGGCCGCCTGGAAGCGCGTGGCCGCCTGATGTTCGGCGACGACCCCACCGGCGCCACCTACGGCATACCCACCTTCCCCTGGGGCCTGGCCCCGGAGGGCTACGCCACCCGCCGTCAGTTACGCGCCCGCGGCCTGCGGCCCGGCGGTCAGCCCGTCGTCGCGCAGGTCCTCCGTGCCCGGCATCGGCGGGCGCCGCTGGTGGCCTACCTCTACCGCATCGACGCCGCGAAGCCGGTCCGGCCGATGACGCCGGGCCGCGCCCGCGCGCTGGCCGCGGCGATGACCGCGCGCCGCACCTGCCCCAACTGCGGCACAGACGCGGGCTACTGCATCCCCGCCTCACTCGGCATGTGCGTGACCTGCGCCTACCCGCCTGCCGTGCAGGCCGCTGCCTGAACCCCCTGACAGGAGTCCTCCATGAGCGAGATCGAGAGGGCGAGCAGAGAGGCGGTGGACGCCGCCCGGCAGGGCGACCAGTTCGCCCTCGTGCTCGCCGCCATCCAGGCCGCACAGCAGCCCCAGACCGCCCCGCCCCGGCAGCCGCCGCCCGCACCCCGCGGAGCGGCCGGCAAGTGGGTCGCCCTCGGCGTCGCCGGCACCTTCCTCGCGATGGCACTGGCGGTCTCCATGGTCGCCTTCGCGATCGGCGCCGTGTCCCTGACCGTGTGCCTGCTGGTGCTGCGCTCGGTCTTCACCCAGATCAGCAAGGAGAAGTGAGCATGCCGACCGGATACAGCTACACCCGCGCCGAGAAGAGCAAGCGGGCCCGCCTGCTGGTCAAGGGCGCGCACAACGCCTACGGCGACACCGCCAAGGTCGAAGCCGAACTCGACCGCATCGACCGGGACGCCGCGGACCGCTACCAGCGCGAGATGCAGGCGTACGAACGCCAGCTCTCCACCGCGAAGGACGAGGCGGCTGCCGCGAAGGTCGCCGAACGCGCCGCACCCCGCGACGAGCGGGACACCGCCCGCGAGCGGCGCAAGGCCGCGGAGAAGCGGCTGCGTGAGGCCGAGCGCGCCCGGCCGTGACGCCCCGGGGCGACCGCCGAGCCTGCCAGCCATACCGGTCGCCCCGAGCCCTCCGGCCCGCCCTCAGACGAGACAGGAGAAGTTCCATCATGACCGACGTTGCGACGGAGACGCCCGCCCTGGGCACCGTGCACGACCTCGACGAACACCGCGCCACCCGGGAAGAGACCACCCCGACGGTGAGCCTGGTCAAACAGGCCGCCCCCGAGACCGAGACGCCGACCGGTGAGACCCCGCCGGAGGCCGTGGACCGGCCGGACAACCCCCTCGCAGACTGGCTGACGGTGCCGGATACGCCGGTGCTGCCCGCCTGGGCCCGCTCGCTGGCCTCGATCAAGGCGAATGTGACCGCGCTCGGGCGGCTGACGTGGTGGCACACCCGCTACCACGGCGTGAGGGTCCCCAAGTACCTGATGAAGGCCATGCTGCTGGCCTGCCGCGGCTTCTTCCGCGCCTGCAAGGGGCTGTGGCCCACGCTGTCCGCGCAGGACCACACCAGCGTGGTGAGGGCCCTGCGCGCGCAGACCAAGGCCCGTCCGGAGGATGTGGAGCTGGCCGCCCGGCACCAGATCGCGCACGCCATCCGCACCCGCACCCGCCGGTGGCGCTTCGGCGCCGCCGCCATCGCGGTGGCCGCCGCCGCGATGGGGGTGTGGCTGGCCCCGCCACTCTTCCAGGCCGGGGTCGCCGCGGCCGTGGTCACCCCGCTCGCCTACCTCGGCCGCGGCAAGGACACCCAACTGCTCGACCAGGGCGCCCCACCGCTGCGGGTGGACATGTCCGCCCAGCAGCTCAACGACGCCCTGCGCGCCGCCGGGCTGCTCAAGAGCGGCAAGGGCGACGAGGACGGCCCCAAGGTCACCTGCGTCATGGGCCCGGTCCGCGACGGACGCGGCTGGGCGGTCGTCTTCGACCTCCCGCGCGGCGGCGGCAAGACCGCCTCGGACGTGCTCGCCAAGCGCGAGGTCCTGGCGCAGGAACTCGGCGTCGATGAGATTCAGGTGGTCATGTCCCGGGTGCGGGCCGCGAAGGGCGGCAACGCCGGGCGCGTGTCGATGTGGGTGGCCGACGACGACCCCTACCTGGCCGAGCCCACCCCGTCCCCGCTGGCGCGTATGGAGCGGTTCTCCATCTGGGACGCAGTCCCGTTCGGGCAGGACGCCCGCGGCAACCGCATCGACGTGCCCGTGGTGTGGCAGTCGATGTTCTTCGGCGGGCTGCCGCGCCGCGGCAAGACCTTCACCCAGCGCCTGATGACCGCGGCCGGCCTGCTCGACCCGTGGGTGCGGCACTACGTCGCGGACTTCAAGGGCGGGCAGGACTGGATGGGCATGCGGCACGTCGCCCACCGCCTCATCCTCGGCGCCGAACAGGACGCCATCGACGCCTTCAAGGCCATACTCAAAGAGCTGCTGGCGGAGATGGAACGCCGCTTCGCACTCTTCCGCGGCCTGCCCACCTCCATCTGCCCCGAGGGCAAGCTCACCCCGCAGATCATCGAGAAGTACAAGATGCCGTTCATCTTCGTCACCGTCGATGAGCTGCAAGAAGCCTTCCTCGCCATGGACGACAAGGAACGCGAGGAAGTCGTCGACGACCTCGGTCGCATCGCCCGTCGCGGCCCGGCCGCCGGGTTCATCTCCAACTACGCCAGCCAGCGCCCGGACGCGAAGTCCGTGCCGACCAAGCTGCGGGAGATCATCACCATCCGCTGCTGCACCCAAGTCACCGACAAGACCAGCTCCGACATGGTCCTCGGCTCCGGCAAGGCCGCCATGGGCGCCGACGCCTCGCTGCTCTCAGAGGACCACAAGGGCGTCACGGTGCTGGTCACCGGGCCCGCGTCGTACGCCACGGTGAAGAACGACATGCTCACCACCGCGGAGTTCAACTCCCTGTGCCTCAAGGGCCGCGCACTGCGCGAACCGCTCGGGCAGATCACCGGGGACGCCGCCGGCGACGTGACCGCCCAAGCCGACCAGGCCGGAGTAGTCATCGCGCCGGTGCTCTCGGACTGCCTGGACGTGATGCGGCACGCTGACCGCATGCACACCACCGTCCTCCTGGACCGGCTCGTGAACGCCGACGAGGACCGCTACGGCGACTGGGACGCCGAACGCCTGGCCACCGAGCTGGAGACGGCCGGCGTCGAGCGCACCACCCGGCAGGTCAAGGTCGGCGGGAAGAACCTCGCCGGATGGCGCCGCTCCGACCTGGAAGCCGCGGTGCCCGAGGAACTGCTCCTCGCCGCCCGCGAGACGGGGCCGGTAGAGGCCACCCCCGCTACCAACCCCGCCTCCTGACCCCGGTTCGTCCCCCGCTACCCGCACCCCGCGAGTAGCGGGGGAGCACTACCCCGGTAGATCCACCGGTAGAGGCGGCCTGACCTGCGAAGTAGCGCCCCGTAGAGGGGGTTCCGGCCCTCCGGCCACATCCCCTCTCCAGCCCTCGTTTCGTACACCGGGGCGGCCCCTCACGTTCGGCGTAAGGGACCGCCCCGGTGTACCAGCCTCGACAAGCTCAGGTGGCGAGGGGGAAGCCGTCGAATCCCTCGTCAGTCTGCGTCACCAGCGCGATGTTCTCCGTCACTAGCAGCTCCCGTACATCGTCGCTGGGTGCCTCCGGCAGCAACACAGCAAGCCGAAGGCCGTCGGGGACTTCCAGATGCCGGCGATAGTCCAAGAGCTGCCCGATCGCGAAGCGCACGGCGTTGCGGGTCGCTCGTCCTTTCGCTTCGTAGAGCACGTTGTCAGTGACGTCGTATACGTCCGGGATGAGGGCACCGACTTCGCCCTTGACGGTGATCTGGAAGCTCTTGAACGTGTGGCCTGCCGCAGACAGGTACTCCTCAAAGGCCGTGACCAACTGGCCTTCCCGACGCACGACCTGACGTTCTCCACCGGGGACATTGGCGACAGTGTTCTTGGTGGAGTGCTTCTCCGTCTTCTTGTCTTTGACCCCCGTCGTTGTGGCCTTCTGCTTGTCGGCGGAGGGAGCGGACTTCGGACTCGTCGGCAGTTCGACCACCTTGCTCACGGTGGCCGGCATCGCCACGTCCTCGTCCGTGAGTGACCACGTCACTCCCGGGGCGGGGCGGAACCGGAAGACGAACACGCGACGCATCACACCGTCTGAGCCTGGCGCGTGCCGTTCCACGTAGGGAAGCACCGGGTCGACTACGGCCCGTCCAACGAACCGCTGGCGCATCCCACCCTTGACGGCACCCTTCTTACCGACTGAGACGAAGAGGAGCACTGCGCGCTCATCAGCAGTGCTCTCCAAGATGGCCTTGTTGCCCGACGTCATCTTCTGGTCGCCGGATGCACCTTCGCCGGTGTACAGGAAGAGCGGGCCGTACTCGTCATCGTCAACCTGACCATCGAAGGTGTAGCCGTACTTCACCCCCTGCGAGGGGTCTGAATAGACCAAGACCGTCTCGCCGTTCGCCGGGGTCTGGATACCTCCCTGAATGGCACCGCCCAAGAGCTTCTTTACCTCGGTGCGGGTCGTGATCATGCCCGGAGTCAGGTCGTCAATCGCCATGGCCGCAACCTATCCGGCCCCACCGACAGCACCTCGTGTCGCCCATATACCGGCAAGTAAGGGCGGCCCCACGTCTCGCCAAAGATCCCGGGGCCGCCCGTGTCACCAGCAACTCCAAAAGAGCACCGGAGGTTTCCAGCATGACCCAACCCACTGACATCCGGCGAGCCTCCGCCGGGCGATCCCCGCGTCCTGGTGGCGCCATGACCGCCGGACTGCTGCATACCGGGCTGGAGTTGGCGGCGGCCGGAGTGCCGGTGCTGCCCCTCTCCCGCGGCAAGATTCCCTTCGGTAACTGCCCCGCCTGCCGGGACAACGCCTGCGGCGGCCGGCCGAACATGAAGCACCAGGGCCCGTGCCGCTGCCCCGGCATCTGCCACGGCTGGGCCGCCGCCACCCGCGACACCCGCACCCTCCTGTCCCCCGCGTGGGAGCCGGCCTGGCGCCGCGTGGCAGGCCTGGCTTGGCACCCCGGCGGCGCCGGGCTGACCGTGGTGGACCTGGACGACGCCGACGCCATCGCCTGGGCCCGCGCCACACTGCCCGCCACCCGCACCGTGCCGACCACCCGCGGCCAGCACTGGATCTACCGCGGGACGATGCCGTCGGCCAACGGCGTGCGGCCCGGCGTCGACATCAAGTCCCTGATGCAGTACGCCCGCTGGATCTCCCCCGGCACCGGCACCATAACCGCCCTGCCGGACGCCGTGCGCGCACTGATCGTGAAGGAGTCCGCGCCGGTCCGGCCGGGGGCGCACAGCGTGTCTGTGCCGGGCGGGGGCGGGGAGTGCCGGCACCGCACGCCCGTCTACCTGGAGCGTGGCATCGCGATGGCTGAGCAGCGCATCACCGAGGCCCGCGAGCAGATTCACGCGACCGTCTATCGCACGTTCCTGGCCGTGCTGTCCGCGCACGGCCGGTGCGGCTGCCTCACCGACGCCCACGTCGCGCGGCTGTTCACCGCCGCGCAGGCCAAGGGCGAAACCGCCCGGCACTGCACCGATGCGTGGACCAACGCCCGTACCAAGTTGGGACTGTGAGCATGTCCGAGGACGAGAAGACCCCGGGGCGCGAGGTCATCACGGACTACGCGCAAGCCCACTTCCGCTACTTCCGCACCACCGACGGGACCGTATACGCGCAGCGCAACGGGCAGCCCGTGGCGCGGCCGATCCGCTCGCAGGGCACCGCGGGCAGCCACCGGCAGGAACTCCTGGTCGGCCTGTTCCGCGACGGTCTCGGCGTGTTCAACGGTACCGCCATGAAGGAGGCGTTGGACTTGATCGAAGCCCTCGCGATGGGTGAGGCAGTCCAGCCGGTCCACATCCGCGTCGCGCCCGGCGCCGATGGGGCGACGTGGCTAGACCTGGGCCGCAGCGACGGCCAGTCCGTGCGCATCCACCCCACCGGCTGGGACAGCCTCACCCCGGACCCGGCTGAGGTGTGCTGGCGGCGCACCCAGCTCACCGGCGAACTCCCCCTGCCGGCCAAGGACACCGACGGCAAGGGCATCGACCTACTGCTGCGGCTGTGCAACTTCGCCAGCGCCGAGACCGAATGCCTGGCCCTCGCCTGGCTCATCGGCTGCCTGGAGCCGTCCGTGCCGGTGCCGGCGCCCTTCCTCACCGGGCCGCAGGGCGCGGGGAAGTCGACCGGCGGGCGGATGCTCACGCGGATCATCGAGGGCATGAGCGGGGACCTGCGGCGCGCGCCGAAGGACGAGGAGAACCTGATCGCCGCCGTGGCCGCCGGGTGGGTCACCGCGCTGGACAACCTCTCCCACATGACCCCGGACCTCTCCGATGCCATGTGCTGCATCGTCACCGGCGCCGAGAACGTCAAGCGCGCCCTGTTCACCGACGGAGACGTCTTCCGCGTCGGCTACCGCCGCCCCCTGCTGCTGACCGGCATCGACGTCGGCGTCATCCGGCCGGACCTGGCCGAACGGCTCCTGCCGCTGCGGCTGGAACGGCCCAAGGTGCGGCGGACCGAGGCGGAGCTGTGGGCGGAGTTCGAAGAGATCCTGCCCATCGTCCTGGGCTCGCTCCTCGACCTCACGGTCAAGGTCCGCGCGGCCCAGGCCGACATCCCCACCGACCTGCGCATGGCCGACTTCGCCCACCTGTGCGCGCAGTTGGACGCGGCCACCGGCTTCGGAGCGCTGAGCGCCTACCGGGCCAGCCTGGATGACCTCAACGACGACGTCATCGAGGGCGACCTCCTGGCGCAGACCGTGCTGCAGTACGCCGCCCGTCTGGAGGCGGGTGCGGAGGAGCGGATGGCGTCGGCTGAGTGGCTGCACTGCCTCACCCAGCTCTACACCGGGGAGGACTTCCGGCCCCTGCCCAAAGGGTGGCCGACCACGGGCAAGGTCCTCTCCGACCGTCTCAAGCGCCTCCAGCCGACCCTCGCGGCCCGGGGCGTCCTCATCGACTGGGGCCGCATCAACAAGGCCCGCTACATCGCCATGACCCGACCACAGCCCTCCGCCCCCTACGAGCAAGAGCCGCTGGCCTGACCAGGCACATCCGGCACGGCGCAAGCAAGAAGAGCACCACGGGGCACCACGCCCGGGGTGCTCTTCTTGCTGTTCGGCGGCTTGTCCGCCGCCCGAAGGACGCGCCGCGAAGCGGCTCCTTCTTCGCTCTTCAAAAAACGCGCCCACAAGACAAACCACCCCTTCTTTTTCCTAAGAGAAGAGATGCTGCGTCACCTGCGTCACCCACGGACCCAAAACGGCCCCTGACCTGCGGCTACAGCAGTGACGCAGAACGCTCCCGGCTGCGTCACCCCGCGTCACCCGCGTCACCGGTGACGAAGAGCCTGCGTCACCCGTGACACAGCCCCGATCCTCTGCGTCACCAAGAAACCGCAGGTCACACCCGGCCAGTGACGCAGGTGACGCAGTGACGCAGAAATCCCCGCCTCGGACACATCCGCCGCTAAGAAAGGAACACGGCATGGCCAAGGTCCAGCAGCTCACGCTCCGCGAAGTGCTCGCTGAGATCCGCATGAGCCGCGCGGCCTTCTACCGCATGCGCGCCCGCGGTCAAGCTCCGGAGATCTCCAAGCTGCCAAGCGGTGAGCTCCGCGTCACTCGCGAGGACTTGGACGCCTGGTGGGACCAGTGCAAGGGACGCGCCGCCGCCTGACCAGCAATCGAGCGCCCAACCTGGGGCCCGCCTTCTGGGCGGGCCCCTCTTCTTATGGAGAGGCATGCCACTCACCTACGACGTACGGATCTACGGCATCGAGGTTCGCCGCGACCGCCCCAAGCCGTACCGGCTGCGCTGGCTGGTGGGCCAGCGCAAGCACTCCAAGAGCTACAAGCTCAAGCCGCAGGCTGACGGGCGCCGTTCGGAGCTGATGTCGGCGCTCCGGAAGGGCGAGCAGTTCGACGAGGAGCTGGGCCTCCCCGTCTCGGAACTGCGCAGTCAGAAGAACTCTGTGACGTGGTACGAGCACACGCGCACGTTCATCGAGGCGAAGTGGGACCAGGCGCCGGCCAAGTCGCGCCGAAACTTCGCGGATGCCCTGGCCACCATCACGCCCGCTCTGGTGAAGACGAAGGCGGGAGCGCCGGAGCCCCGCGTGCTGCGACAGGCCTTGTACGGCTGGGCGTACAACAAGAACCGACGGGAGGAGGAGCCTCCCGAGGAGGTGGCGCGGGCCCTCCGCTGGATTGCGAAGAACTCCCTTCCGGTGTCGGCCCTGGAAGATCCGGAAGTGGTTCGCCTGGCTCTCAACGCTCTGAAGCTGAAGCTCGATGGCAAGCAGGCGGCGGCCAAGACCGCTCTGCGCAAGCGTGCTTGCCTCAGCGATGCTCTGGGCCTGGCGGTCGAGAAGAAGTACTTCACCATGCCGGTGAACCCGCTGACCACGGTGCAGTGGACCGCGCCGAAGTCGGCCGAGGAGGTGGCCCCGGAGAGCGTGGCGAACCCACGGCAGGTGCGGGCTCTCCTGCGCAAGGTGCGCGAGGAGGGAGCCCGCGGTAAGCGACTGGAGGCGTTCTTCGGGTGCCTCTACTACGCCGCCATGCGGCCGGCCGAGGCTGCCGGGCTGACGAAGGCGCAATGCCACCTGCCCGAGAAGGGATGGGGCACGCTCACGCTGCGGCAGGGTGTGGTCCGTGCCGGACGGAGCTGGACGACCGACGGCCAGGCGCATGAGCGCCGAGGGTTGAAGGCCCGGCCCGAGGACGATTCCCGGCTCGTGCCGATCCCGCCGAGTTTCGTCGCGATGCTGCGGCAGCATCTGGAGGCGTACGGCACAGCGCCGGACGGACGGCTGTTCCGTACCAGCCGTGGCGGGCTGCTTCAGGAGACCGGGTACGGGGAGGTGTGGGCGAAAGCGCGCAAGAACGCGCTGACTTCCGAGGAGAGGGCCACTCCACTTGCACGTCGCCCCTATGACCTCCGTCACGCCGGAGTCTCGTTCTGGCTCAGCTCCGGAGTGGACCCGATGGAGTGCGCGCGGCGGGCCGGCCACAGCGTCGCCGTACTCCTTCGGGTGTACGCGAAGGTGCTGGACCGGACACGCGAGCAGGCGAACGAGCGCATCGCCGATGCCATGCGGGAGTGGAACGAGCCCGAGGATTGAATCCCCCGGGGGACACCTGGGGGGACACGCACTGGTCAGCCCTGAGACATAGGTGAGACAGGGTGGGACACACCACACATTTCACCTTGTGGCCAGCAGCGGCCTCGAACACGAAAAACCCCTTCCCTGCCCTGCGTTTTAGCAGGTGGGGAAGGGGTTTCCCGACTGTGGCGGCGCTAGGATTCGAACCTAGGAAGGCTGAGCCGGCAGATTTACAGTCTGCTCCCTTTGGCCGCTCGGGCACACCGCCTGGGATTGCCGCCGTGGTGCCCCGCTTTTGCGGCGGTGCGCCTCGGCAACGGTGTAAACCATACCCGATACCCGGGGGTGCTTCGCCACCCGGCTGATCAGCGGTGGATCACCGGGGCGGTGGCTAGGCTTGCGGGGCGGGACGCGAGCGCGAACCGCTTTCCCCATCGATCTACACATGAGGAGCCAACTCACCATGGCCGACTCCAGTTTCGACATCGTCTCGAAGGTCGAGCGGCAGGAGGTCGACAACGCCCTCAACCAGGCCGCCAAGGAGATCTCGCAGCGCTACGACTTCAAGGGCGTCGGCGCCTCGATCGACTGGTCGGGCGAGAAGATCGAGATGCGCGCCAACGCCGAGGAGCGGGTGAAGGCGGTCCTCGACATCTTCCAGTCCAAGCTGGTCAAGCGCGGGATCTCGCTGAAGGCGCTGGACGCGGGCGAGCCGCAGGCCTCCGGCAAGGAGTACAAGATCTTCGCGGGTCTGAAGGAAGGTATCTCCCAGGACGACGCCAAGAAGGTCGCCAAGACCATCCGCGACGAGGGCCCCAAGGGCGTCAAGGCGCAGGTGCAGGGCGACGAGCTGCGCGTGACCTCCAAGAGCCGCGACGCGCTGCAGGACGTCATCTCGCTGCTGAAGGGGAAGGACTTCGACTTCCCGCTGCAGTTCATCAACTACCGCTGAGCGGTACGCCGTTCACCCGGCGCCGTCTCAGGTGCGAGGCCCGCGCCCCTCGGGGGCGCGGGCCCGGGTGTGTGCGGGGTCCTGCGTGCGGGGTCCTGCGTGCGGCGTCAGCCGTGCGCCGTCAGCCGCTCACCAGCGGTAGTGCGGGTACGCGGCGGCGGAGTCGGTGGGCACGATGTCGCGGCCCAGCGGCATCAGGGAGATCGGGATCATCTTGAAGTGGGCTATCCCGAACGGGATGCCGATGATGCTCAGGCAGAGCGCGACGCCCGCGGTGATGTGGCCGATGGTGAGCCACAGTCCGGCGAAGACGATCCAGATGACGTTGCCGACACCCGAGGCCAGGCCCGCTCCGCGGCGCTCCACCGTCGTACGCCCGAAGGGCCAGACCACGTAGCCCGCGATGCGGAACGACGCGATGCCGAACGGGATCGTGACGATGAGGATGCAGCAGATCAGGCCCGCGAGGACATAACCGATCGCCATCCAGAGGCCGGAGAGTACGAACCAGATCAGGTTCAGCAGCGTTCTCATGATCGATAGCCTGCCATCCGCTCGAGACGGGCCACCCGCTCGGGCATCGGGGGGTGGGTGGAGAAGAGCTTGCTCATGCTCTCGCCGCGGCGGAACGGGTTGGCGATCATCATGTGGCTGGCCGTCTCCAGCCGGGGCTCGGGCGGGAGCGGCGCCTGCTGGGTGCCGTGCTCCAGCTTGCGCAGCGCGGAGGCCAGGGCGAGCGGGTCGCCGGTGAGCTGGGCGCCGGACGCGTCGGCCTCGTACTCCCGGGAGCGGGAGACGGCGAGCTGGATCAGGGAGGCCGCCAGGGGCCCCAGGATCATGATCAGCAGCATCCCGAACAGTCCTGGGCCGTCATCGTCGTCGGACCTGCCGAACGGGATCAGCCAGGCGAAATTCACCAGGAACATCACCACGGACGCGAGCGCGCCGGCGACCGAGGAGATGAGGATGTCGCGGTTGTAGACATGGCTGAGCTCGTGGCCGATGACGCCGCGCAGCTCCCGCTCGTCGAGCAGGCGCATGATGCCCTCGGTGCAGCAGACCGCGGAGTTGCGCGGATTGCGTCCTGTGGCAAAGGCGTTGGGCGCCTGGGTGGGCGAGATGTACAGCCGCGGCATCGGCTGGCGCGCGGCGGTGGAGAGCTCGCGGACCATCCGGTACAGCTCCGGGGCCTCGAACTCGCTGACGGCGCGGGCCCGCATGGCGCGGAGCGCGATCTTGTCGCTGTTCCAGTACGCGTAGGCGTTGGTGCCGAGCGCGATGAGCAGGGCCACGATCAGGCCCATGCGCCCGAAGAAACTTCCGATGACGATGATGAGAGCGGACAGCCCCCCGAGGAGCAGGGCCGTCCTCAGCCCATTGTGCCGGTGCACGGTACGCCCTCCAGTGGTGCGGCAGGGGACCCCTGAGACAAGTGGTCGTTCCACCTCTTCAGTGGACCCTCACGTACTGGTCAACGCGAGGCGGCCTGCTCCAGTTCCCAGGTCATGGCCACCCGCACCGGTGGTCCGTACCTCGTACGCCGTCGGTCACGCCGCCGCGTACGCCGTCACTGCAGGCCCGTGCCCGCGTACGTGAGGACCAGCTCGGGCCACAGCGAGAGGGCGATCGCGGCGATCGCGGTCAGTGCGACGGCCGCGCTCAGCGGCGCGGGCAGGCGCATCCGCGCGGGGGCCGCGTCCGGGGCCGGGCGGAAGAGGAGGGCCGTCCAGCGGAGGTAGTAGTAGAGCGCGATGACCACGTTCACGGCCATCACCACGGCGAGCCAGCCGAGTCCGTTGCCGACCGCGGCGTGGAAGACGGCCACCTTCGCGAACAGGCCGACCAGGCCGGGCGGGAGGCCCGCGAGGCAGAGCAGGAAGAAGCCCAGCGCGAGGGCCGCCAGCGGGTGCGCCGCGTACAGGCCGCGGTAGTCGGAGAGCCGGTTGCTGCCGCCGCTCGTGCGCGCGACGTGGGCGACGACGGCGAAGGCGCCGAGGTTCACGGCGGCGTACATCAGCAGGTAGGCGACGGTCGCGCCGACCGCGGCGAGGGTCGCGCGGCGGTCGCCGCCCGCCTCGTGCGCGGCGGCGGCGAGCGGCACCAGCAGATAGCCCGCCTGGCCGACGGAGGACCAGGCCAGCAGGCGTACGCCGCCGCGCAACTGGTCGGCGCGCTGGCGCAGGGCGGCGGTGTTGCCGAGGGTCATGGTGAGCGCGGCGAGCACCGCGAGAGCCGGGCCCCACAGGTCGGAGCGTGAGGCGAAGCCGCGCACGGTGAGCAGGATCAGCCCGGAGAGGCCCGCGGTCTTGCCGACGACGGAGAGGAAGGCGGCGACCGGGACAGGGGCGCCGGTGTACGTCTCGGGCACCCAGAAGTGGAAGGGCACCACGGCCGCCTTGAAGGCGAAGCCGACGAGCGTCAGCACGACGCCGCCTGCCGCGAGGGTGGTCAGCCGCGGGTCGGTGTGGCGGAGGGCCTCGTCCATGCGGGAGAGGTGGAGGGTGCCGGTCGCCGCGTACACGAAGCTCGCGCCGAGCAGGGTGACGGCGGTCGCGGTGACGGAGGAGAGGAAGAACTTGAGCGCGGCCTCGGAGGAGCGCGCGTCGCCGCGGCGCAGGCCGACCAGCGCGAAGGCGGGCAGCGAGGCCACCTCCAGCGCGATCACCAGGGTCACCAGGTCGCGGGACGCGGGGATCAGCGCGGCGCCGGCGGTCGCGGACAGCAGCAGGAACCAGAACTCGCCCGCCGGCAGCCGCTGTTCGCGCACCGACGTCATCGACAGCAGTGCCGTGACGAACGCGGCGGCCAGCACCAGGAACTGGATGACCAGCGCGAACGTGTCCGCCTGATAGCTGCACGTCTCCGGCGACGCGGTCAGGCAGAAGGTCTTCGCCGACCGGGTGCGGAGCGCGAGCAGCGGCAGCGCGGCGATCACGAGGAACGCCGCGGCGGCCGGACCGAGCAGCCGCTTGCGCCGCCCGTCCAGGAACAGGTCGGCGACCAGGAGGACGAGGGCCGCCGCCGCGACGACGGTGGGCGGCGCGATGGCGAGCCAGTCGACGGACTGCACGGCGCTCGCGCTTTCCGCAGCGCTGACAGTGTGCGCGGCCTGCGCGGCGAGGTGGGCGGTCGTGGTGGCGGCGGTCATCGGGAGACTCCCGGCAGGAGGTTCTGCACGGCCGGGTCGGTGAGCCCGAGGAGGACCGCGGGCCACAGTCCGGCGAGGACGGTGAGGGCGACGAGCGGCGTCCAGGCGGCGAGTTCGTAGCCGCGGACGTCGGGGAGGGGCGCGGCGGTCGCGGCGGGAGCGCTCGTCGCGCTGGGGTCGCTCGTCGTGGTCGCGGGCGCCGATTCCTCCGCCGTTCCGGTCAGTTCGTCGCGTACGGGCTGGTCGGTGCCGCTCGCGGCGGGCGTGCGCGGGTCGCCCATGCAGACGCGGCGCACCACGATGAGCATGTACGCGGCCGTGAGCAGGGTGCCGACGGCGCCCAGCGCCATGAAGACGAGGAACGCGGGGCGGCTGAGGCCCGCGGCCGGGTGGTACGCGCCGAGCAGCGCCAGCATCTCGCCCCAGAACCCGGCGAGTCCTGGCAGTCCGAGCGAGGCGACGGCGGCGAACGCGATCAGCCCGCCGAAGCGCGGCGAGCGCCCGTAGAGCGCGCCGCCGGTGCCCGCCTCGCCGGCGAGGGCCGCGAGATCCGTGCTGCCCGTACGGTCCTTCAGGGCTCCGACCAGGAAGAACAGCAGGCCGGTGATGAGCCCGTGCGCGATGTTGGCGAACAGGGCGCCGTTCACGCCCGTACGGGTCATGGTCGCGATGCCGAGCAGCACGAAGCCCATGTGGCCGACGGAGGAGTACGCGATGAGCCGCTTGAGATCCCCCTTGCGGGTCAGCGCGAGGCAGGCCAGCGACCCGTAGATGATGCCGATGACGGCGAACGCGGCGAGGTACGGCGCGAACGTGTGCATCCCGTCCGGCGCGACCGGCAGCAGGATCCGTACGAAGCCGTACGTGCCCATCTTCAGCAGCACGCCCGCGAGGAGCACCGAGCCGACGGTCGGCGCGGCGGTGTGCGCGTCCGGGAGCCAGCTGTGCAGCGGCCACATCGGGGCCTTCACGGCGAGCCCGACGCCGATGGCCAGGACAGCCAGGAGCTGCGTGGTGTGCCCGAGCCCGGGGTGGCTGTCAGAGGCGAGTGCCACCATGTCGAAGGTGCCGCCCTTGAGCCCGATGAGGAGGAGGCCGAGCAGCATCACGACGGAGCCGAGCAGCGTGTAGAGGATGAACTTCCAGGCGGCGGCCTGCCTGTTGGAGTCGCCCTGCCCGTCGGCGTCGGGCTGGCCCCAGCGCGCGATGAGGAAGTACATCGGGATGAGCACCATCTCGAAGGCCAGGAAGAACAGCACCAGATCGAGGACGGCGAAGGTGGCGAGGGTGCCGGACTCCAGCACGAGGAGCAGCGCGACGAACGCCTTGGGGCTCGGGCCAGCGGGCATCCGGAAGTAGCCGTAGAGCGCGCAGAGGAAGGTCAGCAGCGCGGTCAGCACGAGGAGGGGGAGCGAGACGCCGTCGACGCCGAAGTGCAGCCGGATGTCGAGGGCCTTGATCCAGGTGACCTGCGATTCGGCCTGCATGGTGCCCGGGTGGCCGTGGTCGAAGCCGGCCGCCAGCACGGCGGCGGCGAGCAGCACGACGCCGGTGACGGTCACGCCGTGCCGCAGTACGGCCTGTTCGGGGCTGCTCCCGCGCAGCCCGGGGGGCGCGGGGAGCAGCGCGGCGAGCGCGCCGAGGAGGGGGAGCGCGACGACGGCGATGAGCAGGACCTGCATCGCTGTGGTGCTGAGGGTCACGGTCAGGCTCCTCCGCTTCCGGTGGCGAGGATGACGACGGCCACGGCGAGCACGAGGGAGCCGGCGACCAGGGCGCCGAGGTAGGTCTGCACATTGCCGGTCTGCGCGCGGCGGGTCAGCAGGCCCACCAGGCGTGCGCCGCCCCCGGCACCGCGCACATAGGTGTCCACGACCTCGCGGTCGAGGAAGCCGACGAGCCGGGCCGCGGCACGGGTGGGCCGGGTCACCAGCGCCGAGCAGGCCGCGTCCAGGTGGAAGCCGTGCGCCGCGTGCCGGTGCAGCGGGCCCAGCAGTACGCGGCTCGGGTCGGCCGGATCGGGCGCCGCCTCCTGGTCGCCGTACGCGGGTTCGTGGCTGGCGATGGCCTCGGCCTCGGACACCGCGGGGTCGGCCCCCGGATGCGCGGCGACGGCGCCCAGCGGGGTGCGGGCCGCGGCGCGCGCACCCGCGCTGTGCCAGGCCGCGTACATCGCGACGACACCCACCAGCGCGAGGCCGGTGGAGAGCACGGAGGCGGTGAGGGTCGGCGCGAGGGAGCGGCCGTCGAACCACTGCGGCAGCGCGCCGTAGAGGATGCCGAAGGCGAGGGAGGGCACGGCGAGGAGCCAGAGCACGATGTTCATCACGGCGGGCTGGCGGGCGTGTTCGTCGCGGGCGGGGGCCTGGGCGGTGGGGGCTTCCGCCGTGGAGGCTTCGGCTCCCTGTGCGCGGGCCGCGGCCTTGTCGGCCGCCGTGGTCCTCACCGGCGCGTGGCCGCGGAAGGCGAGGAGCCACAGGCGGGTCGCGTACGCGGCGGTGAGCAGCGCGGTGACGAGACCGGCGATCAGGACGGTCCAGCCGGCGGCCGCCGGGGCGCCGTGCGCTCCGCCCTGCGCGGCGTGTTCGGCGGCGCCCAGCACGGCCTCCTTGGAGAAGAAGCCGGAGAAGGGCGGCAGCGCGGCGAGCGCCAACAGGGCGACCGTCATGGTCCAGTACGCGTCGGGGGCCAGCCGCGCGATGCCGCCCATGCGGGACATGGCGGCGAGCGAGTTCGTACCGGCGGCGTGGATGACGACGCCGGCGGCGAGGAAGAGCAGCGCCTTGAACGCGCCGTGCGACAGCAGGTGGAAGACGGCCGCGCCGCGGTCCAGCACGGAGAGCGCGGCGGCCATGTAGGCGAGCTGTCCGATGGTGGACCAGGCGAGCACCCGCTTGATGTCGTCCTGCGCCAGGGCCGCGAGGGCCGAGCCGACCATGGTGATCGCGGCCATGGCGGCGAGCACGATCAGCGCCACGGTGGAGGCGGCGAAGACGGGGAGCAGACGGGCCACGAAGTAGATGCCGGCCGCCACCATGGTCGCGGCGTGGATCAGCGCGGAGACCGGTGTGGGGCCCGCCATGGCGTCCGGCAGCCAGATGTTGAGCGGGAACTGCGCGGACTTGCCCGCGACCCCGGCGAGCAGCAGCAGCGCGATGACGGTGGGATGCGCGAGCTCGAAGCCGGAGATGGAGGAGGTGAGCCGGGTCGTGATCTCGCTGATCCGGAAGCTGCCCGCCTCCGAGGCGAGCGCCAGGATGCCGATCAGGAAGGGCACGTCGCCGAGCTTGGTGACCAGGAACGCCTTGATCGAGGCGGCGCGCGCGGCCTCGGTCTCCCAGTAGTGGCCGACCAGGAAGTACGAGCAGATGCCCATGATCTCCCAGCCGACCAGCAGCACGATCAGGTCGTCGCTGTAGACCACGAGGAACATCGCCGCGGTGAAGAGCGAGACGAGCGCCGCGTACGAGGAGTAGCGCGGATCCTCGCGCAGATAGCCGGTCGAGTAGAGCTGCACGCAGGAGGCCACGACGCCGACCAGCACGGCGACGAGGACCGCGAACCCGTCCAGGTGGAGCGCGAGTTGGACGGGCATCCCGGCGTGCCCTGTGGGCGCCAGCTCGGTGGCGGCGCGCAAGGCTCCTCCCCCGCCCTGGCGTACCGCGACGACGATCGCGAGGACCGTCGAGACGAGCGTGGGCAGTACGGCGAGGGGCTGTATCAGTCCGGGTACGCGGCGCCCCAGGAGCAGTCCCGCGACGGCGGCGAGGAAGGGCAGCAGGGGGACGAGCGCTGCGAGGGTCGTGGTGGTCACGCGGTCTGCCTCCGGGTGCGGGTCACCGGGTCGGGGGCGGTGGCGGCCTGCTCCGGGTCGCCCTCGGCGACGGTTTCCGGGGCGTTGTCAGTGCCGGGTGCAAGACTCTTCTCATCGCGCGAACCGGCGCCGGATCCGGGCCACTTGGGCCCGTCGTCCTCGTCGCGGAGCGTGCGGAGGCCGTCGATGTCGGAGCGGCCGCGGTTGCGGTGGACGAGGAGGACGATGGCGAGGCCGATGCCGATCTCGGCGGCGGCCACGGCGATGGTGAAGAGGGTGAGCGCCTGGCCCGTGTGCAGGGTGTCGCGGAGCCAGACGTCGAAGGCGACGAGGTTCAGATTGACGGCGTTGAGCATCAGCTCGACCGACATGAGCACCAGGATGGCGTTCCGGCGCGCGAGGACGCCGTAGATCCCGGTGCAGAAGAGGAGGACCGAGAGGACGGCGGGATAGGCGAGGTGCATCAGCGCTCCCCCTCCCGGGAGTCGGCGGCCGCACGGGGGTCGGTCGTGGGCTCGGGGGTGGAGTCGGGAGCGGCTTCGGGAGCAGCGCCGGGAGCGGGCTCGGAGGCGCGGGTGGCGGAGCCGGACGCGGCGGAGTCCGGGGCGCCGGTGGCGGGACCGGTGGAGCCGGTGGCGGGCTCCGCTCCCGTCCCCTCGCCGGGGGCCTCCTCGTCCTCCTCGTCCGCGCCGCCCCTGCGGGAGAGCACGATCGCGCCGACCAGGGCGGCGAGGAGGAGGACGGACAGGGCCTCGAAGGGCAGCACCCAGTGCCGGAAGAGGGCCTCGCCGGTGACCCGGGTGGAGCCCAGTACGGCGGAGTCGAGATCGATCCAGGTGGCGCGGAACGCGTCCACGACCAGCGTGACCAGGGTGGCCGCCGAGGCCAGCGCGACGACCAGGGCGATGGGGCGGTTGCCCGAATCGGCGTCGGGCGAGCGGCCGATGGGCGCCCTGGTGAGCATCAGCCCGAAGAGCAGGAGGACGACGACGGACCCCACATAGATCAGCACCTGTACCCAGGCGATGAACTCCGCGGAGAGGAGGAGGTATTCGACGGCGATGCCGCCGAGCGCGGCCACCAGCCAGAGCGCTGCGTGCACCAGCTGCCTGGTGGTGACCGTGACCAGGGCGGCGCCGAGGGTGGCGATGCCCACGAGCACGAACAGGATCTCCACGCCGGTGGGCGACAGAAAGCCCTGCGGCTGGGAGGCGGCGAGGAGGTTCACGCTTCTCCGCCCTCCTCCGGCCGGGCTTCCCGCTCCTGCTGCCCCTGCTGAGTCTGTGTCTGCTGTTCCTGTGCCTGCTGTTCCCGTGCCTGGCGTTCCTGCTCCTGCTGGGCGAGGAGCTTGTCGGCGGCCTTGCGGGCTGCGCCGAGCTCCTTCGGCTCCTCGGCGCGGTGGTCGAGGGCCGGCGGCTCGGGCACGGTCCACATCCACTCGCGGAGCTTGTCGCGCTCATGGGTCAGATCGCGGATGTCGGTCTCCGCGTACTCGAATTCCGGCGACCAGAACAGCGCGTCGAAAGGACACACCTCGATGCAGATACCGCAGTACATGCAGAGCGAGAAGTCGATGGCGAAGCGGTCCAGCACGTTCTGGCTGCGCTCGCGGCCGCCGGGCGCGGCGGGCGGCACCGTCTCCTTGTGGGAGTCGATGTAGATGCACCAGTCGGGGCACTCGCGGGCGCACAGCATGCAGACCGTGCAGTTCTCCTCGAAGAGCGCGATCACTCCGCGGGTGCGCGGCGCCAGTTCGGGCTGCGCGTCCGGATAGTGGTCGGTGACGGTCCGCCTGGTCATGGTGCGCAGGGTGACGGCCAGGCCCTTGGCCAGTCCGGAGCCGGGGAAGGAGCGCTTGTCCTCGGTGCGCTGCCCGGTCTGCGGGCGGGTCATCACTGGATCACCACCTTGACGACGCCGGTGAGGGCGATCTGGAAGAGGGCGAGGGGCACCAGCGCGGTCCAGGCGATGCGCTGGATCTGGTCCTCGCGCAGCCGGGGGTAGCTGACCCGGAGCCAGATCACGCCGAAGGCCAGCACCGCGGTCTTGAGCAGGGTCCACGCCCAGCCCAGCCCGTCGGCGAACGGGCCGTGCCAGCCGCCGAGGAAGAGCACGGCGGTGAGCGCGGAGAGGATCACGATGCCCGCGTACTCGGCGAGCAGGAAGAGCGCGAAGCGGAGCCCGGTGTATTCGGTGTACGCGCCGAAGATGATCTCGGAGTCGGCGACCGGGGCGTCGAAGGGCGGGCGCTGGAGTTCGGCGAGGCCCGCCACGAAGAAGACCACGCCGCCGATGATCTGCCAGGGCAGCCACCACCACTGCCAGGCGTCGAGGATGCCCGGCAAGGAGAGGGTGCCGGCCGCCATGGCGACGGAGGCGGCGGCGAGCAGCATGGGCAGCTCGTAGGCCATGAGCTGGGCGGCGGTGCGGAGGCCGCCGAGGAGGGAGAACTTGTTCGCGGAGGCCCAGCCGCCCATCAGCGAACCGAGCACGCCGACGCCCATGACGGCGAGCACGAAGAAGATGCCCGCGTCGAGGTCCTGGATGACCCCGCCGCCCGGCGCGACCGGGATGGCCACGAGGACGAGGAGGTACGGGATGAGGGCGACGGCGGGCGCGAGCTGGAAGATGCGCCGGTCGGCGCCGTCCGGGACGATGTCCTCCTTCTGCGCGAACTTGACGCCGTCGGCGACCAGTTGGGCCCAGCCGTGGAAGCCGCCCGCGTGCATGGGGCCGACGCGGCCCTGCATATGGGCCATCACCTTGTGCTCGGACTGACCGACGAGCAGCGGCAGCACGAGGAAGGCGACCAGTACGACGAGCAGCCGGAGTACGACGTCGAGCACGTCCATCAGGCGTCGTCCCTTCTCTCGTCGGTTCTCTCCTCGGTGGAGGAGTCGGAGGTGTCAGAGGTGTCGGAGGAGTCGGAGGTGTTCTCGGTGCGTTCGCCGGTCTGCTCGGCCCCTTCGCCCTGTCCGGTCTGCTCGGCCTGCTCGCCCTGCTCGGCGTCGAAGGCCGGGCGGGCGTGGTGCCACGGCGCGTCGGTCGAACGGGGCGCGGGCGCGGCGCTCTCCTCGGGCTGGGGCTCCGCCTCCGGCTGCGGTTTCGCCTCCTGCGGTTTCTCCTCGGGTTGCTCCGGTGGGGCCTGCTGCTCGGCGCGTTGGCTGGCCGAGCCTGCCGAGACGCTGCGGTTGCGGCGGGCCGGGCGCTCCGTACGGCGGGGGCGCTCGGTGCCGGTGTCGGCGGCGCCCTCGGTCGTGGCCGGGGACTCGGTCGTCGCCGGAGCTTCCGCGTTCTGGCTGGCGGACCCTGCGCCGGCGGTGCGGGTGCGGCGGGCCGGGCGTTCGCCGGAGGCCGATTCGGCGCGGCCGCGGCCGCGTGCGGGGCGGGAGGGTACGGGCGGGAGCTGGCCCTTGAGCGGGCCCCACTCGTTCGGGTCGGGGACGCCGGGCGGGAGCATCTGGCGCCGCTTGGGGCCGCCGTGTCCTGATTCGCCCGGTTCCTTGGCGCCGGGCCACGCCTTGGCGACGCGCGCGGCGAGGACGAAGTCCTTGCGCAGCGGGTGTCCTTCGAATGCCTCGGGGAGCAGGAGCGGTACGAGGTTCGGGTGCTCGTCGAAGCCGATGCCGAACATCTCGTGGGTCTCGCGCTCGTGCCAGGAGGCGCCCGCGTACACGCCGGTGGCGGTGGGCAGCCGGGGGTCCTCGTGGGGCACGGTGGTGCGGAGTACGAGGCGGCGCACGGTGCCGCCCGGTGCGCCGGGGAGCGCGACGACGTGGGCGCACACGCGGAATCCCGTACCCGGTTCGTCGACGGCGCTCAGCCAGTCGAAGAAGGTGCAGCCGAGGTCGTCGCGTGCGGCGGTGAGCGCGTTCAGCCAGCCGTCGGCCGGTACGTCGGCGGTGAGCAGGCCATATGCCTCCTCGGCCGTGGCGCCCGCGCCGAAGATCTCCTCCGCGGGGCGCGGCAGCCAGCCGACCGGCGCGCTCGGAGCGGCCTCGGCGGCGGCGGTCTCCTCGGCCCCCGCGGCGGCAGCCGCTTCGGCCCCCGCACCGGCACCCTCAGGCGCCGCCCCGGCCCCGGTCTCGTTCGGCTCGTCGGTCCCGGTCACCGGCCGTTCCCCTCCGTACCGTCGCGGCCGTCGTGCGCGCCCTCGACGGCGCCGCCGCCGTTCGCGCCGTTCGCGCTGCTCGGCGGGCTCACCAGGCCGCTGGTCAGCGCGGCGTTGGAGGGGGTTCCCGCGGCGGCGCCCCCCGCACCCGCGTACCGGGCGGAGGTGGACTCGCGGGCGATCTTCTCCTGGAGCTTCAGCACGCCCTGGAGCAGCGCCTCGGGGCGCGGCGGGCAGCCCGGCACGTAGACGTCGACGGGGATGATCTGGTCGACGCCCTTGGTGACGGAGTAGGAGTCCCAGTACGGGCCGCCGCAGTTGGAGCAGGCGCCGAAGGAGATGACGTACTTGGGCTCCGGCATCTGCTCGTAGAGCCGCTTCACGGCGGGGGCCATCTTGTCCGTGACCGTGCCCGAGACCACCATCAGGTCGGCCTGGCGCGGTCCCGGCGCGAAGGGGATCACGCCCAGCCTGATGAAGTCGTGCCGCGCCATGGACGCGGCGATGAACTCGATGGCGCAGCAGGCCAGCCCGAAGTTGAAGACCCAGAGGCTGTAGCGGCGGCCCCAGTTGAGGACCACCTTCATCGGTTCGGGTGCCAGCCGCGCCAGCGGTCCCAGCTTGGAGCGGACCGTGGGCTCGGGCAGGTCGGCACTGGCGGACCGTGCCGTCGTGGTGTGCGCACCGGCGGCGCCGGTCTCCGTTACGTCCATTCCAGGACGCCCTTCTTCCATGCGTACAGCAGGCCGACGGCGAGGAAGCCGAGGAAGACGAACATCTCCACCAGCGTGACGCCGCCGAAGCCCGGCGCGGCAAAGACCGTCGCCCAGGGGAACAGGAACACCGAGTCGACGGCAAAGATCACGTACAGGAACGCGTAGACGTAATAGCGCACTTGGGTGTGCGCCCAGCCCTCTCCGACCGGGTCCACGCCGCACTCGTACGTGAGCATCTTCTCCCGCGTCGGCACCACGGGGCGCAGCAGCCGCCCGGAGCCGAAGGCCGCGGCGACGAAGAGCACCCCGACGACCGCGACCAGACCGACGACCGCATAGCCGTGGAAGTAGTCCGGCACGTCCTTGCCCGTCCTCACTCGCTCGCGCGCTCGCTGTGCCGGCCGCCCCTGCCGCGGCCGCCGCCGTCCTTGCCGTTCTCAGCCGGGCCGTCGTGCGGCCGGTGTTCCGTGTGCGGGCCGGTCGGTTCCCCTCTGGTTCACAGGGTTCCCACCGGCCGTGTTCGACGATCTGTACGCACCGGAGTCTAGGCCCTGCGCCTGGTGGGGCGGACCGGCGCGTTGCAGGGTGGCGCCGGTTGTCCCTGATTGTGTGCTCTCGTGAATCGGCGGCCGGGGCGACGGCGGCCGCGATCGCCGTGGCGGTGGCGTGGTGGGGCTGTCCCCACCTTCGGGCACCGCTCCGCCCCATGGCCTCCCGGGGGCGGGCCGGGCAGTCTTGGGCGCATGACCGCAGGTATGGCAGGCATGACGGACGTGGGGGGTGCGGGCGCCGTCGGCGCCGTGGGGGACGAGGCGGAGCGGCTGCCGCCTCCCCGGGGCGCGTTGGAGGCGCGCACCTGGCGCGAGATCGCGCATCTGCTGGCGAACATGCCGGTGGACATGGCCGGTTTCGTCCTCCTCTCGGTGTGTCTGTGGGTGAGCGTCGGCCTGTCGGTCACGGTGATCGGCCTGCCGCTGCTGGCGCTCACGCTGGCGGGCTGCCGCCAGGCAGGGCGGCTGGAACGGGCCAGGGCGCGGGCCCTGCTGGACGTGCGGGTCGAGGAGCCGAGCCCGCTGCGGGCCGAGGGCGCGGGGATGTTCGCGCGGCTGTGGCTCCAGTTGCGGGACCCGGTGGCGTGGCGGAGCGCGCTGTATCTGTTCATCCGGCTGCCCTGGGGCTGGTTCACCTTCGCCGTCACCCTGGTGTCGCTGGTGGTGGGATGGCCGCTGCTGCCCTGGATCGCGCGCGGCCTGACGAACGTGGACCGGGCCATGGTGCGGGTGCTCCTCGCGCCGTCCGACGAACTGGAGCGCCGGATCGCGGAGTTGGAGTCCGACCGGGGCGCGGTCGCCGACACGGCCGCCTCCGACCTGCGGCGCATCGAGCGCGACCTGCACGACGGCGCACAGGCACGCCTGGTCAACCTCGCCATGGAACTCGGCCTCGCCAAGGAGAAACTCCTCGAAGACCCCGAACAAGCCGCCCGCATGGTCGACGACGCACACGGCGAAGTGAAACTCGCCCTCGCCGAACTCCGCGACCTCGCCCGCGGCATCCACCCCGCCATCCTCACCGACCGCGGCCTCGGCCCCGCACTCTCCCACCTCGCCGCCCGCTGCACCGTCCCCGTCACCGTCACCGACGACCTCCAAGACCAGCGCCCCGCCCGCGCCATCGAAGGCATCGCCTACTTCACCGCCTCCGAACTCCTCCAGAACATCAGCAAACACGCGGGGCCCGGCGCGCGGCAGGCCACGGTCGACCTGTGGCGGCGCTCGGGGCACCTGCTGCTGAGGGTCGAGGACGACGGCAGGGGCGGCGCGACCGCAGCGGCCGGCAGCGGACTCGCGGGCCTCGGCGAACGGCTGCGCACCGTCGACGGCCTGCTCACCCTCCAGTCGCCCCGGGGCGGCCCCACGATCGTGACCGCCCAACTGCCGTGGCGGGAGCGCGACATGGACACCTGACCGGCTCGCGCCGACCCGTACGGGATCGAGCACGGAACCCCGTACGGGACCCGCGCTGGATCCGGTACGAGACCCCGTACGGGACCCCGTACCGCATCCCGCACGGAACCCCGTACGGGACCCGCGCCCACCCCCGTACGAGACCCCACCCCTGCCCGCGGGGTGGGGCCAGCCCCACCGCAAGACGGCGGCGCACGTCATGGGCGCGGGCGGGGGTCCGCGCGGATGCTGGCGTACGACGGCGGGGTGCGTGGTGCACGGCCCCGGGGAGGCGCGCGGTGACACGCGCAGGGATACGAGGAGTTGAGGGCGCCGTGAGCGGTTGGCCGGAGAGCGCGGGGCGGGACGCGGCGCGGGGCGCAGCGCTGCGGGAGCACAAGGAGCGCGGCAGGCTGCCGGCGGTGCTGCGGGCGCCCCTGTCGGGGGACACGTGGCGCGAGTATCTGTACGTGCTGACCAGCTTCCCGATAGCCGTCGCGGCGTTCTGCTTCAGCATCACCATGCTCTCCCTGGGCGCCGGGCTGCTGGTGACCTTCGTGGGCCTCCCCGTACTGGTGGCGACCCTGGAGGCGTGCCGCGGCTTCGGCTTCGCCGAGCGCTCCCGCGCCCGCGCGCTGCTCGACCTCGACGTGGCGACCCCGGAGCCGGTCCGCACGCTCCAGCGCTCCCCCGGCCTGCTGGCGCGCTGGGGCGCGGTGCTGCGCAGCGGGGTCTCGTGGCGGCACGTGCTGTTCACGCTGCTGCACTTCCCGTGGGCGACGCTGGTGTTCTCGGTGTGGATCGCGTTCCTCACGGCGGGCTGGGGCGCGTTCCTCTACCCCGCGTGGGGCTGGGTGCTGCCGACGTACGCGCACCAGCCGGGGGTCCAGGTCTTCGACAACGGGCACGGCGGCTGGTACGTGGACACCCCGCCGGAGATCGCGGCGCTCTCCGCGATCGGCCTCGTGCTGGTGCTGGCGACGCCGTGGCTGGTGCACGGGCTGACCCAGGTGGACAGGCTGCTGGTATGGGGGCTGCTGGGGCCCTCGCGCGCCGCCGAGCGGATCGCGGAGTTGGAGTCCGACCGCGGCGCGGTCGCCGACACGGCCGCCTCCGACCTGCGGCGCATCGAGCGCGACCTGCACGACGGCGCACAGGCACGCCTGGTCAACCTCGCCATGGAACTCGGCCTCGCCAAGGGGAAACTCCTCGAAGACCCCGAACAAGCCGCCCAAATGGTCGACGACGCACACGGCGAAGTGAAACTCGCCCTCGCCGAACTCCGCGACCTCGCCCGCGGCATCCACCCCGCCATCCTCACCGACCGCGGCCTCGGCCCCGCACTCTCCCACCTCGCCGCCCGCTGCACCGTCCCCGTCACCGTCACCGACGACCTCCAAGACCAGCGCCCCGCCCGCGCCATCGAAGGCATCGCCTACTTCACCGCCTCCGAACTCCTCCAGAACATCAGCAAACACGCGGTGGGGGCCACCCGCGCCGAGGCCGAACTGTGGCGCACCGACGCGTACCTGATGCTCCAGGTCACCGACGACGGTCGGGGCGGCGCCGGGCTGCGCGAGGACGGCGGGCTCACCGGCCTCGCCGAGCGGCTCCAGTCGGTGGACGGCCTGCTCACCCTCCAGTCGCCCCCGGGCGGACCCACGGTCGTGACGGCCCAGCTTCCCTGGCGCGAGGAAAGCTGAGGCGCTCGCGCTCCAGAAACCTGGCGGGCCGGGGACCACCCCCGGCCCGCCTCGCGCGCGTACACGGCGCAGGCGTACGGGCGCGTACGGCTGAACGCGTCTGCGTAGCGCGGCGTACGTCTCTGCGGAGGCAGCCGCCAACGCGCGCCCGTTCTGGGATGCTTGGGGCGTCCCGGACAGGGTGCAGGGGTGGAGAGGGTGGGAGCGTGCGCGTCGTCATCGCCGAGGATTCGGTGCTTTTGCGCGAGGGTCTGGACCGTTTGCTCACCGACCGCGGACACGAGGTCGTCGCGGGGGTCTCGGACGGGGAAGCGCTGGTCAAGACGGTGCGGGAGCTCGCATCCGGCGAGGGGCTGCCCGATGTGGTGGTCGTCGACGTACGGATGCCTCCGACGCACACCGACGAGGGAGTGCGCGCGGCGGTCGCGCTGCGTGCGGAGCATCCGGGGCTCGGTGTGCTGGTCCTGTCGCAGTACGTGGAGGAGCAGTACGCGACGGAGCTGCTGGCGGGTTCCAGCAAGGGGGTCGGCTATCTGCTGAAGGACCGGGTAGCCGAGGTGCGTGAGTTCGTGGACGCGGTGGTCCGGGTGGCCGAGGGCGGGACCGCGCTCGACCCCGAGGTGGTCGCGCAGCTCCTGGGCCGCAGCCGCAAACAGGATGTGCTGGCGGGGCTCACCCCGCGCGAGAGCGAGGTGCTGGGCCTGATGGCCGAGGGGCGCACGAACTCCGCGATCGCGCAGCAGCTCGTGGTCAGCCACGGGGCGGTCGAGAAGCACGTGAGCAACATCTTCCTGAAGCTCGGCCTGTCCCAGAGTGACGCGGATCACCGCAGGGTGCTGGCGGTGCTCACCTATCTTGATTCGTAGTCCGTTTCCGTGTGGAACGGCCGTGGACGGAACCGTTCCGGGCGGAATCGGCGACTGATATCCCGTCAGCACCGACGCCCGCGAGCGGGGAGGCGAGGACGGGCGGTGCGGGGCTCATGGAGCGCTCCGGGGGGGGTGTACGGGACGTGGTTTCGCGCGGTGTCGCACGGCGTCGCAACGGCCCCGGCGCTGGGTACACGCGTGCCCCCGGGTGTGGTCCGCGGCACGCCTGGCTCGTCTTGTCTTCCCGTCCACCATGTGGCCGCCTTCGGGAAGGCAACCCTTACCGACGTACGATGGCTGGCGAGCCGCCGCCTCTAGGGAGGTCCGATCAACCGTGACCAGCCAGGTCAGTAGCCCGAGCGGGCAGTCTGCCGCCGACAACTCCGGCAATTCCGACGCGTCGGCGGAGGCACCTGCGGCCGTCGTGTCCGAAAAGACCGACAAGGAGGTGCGGCGCCTCGACCGGGTCATCATCCGGTTCGCGGGGGACTCGGGTGACGGTATGCAGCTCACGGGCGACCGGTTCACCTCCGAGACCGCCTCGTTCGGCAACGACCTCTCGACGCTGCCGAACTTCCCCGCCGAGATCCGCGCCCCCGCGGGCACCCTGCCGGGCGTCTCCAGCTTCCAGCTCCACTTCGCGGACCACGACATCCTCACACCGGGCGACGCCCCCGACGTGCTGGTCGCGATGAACCCGGCCGCGCTCAAGGCCAACATCGCCGACGTGCCGCGCGGCGCCGAGGTCATCGTCAACACCGACGAGTTCACCAAGCGCGCGATGGCCAAGGTGGGGTACGAGGCCAGCCCGCTGGAGGACGGCTCCCTCGACGGGTACAGCGTGCACGAGGTGCCGCTGACCACGCTGACGGTGGAGGCGCTCAAGGAGTTCGACATCGGGCGGAAGGACGCCGGACGGTCGAAGAACATGTTCGCGCTGGGCCTGCTGTCGTGGATGTACCACCGGCCGACCGAGCAGACCGAGCACTTCCTGCGCACCAAGTTCGCCAAGAAGCCCGAGGTCGCCGAGGCGAACATCGCCGCGTACCGGGCCGGCTGGAACTTCGGCGAGACCACCGAGGACTTCGCCGTCTCGTACGAGGTGGCCCCGGCGGCCACGGCGTTCCCGCCCGGGACGTACCGGAACATCTCGGGCAACCTGGCCCTGGCGTACGGCCTGATCGCGGCGTCCCAGCAGGCGGACCTCCCGCTCTACCTGGGCTCGTATCCGATCACCCCGGCCTCCGACGTGCTGCACGAGCTGTCCAAGCACAAGAACTTCGGGGTGCGCACCTTCCAGGCCGAGGACGAGATCGCCGGGATCGGCGCCGCGCTCGGCGCGGCCTTCGGCGGTTCGCTCGCGGTGACCACCACCTCGGGCCCCGGCGTCGCGCTCAAGTCGGAGACCATCGGCCTCGCGGTCTCGCTGGAACTCCCGCTGCTGATCGTGGACATCCAGCGCGGCGGCCCCTCCACGGGCCTGCCCACCAAGACCGAGCAGGCCGACCTGCTGCAGGCGATGTACGGCCGCAACGGCGAGGCCCCGGTGCCGATCGTGGCGCCCTCCACGCCGGCCGACTGCTTCACCGCGGCGCTCGACGCGGCGCGGATCGCGCTGACGTACCGCACCCCGGTCTTCCTGCTCAGCGACGGCTACCTGGCCAACGGCTCCGAGCCCTGGCGCATCCCGGACACCGAGGAACTGCCGGACCTGCGCACCCAGTTCGCCTCCGGCGCCAACCACACGCTGGACGACGGCACCGAGGTCTTCTGGCCGTACAAGCGCGATCCGCAGACCCTCGCCCGCCCCTGGGCGGTGCCGGGCACGCCGGGCCTGGAGCACCGGATCGGCGGCATCGAGAAGCAGGACGGCACGGGCAACATCTCCTATGACCCGGCCAACCACGACTTCATGGTCCGCACCCGCCAGGCCAAGGTGGACGGCGTGGATGTCCCCGACATCGAGCCGGACGATCCCAGTGGCGAGGCCCGCACCCTGGTCCTGGGCTGGGGTTCCACCTACGGGCCGATCACCGCGGCTGTGCGCCGGGTGCGCCGCGAGGGCAAGGCGGTCGCGCAGGCCCATCTGCGCCACCTCAACCCGTTCCCGGGGAATCTCGGGGAGGTGCTGCGCCGTTACGACAAGGTGGTCGTCCCCGAGATGAACCTCGGTCAGCTCGCCACCCTGATCAGGGCCAGGTATCTCGTCGACGCCCAGTCGTACACGCAGGTCAACGGCATGCCCTTCAAGGCAGAGCAGCTCGCGACCGCTCTCAAGGAGGCCATCACCCATGGCTGAGACACTCACCGAGGGCACCTTCGCGGAGGGCGACGCGCTCTCCCTCGTGCCCAAGGCCGAGGGCAAGCAGTCCATGAAGGACTTCAAGTCCGACCAGGAGGTGCGCTGGTGCCCCGGCTGCGGCGACTACGCCGTGCTGGCCGCCGTGCAGGGCTTCATGCCGGAGCTGGGCCTGGCGAAGGAGAACATCGTCTTCGTCTCCGGCATCGGCTGCTCCTCGCGCTTCCCGTACTACATGAACACCTACGGGGTGCACTCGATCCACGGCCGCGCCCCGGCCATCGCCACCGGACTCGCCTCCGCGCGGCGCGACTTGAGCGTGTGGGTGGTCACCGGTGACGGCGACGCGCTGTCCATCGGCGGCAACCACCTGATCCACGCGCTGCGCCGCAATGTGAACCTCAAGATCCTGCTGTTCAACAACCGGATCTACGGGCTCACCAAGGGGCAGTACAGCCCGACCTCGGAGGCCGGGAAGATCACCAAGTCCACGCCGATGGGCTCACTCGACGCGCCCTTCAACCCGGTCTCGCTGGCGCTGGGCGCCGAGGCGAGCTTCGTGGCGCGGACGGTCGACTCGGACCGCAAGCACCTGACGAGCGTGCTGCGGGAGGCCGCCGACCACCCGGGCACGGCGCTGGTGGAGATCTACCAGAACTGCAACATCTTCAACGACGGCGCCTTCGAGGTCCTCAAGGACAAGGAGAAGGCGCAGGAGGCCGTGATCCGGCTGGAGCACGGGCAGCCGATCCGCTTCGGCACCCCGGGCGAGGACGGCCTCGGCTCCAAGGGCGTCGTGCGCGACCCGGCCAGCGGCGAGCTGCGGATCGTGGACGTCGCCGAGGAGGGCACCGACGGCGTGCTGGTGCACGACGCGCAGGCCGAGTCCCCCGGGACCGCCTTCGCGCTCTCCCGGCTCGCCGACGCGGACACCCTGCACCACACGCCGATCGGCGTGCTGCGCAGCGTCCGCCGCCCGGTGTACGAGACCGAGATGGCCGAGCAGCTCGAGCAGGCGGTGGAGCGCCAGGGCAAGGGCGACCTGGGCGCGCTGCTCGCGGGCAACGACACGTGGACGGTCGTCGGCTGAGGCTGAACGAGCCTGCGGCTTCGCGCCGCGATATGGGTCCCATCCCTTAGGGGTGGGGCCCTTTCGCGTTTCAGGGGTACGGAGTCCGAACCCGGGCCGAATGAGGGACTTTCGCCCCTGATGCCGGAGTTGGGGGCGCGCATACGGTGCGGCTCATGAGCCCTTTCGCAGACCACGAGGGTCCCGGACTGCTCGCCGTCGCGCCCGCGGCGAGCGCCGACGTCGACGCGCTGCTCGCCCGGGTGCGGGCGCTCCGCCCCCGACTGCGGGTGGAGCACGCGTACTTCGGGCGGCACGGCACGGGCACTCCCTCGCTGCGTACGGCGCTGGAGCGCGGTCGCGGGCCGCGCGTGGTGGTCCCGCTCTTCCTCGGCGAGGGGTACGACGTGGTGGCCGGGCTCTCCCACGCGCTGCGCCCCGCGCCCGGCCCCGTACGGGTCGCGCCCCCGCTCGCCCCCGATCCGCTGCTCGTGACGGCGCTGCGGAGGAGGCTGCGGGAGGCGGAGTCCGCTGCGGGCGGGGCGGCCGGTGCCGTGGTGCTGGCCGGCGCCGGTTCGCGCCGGCGCACGGGCGACGAGGGGTGCTGCACGAGCGCGCACATGCTCGCGGCGCGGCTGCGGCACGAGGGGCGGCCGGTGCCGGTGCGGCCCGCGTATCTCTCGGGGGCGCTGGGGGCTCCGGGCGTCGAGGGCGCGGTGCGGGAGCTGCGCGCTCAGGGGCGCCACCGGGTCGCGGTGCTGCCGTACCTGGTGACCGCCGGCCGCTTCGGCGCGCGGCTCACCGGGCTCGGCGGCGCGCTGACGGCGGGGGCGCTGGGCGGGCAGGAGGCGCTGGCCAGGCTGGTGCTGGCGCGGTACGACGCGGCGCTCGACGGGCCCCGGAGTCCGCGCGAGGGCGCCGCCTCCGTGCCCCCGCTGCCGCCGCACGCCCCGCGCCCTCTCCCCGTACGGGATCCCGTACGGGACCGGCACCAGGCGGCCTGACAGGACCGAAATGCGAAACGCGAATGACAGGCGCCGTGCCACGGGGCTACCTTCAAGGTGCTCGGACGACCGTCCCGGAGGGGTCCCGTGGGAACACACAGCGAACAGCGCACCGGCCTGCTGTACGGCTTCGCCGCCTACGGCCTGTGGGGGCTCCTCCCCCTGTACTGGCACGCCCTGGAGTCCACCGGCGCCAGCGAGGTGCTGGCCCACCGCATGGTCTGGTCGCTGCCCACGGCCGTGCTCATACTCCTGGCGCTGCGCCGCTGGTCCTGGATAGCCCCGCTGCTGCGGCAGCCGAAGAAGCTGGCCATGATCGTGCTCGCGGCGGCCGTGATCTCGGTGAACTGGGGGCTGTTCATCTGGGCGGTCTCCACCGGCAAGGTCCTGGAGTCCTCGCTCGGCTACTTCATCAACCCGCTCGTCTCGATCGCCTTCGGCGTGGTGCTGCTGCGCGAGCGGCTGCGCCCCGCCCAGTGGGTCGCCGTCGGCATCGGCGCGCTCTCGGTCGCGGTGCTGACCTTCGGTTACGGGCGGCTGCCCTGGCTCTCCCTCGCGCTGGCGCTGAGCTTCGCCACGTACGGGCTGATCAAGAAGCGCTGGGTGAAGCTGGACGGCGTGGAGGGGTTCAGCGCCGAGACGGCCGTGCAGTTCCTGCCCGCGCTGGGCTTCCTGATCTTCCTGACGGCGCGCGGCGATTCGAGCTTCACCACCGAGGGACTGGGGCACGCGCTGCTGCTCGCGCTGGCCGGCGCCGCCACGGCGCTCCCGCTGATCTTCTTCGGCGGCGCCGCCGTACGCCTGCCGCTCTCCACCATCGGGCTGCTGCAATACCTCGCGCCCGCCTCCATGTTCGTGCTGGGGCTCACGGTCTTCCACGAGGCGATGCCGCCCGAGCGCTGGGCGGGCTTCGTGCTGGTGTGGATCGCGCTGTGCATCCTCACCTGGGACGCGCTGCGCACCGCGCGCAAGGGGCGGGCTGCGCTGCGGGAGGCGGCCGCCGCAGCGGCGCAGGAGGACGGAACCGACGGCGGAGCCGACGCCCCGCCCGCCCCCTCGGCCTCTTCCGCTCCTTCCGCCTCTCCCACCGCCGGAGAAGGCCGGTAATCGACCGGCGGTGTCCGGATTCCGGCTGTTCGCGTACGGGCTCTGCCCCGAGCATCAGGCGTCACCGAAAGGCTCCACCTCCCCGCGGCCACCGCGGGGAGCGCTCGTTCCGTCCCATCCCACGCACGGAATCCGGAGCACGCCATGACGCGTACCGCTCGCACCACTCGGAGATCCCGCACCTCAGGCTTACCCAAGGCCGCACCCACGGCCTGGCTGCGCCGCACCGCCCTCGCCCTCGCGGGCGGCGGGCTCGCGCTCGCCCTGGCCGTGCCGGCCACGGCGGCGCCTCCCTCCCCCAGCACCGTCGCCGCGCCCGACATACCGCTGGCGAACGTGAAGGCGCATCTCGCCAAGTTCCAGTCCCTGGCCACCGCGAACGGGGGCAACAGGGCGCACGGCAGGGCCGGTTACCGGGCCTCCGTCGACTACATCAAGTCCACGCTCGACGCGGCCGGCTACACCACCAGGCTCCAGCAGTTCACCGCCGGCGGGGCCACCGGCTGGAACCTGATCGCCGACTGGCCCGGCGGCGACCCGGACAAGGTCCTGATGGCCGGGTCCCACCTGGACTCGGTCAGCGCGGGCCCCGGCATCAACGACAACGGCTCGGGCTCGGCCAGCGTGCTGGAGACCGCGCTCGCCGTCGCCCGGGAGGGCCTCAAACCCCAGCAGCACCTGCGTTTCGGCTGGTGGGGCGCTGAGGAGCTGGGCATGCTCGGCTCCCGCGCGTACGTCAACAGCCTCCCGTCCACCGAGCGTTCGAAGATCACCGGCTATCTGAACTTCGACATGACCGCCTCCCCCAACCCGGGCTACTTCGTCTACGACGACGACCCGCGCCTGGAGGGGGTCTTCAAGGACTGGTACGCGCAGCGCGGCATCCCCACCGAGATCGAGACCGAGGGCGACGGCCGCTCCGACCACGCCTACTTCAAGAACGCGGGCATCCCGGTCGGCGGCCTCTTCACCGGCGCCGAGACCCGCAAGTCGGCGGCCCAGGCCCAGAAGTGGGGCGGCACGGCGGGGCAGGCCTTCGACCGCTGCTACCACTCGTCCTGCGACACGACGGCGAACATCAACGACACCGCCCTCGACCGCAACGCCGACGCGATCGCGAACGCGATCTGGACCCTCGGCGGCGATGACGGCGGCACGCCGCCCGGAGGCACCTTCGAGAACACCGCGGACGTCGCCATCCCGGACCGGGGCGCGGCCGTCGAGTCGCCGGTCACCGTCTCCGGGCGTACGGGGAACGCGCCCTCGGCGCTGCGGGTCGGCGTGGACATCAAGCACACCTACCGCGGCGACCTGGTCCTCGACCTCGTCGCGCCGGACGGCAGCACGTACCGGCTCAAGAACTCGAGCGGCTCCGACTCGGCGCCCGACGTGCAGACCACGTACACGGTGAACGCCTCCAACGCGCCCGCGAACGGAACCTGGAAGCTGCGGGTGCAGGACGTGGCCGCCAACGACACGGGCTACATCGACAGTTGGCGCCTGACGTTCTGAGCCGGCTTCTCCGTTCGGCCCGTGGGCCCCTCTGACCTTCTGGCCTTCTGACCTGCGGGAGTCCGCTCGCGCCCCCTCGTTGTCAGTGCCGTGGGCTAGCTTTCATGGCACGGACTACGAGGGGGTTTTCCGATGGCACTCGGCTGGAAGCTCGTGATCGACGCGGCGGACCCGCACAGGCTGGCCGCCTTCTGGGCCACGGCATTGGAGTACGAGGTCGAGGACCACAGCGCGCTCATCGAGCAGCTCCTCGGCGCCGGGGTCGTGGACGAGTCGCTGTGCGCGCGGCGCGGGGACCGCCAGGTCTGGCGGGACTACGCGGGAGTGCGCCACCCCGACGACCCGTATGACGCCCGCAGCGGCGCCGGGCTCGGCAGACGGCTGCTCTTCCAGCGGGTCCCGGAGGCCGCGGGCTGGACCGCCGAGGGCCGCGAGCGCCCCAAGACCCCGCTGCACCTGGACGTCCACGCGGGCCCCGGGCGCCGCGCCGAGATGGTCACCCTGCTGCTGGAGCGCGGCGCCTCCTTCATACGCGAGGTCAAGGAGCCGCAGGGAGAGTGGAGCGTCCTCAAGGACCCGGAGGGGAATGTGTTCTGCGTGGCGTAGCCCGTGCGGCGCGCGGTGGTCCGCGCCGGTCCTGCGCACCGCACCGTCTCCCGCGCAGTGGCCGGCACCCTCACGCCGTGATGTCCCGCGTCGTGAAGCGCGCCCATGCCGCCGAGCCGAACACCGCGGCGTAGAGGGCCTGGAGGCCGAGGTTGCGGAGGATCTGGTCCCAGTAGACCGGGTCCCTCAGCAGGTCGCCGAAGCTCAGCCAGTATTCGGGAAAGAGATAGGGGTGGATCGCGGAGAGCTGCGGAATGGTGTTGAGGATCTGCACCGTGATCAGCAGTCCGACCGTCGTGGCCATGGCCGCGATGCCGCTGTCGGTGAGCGTCGACACGAAGAGCCCGAGCGCGGCGAGCCCCAGCAGCGAGACCGCCACCAGCACGGCGATGGCCAGCGCGCGCAGCAGCCCCTCCGAGAAGGGCACGGCGGTCCCGGAGAGCAGCGTGACCTTGCCGACGGGGAAGAGCACCATCCCCGTGAGCAGCGCGGAGACGGCCACCGTGAGCGTCCCGGCGAGGCAGAAGACCAGCGTGGTCGCGAATTTGGCGAGCAGCAGCCTGGTGCGTCCCGCGGGGGCGACCAGCAGATAGCGCAGGGTGCCGGAGCTGGCCTCCCCGGCGACCGCGTCCCCGGCGACGACGCCGACGGCCATCGGCAGGAAGAAGGGAAGTGTCGCGGCGAGCGAAGTGAACACCAGGAAAAGGCCGTTGTTGGTCACCTGCGAGATGAAGGCGGGCCCGCCGCCCGAGCCGCCCTCGTCCCCGGTCTCGACCTTGATGGCGATGCCCACCAGCACCGGGATCGCCGCGAGCACGCCGAGCAGGATGAGGGTGCGCCAGCGGCGGAAGGTCACGCCGAGTTCGCTGCGGTAGAGCCCGAGCGTCCACAGCGGGCCGGCCGGCCGGGCGCCGTTCTCCGCCCCGGCCCCGGCCCCGGTCCCGGTCCCGGGCGGTGATGGGGTCGGTGATGCGGCCTCAGCCCGCGACATTGAAGCCCTCCCCGGTGAGCGAGACGAACACGTCCTCCAGCGAGGCGCGGTGGAGCCCGAAGCCCCGTACCCGCACCTCGGCGTGGACCAGCGCGGCGTTCAGCGCGGCGAGGTCGGGCGGGTCCGTCGCGGGCAGTTCGCCGGTCACCTCGTCGCCGTCCACGGCGATGCCGGTGAGGCCGCGCTCCTTGAGCACCCTGGCGGCCTCGGAGGTGTCGGGGGTGGTGACCGCGAGCCGCCCTCCGGCGCCGGCCGACATCTCGGCGACGGTGCCCTGGGTGACCAGCCGCCCCCGGTTCATGACGGCCGTGTGCGTACAGACCTGCTCGATCTCGTCCAGTAGGTGGGAGGAGAGGAAGACGGTGCTGCCGTCCTCGGCCAACGCCCTGATCAGGGTGCGGATTTCGCGCATGCCCTGGGGGTCGAGGCCGTTGGTGGGCTCGTCCAGCACGAGCAGTTCGCGGGGCTGGAGCAGCGCTGCGGCCAGGCCGAGGCGCTGTTTCATGCCCAGCGAGTAGGCGCGGGCCTTCTTGCCGGCGGCCGGGGCGAGGCCCACGCGTTCCAGCGCCTGCCCGACCCGTTCGCGGCGGGTGCGCGGGTCGGCGGTGGGATCGGCGGAGTCGTAGCGCAGGAGGTTCTCGCGCCCGGAGAGGAAGCCGTAGAGCGCCGGCCCCTCGATCAGGGCGCCCACGCGCGGCAGCACGCGCTTGGCGGCGCGCGGCATGGGCTCGCCGAGCAGCGTGGTGCTGCCGCCCGTGGCGTCGATGAGGCCGAGCAGCATGCGGATGGTGGTGGTCTTGCCTGAGCCGTTCGGGCCGAGGAAGCCGAAGACGCTGCCGCGCGGGACGGTCAGGTCGAGACCGTCAACGGCCTGCTGTCCACCGCGGTAGCGCTTGCTGAGCCCGCGCGTCGCGATGACGGCCTCCGCCGTTGCGCCCTGCTCAGTGGCGGGAGTGGCGCCCTTCTCCACGGCGGGAGTTCCGTACTGCGGAGGCGGTTCTGGCATGCGAACTCTCCGATGCTCGAACGGTGCGGACCTGCTCGAACGGTGCGGCGCCCCGTGCCCGGGGCAGGGCAGGACCCTGGCGGCCCCGCCCTGCCCCGTACCGCGTCCGCGGTGCGCGCGGCCCTACTTCGCCGCGCTGTCGGCGGCCTTGACCAGGGCGTCCTTGGTGACGGCGCCCACGTAGACCTTGCCGTCGTCGGTGATCAGGGCGTTCACCAGGCGGGTGCTGAAGACCCTGCCGGTGCCGAACTCGCCCTTGACCTCCTTGGTCATGCTGTCCAGCATCCGCTGGCCCTGGGCGTCGCCGCCCGAGCCGCCGCTGCCGGGCGCGGGCTTCGGTGCGGCGCCGCCCGCGCCCCCGAGTCCGCCCTTCGGGCCCTGGATCTGGGCGACCGTGCCCCAGCCCTCACCGAAGGTCTTCACCCCGTTCTTCGCGCCGTTCTTCATGCCGTGCCGCATGCCGTTCTTGCCGTCCGCGCGGGCGTCCGGCTTGCCCGGAGCGGCCTCGGGGCCCGCGCCCGGCAGCCCGAACTCGGCCCCGCCGCCCGGGCGTTGCTGCCCCGGCTTCGCCTCGGTGACCTTGGTGCCCTTCGGCGGGGTGAAGTCGAAGGTCTTCGCCGCGGGCTTGCCGAAGTCCACCGAGGTGAAGGCGGTGTCGATGACCGGCTTCCCGCCGCCCTTCGGGTTCAGCGTGAACTTCAGCGGCACGCCGGTCTTGCCGTCCACGGCGATGCGTATGGACTGCACCGTGGAGTCGGCCGCGCCCTTGCCCTTCGGGGTGATCACGAGCTGGTACGCGTCGCGGCCCGCGACCGTCTGGGTGCCGTCGACCGAGACGGACGTGGTGTCCTGGACCGCCTTGAGCGCCTGCTGGGCTGCCTGCTGCGGGGTGGCGTTCTCCAGGCCCTTGCCGGAGCCGAGCCCCTTGCCCGTGCCGAGGCCCTCGCCGTCCGAGCCGCGGATCGTGCCGTGCCGGTCCTTCGGGGAGTCCTCGCCCTTGCCCTGGGCCCCGCCCTTCTGCTGCGCTTCGCCCTTCGCGTGGTACGCGGAGTCGGACCCGCTGTCGTAGGCCCACACGTCCTTGCCGTTGTGGATGAAGCTGTACTCCGCTGCCTCTTCCACGAGCGAGACGCGCTGCCTGTCCGGTCCGTCGGCGGCGACGCGCAGGGTGTGCGTGCCGGAGGCCAGCTCCATGAGCTTCTGCTGCGGGTCGGCGCTGCCGCCCTTCCCGCCGCCCTCGCCGTGCGGTCCGCCCGCGAACGGGCCGCCGCCCTGCTGGCCGGCGCCGCCGGCCGAGCCACCGCCGGGCAGCCCGGGAAGTCCCAGGTCGGTCGTGGTCTTCACGGTCCCGGAGAGGTGCTGCACATGCGACTTGGCCATCTTGGCGACCAGTTGCTCGGCCGTGATGTGCGGCAGGTCGGGGCTGCCCGCGCTGGCGATCGCCGGAACGATGCCGATCGTCGCCGCGGCGATCCCCGCGACCGCCACCGGTACGCCGTACCGGGCCGCCTTGCTCCGGTGCGTGTCATGGGAGTCCTCAGGACCGCCCGGCTGCTTCGGTTGGATCTGTGCCATCTGTGTGCCCTACCTCCGTGTCGGTGGCGGTTCGGTACGCACGCCCGTACGTCGCACTCGTCCATCCCTCATCGCCATTCTCACTCCGGAGAAGACGGATGGGGGCGGGCCGATGGTTTCCATGGCACCAGACAGGCCACCGCGACGGCATCAGCCCCGAGGTTCGACTCCCCTACTCCCAGGGGATGACGGGAGCCGCCCGCATCCCCCGCAACCCGTAAGGGACAACGCCACCGCCAACGCCCGCCATCCGCACGGCCGATGGCACGCAGAACGGCAGGCGCGCGCAGGGCGCGGGCACGCTCAGTGCGCGGGCGCGCGGGCTCAACCGGCCCGGTGCACCACCGCGTCGCACAGCCCCGCCAGCGCGCGCTTGGCCGCGCAGTCGGGCAGCGGCGCCAGGGTCTCCCTGGCCTCGTCCGCGTAGTGCACGGTGTCCCGGCGCGCGCGCTCCAGCGCGGGGTGCGCACGCAGCCCGGCCAGCGCCTCCGCATGCCGTACGTCGTCGCTCAGGTCGCCGTCGAGGAGCGCGCACAGCTCCCGGTCCTCGGCGGTTGCCCCGGGCGAGGCCGCCATCTCGCGCAGCCGCAGCACGGGCAGGGTCGCGATGCCCTCGCGCAGGTCGGTGCCCGGCGTCTTGCCCGACTCGTGGGAGTCGCTGGCGATGTCCAGCACGTCGTCGGCGAGCTGGAAGGCGGTGCCGATCCGCTCGCCGTACTGCGTGAGGATCGAGACCGTGCTCTCGTCGGCGCCGGACATCATCGCGCCGAAGCGCCCCGCGACGGCGATCAGCGAGCCGGTCTTGCCGGCGATCACGTCCAGGTAGTGGTTGACCGGGTCGCCGTTCTCGCCGGGGCCCGCGGTCTCCAGGATCTGCCCTGTGACCAGCCGCTCGAACGCCTCGGCCTGTACGCGTACCGCCTCGGGCCCCAGGTCGGCCAGGGTGTGCGAGGCGCGCGCGAAGAGGAAGTCGCCGGTCAGGACGGCCACGGAGTTGTCCCAGTTGGCGTTGGCGCTCGGGACACCGCGGCGCACGTCGGCCTCGTCCATCACATCGTCGTGGTACAGCGTGGCGAGGTGGGTCAGCTCCACGACGACGGCCGAGGGCACGACGCCCGGCGCGTACGGGTCGCCGAACTGCGCGCCCAGCAGGACCAGCAGGGGCCGGAAGCGCTTGCCCCCGGCGTGCACCAAGTGCTGTGCCGCTCGCGTGATGAACGGCACCTCGCTCTTGGTGGTCTCGATCAGGCCCTCCTCGACAGCCGCCAACCCGGCCTGGACATCTGCTTCGAGAGCCTGGTCCCGCACGGTCAGTCCAAAGGGCCCGACGACGGTCACGAGGGGTTCTCCTGTCTGCGTACGATGAATTAACGATCAACAGCGATCGTGCGGTGTCTCAAATTCTCTTCGGCACCATCTTCCGGCAGCGTATCCGGTCACCCGACGATCACAGCGAGCGCCCGTGCGCAGACCGGCCCTGAGCGGCCTCCGCAACCTCGTGAAAGCAGTGGCGTACGAGGCGTACGGGGCTGCCGCGGCGGGCCCTCCCGCCGTCGGCCGGACCCTCACCGCCGCCTCCTGCACACCTCCACCCCACACCATGGGCGCGCGCCCGGCGCACTGTTGGCCTGAATGACTCGGTTGGTGCACTAGGCGCGGTATATGGCGCTCGTCACTTTCTTTACCCGTTTCGGGGTGTGAGAACGGGAGAGCAGAGCATCCGTACCACCTGCGTCCCGGGAGCCACTCGTGTCACCACCGCCCAGAACAAGCCAAGCCAGCGGGCCGCGGGTGCGGGGTTTCCTCGGGCATCCGCGCGGGCTGCTGCCGCTGTCGGGCCTCGAGGTCTGGGAGCGGTTCTCGTTCCTGGGGATGCAGGCGATCCTCGTCCTCTACTTCGCCGACTCGGTGGCCGGCGGCGGCATGGGCATGGCCTCCGGCACGGCGGCCTCGGTGGTCGCCGCGTACGGGACCCTCGTCTACCTGGTCTCCGTCGCGGGCGGCTGGCTCGCCGACCGCATCCTCGGCTCGTACCGCGCGGTGCTCCTCGGCGGCGTGCTGATCGCCTGCGGCCACTACACGATGGCGGTCCCGTATCCGGCCGCGACCTGGGCGGGGCTCGGGTTGATCATCGTGGGCACCGGGCTGCTCAAGCCCAATGTGTCCTCGATGGTGGGCAAGCTGTACGCCACCGAGGACAAGCGCAGGGACGCGGGGTTCGCGCTCTACTACATGGGCATCAACGTGGGCGCCTTCCTCGGCCCGCTGATCGCCGGGTGGCTGGGCCAGAAGCAGGGCTGGCACTGGGGCTTCTCGGCGGCGGCCGTGGGCATGACGCTCGGGGTGGTCCAGTACGTGCTGGGGCGGCGCGATCTGGTGGGCGGCAAGCAGGCCGAGTTCGCGCTGCCGCCCGCGGCGATGCGCCGGGCACTGTGGCTGATCGGCGGCGGGCTCGTGGCGGTCGCGGCGCTCGCGTGGGCGCTGGCCGCTGCCGGGTGGCTGACCATGTCGCGGGTCGTGGACGTCTGCTCTGTGGTGTCAGTGGCGGCGCCTATCGTCTATTTCGGGGTGATGTTCCGCAGCCCGAGGGTCTCGCGGGAGGAGCGCGGGAGGCTGCGGCCGTACATCGTGCTGTTCGCCTCGTCCGTGGTCTTCAACCTCGTCCTCTTCCAGTCCTATTCGACGGTGACGCTGCTGGCCGCCGATCACGCGGACACCGAGATCTTCGGCTGGGAGTTCCCCTCGACCTGGTACAACTCCGCGCTCGGGCTGATCGAGGTGCTGGTCGCCCCGGTGATCGCCGGGATCTGGCTGCGGATGGGCCGCCGCCAGCCGCACGCCTCCAACAAGATCGCGATCGGCGTGGTGCTGGGCGGTCTCGCCTTCCTGGTCATGGCCTGGGCCACGGCCGGGCGCACCGGCGACCACTGGCTGATGGCCGCGTGGTGGATCCTCGCCGCGTACGTCCTGCTGGGCAGCGGCGACGTGGTGCTGCAGTCCACCGGCATGTCCGCGACGACCAAGCTGGCGCCCGCCGCGTACGCGAACCAGACGATGGCGCTGTGGATGCTGTCCATCGCGCTCGCGAACGGAATCCAGGCACAGACGGTGAAGCTGTACGACGTGCTCTCCAATGCGGCGTACTTCGGTCTGAACGGTGCCGTTACGGTCGTTCTGGGCATCGCCGTCATGGCCGCGGCGCCGTGGCTGCGCCGCACCATGCACCCCGTGCACTGAGCGGCACGGTGCTGCCCCACAACCCCCACACCCCGTACCACCAGCGAGATTGACGACTCCCCCATGCGCATCAGACCGGCAGACCAGTTCCCGTACGAAGTCCAGCGCGAGGACGTGTGGATCCCGATGCCGGACGGCACCCGGCTCTACGCGCGGATCTGGCGCCCGCGCACCGAGGAGCCCGTGCCGGTCCTGCTGGAGTACCTGCCGTACCGGCTGAGCGACTGGACCGCGCCGCGCGACGCGCAGCGCCACCCCTGGTACGCGGGCCACGGCTACGCCTCGGTGCGGGTGGACGTGCGCGGCCAGGGCAACTCCGAGGGCCGCACCGGCGACGAGTACGACGAGCAGGAGCTGTCCGACGGCGAGGCGGTCATCGACTGGCTGGCCGCGCAGCCCTGGTCCACGGGGCGGCTCGGGATGTTCGGGATCAGCTGGGGCGGCTTCAACAGCCTCCAGCTCGCCGCCCGCCGCCCCGAGGCGCTCAAGGCGATCGTCACGGTGTGCTCGGCCGACGACAGGTACGACAACGACGTGCACTACAACGGTGGTTCGGTGCTCGCCGTGGACATGCACGCCTGGGCGTCCACGATGCTGGCCTTCTTCTGCCGCCCGCCGGACCCGGCGCAGGTCGGCCCCGCCTGGCGGGACATGTGGCTGAACCGCCTGGACGGCGTCGAGCCGCTGATCCACACCTGGCTCGACCATCAGACCAGGGACGACTACTGGAAGCACGGCAGCGTCTGCGAGGACTACTCCGCCGTGCAGGCCGCGGTGCTCGCGGTCGGAGGCTGGCACGATCCGTACCGGGACACCGTGCTGCGCCTGGTGGAGCACCTGGACGCGCCCGTACGCGGGCTGATCGGACCCTGGTCGCACCAGTACCCGGACCGCGGGCTGCCGCCCGGCCCCGCGATCGGCTTCCTCCAGGAGACCCTGCGCTGGTGGGACCACTGGCTCAAGGACGAGGACACGGGGGTCATGCGGGAACCCCTCCTGCGCTCCTGGATCAGCGACTCGCATCCGCCGGCCACGGTCTACCCGGAGCTGCCGGGCCGCTGGGTCGGCGACGACGCGTGGCCCTCGCCGGCCGTCACGATGACCTCGTACGCGCTGCCCGGCATGGGCGCGATGGAGGTCCGCTCGCCGCAGCACACCGGCGTCGACGCGGGCCGCTACTTCCCGTTCGGCAACGACTCGGACCTGCCGCCCGACCAGCGCGAGGAGGACGGCCGCTCGGTCGCCTTCGACTCGGCGCCGCTGGAGGAGCCGGTGGAGATCCTCGGCCGGCCGCGGGTACGCCTGCGGATCACCTGCCCCGTGCGGCGAGGGCAGGTGATCGCACGGGTCTGCGATGTGGCGCCCGACGGCGCGTCGACGCTGGTCACGCGCGGTGTGCTGAATCTGTCCTCGCGGTACGGGCGCGACCGGGTCGCCGAGTGGGAGCCGGGCACCACGGAGGACGTGGAGCTGGACCTGAACGGCATCGGCCACGCCTTCCCGCCCGGGCACCGCATCCGGCTCTCGCTCTCCTCCGCGTACTGGCCGTGGATCTGGCCGCAGGAGGGCAGCGACGCGGGCTGGTTCGTGGAGCCCGCCGCCTCGGCCCTGGACCTCCCCGTACGGGATCCGGCGGGGGACGCGGAGCGGGCGCCGATCACCTTCGAGGAGCCGGAGCAGGCGGAGCCGCTGGGCGTGCGCTACCCGGACAACCCCGACGCGCGCCCCGAGCGCCGGGTGATCCGCGACGTCGCCGAGGGCACCTGGCGCCTGGAGGTGGACCCCCAGTACGGGGGAACCCGGATCTACCCCGACGGGCTGGAGTTCACCGAGGACGCGGTCGAGACGTACACGATCCGCGAGCGCGAGGCGGGCAGCGCGCGCACCCGCTCGGACTGGACGATCGGCCTCCGCCGCCCCGACCTGGGCTGGGACGTGGGCATCCGGGTCAGCTCCGAGATCGCCACGGAGAACGGCGAGTTCGTGACCCGCAACGAGGCGGTGTGCAGCGAGGGCGGCACGGAGGTGTTCCGGCGCGCGTGGGAGCGGCGGATTCCGCGTACGGCGGGCTGATGCGTACGGAGAGCTGAACGGCCGCGTGTCTCCTGACTGATGTGTTGGCGGGGCCTCCCCTCCTGTGGCCCCGCCAACTCCCCCGTTTCCCCGGGCGGTTACGCGCGCTCGACCCTGATGGGGTCGCCGGTGCGCACGGTGCCCAGGGTGCGGGGGTCGCCCTCGATGTGGCCGAGGACGTTGCAGGGGCCGGCGAGGCGGCACTCGTCGCCGCGGGATATCGGGGTCGGCCCGTAGGGGAGGGCGAGCGCGTCGCCGTCGGTCCAGAAGGCGACCGTCCCGGCCTCCACCACCTGCTGCGCGTCGGACTCCAGGGCCGGCTTGAGCCCGGTGTCGAAGTACACCTCCTCGCCCCAGGTCCGCGCCGAACTCTCCAGCGGCAGCACCTCGTTGAGCGCTGCCGTCGTCGGTGTGTCGTCGAGCGTGGCGGTCAGTCGGCCCGCGGGCCACACGATGGAGATCCTCATGCGAGGGATTCAACATTCTGTTGAAGCTCCTTGTGAACCCCTACCGGTGGGTACCCGCGGGTTTCCGCACGGAGGGCGCCCGCGCCTCACACGCTCACAGGTTGCCGCCGAAGAAGTCGGCGAGCTTGGCGACCGCCGGGTTCACGGCCTGGTCCCTGTCGTAGAGGTCCACGTGCGTCGCGCCCTCGACCAGGAAGAGTTCGGCGTTCTCGCCGGCCTCCGCCACCGCGTCGCGGCTGTAGTGCAGGGTGAACGCCTCGGTGCCCGCGATCATCAGCAGCGGCCGCGGCGCGATCTTGCGGATCCCGCCGAACGCGTCGAACTGGTCGAGCTGGTCCACGCTGCGCATCACCCACTCGTTGGTCGAGCGCGGGTGCTGCGCGCGCGGCGTCCTGTAGTAGTCGTAGAACTCCCGCACCGGAGCGGGCGTGTTCTCGTCCACCGCGTCCGGCACCGCGCTGACCAGCGTCGCGGGCTTCCCCGCCGCCTCCTCGGATCGCAGCCGTCCGGCCTGCTCGACCATCTGCGCGAACCCCTCGGGGTCGGCATCGCGGAAGAAGCCCGGCACGTCGGCGGCGCTGACCGTGGCCACCGCCTTCATGCGGTGGTCGGTCTGCGCGGCGAAGGGTACGTAGCCGCCCGAGCCGCAGATCCCGAGCACCCCGATGCGCTCGGGGTCCACGTCCTCGCGGACCGAGAGGCAGGAGACTGCGGCCCGTACGTCCTCGGCGCGCTGGAACGGGTCCTCCAGGCCGCGCGGTTCGCCCTCGCTCTCGCCCTGGTAGGCGGCGTCGAAGGCCAGCGCGACGAAGCCGCGCTCCGCGAGACGGCGCGCGTAGAGCCCCGCGGTCTGCTCCTTCACGCCGGTGGTGGGGTGGGCGACGACGAGGGCGGGGAACCGTTCCGCCGAGGCGCCCGCAGGGAGGTAGAGCTCGCCGGCCAGCTTCAGTGAACTGCTGACGAAGGTGACCTTCTTTTCTTGAACTGTTTCCCGAACCGTTTCCTGCGCCATTTCCTCAGCCTTTCCTCTGACGGGCCGTACGCATTCGACCGTCGCAGTCGCTCCGTACCCCGACAATGGGACGCTCGCAGCCCCGGACAGCGCTGTCCCTGGGACAGGATTGGCCCCCGCACGAACGGGCCTCCCCTGCGAGAATCGCCGCATGAGTCCCACGAGCGGCAGCGCGCGCCCCAACGAGCTGGGGGAATTCCTCAAGGCCCGCCGCGCCGAGCTGAACCCGCAGGCCGCGGGCCTGCCCGACACCGGCTCCCGGCGCCGCGTGAAGGGGCTGCGCCGGGAGGAGGTCGCCCTGCTCGCCTCGATCAGCACCGACTATTACACCCGCCTCGAACAGGGCCGCAGGCAGGCGTCGGCGCCAGTGCTGAACTCGCTGTCCAAGGTTTTGCGGCTGAGCGAGGAGGAGCGGGCCTACCTGTTCGAGCTGGCGGGCAAGGAGGCGGCCAGGCCGCGCCGTCAGGCGGCGCAGAAAGTGCAGCCGCAACTGCGGCGGCTGCTCGGCGAACTCACCACCACACCGGCCTTCGTCCTGGGCCGGCGCATGGACATTCTCGCCTGGAATCCGATGGCCACCGCGCTCTTCACCGACTTCTCGCAGCTCCCGGAAAACCACCGAAATCACGTGTGGCTGCTTTTCTGCGATCCGGCGGTCAGGGAACTGCACGCGGACTGGGAAAGCACCGCGCGTTCGAGCGTGGCCATGCTGCGCATGGAGGCCGGGCACAATCCGGAGGACCGGCGCATGGCCCATCTGGTCGGCGAACTCTCCATGAAGGACGAGGACTTCCGCCGCTGGTGGAACGACCACCGCGTCGCCGTACGCAGCAAGGGGACGAAGGTGCTGCGCCATCCCGTCGCGGGCGAGCTCACCCTCGACTGGGACGCGCTCTCCTGCGTGAGCGACCCCGACCAGCAGCTCGTCGTCTGGTCCGCCGAGCCCGGCACCCCCTCCCACGACGGCCTCCGCATCCTGGCCTCCTGGACGGCGGAGGCGCCGGACCACCCCGACCGACACCCCTAGCCAGGGCGCGCAGGGGACTCCCACTCGGCGGAGCGCGGCACGTACACCTCCGCTGGGCGCGGTACGTACACCTCCGCTGGGCGGACGGCTCAGGGCTTCACCCGTACCGGATGCTCGAGCACCTGGGTGTTGAGGTAGCCGAGTTCGTTCCACTCCACATGGTCGGGCTGCGTGCGGCCCTCGGTGTCGGTGGCGCGTACGGCGATCGTGTGCTCGCCGCTTTCCGGGGTCCAGGCGAACTCCCAGCGTGTCCAGCAGCCCGGCTCCCGTGGGCCGTTGAGGCGGGCCGGGTGCCAGGGGCCGCCGTCCACGCGGTATTCGACCTTCGCGACCGCGTGCTCCCCCGCGAAGGCCCGTCCCCGGACGACCTGGGGCTCGGGCTTGAGCCGCGCGGGCCAGTCCAGTTCCACGAGGCTGCTCACCGGCAGGGCGTCGATGGGTGTGCCCAGGGCCGCGCCGTCGGCCGGGTGGCCGGGGCCGATCAGGACGTAGTCCTCGGTGTTCCAGGGGACTTGGAGCGGACTGCTGGACACCTCGATCCTGCCGACCCATTTGATGCTCGCCGCGCCCAGCCAGCCGGGGACCACGAGCCGGGCCGGGAAGCCGTGGTCGGGCGGCAGGGTCTCCCCGTTCATGGCCAGGGCGAGCACCGTGTCCTCGGCCTGTGCCTTGGCCAGCGGCAGGGGGCGGCGCGCGCGGGACGCGTCCAGCGCCACCGGCATCACGTCGTGCGCGTCCGGGCCGATGTCCGCCGCTTCGAGCAGGTCGCGCAGCCGTACGCCCGTCCACTCGGCCGTGCCGACGGCGCCCCGGCCCCAGGGGGTGCCGTGGATCTCCCGTCCGTGCTGTTGGCCGAAGAGCACCCGGCGGTTGCCCGCGCACTCGATGGTGCGGGTGTAGGAGACCAGCGGGAACCCCCGCCACAGGTCCTCATAGGTGAGGGTGACGGGCGATCTCGCGGCGTCGCCCTCGATCCGCAGCGACCACTGCGCGGCGTCGATCCGTGGAGTGGGCGCGTGACTGCGGATGAAGAACCGGTCGTTCGGCACGATGTGCCCCGGCATGCTGTCGGCCCTGGTCCCGAAGTCGAGGCCGGTCCCCGTGTCCTCCATGACGCTCGCCGGGACCGCCTTGACGACCCCGGGTTCCGTGACGCCTGTCCTGCACTCGTCCGTCATGAGCCCACCATGGCCCGGCGGGGCTCCGACCAGTAGGTTTTGTCTCCCTATGGGGGCATAACCATGGCCTATGTGTAAACGCCTGCAGCACAAGTACGTCCGGCGTGCGCCACTTTGGACGGCCGGTTCCGTGGCTTCTGCAACTGCTCGGCCCCCGCTGGCCGTCATAGCCCCCCCGGGACTGCCACAGTGCCGTGGGGGGAGCAGGGGGGAGAAACACCGTACGTGTAAGGAGCAGAAAGTCATGGCAAGACCAGAGTCCGGCAAGAGGATCATGGGCTGGGCCGCGGCGGCCACGCTGCTGGCGACCGCCCCGCTCATGGCGGCCTGCTCGGGCGGCTCGGACGATTCCGGCGGCTCGGGCTCCTCTTCCGCCTCGGACAGCAAGAGCCCCTCCGCCTCGGACGGTTCGGGCGGCTCCGGCGGCTCGTCGGGCGACGGCGGCGGCTCCGGCTCGCAGGCCGGTGACCAGTCCACCGTGTCGTCGACGGTCGGCTCCTGGGTCAGCGCGGTCATCGAGAAGGACGCGAAGCGGGCGTGCCTGCTCTCCAAGGTGCCGGACAGCTCGCCCCCGAAGGCCCCCTCGCCCAAGACGTGCGACGCGGCGACGACGAAGAAGATGGCCGTCGGCCTGAAGCACATGAGCGGGATGTTCCGGCCGGCGAGCGCCTCCGGCAAGCCGGACGTGAAGGTCGACGCGCCGACCCCCAAGGGCGACAAGGCGGTTGTCCCGACGGCCGATATCAAGGTCGACGGCAAGCAGCTCCGGGAGAGCATCCTGTCCCGTTCGAAGGGTGTGGACCCGAAGTCCTTCACGGCCAAGGTGAAGACCGTGAAGATCGACGACAAGTGGTACGTCGACAACTTCGACATGAACATGTAAGTAGGCGCCTCAGCCTCAGGGGCGGTAGCCGGGGAACGGTTCTTCTCCGTCCCCGGAACGGCGGGAGCGGCCATGCACCATCCGGCATGGCCGCTCCCGCTTCCGTTACGGAGCCTCGACGCTCCTTGAAAAGGGACGCACACCGTGGATGACGGTGGGACCGATGTCGACGCCGTCGAGGGCGAGTTCGAGGGCGAGACGGCGGATGGCCTGGCGATTGTCGCGTTCGTACGCGAGGAGGTACGGGCGCGCGAGGGGGCCGTCCAGGGTGGTGCGGGCGTGTTCGGCGGCGTACGGGCTGCGGTGTACGGGGAGGGGGTGGCGGCGTGGGGGCTGCTCCGGCACCTCGGCCGGCGCCGCGTCGTGGTGTCGGTGTCGCCGTTTCCTTCGCCGGCCCGTCGGCGGTAATACGCGCGCGAGGAATCTCGCGAGCGGGCCGCGCTTTCCTGAGCGGTCGCCGCTGGAATCCCGGTTCGTGCGGCGGATTCTCGCGCGGAGGGCTTCGCGTTCGTCGTCGGTCACTGTGCGGGAGCCGTCACCGCGTCGGGCGTGGTGACCCATTCCCGGCCGCCGCCGAGCGGGCGCACGAAGGCGACCCACTCGGTGCGGCCCAGGTGGTTCAGCCCGCCGATGTGGCAGATGTCGGAGTAGGCCACGACGGCCATGAGCGTGCCGGCCGCGCCGGTCCGCCCGTCGGTGACGGTCCGGCCCAACTGCGCCTTGAGTGGGGGTGCTTGCTTCATTTTTGCGCCTTCAACGGTGGGTTGGTGCGTTCCACCGAGAATGCTTGCTGCGTATCGGTACGCTCACTAGGGGTGAGATCTTCAGGAACCGCGAATTAAAGATCGGAAAGCCATGGGCCGCTCCAAGTCGCTGGACCCACGCTCGTCCCTCGCCGCCGCACTCGGCTCCAAGGTGAGACGGCTGCGCGAGCAACACCGCTGGTCACAGCGAGATTTGGCGGGCCGCGTGTACGTGTCCGCCGCACGCATCGCCCAGATCGAACTGGCCACGGAGCCCCCGAGCGAGGCCCTGGCAGCAGACCTGGACCACGCACTTAAGGCCGGGGATGAGATCAACGTAGCGTGGTGGCACATGAACCGGGAACGGCATCCGGGGTGGGCTCGCCCGTACATTGACCTGGAGAAACGCGCGAGCCGGATGCGCAAGTACGCTCCACAGCTCGTGCCGGGGATTCTCCAGACCCCCGCCTACGCGGAGTGCCTCTTTAAGATCAGCCAGCCGGGGATCTCGGCGAGGAGCGTGAAGCAGCTCGTCGAAGCACGAGTGGCACGCCAGAGTTTGCTGAGCGGCTCGGACCCGCTGTACCTGTGGGCCATCCTCGACGAGTCCATCTTCATGCGCCCCTTTGGCAGTGACCCGTCCGTCATGCAGGGGCAGTTGAGCCATTTGCTCGCGGCCACGGAAGCGCCGAACGTCGTACTTCAGGTGCTGCCGTTGGAGGCCGGAGCACATGGGTTGATGGACGGCCAGTTCTCGTTCATGGACTTTCCCGACGGCCCCAGCTGCGCCTACACGGAAGGGAGCGCCCCTGGCGGCGAAGTTGTAGAGTCGCAACAGGCTGTGACGCAGTACGCGATGGTCTACGACCAGCTTGTCGTCAAGTCCCTCACCCCCGAGGCCAGTCGGGATCGCCTCAGAGCGACGTTGGAGGAACGGTACTGATGCCCACCCCCCTCGAACGAGACCTGAACGGCGCCAGGTGGCGGAAGTCCAGCCACAGCAATGGGCTGGGCGGCGACTGCCTCGAAGTCGCCGACGGACACGGCGACCTCGTCCCCGTACGGGACAGCAAAGACACACACCGCGGGACCCTCACCTTCAGCGCACCCTCCTGGCGGGCGTTCATCGACTCGTTGCGCGGCTGACCAGCAACGCTGCGGAGGTCCGAGTGGCAACACGCGAAGCCGGCAACACCACTTGGCACAAGTCCAGCTACAGCGACAGCCAAGGTGGCAACTGCCTCGAAGTCGCCGACGGACACGGCGACCTCGTCCCCGTACGGGACAGCAAGGACACACACCGCGGGACCCTCACCTTCGGCGCACCCGCCTGGCGGGCGTTCATCGGCTCGCTGCGCGGCTGACCGGCGCGCGTTCAGCGGGTCGTCGCGCGGAGCGGGACCACGTTCCACCAGGTCACGCAGCGCCATGCCCATTCCGCCGGGCCGTAGCGGAAGCGGCCCAGCCACCAGCGGGACCACAGGGCTTGGACCACCAGGATGCCTACCGCCAGGAGTACCGCCGTGCCCCAGCGGCCCGAATTCGGCAGGTGCAGGAGGGGCGCCAGGGCCACCACCGCGAGCGTGGCGGTGAGGTAGTTGGTCAGCGCCATGCGGCCCAGCGGGGCGAAGAACGCCGCGAGCGCGCCCCGCAACGGCGTACGCATCAGCAGCAGGAAGCCCGTCGTGTACGCCACCGCCATCAGCAGACCCGCGATCGCCTGGGTGCGGGTCGCCAGGGGCGAGAGCGGGCTGATGGTCGCCTGCCAGACGAGAGCGGGGACCGAGGCCACGGCGGACACCGCGAACAGCACGCCGAGCTGCCGGCCGCGCTCCTCCAACGTGTCCATCACCCCGTACCGCGCGACGCCCATGCCGAGCAGGAACAGGCCCGGGATCAGCAGGATCCCGCCGCTGACCACCGTCACTCCGGCGATGGAGCCCAACACCCCCGCCGCCAGAGCCAGTTGGCGCGGCAGCCATGTCGCCGGCAACAGGATGAGCAGCCCCACGATCGCGTAAGGCAGCAGCGCCTCCCCGGGCTGGAGGAACTGGTGCCCCGCCCCCAGCACCCCGAGCGCGACCAGCCGGCGCAGCAGCAGAACGCGCGGGCGCTCCGCACGGGACGCCGAACCGTCGAGGAACAGGACGAAGCTGATGCCGAAGAGGAACGAGAAGACCGGGAAGAAGCGGTTCTGAACAGCGAGGTCCAGGAACTCGCGTATCGGATACATGTGGCCGGGCGACTCGGCCCCGTGCATGGGCACGATCTGCGGAACGTTCACGAAGAGGATCCCGCAGAGCGCGAAGCCGCGCAGCGCGTCGAGCGCGCCGATCCGCGAGCGGGCGGAGGAACGGGCGGACCCCTTCGCGGGTGCGACGGGCGCGGGCATGGGTCCGGTCGCCGGGGCGGCCGATGCCGGTGCGGTGGGAATCGGGTGGTGGCTGTCCATGGAGCCACCGTGCCGCCCGCCGCACATCCGCGGCATCGGCACTCCGGTCGGTAGCCGGGCCCGCGCACCGGCCGAAAGGACGAGGGGCCGGCCGACCACTCTCTTACTCCTCCATGGGCTCCTCCTCGGGGCCGGCCGCGGGCCCGCCCTCTGCCTCGTCCGCCGCGCTGTCCGCCGCGCCGTCCGCCTCGGCCACCACGGCGAGCACGCCCTCTCCGTACGTCGCGAGCTTCTTCTCGCCCACTCCGCTGATCCCGCCCATGTCCCCTATCGAACGGGGGCGGCGCATCGCGAACTCCCTGAGCGTGGCGTCGTGGAAGATCACATACGCGGGAACGCCCTGCTCGCGGGCCTGCTCCGCGCGCCAGGCGCGCAGTGCCTCGAAGAGCGGCAGCGCCTCCTCGGGGAGGTCGGCCGCGACCGGCGGCGCCTTCTTCTTCTCGCGGGGCGAGCCCGCGCCCGCGCGGCCGGCCGCCGGGTCGCGCCGCAGCCGCACCTCGCGGCCGCCGCCGAGGACCTCGCCGCTGCTCTCGGAGAGGACGAGCGTGCCGTACTCACCCTCCACGCGCAGCAGGTCCTGGGCGAGCAACTGCCGTGTCACCGTGCGCCATTCGGACTCCGAGAGGTCGGCGCCGACGCCGAAGACGGAGAGCTGGTCGTGCCGGAACTGGTCGATCTTGGGGGTGCGCCGGCCGCGCAGGATGTCCACGATCTGGCCGGTGCCGAACTTCTGGCCGCGCTCGCGCTGGAGCCGGACGACGGTGGAGAGGAGCTTCTGCGCGGAGACCGTGCCGTCCCAGGTGTCGGGCGGGGTGATGCAGGTGTCGCAGTTTCCGCAGTTGGCCGTCTCCGGCTTCTGGCCGAAGTAGGTCAGCAGGCGGGCGCGGCGGCAGTCGACCGTCTCGCACAGGGCGAGCATCGCGTCCAGGTGGGAGGCGGCGCGGCGCTGGAACGCCTCGTCGCCCTCGCCGCTCTGGATGAGCTTGCGCTGCTGGACGACGTCCTGCAGTCCGTACGCCATCCAGGCCGTGGACGGGAGGCCGTCGCGGCCGGCGCGGCCGGTCTCCTGGTAATACCCCTCGACCGACTTGGGCAGGTCGAGGTGGGCGACGAAGCGGACGTCCGGCTTGTCGATGCCCATGCCGAAGGCGATCGTCGCCACCACCACGAGGCCGTCCTCGCGCAGGAAGCGGGACTGGTGCGCGGCGCGTATGTCCGCGTCGAGGCCGGCGTGATACGGCACCGCGTCGATGCCCTGGGCGCTCAGGAACTCGGCGGTCTTCTCGACGGAATTGCGGGAGAGGCAGTAGACGATGCCGGAGTCGCCGGGGTGCTCCTCGCGCAGCAGCTTGAGGAGCTGCTTCTTGGGGTCGGTCTTGGGAACGATCCGATACTGGATGTTGGGCCGGTCGAAGCTGGCGACGAAGTGCCGGGCGCCGCCCATGCCGAGCCGCTCGGTGATCTCCTGGTGGGTGGCCTCGGTGGCGGTGGCGGTGAGGGCCATGCGCGGCACGTCGGGCCAGCGCTCGCCGAGCAGCGAGAGCGCGAGATAGTCCGGGCGGAAGTCGTGGCCCCACTGCGCGACGCAGTGCGCCTCGTCGATCGCGAAGAGGGAGATCTGTCCCTGCGCGAGCAGGTCGAGGGTCTGCTCGGTGCGGAGGCGCTCCGGGGCGAGATAGAGGAGGTCGAGCTCGCCCGCGCGGAAGGCGTGCTCGGTGGCTCTGCGCTCGTCGAAGTCCTGCGTGGAGTTGATGAAGCCAGCGCGGACGCCGAGGGCGCGGAGGGCATCCACCTGGTCCTGCATCAGCGCGATCAGGGGGGAGATCACGATGCCGGTGCCGGGGCGTGCGAGGGCCGGGATCTGATAGCAGAGGGACTTGCCGCCGCCGGTGGGCATGAGGACGACGGCGTCGCCGCCTGCGACCACGTGCTCGACGATGTCCTTCTGGTCGCCGCGGAATTCCTCGTAGCCGAATACGCGGTTCAGGAGCGCTTGGGGGGCTGAGCCGGGGGGCGCGGTGGGGTGCATGTCCGCCACGATATGTGGGGTGCGGGGCGGCTGGGGCGTCCCCCTGCGAAGCCCGCACCCCACGAGTGAGCAACTTATCCACAGGCAGCGCGTACGCCGCGTGTGCCCTGCGCCCCTACGGGGTTGTGGTGGACACCACCGACCCCGCCACCCGCGCCGAGGCGAATTCCGTGCCCACCACGAAACGCATGATCGGGCCGAATGTCGCCGCCGCCGGGAGGCCGGTGAAATAGAGGCCGGTCACCGAGGACTGGAAGCCCGCGTCGAGCAGGGGGGCCGCGGTGCGGCCGCTGCGGGCGAGGTCGGCGCGGAGGCCGTGGCCGAGGAAGTCCAGGGCGGCGAGGTCCACCCGGTACCCCGTACCCGCCATGACGTGGTCGGCCTCCAGCCGCTGCCCGCCCGAGAGCGCCAGCTCCACGCGGCGGGACTCGGCGTCGTACCGCGTACGCAGCAGCGCGTGCCCCTGCGTGACGCGCACGCCCGCCGCGACGAAGCGGTCCCGCAGCCACCACGCGCCCAGCGGTCCCAGCACCCGCCGCACCAGATACTCGCGGCCGGGCGCGGGGAGGTGGCGGAAGAGATAGGCGTGGTACGAGAGCGCATACAGCGACCACGCGCGCCCGAACGGCGTCTCCGGGCGCAGCTTCGGCTGCTGGTCGGGCGCCGCGCCGAACCGGACCGCGCCCGCCGAACGGGCCACCACCCGCACCGACTTGGCGCCCGCCTCCGCCGCGATCACCGCGTTCTCCAGGGCCGACTGGCCTGCCCCCACGACGATCAGGTCCTTGCCGGCGAAGCCGGACAGGTCGGCGTGCTGCGACACGTGCGAGACGGGCCCCGTGGGGGATGGTCCGTCCTCCGCTGCCGCCGCCAGCTCCGGCGGGGTGTGGGCGCAGCCGCCCAGCCCCGTCGCCACGACCACGGCGCGCGCCTCGCACACCTCGCCCGAGTCGAGCTTGACCTCGAAGCCCGCGCCCCGGTCGCGCCGGTCGACGGACACGACCCGCACCTGCTCCAGCTCGGGCACGAACTTCTCCTGGAACCACTGCCCGTACCGCACGAAGGTCTCCACCGGGATGATGTCCCAGTCCGACTCGTACCGCGCACCGCCCGTGGCGGCGCAGAAGTCCAGCAGCCTGCTGCCGCGCTGCGGCGCGTCGATGCTGGAGGCCACCGGGGTGGACTTCAGCAGCATTCCGGCGGGCATGTGCCGCCGCCAGCTCACCATCGGCTCGCCGAAGACGCGCACGGGTATGCCGCGCGCCTGCAGATGGGCGGCCGTGGACAGCCCGTACGGGCCCGCCCCGATCACCACGACAGGTCGGTTGTCACTCACTGCGAAGTCCCTCCCCTGATTGCCCTGATCCCCGTGCTGCCCTGATCCCTGAGGGCGTGCCGACGCGACGACGCACGGTGCGCGTCGCGCGAGCACGCCGGATCCGACTCCCCGCCGGACAACGGCCGGCCGGCCGCCGCCGACTCCCCGTCAGCGCCGCGCGCCCCCTCGCGCGCCGCGCCTCGCGCTCACGCTCCCCCGCCATAGCTGCCACAGGTGCTTGCTGCCGGGGCCCACCAACCGCGCCGCCATCAGCACCGACGGCGCGAGGTCGTCCGCCGCCAGCCACGCCAGCTCGGTGCCCCGCGGGCGCGCGGGAGCGTGCGGCGCGCTGTAGGAGACGCCGCGGCGGTACGCCAGCCGGGCCGCCGGGTCGATGTTCTCCACCACATAGCGGTGCCCGTCGCGCTGTTCCCCTTCGGGAACGGCCCTGCCGGTGAGGTCGAGGTGCTGCGCCCGTACGACGTCCACGCCCGCGTCGTTCTCGAACATGCGGAACTGGGCGCCCATGCGCGGGTTGAAGTCCAGCAGCTTGTACCGGCCGTCCCTGCGGTCGAAGCGCCAGTCCAGGTCGATGATGCCGGTGAAGCCGATGTGCTTGATGAACTGCGCGGACAGCGCCGCCAGTTCGGGGTTGTCGACCACGTACGCCGCCGCCGTCATGCCCGCGTGCGGGGGCCAGGAGCGCACCTTCACGCCCGTGAACGCGGCGCGTGCCTGGCTGTCCTCGCCGAAGTAGGCGTGCACGATCCAGTCCTCCGCGTGCTCGCGGGGCAGGTACTCCTGGATGATCACGCCGGGGCGCTCGCCCCAGCCGCGCGCCATGGCCAGCAGCTCGCGCGCGCTGTCGATGCGCGTGGTGCCCGGCACGGCGGGGCGCTCGCGGCGTACGAAGGCCTCACGGTTCTTGGCGACGACCGGGTAGACGGCCTCGGCGGCGAACCGTTCCAGCTCCTCCCCCGTCTGCGGCGAGGCGGACAGCGGCGTGGGCACGCCGTGCTCCACGCACAGCTCGTACAGGCCCTGCTTGCTGGCCAGCCGCCGCGGCAGCTCCGCCTCCACCTCCGGGAAGAGGAACCATTCGCGCAGCTCGCGCCTGTGCTCGCCGATCAGCACGGCGGCCTCTTCGTCGGTGGGGATCAGCACCGTGGGTCTGCCGATGCGGCGGCCGGCCCGGCACAGCCCCTCCACCAGGCGCTCGGCGGGCTCCCTGCCGGTGGTCGGCCAGACCAGGGCTTCGCGTAAGTAACGCGAACGCGCCGCGGGCGTCCAGTGGTCTTCGGTGATCGCATACATGGGCACGCCGAGACGGCCCAGGCTGCGGATGGCCCCCACCCCACCGTGGTGCAGCGGATAGTTCCCGATTTTGACGATCAGTCCGGGGACCGACCGGTCGATGTCCAAGCGCGCACCCATGCTCGCCAACCATCCCCCTCGCTCGGGCCGCGGCCCGGCCCGAGCGGCGAATCGCCCGAGCGCCCTCCCCACCGCACCCCAAGGCAAGCTAAGTCAGAATTTCCCATTCCGCTAAGAAGTTTCCGGACATTACACTCTCTTTGCCCTCAGGTCCCGAATCCCATTCCGCTTCCCGCGAGTTCTTGCCGCTCTTCTGCCGCGGCACACCTCCGCCGTACGCTGAGGCGGCCCCTGACCGGGGACGCACACGCACGCAGTCGTACCGACGTACTCGAATCGGCGTACTCGAAGGCGAGGCAGCAGCGCAATGACGGCCGTGAACCCGCTGGAACTCCCCGAAGGCGACCCCTTCGGCCCGGACAACCTTCCCTATGGCCTGTTTACGACATCCGAAGACCCCGGCCGTCCGCGCATCGGCGTCCGGTACGGAGACCACGTGCTGGACGCGGGCGCCGCGGCCGAGGCGTTCGGTTCGCCGCACGCCGGGGTGCTGCGGCAGCCCTTGCTCAACCCGCTCATGGAGGCGGGCCGTTCGGTGTGGCGGGCGGTGCGCACGGAACTGCGCGAATGGCTGACGTCGCCGGAGCGCGCTGGGGAGGTCGCGCAGTTCCTGCGCCCGCTGCATGAGGTGACGTTGCACCTTCCGTTCGCGGTTGCGGACTACGTCGATTTCTACGCCAGCGAGCACCACGCCACCAACGTCGGACGTATCTTCCGCCCCGACTCCGAGGCGCTCACGCCCAACTGGAAGCACCTGCCCATCGGTTACCACGGGCGCTCCGGCACGGTCGTGGCCTCCGGCACGCCGGTGGTCCGCCCCAGCGGGCAGCGCAGGCCGCGCGGCGCCGAGCGCCCGGAGTTCGGCCCCTCGCAGCGCCTGGACATCGAGGCCGAGGTCGGCTTCGTCGTCGGTACGGGGTCCGAGCTGGGCTCCCCCGTGTCCCTCGGCGACTTCCCCGAGCACGTCTTCGGCGTGACCCTGGTGAACGACTGGTCGGCGCGCGACATCCAGGCCTGGGAGTACGTGCCGCTCGGCCCCTTCCTCGGCAAGTCCTTCGCCACGTCGGTCTCCCCCTGGATCACGCCGCTGGACGCCCTGGAGGGCGCGTGGACGGCGCCGCCCGAGCGCACCGAGCCCCTGCTGCCCTACCTGGACGACTCTGCCGAACCCCGGCCCGGCGGGCTGGACTTGAGGCTCAGCGTCGCGCTGAACGGCGAAGTGATCGCCGAGCCCCCGTTCTCCGCCATGTACTGGACGGCCGCGCAGCAGCTCGCGCACATGACGGTCAACGGCGCCTCGCTGCGCACCGGGGACCTCTACGCCTCGGGCACGGTGAGCGGCCCCGAAGCGGGACAGCGCGGCTGCCTGCTGGAGCTGACCTGGGGCGGCACCGAGCCCCTGAAGCTGCCCGGCGGCGGGGAGCGCGCCTTCCTGGAGGACGGCGACGAGGTGGTCATCTCGGCCTGGGCGCCGGGGAGTTCGGGCTCGGCGCGGATCGGCCTGGGAGAGGTACGGGGTACGGTCCGGCCCGCGCGGTGAGGCTGCTGTAACTTGACGTGCGCCTGTAAAACAACGGAGGGAAACGGAACGTGCGCACCTCAGGGCGTATCGCCGCGGCAGCGGTGGCGGTTGCTTCGGCCGGGATCGTGCTGACCGGCTGCGGAGGCGGCAGCGAAGGCGGCGGGGACAAGGCCGAACCGAAGCCGGGCCAGGAGTCGCCCGGCGGCAAGCCCGGCGAGCTGGACGGCATCTGGGCCACCGACGTGAAGGCCGCGGTCAAGGGCGGCAAGGGTCTGGTGATGACCCTGTCCAAGGGCAAGGCCGTGCTGAGCGAGAAGACGCTGTGCACGGGCGCCCTCAGCGAGGGCGGCACCGAGGCGACCGTCTCCTTCAAGTGCCCCGACGGGAACACCGACTTCGCCAAGGGCACGCTGAAGCCGGGCGCCGCCAAGCAGATGACCGTGACCTGGGCGAACGGCAAGAGCGCCAAGCTTCAGCAGGTAGCCGACGCCGAGAAGGCGGGCAAGCAGCTGCCGAAGCTGGAGAAGATCAAGCCGGGCGAGAAGCAGGCTTCGCAGTGATGCGCCGGTGAAGTGAAGCGCTCACACATCGGCGGTCCCCACGCGTTTCGCGTGGGGACCGCCGGCCTGTTCCGCTGGGCTGCTTTCCGCTGCGGCGGAGAAGCTTTTCCGTGCTACCGCACGAACACCCCCGCGTGGCCCGCCAGATCCAGGAAATACTGCGGCGCCAGCCCCAGCACCAGCGTGACGATCACGCCCGCCGCGATGGCGGTCGTGGTCAGGGCGCTGGGTACGGCCACCGAGGGGCCGTCCTCGCGGGGTTCGCTGAAGAACATCAGCACGATCACCCTGATGTAGAAGAACGCCGCGATGGCGGAGGCGATCACACCGACCACCACCAGCGCGCCGGCCCCGCCCTCGGCAGCCGCCTTGAACACCGCGAACTTCCCCGCGAAACCCGAGGTCAGCGGGATGCCGGCGAAGGCCAGCAGGAAGACGGCGAACACGGCAGCCAGCAGCGGCGAACGGCGTCCGAGCCCCGCCCACTTGGACAGGTGCGTGGCCTCGCCGCCCGCGTCCCGTACGAGGGTCACGACGGCGAAGGCGCCGAGCGTCACGAAGGAGTAGGCGCCCAGGTAGAAGAGGACCGAGGAGACGCCGTCCCGCGAGGTGGCGATGACGCCGGCGAGCAGGAAGCCCGCGTGCGCGATCGAGGAGTAGGCCAGCAGCCGCTTGATGTCGGTCTGCGTGATGGCCACGATCGCGCCCGCCACCATGGTGAGGATCGCGACGCCCCACATCACCGGGCGCCAGTCCCACCGGAGCCCGGGGAGCACCACGTACAGCAGCCGCAGCAGCGCGCCGAAGGCCGCGACCTTGGTGGCCGCCGCCATGAAGCCGGTGACCGGCGTCGGAGCGCCCTGGTAGACGTCCGGGGTCCACATGTGGAACGGCACGGCGCCGACCTTGAACAGCAGGCCCATCAGCACCATCGCACCGCCGATGAGCAGCAGCGCGTCGTTGCCGGTGGTCTGGGCGAGCGCCGCGTTGGTGCTCGCGTCGGCGCCGGAGACGACGCGGGCGATGCCCGAGTAGTTGACCGTGCCCGCGTACCCGTACAGCAGGGCGACGCCGAAGAGGAGGAAGGCGGAGGAGAAGGCTCCCAGGAGGAAGTACTTGACCGCGGCCTCCTGCGACAGCAGCCGCCTGCGGCGGGCCAGCGCGCAGAGCAGGTACAGCGGGAGGGAGAAGACCTCCAGCGCGATGAACAGCGTCAGCAGGTCGTTCGCCGCGGGGAAGATCAGCATGCCGCCGGTGGCGAACATCAGCAGCGGGAAGACCTCGGTGGTGGTCCAGCCCGCCTTCACCGCCTGCCGCTCGCCCTCGCCGCCGGGTACGGAGGCCGGCTGCGCGGCGAAGGAGTCGACGTGCGAGCCATGGGACTTGGGCTCAAGACGGCGCTCCGCGAACACGAACACCGAGACGAGACCGACCAGGCACAGCGTGCCCTGGAGGAACAGCGAGGGCCCGTCGACGGCGATCGCGCCCATGCCCGCGACGGCCGCCTTGCTGTTGGCGTTGCCCGACAGCGCGAGGCCGACCACAGCGGCGAACGCGCCCACCAGGCCGAGCACCGCGAGGGCCAACTGCGACCAGTAGCGCACCTTCCGCGGCGCGAACGCCTCGATCACGATGCCCAGCACCGCGGCGCCGAGCACGATGATCGTCGGCGAGAGCTGCACGTACTCGATCTTGGGCGCCTGCAGTTCACCGGGTGCCGCCGTCATCCACAGACTGTGGACGGAGGCGGCCGATTCCAGCGCGCTCACTTGCCTTCACCTCCGGCGTGGGCGCCCCCGTGGGGCTTGTACGAGAACCAGCCGCGCTCGGCGACCGGGTGCTGCGGCTTCGGGTCCTTCTTGTGCACGTCGGACAGGGTGTGCTCGACCGCCGGGTTCACGATCTCGGTGAGCGGCTTCGGGAAGACGCCCAGGAAGATCAGCAGCGCGATCAGCGGCGCGACCACGGCGAGTTCGCGCACCTTCAGGTCCGGCATCGTCTTGAGCTCCGCCTTCTCCAGCGGGCCCGTCATGGTGCGCTGGTAGAGCAGCAGCACGTAGAGCGCGGCGAGGATGATGCCGGCGGTCGCCACGATGCCCGCGACCGGATAGCGGCTGAACGTGCCGACCAGCACCAGGAATTCGCTGATGAACGGGGCGAGCCCGGGCAGCGACAGGGTGGCCAGGCCGCCCACCAGGAAGGTGCCCGCGAGCACGGGTGCCACCTTCTGCACACCGCCGTAGTCCGCGATGAGCCGCGAGCCGCGCCGGGAGATGAGGAACCCGGCGACCAGCATCAGCGCCGCGGTCGAGATCCCGTGGAACACCATGTAGAGCGTCGCGCCGCCCTGGCCCTGCGAGGTCATCGCGAAGACGCCCAGGATGATGAAGCCGAAGTGGGAGATCGACGCGAACGCCACCAGGCGCTTGATGTCCCGCTGGCCGACCGCGAGCAGCGCCCCGTACAGGATGCTGACCAGCGCGAGGCCGATCACGACCGGTGTGGCCCACGCGCTCGCCTCGGGGAAGAGGCCCAGGCAGAAGCGGAGCATCGCGAAGGTGCCGACCTTGTCGACCACCGCCGTGATCAGCACCGCGACCGGGGCCGTGGCCTCGCCCATCGCGTTCGGCAGCCAGGTGTGCAGCGGCCACAGCGGGGCCTTGACCGCGAAGGCGATGAAGAAACCCAGGAACAGCAGCTTCTCGGTGCCCGAGCCCATCGTGAGGTCGCCGTGCGCGCGGGCCTCGGTGATCTGCTGGAGCGAGAAGGTGCCCTGGCCGAGCTGGTCGGCGGTGACCGCGAAGAGGCCGACCACGGCGGCCAGCATGATCAGCCCGCCCGCGAGGTTGTAGAGCAGGAACTTCACCGCGGCGTAGGAGCGCTGCTTGGCGCCCTCCTCCTCGCCTGCCGCGTGCGCCCTGTCCCCGAAGCCGCCGATGAGGAAGTACATCGGGATGAGCATGGCCTCGAAGAAGATGTAGAAGAGGAAGACGTCGGTGGCCTCGAAGGAGATGACCACCATCGCCTCGACCGCGAGGATCAGCGCGAAGAAGCCCTGGGTCGGGCGCCAGCGCTTCTTGTCCTGGTTCGCCTCCTCCAGGGGATCGGCGTCGTGCCAGCCCGCGGCGATGATGAACGGGATCAGCAGCGCGGTGAGGCCCACCATGGCCACGCCGATGCCGTCGATCCCCAGCTCGTATCTGACCCCGAAGTCCGCGATCCACGGGTGGGATTCGGTCAGTTGATAGCGCGCGCCGCCCGGGTCGAAGCGGGCCAGCACCACGCCGGCCAGCACCAGGGTGCCGAGCGAGAAGAGCAGCGCGAGCCATTTGGCCGCGGTGCGCTTGGCGGCGGGAACGGCCGCCGTGAGGACCGCGCCCACAGCGGGCAGCGCGGCCGTCGCCGTCAGAAGTGGAAATGACATCGAATCAGACCGCCCTCATCAGCAGGGTCGCGGCGACCAGGACCGCCACGCCGCCGAACATCGAGACCGCGTACGAGCGGACGAAGCCGTTCTGGAGCAGCCGCAGCCGCCCGGAGAGCCCGCCGAAGCCCGCCGCGGTGCCGTTGACCGCGCCGTCCACCAGCGAGTGGTCGAGGTAGACCAGGCTGCGGGTGAGGTGCTCGCCGCCGCGCACCAGGACCACGTGGTTGAAGTCGTCCTGGCCCAGGTCGCGGCGCGCGAAGCGGGTGAGCACGCTGCCGCGCGGGGCGACGACGGGCACCTCCCTGCGCCCGTACTGCAGCCAGGCCGCGCCCACGCCGATGAGCAGCGCGACGATCGTGGCGGCCGTGACGACGGGAGCGGACACCGGTGAATGGCCGTGCTCGAACTGGGTGACCGGCTCCAGCCAGTGCACGAAGCCCTCGTTCAGCTTGAACAGACCGCCCGCGAAGACCGACCCGAAGGCCAGGACCACCATGGGGATGGTCATGGACTTGGGGGACTCGTGCGGGTGCGGCTCGTTGCCTTCGCCCGCGGCGGAGCCGCTATCAGACGCTGTGGGCTGCCAGCGCTTCTCGCCGAAGAAGGTCATCACCATCACGCGGGTCATGTAGTACGCGGTGATGGCCGCGCCGATCAGGGTGACCGCGCCGAGGATCCAGCCCTGGGTGCCGCCCTTGGCGAAGGCGGCCTCGATGATCTGGTCCTTGGAGAAGAACCCGGACAGGCCCGGGAATCCGATGATGGCGAGGTAGCCGAGGCCGAAGGTGACGAAGGTGACCGGCATGTACTTGCGCAGGCCCCCGTACTTCCGCATGTCCACCTCGTCGTTCATGCCGTGCATGACCGAGCCGGCGCCGAGGAACAGCCCGGCCTTGAAGAAGCCGTGCGTGACCAGGTGCATGATGGCGAACGCGTAGCCGATCGGGCCCAGTCCCGCGGCCAGCACCATGTAGCCGATCTGCGACATGGTCGAGCCCGCGAGGGCCTTCTTGATGTCGTCCTTGGCGCAACCGACGAGCGCACCGAAGAGCAGCGTGACCGCGCCGACCACGACCACCACGGTCTGCGCGTCGGGCGCCGCGTTGAAGATCGCGCCGGAGCGGGTGATCAGGTAGACCCCCGCGGTCACCATCGTCGCCGCGTGGATGAGCGCCGACACCGGGGTCGGGCCCTCCATCGCGTCCCCCAGCCAGGACTGGAGCGGCACCTGCGCCGACTTGCCGCACGCGGCGAGCAGCAGCATCAGGCCGATGGCGGTCAGCTTGCCCTCGCTCGCGTCCGTCGCGTTGGAGAGGACGGGCGCGAAGGCGAACGAGCCGAAGGTGGTGAACATCAGGAAGATGGCGATGGCGAGCCCCGCGTCGCCGACGCGGTTCACGATGAACGCCTTCTTCGCCGCGGTCGCCGCGCTCGGCTTGTGCTGCCAGAACCCGATGAGCAGGTACGAGGCGAGGCCCACGCCCTCCCAGCCGACGTACAGCAGCAGGAAGTTGTCCGCGAGGACGAGCAGCAGCATCGACGCGAGGAACAGGTTCAGATAGCCGAAGAAGCGGCGGCGCCGCGGGTCGTGCTCCATATAGCCGACCGAGTAGAGGTGGATGAGTGTGCCCACCCCGGTGATCAGCAGAACGAAGGTCATGGAGAGCTGGTCGAGCTGGAAGGCGGCGTCGGCCCGGAAGCTCTCCACCGGGACCCAGGTGAACAGGTGCTGGTGCAGCGCGCGTTGGTCCGGGTCCTTGCCGAGCATGTCCGCGAAGAGCGCGGCGCCGACGGCGAAGGACGCGGCGGACAGCAGCACGCCCAGCCAGTGCCCGAAGCGGTCCAGCCTTCTTCCGCCGCACAGCAGGACGGCGGCGCCGAGCAGCGGGGCGCCGACGAGCAGAGCGATCAGTGAGTGCACTGGTGGGTACCCCTTACAGCTTCATCAGGCTGGCGTCGTCGACCGAGGCCGAGTGACGGGAGCGGTAGAGCATCACGATGATCGCCAGCCCGACGACGACCTCGGCGGCGGCGACGACCATGACGAAGAACGCCATGATCTGCCCGTCGAGGTTGCCGTGGATGCGGGAGAACGCGACCAGCGTGAGGTTCGCGGCGTTCAGCATCAGCTCGATGCACATGAACACGACGATGGCGTTCCGGCGGATGAGGACACCGGCGGCGCCGATCGTGAACAACAGGGCCGCGAGATAGACGTAGTTGACCGGGCTCACGAGCGGGCCCCCTCCTCTTCCCTGTCGCCGTCACCGGCGTCCGCGCCGCCGCCGACCTCCTCGGGAGGACCGGGCGGCGCCTGCCCGAACCGTTCGGCCGTGCGCTGCTCCAGCGCCGCGACGCCCGCCATCTGGCCCGGGTCGACCTCGCGCACCTGGCCGCGGCTGCGCAGCGTGCTGCTGACCGTGAGGTCGGAGGGCGTGCCGTCGGGCAGCAGACCGGGGCGGTCCACCGCGTTGTGCCGCGCGTACACGCCCGGCGCCGGGAGCGGCGGGAGCTGCTTGCCGCCGCGCACCCGCTCCTCGGCCTGCTCGCGCTGGGACTTGGTCTTCTCGACCTTCTCCCGGTGGGTGAGCAGGGTGGCGCCGACGGCCGCGACCGTGAGCAGCGCGCCGACGACCTCGAAGGCCACCACGTACTTGGTGAAGAGCTGCGAGGCCAGCGCCGGGACGTTGCCCTGCGCGTTGGCGGCGCCGAGCCCGATGAAGGACTTCACCGGGGTCTGCGCGAGGCCGCTGATCAGCAGGATGCCCAGGCCCAGGCCGCAGCCGGCGGCCAGCCAGCGCTGCCCCTTCAAGGTCTCCTTGAGGGAGTCGGCCGTGCTGACGCCGACCAGCATCAGCACGAAGAGGAAGAGCATCATGACCGCGCCCGTGTAGACGACGATCTGCACGATGCCCAGGAAGTACGCGCCGTTCGCGAGGTAGAACATCGCGAGGATCACCATGGTCCCGGCGAGGCACAGCGCCGCGTGCACGGCCCTGCGCAGCAGCACGGTGCCGAGCGCGCCGAGCACCGCGACGCTGCCGAGCACCCAGAACTGGAAGGTCTCGCCGGTGGAGACGGCGGTCTGCGCCGCCAGCGTGCCGGTCATGAACGCGCCTCCCCGCCCCGGGAGCCGGCGCCGGTTGCGCTCGCCGGGTGGATGCCCGTCGGGTCGGCGCCGGAGGCACCGGTCCCCTCCGCGTGCGAGTGGGCCGGGGACGCCGCCGCCGGTTCCTCGGCGCCGTAGGTGTCGGCCGACTCCTGGGGTACGCCGGTGTCGTGCGGCGTCTGCTGGACCGTGCCGGGCGCGGCCTCGGTGACCAGACCCCGGTAGTAGTCCTGCTCGGTCATGCCGGGGAAGATCGCGTGCGGCGAGTCGACCATGTTCTCGTCCAGGCCCGCGAGCAGCTCCTCCTTGGTGTAGATGAGCGACTCGCGGGAGGAGTCGGCGAGTTCGTACTCGTTCGTCATGGTCAGCGCCCTGGTCGGGCACGCCTCGACGCACAGGCCGCACAGGATGCAGCGCAGGTAGTTGATCTGGTAGACGCGGCCGTAGCGCTCGCCCGGGGAGTAGCGCTCCTCCTCGGTGTTGTCCGCGCCCTCCACGTAGATCGCGTCGGCCGGACAGGCCCAGGCGCACAGCTCGCAGCCCACGCACTTCTCCAGCCCGTCCGGGTGCCGGTTGAGCTGGTGCCGTCCGTGGAAGCGGGGCGCCGTGGGCTTCTTGTACTCGGGGTACTGCTCGGTCAGCCGCTTCTTGAACATGTCCTTGAAGGTCACGCCGAAGCCGGCCACGGGATTGTCAGGCACCGTCGGCCCCCTTCTCGCCGTTGTTCTCACCGTTGTCGCCGCCGGCTCCGCCGGCCGCGCCGCCGCCCGTACCGACGAGCGAGCGCTCGCCGCTCTCCGCGCGCGACCGCCTGCGCGGCACCGGCGGAAGCGTCTGCCCTGGCAGGGGCGGTACGGGATAGCCGCCCGCCATCGGGTCGAAGACCTCGTGCTCCGCCTTGGCGCGCGCCTCCTCGGCCTCCCGCTCCTCCTGCCTGCCGCGGTAGAGGTCCGCGACGAAGGAGAGGATCACGATCACCAGGGCCGCGCCGCCGACCCAGTAGAGCAATTCGCTGGTCTGCAGCAGGCCCTCCCTGCGCATCGCCCGCACGGTGGCCACGAGCATCAGCCACACCAGCGAGATGGGGATGAGCACCTTCCAGCCCAGCTTCATGAACTGGTCGTAGCGGGTGCGCGGCAGCGTGCCGCGGATCCACACGAAGAAGAAGAGCATCAGGTTGAGCTTGATGAAGAACCACAGGAGCGGCCACCAGCCGTGGTTGGCGCCCTCCCACCAGGTGGAGATCGGCGCCGGGGCCCGCCAGCCGCCCAGGAAGAGGGTGACCGCGAGGGCCGAGACGGTGACCATGTGGATGTACTCGGCGAGCATGAACATCGCGAACTTGATCGAGCTGTACTCGGTCTGGAAGCCCGCGACCAGGTCGCCCTCCGACTCCGGCATGTCGAACGGAGCGCGGTGCGCCTCGCCGACCATCGACACCATGTAGATCAGGAACGACACCGGCAGCAGACACGCGAACCACGTGTTGCCCTGCGCCGAGACGATCGACGAGGTCGACATCGACCCGGAGTAGAGGAAGACCGCGGCGAAGCTGAGCCCCATCGCGATCTCGTACGAGATGATCTGGGCCGTCGCGCGCACGCCGCCGAGCAGCGGGTACGTGGACCCGGACGACCATCCCGCGAGCACCACGCCGTACGCGGCGATCGAGGAGGTCGCCAGGATGTAGAGCGCGGCCACCGGCAGGTCGGTGAGCTGCATCGCGGTGCGGGTGCCGAAGATCGAGACCTCGTTGCCCGCGGGCCCGAAGGGGATCACGGCGATGGCCATGAAGGCGGGGATCGCGCCGAGCACCGGCGCGAGGATGTAGACCGCCTTGTCGGAGCCCTTCACCACGACGTCTTCCTTGAGCATCAGCTTGATGCCGTCGGCGAGGGACTGGAGCATGCCCCAGGGGCCGTGTCTGTTGGGCCCGATGCGCAGCTGCATCCAGGCCACGACCTTGCGCTCCATGACGATGGAGATCAGCACGGTCACCATCAGGAAGGCGAAGCAGAACACCGCCTTGATGGCGATCAGCCACCACGGGTCGGTGCCGAACATGGAGAGGTCCTCCGCGGCGAGCACGTGCGTCGCCGTCGTCGCAGCCGTCGCGGTCATTCCGCCACCTCCTGCGCGGCGCCCTGCCGCGCGCCTGCCGTGGTCTGCGCGTCTGCCGGGGCCTTGTCGCCCGCCGTGATCTGCACGAGCTGGCCCGGGCGCGCGCCCAGGTCCGCGTACACGCCGCCGCCCGTCGAGTTGAGCGGGAGCCACACCACGCGGTCCGGCATCTCCGTGACGGCCAGCGGGAGCTGGAGCGATCCGGCGGGCCCGGAGACCCGCAGCAGGCCGCCGTCGGCGACCCCGGTCTCGGCGGCCGTCGCGGGCGAGACCCTGGCGGGCGCCGCGTGCCGCGTACCGGCCAGCGCCTCGTCGCCCTCCTGCAGCCGCCCCTGGTCGAGCAGCATCCGGTGGCCCGCGAGCACCGCCTCGCCCGCCGCCGGCTGCGGCAGCGGCTGGGCCGTGCCCATCGGCGCCGGCGCCGCGACCGCGTCGGCGTCCGCGTGGCCGAGCCGGTCGAACTCTCCGCGCACGGTGTGCACATCGGGCAGCCCGAGGTGCACGTCCATGGCGTCGGCCAGCATGTGCAGCACCCGCGCGTCCGGCGGGACAGCGCGCCGCGTCATCTGGTCGGGCTTGAGCGCGGCCTCGAACGGGCGCACCCTGCCCTCCCAGTTGAGGAAGGTCCCGGCCTTCTCGGCGACCGCGGCGACCGGCAGCACCACGTCGGCGTGCTCGGTCACCGCCCCGGGCCGCAGCTCCAGGCTCACCAGGAAGCCGGCCGACTCCAGCGCCTGCGCGGCGCGCGCCGGGTCCGGCAGGTCGGCGGGCTCGACGCCCGCGACGAGCAGCGCGCCCAGCTCGCCGGTGGCCGCGGCCTCCACGATCTGGGTGGTGTCCCGCCCGTACCTTCCGGGCAGTTGGGCCACGCCCCACACCCGCGCCACCTCGTCGCGGGCCCGCGGGTCGGTGACCGGGCGGCCGCCGGGCAGCAGCCCCGGGAGGGCGCCCGCCTCGACGGCGCCGCGCTCGCCCGCGCGCCGCGGGATCCACACCAGCCGCGCCCCGGTCGCCGCCGCGGTGCGCACCGCGGCGGTCAGCGCGCCGGGAACGGCGGCCAGGCGCTCGCCGACCAGGATCACGGAGCCGTCGGAGCGCAGTGCCCCGGCCGCCTCCTCGCCGGCCGCGTCAAGGCCGACGCCGCCCGCCAGCGCGTCCAGCCACTCGGTCTCGGTGCCGGGGGCCGCCGGGAGCAGGGTGCCCCCGGCCTTCTCCAGACCGCGGGTGACGAACGGGGCGAGGGAGAAGGTGCGCTGGCCGTGCTTGCGCATCGCCTTGCGGAGCCGCAGGAAGACCCCGGGGGCCTCCTCCTCCGCCTCGAACCCGGCGAGCAGCACCGCGGGCGCCGCCTCCAGATCCGTGTAGGTCACGCCGTCGCCGTCCAGGTCACGGCCGGTGCCCGCCACCTGGGACGCCAGGAAGTCGGCCTCCTCGCCGGAGTGCACCCGCGCGCGGAAGTCGATGTCGTTGGTGTCCAGCGCCACCCGCGCGAACTTCGCGTACGCGTAGGCGTCCTCGACCGTCAGCCGCCCGCCGGTCAGCACCCCGGCCCGGCCGCGCGCCGCGGCAAGACCCTCGGCTGCCCGCTCCAGCGCCTCGGGCCAGGAGGCGGGCTCCAGTTCACCCGCCTCGTTCCGTACGAGAGGGGTGGTGAGGCGGTCGGGGCGCTGCGCGTAGCGGAAGCCGAAGCGGCCCTTGTCGCACAGCCACTCCTCGTTGACCTCGGGGTCCTCGGCCGCGAGCCGCCGCATGACCTTGCCGCGCCGGTGGTCCGTGCGCGTCGCGCACCCTCCCGAGCAGTGCTCGCACACGCTCGGCGAGGAGGTGAGGTCGAAGGGGCGGGAGCGGAACCTGTACGCCGCCGAAGTGAGCGCGCCCACCGGGCAGATCTGGATGGTGTTGCCCGAGAAGTACGACTCGAAGGGCTCGTCCTCCCCCGTGCCGACCTGCTGCAGCGCGCCCCGCTCCAGCAGCTCGATCATGGGGTCGCCGGCGATCTGGTTCGAGAAGCGGGTGCAGCGCGCGCAGAGCACGCAGCGCTCGCGGTCCAGCAGCACCTGGGTGCTGATCGGCACCGGCTTCTCGAAGGTGCGCTTCTTGCCCTCGAAGCGGGAGTCGGGGCCGCCCGCGCTCATCGCCTGGTTCTGCAGCGGGCACTCGCCGCCCTTGTCGCACACCGGGCAGTCCAGCGGGTGGTTGATGAGCAGCAGCTCCATCACCCCGCGCTGGGCCTTCTCCGCGACGCCTGAGGTGAGCTGGGTGCGCACCACCATCCCGTCGGTGCACTGGATGGTGCAGGAGGCCATCGGCTTGCGCTGCCCCTCGACCTCCACGATGCACTGCCGGCAGGCGCCCGCGGGGTCCAGCAGCGGGTGGTCGCAGAACCGCGGGATCTCGATGCCGAGCTGCTCGGCCGCGCGGATCACCAGGGTGCCCTTGGGCACGCTGATCTCCGCGCCGTCGATGGTCAGCGACACCAGGTCCTCGGGCGGCGGCCCCGCCTCGCCCCCGCCGGAGGCTTTGGCGTCTGAGCTGGTGACGGTCACGCGTTCACCTCCGGGTGTGTCGTTTCACGGTCGGCCCAGGCGGTCGAGCGCGCCGGGTCGAAGGGGCAGCCGCCGCCGTCGACGTGCTGCTCGTACTCCTCGCGGAAGAACTTCATGGAGGAGGCGATGGGCGCGGCCGCGCCGTCGCCCAGGGCGCAGAAGGACTTGCCGTTGATGTTGTCGGCGATGTCCTCGATCTTTCCGAGATCGTCGCGGGTGGCCTTGCCCTCCTCGATGTCCCGCAGCAACTGGACCAGCCAGTACGTGCCTTCGCGGCAGGGCGTGCACTTGCCGCAGGACTCGTGCGCGTAGAACTCCGTCCAGCGCAGCACGGCCCGCACCACGCAGGTCGTCTCGTCGAAGCACTGGAGCGCCTTGGTGCCGAGCATCGACCCGGCCTCCCCGACGCCCTCGTAGTCCAGCGGCACGTCGAGGTGCTCGTCGGTGAGCATCGGGGTCGAGGAGCCGCCCGGGGTCCAGAACTTGAGCCTGTGCCCCTTGCGCATCCCGCCGCTCATCTCCAGGAGCTGGCGCAGCGTGATGCCGAGCGGCGCCTCGTACTGGCCAGGGCCCGCGACGTGCCCGCTGAGCGAGTACAGCGTGAAGCCAGGGGACTTCTCGCTGCCCATCGAGCGGAACCACTCCTTGCCCTTGAGGACCAGGGCCGGCACCGAGGCGATGGACTCGACGTTGTTCACCACCGTGGGGCACGCGTACAGACCGGCGACCGCCGGGAAGGGCGGGCGCAGCCTCGGCTGGCCGCGGCGCCCCTCCAGCGAGTCGAGCAGCGCGGTCTCCTCGCCGCAGATGTACGCGCCCGCTCCGGCGTGCACGGTGAGCTCCAGGTCCTTGCCCGGGCCGAGCGCATCTTTGCCGAGATATCCGGCTTCGTACGCCTCGCGGACCGCCTCGTGCAGGCGCCGGAGCACCGGTACGACCTCGCCGCGCAGGTAGACGAACGCGTGCGAGGAGCGGATCGCGTGGCAGGCGATCGCGATGCCCTCGATGAGGGAGTGCGGGTTGGCGTAGAGGAGGGGGATGTCCTTGCAGGTGCCCGGCTCCGACTCGTCGGCGTTGACGACGAGGTAGTGCGGCTTGCCGTCGCCCTGCGGGATGAACTGCCACTTCATGCCCGTCGGGAAGCCCGCGCCGCCGCGGCCGCGCAGGCCCGCGTCCTTCACGTACGCGATGAGGTCGTCGGGCTGCATGTCCAGGGCCTTGCTCAGGCCCTGATAGCCCTCGTGTCTCCGGTACGTCGCCAGCGTCCACGGCTCGGGCTCGTCCCAGAAGGCGGAGAGCACCGGCGAGAGCAGCTTCTCGGGGCTGTTCTGGTTCACTTCGGCGGCCACCGTCATCACTCCCCCTCCTCGGCGTCGCGGGGCGGTACGACGTGGTCGCCCTCGGTCCGGCCCTTGGCCAGCCGCAGACCGGCCAGCGAGGCGGGGCCCGCGGCGCCCGTCGCCTCGACCGCGCCCGAGCGCTCGTCGGGGAAGCCCGCCAGGATGCGGGCCGTCTCCTTGAAGGTGCACAGCGGCGCGCCGCGAGTGGGCGCGACCTCACGGCCCGCGCGCAGGTCGTCGACCATGCGCTTGGCGGACTCCGGGGTCTGGTTGTCGAAGAACTCCCAATTGACCATGACCACCGGCGCGTAGTCGCAGGCCGCGTTGCACTCGATGTGCTCCAGCGTGACCTTGCCGTCCTCGGTGGTCTCGCTGTTGCCGACGCCCAGGTGCTCCTTGAGCTCGTCGAAGATGGCGTCGCCGCCCATCACCGCGCACAGCGTGTTGGTGCAGACCCCGACCTGGTAGTCGCCGGAGGGCTTGCGCCGGTACATGGTGTAGAAGGTGGCGACCGCGTTCACCTCGGCCGTCGTCAGGTCCAGCATCTCCGCGCAGAACCGCTGCCCCGTACGGGTCACGTGCCCCTCCTCGGACTGCACCAGGTGCAGCAGCGGGAGCAGCGCTGAGCGGCTGTCGGGGTAGCGGCCGATGATCTCCTTGGCATCCGTCTCCAGCCGCTGCCGCACGTCGGCCGGGTAGTCGGGTGCGGGCATCTGCGGGATGCCCAGGGGTACTTCCGCTGTCATCGGTCGACTCCTCCCATCACGGGGTCGATGGACGCGACGGCGACGATCACGTCGGCCACCTGGCCGCCCTCGCACATCGCCGCCATGGCCTCGAGGTTGGTGAAGGAGGGGTCGCGGAAGTGCACGCGGTAGGGGCGGGTGCCGCCGTCGCTGACCGCGTGCACGCCGAGCTCGCCCTTGGGGGACTCGACGGCCGCGTACGCCTGGCCAGGGGGGACCCTGAAGCCCTCGGTCACCAGCTTGAAGTGGTGGATCAGGGCCTCCATCGAGGTGCCCATGATGTTCTTGATGTGGTCGAGCGAATTGCCCAGGCCGTCGGGCCCGAGCGCCAGTTGGGCCGGCCACGCGACCTTCTTGTCGCCGACCATCACCGGGCCCGGCTCCAGCTTGTCGATGCACTGCTCGATGATCCGCAGCGACTCCCGCATCTCCTCCAGGCGCAGCAGGAAGCGGCCGTAGGAGTCGCAGGTGTCCACGGTCGGCACCTCGAAGTCGTACTCCTCATAGCCGCAGTACGGCTGGGCCTTGCGCAGGTCGTGCGGGAGTCCGGCGGAGCGCAGGATCGGCCCCGTGGCGCCGAGCGCCATGCACCCGGCGAGGTCGAGGTGGCCGATGTCCTTGAGCCGGGCCTTGAAGACCGGGTTCCCGGTGCAGAGCTTGTCGTACTCCACCAGGTTCTTCTTCATCTTCTTCAGGAACTCGCGGAGCGCGTCCACGGTCCCCGGGGGCAGGTCCTGCGCGAGGCCGCCGGGGCGGATGAACGCGTGGTTCATGCGCAGACCGGTGATCAACTCGTACAGGTCCAGGACGTGTTCGCGGTCCCGGAAGCCGAAGATCATCACCGTCGTGGCGCCCAGCTCCATGCCGCCGGTCGCGATCGCGACCAGGTGCGAGGAGAGCCGGTTGAGCTCCATGAGCAGGACGCGGATGACGTTGGCGCGGTCCGGGACGTCGTCCTCGATGCCGAGCAGCCGCTCCACGGCCATGCAGTACGCCGTCTCGTTGAAGAACGGCGTGAGGTAGTCCATGCGCGTGACGAAGGTGGTGCCCTGCGTCCAGGTCCTGAATTCGAGGTTCTTCTCGATGCCGGTGTGCAGATAGCCGATGCCGCAGCGGGCCTCGGTCACCGTCTCGCCGTCGATCTCCAGGATCAGCCGCAGCACGCCGTGCGTGGAGGGGTGCTGGGGGCCCATGTTGACGATGATGCGCTCGTCGTCGCTGCTGGAGATGGCCTGCGCGATCTCGTCCCAGTCGCCGCCGGTGACGTCGTAGACGGTGCCTTCGGTGGTCTCGCGGATTCCGGCAGGTGCGTGCGTGCTCATCAGTTGTACGACCTCCGCTGGTCCGGAGCCGGGATCTGGGCGCCCTTGTACTCGACGGGGATGCCGCCCAATGGGTAGTCCTTGCGCTGCGGATGGCCCTGCCAGTCGTCCGGCATCATGATCCGCGTGAGCGCGGGATGGCCGTCGAAGATCAGGCCGAAGAAGTCGTACGTCTCCCGCTCGTGCCAGTCGTTGGTCGGATAGACCTCGACGACGGACGGGATGTGCGGGTCGGCGTCCGGCGCGGTGACCTCGATGCGGATCATCCGGTTGTGGGTCACGGACCGCAGGTGGTTCACCGCGTGCAGCTCGCGCCCCTTGTCCTCGGGGAAGTGCACGCCGCTCACGCCGGTGCACAGCTCGAAGCGGAGGGCCGGATCGTCGCGCAGGATCCGCACGGCCGGGAGCAGGAACTCGCGGGCGATGCGGAAGGTCATCTCGCCGCGGTCCACCACGGTCTTCTCGATGACGTTCTCCGGTACGAAGCCCTGCTCCTCCAGCGCGCCCTCGAACTCGTCCGCCACCTCGTCGAACCAACCGCCGTACGGCCGTTGGCTCGCGCCCGGGAGCCTGACGGTCTTCACCAGGCCGCCGTATCCGGTGGTGTCGCCGCCGTTGCGGGTGCCGAACATCCCGCGGCGCTTGCCGATCACCTCGCCGGGCTCGTTGCCCCGCGGGGCCGGGACGCCGTCGCCGTTCACGGCGCCGTTGCCGTTCACGTGGTCGTCGCTCACCTCAGCAGCCCCTTCATCTCAATGGTCGGGAGCGCCTTGAGGGCCGCCTCCTCCGCCTCGCGGGCCGCTTCCTCGCGGTTCACGCCGAGCTTGGAGCCCTGGATGTTCTTGTGCAGCTTGAGGATCGCGTCCATCAGCATCTCGGGCCGCGGCGGGCAGCCGGGCAGGTAGATGTCGACGGGTACGACGTGGTCGACGCCCTGCACGATCGCGTAGTTGTTGAACATCCCGCCCGAGGAGGCGCACACGCCCATGGAGATGACCCACTTGGGGTTGGGCATCTGGTCGTAGACCTGGCGCAGCACCGGGGCCATCTTCTGGCTCACCCGGCCCGCGACGATCATGAGGTCGGCCTGCCGGGGCGAACCGCGGAACACCTCCATGCCGAACCTGGCGAGGTCGTACCGCCCGGCGCCCGTCGTCATCATCTCGATGGCGCAACAGGCGAGTCCGAAGGTCGCGGGGAACATCGACGACTTGCGCACCCACCCCGCCGCCTTCTCGACGGTGGTCAGCAGGAAGCCGCTCGGCAGTTTCTCTTCAAGTCCCATTTCTCAGGAGCCCCTAATCCCATTCCAGGCCGCCGCGCCGCCAGTCGTAGGCGTACGCGACGCCGATGAGGGCGACGAAGACCAGCATTTCGAGCAGGCCGAACATCCCGAGGGAGTCGAAGTGGACGGCCCACGGGTAGAGGAAGACGATCTCGATGTCGAAGACGATGAAGAGCATCGCGGTGAGGTAGTACTTCACCGGGAAGCGCCCGCCTCCGGCCGGCTGCGGCGTGGGTTCGATTCCGCACTCGTACGCCTCGAGCTTGGCCCGGTTGTAGCGCTTGGGTCCGATGAGCGAGGCCGCCACCACGGAGAAGATCGCGAAGCCCGCCCCTAGCGCTCCCAGTACAAGGATTGGTGTGTAGGCGTTCACCTATCCCCGCTCCTTCCAGTCGACCCTGCTCGTCGACGCTGACTGCCGGTTGACTGCTCCGGGCCCGTGCGCCCGCCCCACAGAAGATCGCTGCTATGTGAGGCAGTTCACAAGCCCTCGCGCAGGGCATCTTATGCCCGAGCCTCTGTGATCTGCGACACGGGGGTCGCCAACGACTTTGTGATCTCCACCACCTGACGCCGTATCACCCGTGTTCAGCAGGGGTGATGGTCGCACCGGGGGCAGCGGAATGATCACCAGCGGTCACACCGGAACGCTGAGGGGACCCTTAGCGGGCCGAGTGCTATATCAAGTGCCGCGAGAGCGAGGCAAATTCGCAGTGGACAACTTCGGCTGGTATAGGCGCGCTCTTCCTCGTACGCCGCGGGCCCGCCGACCTTGACCGTCGCGAAGATCGTGAACACCGGCACAAACCCGGACAAGCGATCGCTCGGGCACAGCCCTCGGGCCACCCGGGCGCAGCCTCCGGAGGGACCGGGCAACCTCCGGGCGCGAGCCCGCGTCCTGACCTCCGACCCCCCTCGGGCCGTGGGCCGGATCGCCGCCCGGAAACCCCTGCGGGTGACTCCCGGTATCTCCCCGTTGGTTCGTCAGCGTCCGATTTATGGGGCCACTTGGGGGCCATGGGGCCGGTATGCCGTGAGCTATGCCACGCGACCCGCGTGACAGGGGCTGCCATGTTTGCGCGGCCGTTACCCGCGTGATAACCGATCCGTCCGAACCGGACATAACAGAGAACACCGTGGTCACAGGCGCTTAGTTGGGCATTGAGGGGTCGTCAGACCCGCGAATGAGAAGATCATTAAGGCGCCAACTCGCCGTGTACGCGCCGACTGTGGCGCATCGCACCTTTGTTGAGCCGCCCCGCGCGCTCCTGCTACCCATGCAGCCATGTCCCCGAAAGCTCAGATACCCAGCCACCGGAAGCCCCGGTCCCGCAAGGCGAGCATGGCCCTGCGCGCCGGTGTGACCGGCGGCGTGATGGGCACCGTCGCGCTGACCACCGCCGCCAGCTCTTGGGCTGCCGACGCTGACCAGCAGGCCCACACCGTCGAGATGCCGGCCCTCTCCGGCGACCTCGCCAAGGGCGCCACCCAGGCAGCCGACTCCATGGAGGCCACGGCGCAGCAGTACGAGCTGCAGGACGCCCAGCAGAAGGCCTTCGAGTCGGCCCAGAAGCAGGCCAAGGAGAACAAGGAGAAGGCCGAGGCCAAGGCGCGCGCCGAGGCGCAGCGCAAGGCCGAGGCCGCCAAGGCGAAGAAGGAGGCCGCGCAGGAGCGCGCCTCGCGCAGCTCGGACAGGACCCCGCTGTCCGGTGTGGGCGACGCCGTGCAGAACGTCGGCGACAGCGTCGGCGGCGGCAGCGGCAACTCCTCGTCGCTCGTCGGCTTCCTCAAGGCGCAGGTGGGCAAGGCGTACGTCTCGGGCGCCACCGGGCCCTCCGCGTACGACTGCTCGGGTCTGACGCAGGCCGCCTTCAAGCAGGTCGGCGTCGACCTGCCGCGCGTCTCGCAGGACCAGTCCACGCAGGGCACGGACGTCTCGCTGGACAACCTCCAGGAGGGCGACCTGCTCTACTGGGGCGGCAAGGGCAGCGCGTACCACGTGGGCGTGTACATCGGTGGCGGGAAGTTCATCGGCGCGCAGAACTCCTCCACGGGCGTCGTGGAGAAGGACCTGGACTACGACCCGCCGTCGGGCGCGGTCCGCGTACTCTGACGCACACACGCTTGAGGGGCCCCACCGCTTGATTCGCGGTGGGGCCCTTTGCGCGTCCTGGCCCTCTACGAGGTGGTGGGTGACGGTCAAGCCCGGGGGCTTTGCCCACCCACAAGGTTGTGGGCATTCGTTCCGCTGGGGCGGAACGGGTGGGCACAACCGGACCGCAGCCCCCGCACCCGCGCAACCACGCACCCAACGGGCCCGGGGCACAGCCCCGTGGAGGCCCGCGCCGAGCGCGGGACCTGGGTGCGGGGTGGGGACGGCCTCGCGGCTGGCGGTCCCGGTGTGCCCGCCCGTCCCGCCCCAGCGGGACGCACGCCCACACCTCCGTAGGAGGAGCCGATGGCGGCGCGAAGCGCCCACACCTAGGAGCGGGGACGCTCCTACGCTCGCGGCGCGACCTTGGCGAGGGCGTTGATCACGCGGTCTGAGGCGTCGCCGCCCGACGGGTCCGTCAGGTTGGCCATCAGCTTCAAGGCGAAGCGCATGAGGGCAGGGTGGGACATCCCCCGCTCCGTCGCCAGCTTCATCACCTTCGGGTAGCTGATCATCTTCACGAAGGCGCGGCCCAGGTTGTAATGGCCGCCGTACAGCTCCTTCAGCGCCTTCGGGTAGGCCCGCAGCACCATCTCCCGCTGCGCCGCCGTCGCCCGCGCACGCGAGTGCACGATGTGCTCGGCCGCCATCGCCCCGGCCTCCATGGCCTGCGCGATGCCCTCGCCGTTGAAGGGGCTGACCATGCCGCCCGCGTCGCCCACCAGCAGCAGGCCCCGCGTGTAGTGCGGCTGCCGGTTGAACGCCATGGGCAGCGCCGCACCGCGGATCGGGTGCGTCATGTTCTCGGGGACGTACCCCCACTCCTCCGGCATGGAGGCGCACCACGCCTTGAGGATCTCCCGCCAGTCCAACTCCTTGAAGGACGAGGAGGTGTTCAGGACCCCGAGCCCGACATTGGACGTACCGTCACCCATCGGGAAGATCCAGCCGTAACCGGGCAGCAGCCGGTCCTGCTCGCCCCGCCGGTCCCACAGCTCCAGCCAGGACTCCAGGTAGTCGTCGTCGTGCCGGGGCGACGTGAAGTACGTACGGACCGCGACGCCCATCGGCCGGTCCTCGCGCCGGTGCAGGCCCATCTTCAGCGAGAGCCGCGTGGAGTTGCCGTCGGCCGCCACGACCAGCGGCGCGTGGAAGGTGACCGGCTCCTTCTCCACGCCCAGCTTCGCGTGCACGCCCGTGATGCGCCCGGTGCGCTCGTCCACGATCGGCTCGCCGACGTTGCAGCGCTCGTACATCCGCGCCCCGGCCTTCTCCGCCTGGCGGGCGAGCTGCTCGTCGAAGTCGTCGCGCTTGCGGACCAGTCCGTAGTTCGGGAAGGACGCCAGCTCGGGCCAGTCCAGCTCCAGGCGGTGCCCGCCGCCGATGATGCGGAGGCCCTTGTTGCGCAGCCAGCCCGCCTCCTCGGAGATGTCGATACCCATGTCGATGAGCTGCTTCGTGGCGCGCGGGGTGAGCCCGTCGCCGCACACCTTCTCGCGCGGGAACGCGGTCTTCTCCAGCAGCAGTACGTCGAGCCCGCCGCGTGCCAGGTGGTACGCGGCCGCGGAACCGGCCGGTCCCGCACCGACGACGATGACGTCGGCGGTCCGCTCGGAGGCGAGGGATTTTTCGGCGGTCTCGGCCACGAGGACTCCCGCTAAGGCTGGGTGTTGGACAGGTGAAGTCTAGAGAGAGTGGCGGTACGGGCTACGGCCGTACGGCGCGGTGCAGGGCGACGATGCCGCCCGTGAGGTTCCGCCAGGCCACCTTGGACCAGCCGGCGCCCTGCAGGCGACGGGCGAGCCCCGCCTGGTCCGGCCAGTCGCGGATGGACTCCGCGAGGTAGACGTACGCGTCCGGGCTGCTGGAGACGGTCTTGGCGACCGGCGGCAGCGCCCGCATCAGGTACTCGGTGTAGACGGTGCGGAACGGCGCCCAGGTCGGGTGGCTGAACTCGCAGATCACGACCCGCCCGCCGTGCGGCCGCACCACCCGCAGCATCTCGCGCAGCGCCGCGTCGGTGTCCTGCACGTTGCGCAGCCCGAAGGAGATGGTGACCGCGTCGAAGACGCCGTCCTGGAAGGGCAGCCGCGTCGCGTCGCCCGCGGTGAAGGGCATCCAGTCGTGCTTCTTCTTGCCCTCGCGCAGCATCCCGAGGCTGAAGTCGCAGGGCACCGTGTACGCGCCGTTCGCGGCGAAGGGCAGCGAGGAGGTGCCGGTGCCGGCCGCGAGGTCGAGCACCCGCTCCCCCGGACGCGCGTCCACCGCGCGGTCCACGGCCCGGCGCCACAGCCGGGCCTGGCCCAGCGACAGCACATCGTTGGTGAGGTCGTAACGGGCCGCCACGTCGTCGAACATCGCGGCGACTTCCTGCGGCTGCTTGTCCAGAGATGCACGCGTCACCGCTCCATTGTCACGGTGCGGCGAGCCGGACCGTGCGCCGGGTCCGGCTACGGCGCGTACGCCGCGTCCTCCGGTACGGGACCCCGTGACCGAACCCCTATCTGCTGCGGTGCAGCAGGCGCCCGCCCAGCACCGTGGCCAGGCAGGAGCCGTCCGGTGCGAACACCGCGAAGTCCGCGGCCCCGGACGGCGCGAGGGTGCGCGGGCGCGCCTCGGGCAGCACCCGGATCGGCGACCGCTCCACCGCCGTACGCACCGAGGTCCGCCGGAAATGCCCGGAAAGCGAGGTGGTGCCGGTGGCCAGCAGCTCGCGCAGCCCGCGCCGCGCGCTGCCGCCCCAGCGGGCCTCGGTCATCTCCAGCGCCGCGAGCGCCTCGCCGGTCAGCGGCTCGGTGCCGAGCTCCGCCGCCTCCCGCGGATCGGGGAAGTAGGCGTGCTCCAACAGCTCCTCGGCGCGCGCCCTGTGGAGACCCGGGGTGATCACCCCGGGCCACTCCCGTACGCGTGCGCCGGCGCCGAACTCCTCGTACAGCTCCCGGAAGGGCCCGACGGCGGCGATCCGGTCGGCGGAGACGACGAGGGCGTGGCCGGCGTCGGCCGGGCGGTCCTCATCGGTGCAGGGCCGTACCCCGGTGCCGTGGTGGATCGTCAGCATGCCGTGCCCGCCCGTCGCTCCCCCGCGGTCAGTTGGCCTCGGCGAGCTTGAGCTCGGGGCGCGCCTTGCCGGTCTCGATGGCGGTGGAGGAGAAGTGCGAGACGACGCGGTCGTCCGTCGGGTCGTTCGCCGGGTCGTCGTGCACGACCAGGTGCTCGTACGTGGTGGCGCGCTGCGCCGGCACCCGGCCCGCCTTGCGGATCAGGTCCAGCAGCTCGAGACGGTTGGAGCGGTGCTTGGCGCCGGCCGAGGAGACGACGTTCTCCTCCAGCATCACCGAGCCCAGGTCGTCGGCGCCGTAGTGCAGCGAGAGCTGGCCGACGTCCTTGCCGGTGGTGAGCCAGGAGCCCTGGATGTGCGCCACGTTGTCCATGAAGAGGCGCGCGATGGAGATCATCCGCAGGTACTCGAAGAGGGTCGCCTGCGTGCGGCCCTTCAGCGTGTTGTTCTCCGGCTGGTACGTGTACGGGATGAAGGCGCGGAAGCCGCCGGTGCGGTCCTGCACGTCGCGGATCATGCGGAGGTGCTCGATGCGCTCGGCGTTGGTCTCGCCCGTGCCCATGAGCATGGTGGAGGTGGACTCGACGCCCATGTTGTGGGCGGTCTCCATGATCTCCAGCCAGCGCTCACCCGACTCCTTGAGCGGGGCGATGGCCTTGCGGGCGCGTGCGGGCAGCAGCTCGGCGCCCGCGCCGGCGAAGGAGTCCAGGCCCGCCTCCTTGATCCGGCGGATGGCCTCCTCGGGGGTCACGCCCGAGATGCGCGCCATGTGCTCGACCTCGGAGGCGCCGAGGGAGTGGATGACCAGCTCGGGGAAGCGCTTCTTAATCGCGGAGAAGTGCTCCTCGTAGTACTCCACGCCGAAGTCCGGGTGGTGGCCGCCCTGGAACATGACCTGGGTCCCGCCCAGCTCCACGGTCTCCTCGCAGCGGCGCAGGATGTCATCGAGGCTGCGGGTCCACACCTTGTCGCTCTTCGGCGACGCGTAGAAGGCGCAGAACTTGCACGCCGTCACGCAGGAGTTGGTGTAGTTGATGTTGCGCTCGATGATGTACGTCGCGATGTGCTCGGTGCCGGCGTAGCGCTTGCGGCGGGCCGCGTCGGCGGCGGCGCCGAGCGCGTGGAGGGGAGCGGAACGGTAGAGGTCCAGCGCCTCCTCGGGGGTGAGGCGGCCGCCCGCGGCGGCGCGGTCGAGTGCGGACTGCTGGTCGGCGTTCGCGGGCACCGGCGTCCCTCCCGTGGTGGCTCTGACGGACTACATACAACCGCCCCCAGCGTACGCCCACCCCTCCGGACCACCTGCGCCAGTCCCGCGCGGGGTGACGGGGTGGGGTCGGCCTCGCGGCTGGCGGTTCCGGTGTACGGGATACGGCTTACGGCTCCAGGAGTTCCACCCGTACGTCGGGCGGGAAGCCGGTCGTGTCGCCGACCCGGCGGGCGAACTCGGTGACCCCCTCCAGCTGCCGCGGTCCGAAGCGGAAGTCGAGGGTGGTGAAGTACCGCTCCAGCACCGGCGGTTCGAAGACCTCGTAGCGCGCGGCGTGCTCCGCCACCTTGTCGACCTCCTCCAGCGACAGGTCGCGGGAGGAGAGGAAGGCCCTGTGCACCTCGCGGACCGTCTCCGGCTCGCGGGCCAGGTAGTCGCGGCGCACCGCCCACACGGCCATGACGAAGGGCAGCCCGGTCCACTCCTTCCACAGCTCGCCGAGGTCGTAGACGTAGAGATCCTGGTCGGGCACGTCGCGCAGGTAGGCGCGCAGGCCGAGGTCACCGATGACGACGGCGGCGTCCGCCTCGCGCATCATCATGGGCAGGTCGGGCGGGCACGTGTAGTACGTGGGCTCGACGCCGTACCGCTCCGCCAGCAGAAGCTGCGCGAGCCGCACCGAGGTGCGCGAGGTGGAGCCGAGGGCGACGCGTCCGCCGTCCAGCTCCTCCAGCGGCACCCGGCTGACGATCTCGCACGACATCACCGCGCCGTCGCAGCCGACCGCGATGTCGGGCATCGCGACCAGATCGTCCGCGTTCTTCAGGAATTCCACCAGGGTGATCGGGCCGATATCGAGATCGCCGTTCACCAATTGTTCGCTCAGTTTTTCGGGGGTGTCCCGGGTCAGCTCCAGATCGAGGAGCGTGCCGGTGTGCACCAGGCCCCAGTAGAGGGGGAGGCAGTTGAGGAACTGGATGTGGCCTACCCGGGGGCGGGATCTCGGTTGTGCGCTCACCTTCGCGAGAGTACGCCCGGCCGCGGCGCGGGCCCGTGCGCGGGGTGGGATACGGGGTGCCGCGGGGCTCCCCGTGAGGCTCCCTGTCGGGCTCCCCGTGGGCTTGCCGCGGGCCTGCTTCGGGACTGCTGTGGGCCTGTCACCTGCGACTCAACGGGAGGGATCTTGAACTCTTCCACCCGGCCGGTGGACCGTGCTAGGCTCCCGAGCAAGTTGCAGTTTGGTTTCCCTTGCAGTACAGAGCCTGCGGAGCATGTGACCGCGGGCTCTTGTCGTTTTCAGAGACTTCTTCGCGGGGTTCTGGAGGCAGGGCGACCCTTATAGGCCCAGGGAGGGCTTATGGCTACCGGAACCGTCAAGTGGTTCAACGCCGAAAAGGGCTTTGGTTTCATCGCTCAGGACGGCGGCGGTCCCGATGTCTTCGTCCACTACTCCGCAATCAACGCGTCTGGCTTCCGCTCCCTCGAGGAGAACCAGATCGTGACCTTCGACGTCACGCAGGGCCCCAAGGGCCCGCAGGCGGAGAACGTCACCGCGCAGTGACACGATAAGCAGCACCCAAGGAGCCCCCGCCGCAGCCTGCGGCGGGGGCTCCTGTCTTTGTGCCGCCCGGCCCCTACGAGGTCGTGGGCTGTGGTCCGTGTCCTCGCTTGCGAGGTTGTGGGCTACCGCTCCCGTACGAGGTTGTGGGCAGTCGTTCCGCTGGGGCGGAACGGGTGGGCACAACCGGACCGCAGCCCCCGCACCCGCGCCACCACGCACCTGACGGGGTCCGGGGCGCAGCCCCGTGAACGCCCGCGCCGAGCGCGGGACTTGGGTGCGTGGGGGCGGGGGCCTCGCGGCTGGCGGTTCCGGTGTGCCCGCCCGTTCCGCCCCTAGCGGAACGCACGCCCACACCTAAGTGGTCAGGGGCGATCGTACGAGTCGATCGCTGCGACCTTTTCTGCGGAGGATGACGTCTCGTCGAAGTTGTGGTCCAGCCACTCCGAGAGGAGGGTTCGGGCCAGCTCGAGGCCGATCACCCGCTGGCCGAAGCACAGGACCTGGGCGTTGTTGCTCAGGACCGAGCGCTGGACCGAGTAGCTGTCATGCGCGGTGACCGCGCGGATGCCGGGCACCTTGTTGGCGCTGATCGCCACGCCGAGACCGGTGCCGCACACCAGCAGCGCCCGGTCCGCCTCCCCCTCGGCGACCCGGCGGGCCGCCTCGACCGCCACGTGCGGGTACGCGGTGTGCTCGTCGCTGCCCACGCCGACGTCGGTGACCTCGGCGACCCGGGCGTCGCCCTTCAGGTCCTGCTTGAGCGCCTCCTTGTAGTCGAGGCCCGCGTCGTCGGAGCCGACGACGATGCGGAAGGCGCCGGGGTTGTCGGTGGCCATCTGCGCTTACCTCCAGAGGAGTCGAGGGGTCAGGCGGTGGGGAGGGCGCCCAGCACCGCCGCCAGGGAGACCGCGCCGGGGTCGGGGGTCCCGACGCTGCGTTCGGCCAGCGGGCGGGCCCGGCCGAGACGGGGTACGAGGTCGGCGGTGGCCTCGGCCGCGGTGTGCGCCTCGGTGGCCGCCGTGGCGAGGGCCTTGCCGGGGGCCGCGCCCGCCTCCAGTTCGCGGGTGAACGCGGTGACGAACGGGTGCAGGGCGTCGACCAGGGTCTTGTCGCCGGGTTCGGCCTTGCCGAGGGCGGTGACGGCGGTGAGCGCGGCCTTGGCCGCCTCGGCCAGTTCCGCGGGCGTGGGTTCGCGGTCGGCGGGGAGGCCGGCGCCCAGGGCGCGGAGGCCCGCGCCCCACAGGGCGCCGGAGGTGCCGCCCGCCTCTGCGGCCCAGGCCTCGCCCGCGGTGGCCAGGACTGCCGCGGGGGCCGCGCCCTCGCCGTGTACGCGTTGGGCTGCTGCGAGGGCTGCGTCTACGCCCTTGCACATGCCTCTGCCGTGGTCGCCGTCGCCGGCGATGGCGTCCAGGCGGCCCAGGGCGTCGGCCTCCTGGTGGAGGAGGGTTTGGGCGGTGTGCAGCGCGCGCACGGCGTACGCCGCGGTGTCTGCGCCCGCACCTTGTGCGGGGGTTGCTGTGGGGGCTCCGCCCCCTTGCCCCCCTTGCGCGGGCGTGCCGCTGGGGGCGGGTTGGGCCTGCGGCTGGCGTTCCGGTGTGCCCACCCGTTCCGCCCCTGCGGAACGACTGCCCACACCTTCGTGGGGGGAGGCGGAGCGGGCGAAGCCCGCGTCGCCCCTGCGGAAAGCTGGAGTATCAGTCGGGGTCAGCCACAGGCGTTCCAGGTCCTCGTCCAGCCACGTCACCGTCAAGGAGCACCCCGCCATGTCCAGGCTGGTGACCAGTTCGCCCACCTCGGGGCGTACGAGGGTCAGGCCCGCCTCGGCGAGGAGGCGGGAGACCGTGCCCCACACGACGTACAGCTCCTCGTACTTCGTGGAGCCGAGGCCGTTGAGGATCACGGCGACCCGGTCGCCCGCGTCGGCGGGGCGCTCCGCCAGGAGGCCCTCCACGAGCGTGTGCGCCAGCTCCTCCGCGGTGCCCAACGCGCTCTCGCGCACGCCGGGTTCGCCGTGGATGCCCAGGCCGAGGCCCAGCTTCCCTTCCGGAACGGTGAACAGCGGCTCGTCCTGCCCCGGCAGCGTGCAGCCGTCGAAGGCCACGCCGAGGGTGCGGGTGAGCGCGTTGGTGCGCTCGGCCACCCGTACGACCTCCTCCAGCGAGGCGCCCTCCTCGGCGGCGGCCGAGGCCGTCTTGAAGACCGTGAAGTCGCCCGCGATGCCGCGGCGCCGGTCCGCGTCGTCGGCCGGCGCGCTGGCGATGTCGTCGGTGACAGCGAAGCACTGCGCCGGGATGCCCTCGGCGTTCAACTGCTGTGCGGCGAGGCCGAAGTTCATGACGTCGCCGGCGTAGTTGCCGAAGAGGAAGAGGACGCCGCCGCCCCGGTCCGCCTCGACGGCGACGGAGTGGGCCTGAGCGGACGAGGGCGAGGTGAAGATGTTGCCGATGACCGAGCCGTCGGCGAAGCCGGGGCCGACGACCCCGCAGAACGCCGGGTAGTGGCCCGAGCCGCCGCCGGTCAGCACGGCGACCTTGCCCTGCGCGCCGGGAGTCGCCCGTACGACACCGCCGTGCACCGCGCGCACATGCTCGGCGTGCGCGGCGGCGAAGCCGGTGACCATGTCCTCGGTGAAGGATGCCGGGTCGTTGAAGAGCCGTGTCATGCGTCGGTGCTCCATCCCTCGCTGCGGGCGGTGGTGAGGGTGCGCAGGTATCTGTCGTAGCCCTGCGCGTAGTGGTCGACCGCCTCCTGGTCCGCGGTGACCACGCGGATGCCGGCCCGCCACTCGGCGGGGTCGACGGGCGTGCCGAGCGCGTCCCAGGCGACCCGGGCCGCGCCGCGGATGCCCACCGCGTCGTCGCAGACGTGCAGTTCGCGGCCGAGGACACCGGCGAAGATGCGCGCCCATTCGCCGGAGCGCGCACCCCCGCCGGAGGCGGTGATCGTGCCGGAGACGCCGAGCGTCTCCATGCAGTGCCTGGCCGAGTACGCGACCGACTCGCACAGCGCCCGTACGAGGTCGGCGCGCCCGGTCGTCGGCGACAGTCCGTCCAGCCGCCCGCGTGCGCGCGCGTCCACGAAGGGCGCGCGCTCACCGCTGGCGGAGAGGAACGGCAGCGCGGTCACCCCGGCGGCCCCGTACGGGGACTGGGCGAGCAGCGCGTCGAGTTCGGGGATGCCGACGCCGAGCAGGTTGAGCAGCCAGTCCAGGCCGGCGGTGCCGATCATGGCGGGCATGACCCGCAGATAGCGGTCCTCGTACGGGGTGGCCAGCAGCATCCCCGCCGGCTCGTCGGAGAACTTCGGGGTGGGGTCGTCGGTGAGGACCTGGCTCGCGAGGGTCGTGCCGATGATCAGGTTGCCCTCGCCGGGCTTTTCGAGCCCGGCGCCGAAACCGCAGGCCGGGATGTCGAACGGGCCCGCGGAGACCGGGAGTCCGGTCGGCAGGTCCAGTTCGGCCGCGGCCTTGGGGAGCAGCCGGTGCACGGTGCCGCGCGGCGCGGGCTCGGCCAGCAGCCGCCGGTACGGGGTGAGCCCGCACAGCTCCAGCGCCTCGTCGTCGTACGTACGCGAGGAGACGTCGAGGAAGGGCTGCGAGGCGTCCGAGGCGTCCACGGTGATCTCGCCGGTGAAGCGCTGGACGATCGCGTCCACGCAGTACCCGGCGACCGCGGCGCCCTCAAGACGCTCGGGCTCGTGCTCGGCGAGGTGGGCGAGGAGCGGTCCGGCCGAGCCGGGGAACATCCCCGCCCCCGTACGGCCGTGCACCCCGGCCGTCACGCCGCCGGCGGTCCACGCGTCCAGGACGCCGGCGGCGCGGCCGTCCATCCAGGACAGGGCGCGGCCCACGGGGCGCCCCTCGGCGTCCCGCAGCCAGAGCCCGTCGCCCTGTCCTGTGAGGGCCAGGGCCTCGATCTCCTCGTCGCCGCCGAGCAGTCCGGCGTCCGCGACGGCGGCCCGTACGACCGTGATCACGGTGCCGATGACCTCGTCTATGTCCTGCTCCACGCGCTGGCCCGGCAGCGTGTAGACGGTGCTGCGCGCCTCGTGCGCCGGTGTGGTGCGGCCGTCGCGAGTGATGAGCTGGGCCTTGGTGACCGAGGTCCCGACGTCCACCCCGACGATCATGACTCGGCCGCCTCTTCCGGGGCTTCCGTACCGGCGAGCACCTCCGGGTTGGCCAGGTGGTTCAGCGGCTCGCCGCGCAGGTGGCGGGCGGCCTCGCCCGCGCTGATCGCGGCGGCGCGCTCGGCCGTCTGCTGCGTGGCGCCGCCCAGGTGCGGGGTGGTGAGCACGTTGGGCGCGCTGTGCAGCGGCCAGTCGGCGGGCGGCGGCTCGACGTCGTACACGTCCACCGCGAGCGCGCCGAGCTGCCCGGACTCCAGCAGCGCGGGCAGCGGCGCGTAGTCGAGCAGACCGCCGCGCGCGGAGTTGACCAGCACGGTGCCGTGCGGGACCAGCTTCAGGTTCTCCGCGTTGAGCAGGTGCTTCGTCTCCGGCGTGAGCCGCGCGTGCAGGCTGATCACCCGGCTGCGGCTCAACAGGTCGTCGAGCTCGGTGAGTTCGACGCCGTCGGCCTCCGCCTTGGCCTTGTCGGTGTACGGGTCGTGCACCAGCACCCGCGCGCCGAAGGCGTTCAGCACGCGGGCCACCCTGGCGCCGATCGCGCCGTAGCCGACCAGCCCGACGGTGGCGCCCTCCAGCTCGATGCCGGCGTTCTCGTACGCATAGAAGTCGCCGCGCCACACGTTCTTCTTGAGGTCCGCGTCGGCCGCGGGAATGCGGCGCATCGCGGCGAGCATGAGGCCGACGGCGAACTCGGCGGCGGCGGCCGCGTTCCGGCCCGGCGCGAAGGAGACCCGCACGCCGTGCTCGGTGGCGGCCTTCAGGTCCACGTTGACCGGGCCGCCGCGGCACACGCCGATCATCTTGAGGTTCGGCGCGGCCTCGAACACCTTGCGGGTGAAGGGCGCCATCTGGGTCAGCGCGATCTCGGCGTCCCCGAGCGCCTCGATGACCTGCTCCTCCGTACCGCTGGCCTCCTGTACGCCGCCGACCGGGCCGAACGGCTCGACGGGCCAGTGGGTGCGCAGCGTACGGAAGGCGAGGTCGCGGTCCGGGGCGCCCTCGCGGAGCGCGTCGGCGAACAACTCGGGGGCGACGAAGTCGTCACCGGAGACGAGGACCGTGGTCGTGGCCTTGTCCGTCATGCCCGGTCACCCTCCTTCTGGTCTTCCTTCTGGCCGTTCAGGTTGTCGATCAGGAAGCGGCGTACGGCGTCGTGCTCGGGCGACGCGAAGGAGGCGCCCGCGAGGGCGTCCTCGGCCGGCGGGTACTGCGGGTTGGGGATGGCGACGACCGTCATCCCGGCGGCCGCGGCGGCGCGCAGCCCGTTGCTAGAGTCCTCCACCGCGAGGCAGTCGGCGGCGGGCACGCCCAGCTTCTCGGCGGCGGCGAGGTACACGTCCGGGCTCGGCTTGCCGCGCGGCACCTCGGCGCTGGAGACGGTGGCCTTGAAGTGGTGGTCGACGCCGTGCTGCACGAGCACCGCGTCGATGACCCTGCGCGGGGCCGAGGAGGCCAGCGCGATGGGGCCGCGCGCGGCGGCGTCGGCGACCATCTCGCGCGCGCCGCCGAGGAGTTCGATGCGGCCGTCCTCCAGTGCGCGGATCATGCCGTCCACCACGGAGCGCTCGGTGTCCTCGGCGGAGTCCCCTCCCCCGGCGAACTCGGTGAGGAACTTCGCCCACTCGGGCGCGCTCATGCCCTGGCAGCTCTTGGTCTGCTCGGGCCCCCACTGCGCGCCCCGCTCCGCGGCGAACGCCGACCACAGCTCTTCCCAGAGGTGCTCGCTCTCGACGAGCACTCCGTCCATGTCAAACACCACTGCATCGGCCACGGCCGGAACTCCTTAACGTTGCGGTGTTTCGTAAATTAACACTGAGCCTGTTAGCTGTCACTAGGTAAGTGGGAGAGTTAGCAGCTCTCATGGCAGCCCGGGGAACCACGGTGACCTGGGCACGGTGCAGGATGGTGTGCATGACGGACCGGGCAGCACGCGCCACGCGGCAGCAGCGACAGCAGATGATCATTGACCATGTGCTGGCACACGGGGACGCGAGCATCGCCGAGCTCACCGAGATGACGGGCGTCAGCCTGATGACCGTGCACCGGGACATCGCGGAGCTGGCCGACCGCGGGATCCTCCGCAAGTACCACGGCGGGGTCTCGGCGCAGCCCTCCACCGTCTTCGAGTCCAGCTCGGACTTCCGGCTGCACGCGCACAGCGACGAGAAGGACGCGCTGGCCCGCGAGGCGCTGAAGTTCGTCTCGCCCGGGATGTCGCTGATGCTGGACGACTCCACCACCGCGCTCGCGCTGGCCAGGCGGCTGCCGCAGGTGGGCCCGCTCACCGTGGTCACCAACTACCGACTGATCACCGAGGAGCTGCGGAACGCCGAGGACATCCGGCTGATCTGCATCGGCGGCGAGTACAGCCGCACCCACGACTCCTGGATCGGACTGCCGGCGCTGGAGATGATCGGCGGCTTCTCTGTGGACGTCGCGGTCGTCTCCACCTCGGCGATGACCGGGTCCATGACGTACCACCAGGAGCAGGAGATGGTCGCGGTCAAGCGGGCCATGCGGGAGGCGGGCTCGGTCAGCGTGCTGCTGATGGACCACAGCAAGGTGGGGCGCAGCGCGCTGCACCGCCTGGAGTCCGTGGACTCCTTCGACCACGTGGTGCTGACCCGCCCCGTGGACGAGGAGGTGCTCGCCGGGATGGCCAAGCTGACCGACGTACGGGTGGCGGGCACCGAGTCCTGAGCCGGCCGGCGACCGAGGCGCCCGGCGACCGGGGTGTCCGGCGCTCGGGACACCCGGTGTGTGAGTGATCGCTCAGCGCAGCCTTAACAACACTGCTGGTTATTTTTCACAGACCCCTTGATATTTCTCTCAAGGAGTTTGAGTATCTGCGGCTGTAACACATCACCTCGGAGTGGAGGCCGCGATGCCGGGACGATCCGCGGGAGCGGGAACAGGCGGGCTGCTGGACCGCATGGGGATGCCGAAGCCCCTGCTGTTCGGCTATATCGGCGTGCTGCTCTTCATGATCGGCGACGGCGTGGAGAGCGGCTTCATCGCCCCGTACATGGCGGACCACGGCGCCGGTACGGATGTGCGGGCCGGCTATGTGATCACCGTGTACGGGATCGCGGTCATGCTCGCCTCGTGGTTCTCCGGCGCGCTGTGCCAGGTGTGGGGACCGCGCAGGGTGATGTGGGTGGGCCTGGCCATCTGGGCCGTGTTCGACGTGCTGTACCTGGTCGCGGCCCTCGGCGCGGAGAACTACCCGGCGATGCTGATCCTCTACGGCATCCGCGGCTTCGGCTATCCGCTCTTCGCCTTCGGCTTCCTGGTGTGGATCACCGACACGGCGCCGACGGCGCGCCTGGGCACGGCCGTCGGCTGGTTCTACTTCGCCTTCACCGGCGGTCTGCCGACCCTCGGTTCGCTGTGGTCGAGCTGGACGATTCCCGCGTTCGGCGAGATGGGCACGCTGTGGTCGGCGCTCGGTCTGATCCTGGTCGGCGGCGGCTTCGCGCTGCTGGGCGCCCGCAAGCGGGCGGGCGGTGACCGGCTGGCTCCGCCGGAGACCACCACCGGCGAATCGCTGATGAACAGCGTCTCGATCATCTGGACCCATCCGCGGGTGCTGGTGGGCTGCCTGGTGCGGGTCATCAACACCGCGCCGGAGTTCGGCATGCTGGTCTACCTGCCGCGGATCTTCTCCGACGACGTGGGCTTCGGCACCGACAAGTGGCTCCAGCTTCTGGCGATCATCTACGGCACCAACATCTTCTTCAACCTGATCTTCGGTGCGCTCTCGGACCGGATCGGGTGGCGTACGACGATCGCGGGCTTCGGGGCGCTGGGGTGCGCGATCAGCGTGACGGTCCTGTACTTCGTGCCGACGTGGCTCGGCCCGGACTACTACTGGGTCGCCGTGCTGGCGGGGATCCTGTACGGGGCGACGCTGGCGGGCTTCGTGCCGATCTCGGCGCTGATCCCGTCCATGGCGCCGGAGAACAAGGGCGGCTCCATGGCGCTGCTCAACCTCGGCGCGGGCGGCGCGACCTTCGTGGGCCCCGCGATCGCCTCCCTCTTCTTCCCGCTGGTCGGCGCGGGCGGCGTGACCTTGATCTTCATGGGCCTCTACCTCCTCGCCCTGGTCCTGACGATGTTCCTCAAGCTCCCGCACGAGCGGGGCGGCACGGGCTCGGCTTCGGGACCCGAAAAGGACGCCTCGGCGGCTTCGGCTCCGGCGCCCGCCTAGGCGCCGCCTAGACCGGGTGGGGACCCGGCCCCCTCGGGCCCCGCCCTTCCACCCCGGCCCCCAGCCCCGGCTCTCCCCCGACCCGGGCACGGGGGCCGGGGCTTTTCTGCGCCCGAACACCCCTCCCCGCACAGGGAATTCACAGCATCCCGTGCCGCGGCACGGCTGTCTAAGAGAATCTCAGCGGTATCTCACGCGGGTCTCACCGGTTTCATCGGTCTCTCCCATCTTCGGTCCGTAGCTTTCCGGTGTCGCAGCCGAACGGCCGCCCCTCAGGGGCCGGTTGTCCCGTGCGACGCAGGAAAGCGAACCGGACGAAGGGGAATTCCCATGAGCTTCATCAAGGTCACCACCGCAGTCGGCAAGCCCGGCAAGCGCGCGAAGACCGTCGGCCGCCCGGGCTGCGAGAAGGCGCACGGCAGGCCCGGCGTCCCCGCGAAGCGCAAGGGCGGCCACAAGGGCCACCGCCGGGTGATCACCACAGGCCGCTGACCCGGGAGACCCCGGGCAACAGCCCTGACATGCGGCGGGTTCGCGGTGTGCCACTGCGAACCCGCCCGCCCGTCGCCCCACCACCGCCCCCAGGGGAGGGTTTCACGTGGGCGATGGCTGCTCGCCCGCATGAGCCGCCCCCTCCCCGCACGAAAGCAGGCCGCCGTGCACGCGCGTACCGCCTTCCGCCGTTTCTGGCCGCTCACCCGGGGCGACCGGCACCGGCTCGTGCTGGTGTGCCTCTGCGTGGTGCTCGCCGCGCTCGCCGAGACGGCGGCGATTCTGCTGTTCGGAGAACTCACCGACAACGCGCTCAGGAAAGGGTCGCTCAGCGCCTTCTGGGAACCGGCCGGAATGTGGCTGGGGGTCGCCGCGGCGGGCGCCCTCGTCGGCTATCTGGGCAATTCGCTCGCGGCATGGACGGCCGAGCGTTTCGTGATGCGGTTGCGCGCGCGGGTTTTCGCCCATGTGCAGACGCTGCCCCCGCACTTCTTCCAGCGGCACCGGCAGGGCGACCTGGTGGAGCGGCTGACCGGGGACGTCGAGGCCATCGAGGAGATGGCCGTCACCGGGGTGGTGCAGACGGCCTCCGCGCTGTTCCAGACGGTCCTCTTCGCGGCCGCCGCGCTGTGGCTGCGCTGGGACCTGGCGCTGGCCACCTTCCTCCTCGCCCCGCTCTTCCTGCTGGCGGCCAAGCGCTTCTCCGGCCGGGTCGGCGCCGTGGCACGCCGCGAGCGGGCAGCGGACGGCGTGATCACCTCGGTGGTGGAGGAGTCGCTGGGCAACATCGTGCTCACCCAGGCCTACAACCGGCAGCGCGCGGAGGAGCGGCGGCTGCGGCGGGCCTCGCGCGCGTGGATGCGCGCCTCGGTGTCGGCGGCGCGCTGGAACGAGATGTACGAGCAGCTCGTCGAGGTCGTCGAGACCGTGTGCGTGCTGGCGGTGATCGGGCTCGGCGCGTGGGAGATCTCCGCGGGGCGCATGACGCTCGGGGAGCTGCTGTCCTTCGCCGCCTTCATCGGCTACCTCTATCCGCCGGTACGGCAGCTCGGCCAGGTGGGCCTGACCCTCAGCGCGGCGGCGGCGGGCGCGGAGCGGCTGCGGGAACTGCTGGACGCGCGGCCCGCGGTGAGCGATCCCGCAGAAGCGCGGCCGGCGGCGGGAGAACCGGCCACGGAGGAGCCCCGCCCCCTCCGCCGTGCCGAGGGCGTCGTCTCGCTGCACGACGTCCACTTCGGCTACCCCGGCGACGAGGAGGACGACGCGGGGAACAACGCGGGGAACAACGCGGGGAACGACGCGGACAAGGAGAACGGCGGCGCGCGCCGGCCCGCCCTCCGCCGCTCCTCGTCGCAACCCGCCCTCAACGGCGCCTCGCTGACCCTCCGCCCCGGTGAGTTCGTGCTGCTCACAGGGCCCAGCGGCGCGGGCAAGTCCACGCTGGCGCGGCTGCTGCTCCGCTTCTACGACCCCGACGCGGGCTCCGTACGGCTGGACGGCGTCCCCCTGGACGCGCTGCCGCTCGCCTACGTACGGGAGAACGTCACGCTGCTCCCCCAGCAGACGCTGCTCCTGCACGGCACGGTGCGGGAGAACATCGCCTGCGGCCGGGTGGGCGCGACCGAGGAGGAGATCCGGAGCGCCGCGGCGGACGCCGACGCGGACGGCTTCGTCTCCGCGCTCCCCGACGGGTACGAGACGGTGCTCGCCCCGCACACCACCCGGCTCTCCGGCGGGCAGCTCCAGCGGATCGCGATCGCCCGCGCGATGCTCCGCGACTCCCCCGTCCTCGTGCTCGACGAGCCGACCACGGGCCTCGACGCGCGGGCTGCGCGCCGCGTGCTGGAACCGCTGCGGCGGCTGGCGCGGGGCCGCGCCACGCTCGTGATCAGCCACGACACGTCCCTCGCCGCGCACGCGGACCGGGTGCTGGTGCTGGAGGAGGGGCGGCTGACGGAGCGGACGCCGGCGGGCGTGCTGACGGCCTCGCCGGCCCGGCCCCGGGGCCAGACCTCCTGACTTAGCCATCAGTCAGTGGCTCATCGGCTATCTCATCAGTCGTGAAAGCTGTCCGTATTGCCCCGCAATAATGGGTGTTGGGCGCGCAAAATCGGGCGGCCGACACGGCGCACCCCCGCAAGGGGTTGCGCTCATCTCAACACTCGCCTACCGTCACTGACCATGCAGCAAGCCCCCGGTCAACGCGTCGCCGACAGCGGCGGTGATGTGGCCGAGCGCGTGCGGCAGGTGATCGCTGAAGCCGGTTGCAGCCAGCGGGAGTTCGCCCGACGGATCGTCATGGACCCGTCGAAGCTCTCCCGCTCCCTCGGCGGCAGCCGCAGATTCACCGCCGGCGAGCTCGCCAGGATCGCCGACGCGGGCGCCGTGGACGCGGGCTGGCTGCTGGGTACCGGGACTTCCGGCGCAGGGGCATCCCCCGAGCACGCCCCTGCGCCGGCCTCCCCGGACATGGAGGCCCCGAGCCCCTACGGGTCCCCTCCGCAGGCGCGGGCCACGACGGCGGCGCCCGAGGGCGGTCGGCCGCTCCAGATCGTTCGCGAGACGGTGCGGCTGATCGCCGAGCACGGCTACCACGCGGTGCGGGTCTCCGACATCGCGGAGGCCTGCGCGACCAGCACGGCCGCCATCCACTACCACTTCCCCGGCCGCGCCGAACTCCTCGAGGCGGCGGTGCGCTGGTGCATGGACGAGGACACCGTGCGCCGGGACGAGCACATCGCCGAGGCGGGCGACGCCGCGGGGGAACTGCGCCAGCTGATCGAGTTCCAGATCCCGGACACCGAGCAGCAGCGCGTCCAGTGGATGGTCTGGTTCGACCTGTGGGCCGAGGCCGCGCGTTCCACGGCCATCGGCCAACTGCACGCGCACTACTACACCGTGTGGCGCACGACCGTCGCCGACGTGCTGCGCCGCGGCATCGCCCAGGGCGTGTTCCGCGACGTGGACCCGGAGTTCAGCGCACTGCGCCTGACCGCGCTGATCGACGGCCTCGCCGCGCAGGTCATCGCGAGCCCGTGCAACATGCCGAGCGCGGGGACCAGCACCGAGGAGATGCGCACCGCGCTCCTGGCGTACGTGGAGACCGAACTCGCGGCGTGACGCGTAAGCGCCGCCCGCGACGCCGCGCCTCGCCGGTGCCGGTACGCGTGTGTGCGCCGCACCCGTTGTGCGGGCGCCGCCCCGCCCCTATCCCTGAGCCGTAGACCCGTCGACCCGTACGTCGCCCGGCCCGCCCTCCCCCGACTCGCTTGTCACCGACCGCACCGCGGTCCCCGCAGCCGTACCCGTACCCGCCCCGTACCCGTCCCGCATCCGTACGCACGGAGAAGGAGAAATCACCATGCCCATGAACGATTCGGTCATCATCACCGCCGCCCTCACCGGCGCCGGCGACACCACCCGCCGCAGCCCGCACGTCCCGGTCTCGCCGGAGCAGATCGCGCAGTCCGCGGTGGAGGCCGCGAACGCCGGTGCCGCCGTCGTGCACATCCACGTACGCGACCCCGAGACCGGCGCGCCCTCGCGGGACCGGAACCTGTACGCGGAGACCGTCTCGCGCATCAAGGAGACCGGCACCGACGTGGTCATCAACCTGACCGCGGGCATGGGCGGCGACCTGGTGCTCGACCCCGACCAGCCGCTGGAGAAGGGCGCGCTGGAGGGCACCGACCTGGTCGGAGGACTGGACCGGCTGCCGCACGTCGAGGACCTGCTGCCCGACATCTGCACCCTGGACTGCGGCTCGCTGAACTTCGGCGACCAGCTCTACATCTCGACCACCGAGATGCTGCGCAAGGGCGCCAAGCGCATCCAGGAGCTGGGCGTGCGGCCCGAGTTGGAGATCTTCGACACCGGGCAGCTCTGGTTCGCCAAGCAGCTCCAGTCCGAGGGCCTGCTGGACGACCCGGTCGTCGCGCAGCTCTGCTGCGGCATCCCGTGGGGCGCCCCCGCCGACCCGGGCGTGCTCCAGGCGATGGTGAACGCGCTGCCCGCGGGCACCGAGTGGGCGAGCTTCGCGCTGGGCCGCATGCAGATGCCGTGGGTGGCGCAGTCCATCCTGCTCGGCGGCAACGCGCGGGTGGGCCTGGAGGACAACCTGTACCTCAGCAAGGGCGTGAAGGCGACGAACGCGCAGCTCGTGGAGCGCGCCGTGACCATCACCGAGTCGCTGGGCGCGAGCGTGGCCTCGCCGGATGAGGCCCGCCGCCGCATGGGCCTCAAGCCTCGCGCCTGACGGCGCCGCAAGCCGCTTCTCCGGTCCCGTCCGCATAAGACCGCCGACCACTCCTCCTGTGGTCACGCGCCGCTGCGGCGGGCCAAGTTGAATTCACCCCAGAGAGGAACTCCCCTCATGTCCACCCCCACTCCCATATCCCCCCAGGACGTCACCCGGGTCGCCTGCGTCGGCGCCGGCGTCATCGGCGGCGGCTGGGTCGCGCACTTCCTCGCCAAGGGGTACGACGTCAAGGCGTGGGACCCCGCGCCCGACGGCGAGACCAAGCTGCGCCGTCTCGTCGAGGCCGCCTGGCCCGCGCTCACCCAGCTCGGGCTCGCCGAGGGCGCCTCGCAGGACCGGCTCACGGTCGTCTCCACCGTCGAGGAGGCCGTCGCCGACGCGCACTTCGTGCAGGAGAGCGCCCCGGAGAACCTGGAGCTCAAGCAGGACCTGCTGGCCCAGATCGACGCCGCGGCGCCGGCCGGCGTGGTGATCTCCTCCTCCACCTCCGGCTACCCGATGACCGACATGCAGACCAAGGCGGCCGACCCGGGCCGCCTGCTGGTCGGGCACCCCTTCAACCCGCCGTACCTGATCCCCCTCGTGGAGGTCGTCGGCGGCGAGAAGACCGACCAGGACAAGGTCGACTGGGCCTCGGAGTTCTTCGAGGTCGCGGGCAAGTCCGTGATCAAGATGGACAAGGAGCTCCCCGGCTTCATCGCCAACCGGCTCCAGGAGGCCCTGTGGCGGGAGGCCCTGCACATGGTCGCCAACGGTGAGGCTACGGTGAAGGACATCGATGACTCGATCACCGAAGGACCGGGGCTGCGCTGGGCGTTCATGGGCCCCTGCCTGACCTTCGCCCTCGCGGGCGGCGAAGGCGGCATGGGACATATGCTCGACCACTTCGGCCCGTCGCTGAAGTCGCCGTGGACGCGTCTTGAGGCTCCGGAGCTCGACAAGGCGCTGCGTGATGCGATGGTCGACGGCTGTGAGGAAGCCGCCGGCGAGCGCTCGATCGCGGACCTCGTCGCCGAGCGCGACCAGGGCGTCATCGACGTTCTGCGGGCGACCGGCCGACTGCCCCAGTAGTTATAGGGAGGCTCCAAGTGACCGAGCAGACAGCCGAAGAGGAAACCCGGACCGCCGCCGCAACCGCGGGTGAGGCGGAGCCGGTCGGCATCAACGACGGGCCGCTGCCGGAATTCCGGCAGACCGTGCGCCCCGAGTGGATCGACTACAACGGCCACATGAGCGAGGCGTTCTACGTGCTCGTCTTCGGCCACGCCACGGACGCGATGATGATCGAGACCGGTCTCGGTCCGCGCTATCGCGAGCAGAGCAACTGCTCGCTCTTCACCGCCGAGGCGCACGTCCGCTACCTCCAGGAGGTGGAGGAGGGCGCCGAACTCACCGTCGTCACGCGCATTCTCGGCGCCGACGCGAAGAAGGTCCGCTTCGCGCACGAGATGTACGTGGGCGAGGTGGACGGTCAGGAGCCCGTGGCGACGACCGAACTGCTCGGCATCCACGTGGACCAGGGCAAGGGGCGCTCCGCGCCGATGCCCGAAGGGGTGAAGCAGCGCTTCTCCGAGCTGGTCGAGAAGGACCTGCCGGAGTGGGCGGGCCGCTCGATCGGCCGCGTCCCGAAGTAACCCCGGGCAGAGCCCACACACAGCGCCCCGGCCGACACCCCTCCGGCCGGGGCGCTCGTGCTGCGCCGGGCTCCTCACATGTGCTTGATCTTCTCGAACGGGTAGCGGCTGAGGACCACCACGAGGAATCCGTAGGCCGCCAGCGCGGCCAGGGCGCCGAGCGACCAGGAACTCCCGCCGTCGCCACGGAGGATCGCGCCGGCCGACGGCACCAGCGGCGGCACGCTGAGCACGGCCGCGCCGGTGCACCAGAACGCGACCGTCTCGTTGGCCCGCTTCCGCAGCGCGGCGTCCGCGCGCACCCGCTCGGGCACCTCGTACCCGCGATGCCGGTCGCACGCCTGCCCCCGGTACCCGGTGACGGCCGCCAGGAGCGACACCGCACCCAGCACCGAGAAGCAGACGACGGTGAAGTAAGCCATGCTCAGCGATTCTCCAGGGCCTAGCGCACGTACTTGATGATGAAGGCGGCGACCGCCGCGACGGCCTTGTTCTTGACCCAGCCCGGCAGCACCTTCCAGGCCCAGCCGCCGATCTCGCCGCCCAGGCAGCCGATGATGGCGTTCTTGGCGTAGGTGCCCTTGCCGGAGAACTTGCCGTCCGCGACATCGCTGAGCACCGAGGTCGGAATGCTGGCCACGGCGCCCCTGGCGCACCAGGCCGCCGCGGCGATGGCCACCGCGGCGATGGGCAGGGCGCGCGGCGCCGGCGCGTCGTCCGGCGCGGAGCTGAGCGCGGCGGCCAGCTCCGCTTCCGCCTCGGGGCCGAGCTCGGACTTGATGAACGCGATCTGCTCGTCCGTCACGTCCGGGGTCTCGCCGCTCGCGGCGGCAGCGGCCTGGGCGGCGCGGTTCTCGCTGGTCGCGGCGGCTGCGTGCGCGGAGGTGGCGGTGGCGAACACACTCGCCGCCGTGAGGCCCGCGACGGTCAGGGCGGTACGGCGCAGCGCGGTGCGCGACAATATGGAGGTCGACACGTTGGTTCCCATTCTGTGGTTCCGTGCGTTGTCGTTCGTGCTGCCGGTCGGGGCTGTACGGGTCGAAACGAACGGCCCTGACCGGCGGCTTTGAAGTTCTACCGGCATTTCTTTACCCGGGTAAAGCCCGGGAGTTCGGTTCCGTGCGCGTTGCCCGCTTTGCCGGGATGGGTTGGTTCCGAGGGAGGAGAAGCCGCGCGACCCGATCTCCTCCCGGCGAAGGACAACCCCGCACTGCGCTGGTGCGTCATGTCCGCCCCCGGTGTACGGGGCACTGGCAGGGCGGGTACGTGCCGGGGTTCTCGAAGCCGGAGAACGGGCGTTCGCCGGAGGCGACGACCGTACGGATCGGCGTGCGGCGACCGTCGGCGGCGAGGCGGTAGACGCGCAGCGTCATCCGCGCCCCCTCCCCCTTCACGCGCGCTCCCTGATCCACCGCGCGAGGTGGAACACCGTCTCGGCGTTCGCGCCGCCCAGCTCCACGTACGCGCGGCCCATGACGGGGAAACCGCCCGTGAGGGACGGCAGCTTGCATTCGGCCAGCGCGAGGGCCGCGGCCAGTTCCTCGGCGGCCCGTCGACCGAGCGCCAACGCGCTTTCTGGCGCGGGAGTTTGTGGGGTCACTTCCGGATTCATGGGTACGAAGATTCCGGTACGGCCGTAGGCTGAAAAGTATCGGTGCCCCTACAGCGAGTCACTGTGGCCGGTGCCGCGCCAACTGTGGCAACGAGGGGTGGCCAACACCGTGACCGAACTCGAACTCCCAGAGCCTTCGTCTTTCGTGAAGGGCTTCGGCAAGCAGATGAAGAGGCTCCGCGAGGGCCGTTCCATGTCGCGAGGGAAGTTGGGTGAGCTGGTCGGTTTCGCCGAGTCGACGATCGGGGCGTTCGAGAGGGGTGAGCGGATCGCCGATGCGGCGACGGCGTGCGCGATCGACCGCGCGCTGGACGCGGGCGGAGTGCTCGCGTGTGTGGGCGACGAGCTGGAGCGCCAGCGGTACCCGAAGCGGTTCGGCCAGTTCTTCCAGTTGGAAGCGCAGGCGCTCAGCTTGAACTCGTACGCAACGCAGACCGTTCACGGCCTGTTGCAGACGGAGGCATACGCACGCGCGGTTCTGAGGGTCAGCATCCCGTACCGGGACGAGGACGAGGTCGAACGGCTCGTCTCCGAGCGACTGGCCCGGCAGGCGCTGCTCAGCCGCCGCCCAATCCCCTACCTTTGTTTCGTCGTCGACGAGGCAGTGCTGCGGCGCCGTACGGGCGGCCACGGGGTTGCCCGTGGCCAGCTCCAACACCTGCTGGACGTCGGCCAGTTGCACAACGTCCAAGTACTGGTGTTTCCCCTGGACTGCGAGGACCCTGTGTGCGCTCCGGGATCGGTAACGCTGCTGGAGCTTCCGGACAAAAGGATGCTGGGCTATGCCGAGGTCCAGGAAGAGAGCATTCTTGTCTCCGACAAGGATGAGGCCAGCGCGTGGATGCATCGCTTTGGGCTGGTTCTGGCACGGGCTCTGCCACCCGCGCACTCAGCGAGCCTCATCAAGCGCTTGATGGAGGAAATTTGAGCGGCGAGTTGGCGTGGTTCAAGTCGAGCTACAGCGGCACGGGCGGCGGCGAATGCCTCGAAGTCGCCCTGGACTGGCGGAAGTCCAGCCACAGCGGGCCGGGCGGCGGCGAATGCCTCGAAGTCGCCCTGGACTGGCGGAAGTCCAGCCACAGCAGCGGCGAGGGCGGAGCCTGCGTCGAGGTCGCCAACTGCCGCCCGCACACCGTCCACGTACGGGACTCGAAGAACCCCGGCGGCGCGACGCTCACGTTCTCGGCCGCCGCCTGGGCCTCCTTCTTGGCGCGGTGAGCGCAGCCGGGCGGAACGGGCGGCCCACTCGTGAGGAGCTGGGCCGCTCCCTGCTGGAGATGCAGGCCATGACCCCCGATTGGCTCGGCGCCTTCGAAGACGTACCGCGTGCCGCGTTCCTGCCCGAGGTGATGTGGCCCTTCGACGTGGCCACCGGCCGCACGGTCACCGTCGACAAACAACAAGACCCCGACTCCTGGCAGGGGTACGCCGACAGCGACGTCCCCATCGTCACGCAGTGGGACGACGGGACGCACGAGGGGCCCTGGCCCGGAAGGGTCTCGACGAGTTCGGCCAGCATGCCGAACGTCGTGTTCTCCATGCTCCGGGACCTGGACGTACGGCCAGGGCAGAAGGTGCTGGAGATCGGCACGGGTACGGGCTACAACGCCGCTCTGCTCGCCCACCGGGTCGGCGCACGCAACGTCACGACCATGGAGGTCGACGCCGCCGTGGCGACGACCGCGCGCACCGCGCTGGAACGGACAGGGCTGCCGGCCCACGTCGTCGCAGGCGACGGATACGCGGGCCACCCGGACGGCGCACCGTACGACCGGATCGTCGCGACCTGCGGACTCCGGCAGATCCCGTACGCATGGGTGGAGCAGACACGGCCCGGCGGGCTGATCGTGACTCCCTGGGGGACGCACTACACCCACCGGGACGCGGTGGCGCGGCTCACCGTCGGCGAGGACGGCACGGCGTCGGGACGCATCATCCGCCCTGTGCAGTTCATGAAGCTGCGCACTCAGCGTCTGCCGTTCGCCGGACACGCTTCCTACGTGCCCGAGAACGTGACGGGGAACGGGGAGGAGTCCGTGACGAGGCTCGACGAGTCCGCGTTCGCGGTGGACACGCTCGCCCCCGCGCCGTTCGCCATCGGCCTGCGGGTGCCCGACTGCTGGCACACCGTGGCGGACAAACGCGACGGGATGCGGCCGGTGTGGTTCTACGGACTGAGCGACGCCTCTTGGGCCGTGGCGATCTTCCGGGACGGGCGGCCGGAGTCGAAGGTCTACCAGTCGGGGCCGCGTCGCCTGTGGGACGAGGTCGAAGCCGCGTACGGCTGGTGGCAGGAGCATGGGCGGCCGGACTACGAGCGGTTCGGTCTCACCGTGACTCCCGAAGAACAGTTCGCGTGGCTCGACACCGAGACCAACAGAGTCACCGCCTCGCGTGGGCCCGCGCCCTCCGCACCGGGGTCGTCAGCCGCGTCGACACCCTCGTACCCGGCATCGAACGCCCCGGGCTGAACCGAACCCGCCTGCACCGCAGCGTGGTTCACGACGCGGAGCGCCCGGCCGGCGCCTTCGGGCTGCGCACCGTGGCCGCGAACGCGCGCTCCTGGTCACGGAATGGGCCGAGGCCACCGGGCCCAGCGGCGGCACGTACGCCACGTACACGCTGCACCGCTCGTACGTCGACTCCCCCTCTGACGTGCCGTAATCCACCTCACACCGGTTGACGTGCCGCGTACGGGCCGCGGAAAATGGCTCGCATGATCTCCTACACCTCTACCGCCCCCGCCGCGCTGCTCGGCGTGCCGTGGCGGCGCGGGTGTGAGCGGTCGGGCCTCTAGCTGTGGCATCCGTGCCCCAGCCGGACGTACCGACAACCGACCGCAAGGATCGTTCACATGACTGTCATCGCCCAGGACACCCCTGCCCAGAAGTCCTCCGAGGCGCCTGAAACGCCCGTTCTCCGCGAGGCCCACGTGCCCGAGGGCGGCATGTACGAGGGCCGCCGCATCCTCAACCGCGTGCCCGAGGGCTGGGAGGACCGGCCGTACGAGCACATCACCGTCGTACCGCAGGGCCGGATCATCGGCGCGGAGATCCGCGACGTCGACCTGAGCAGGCCGCTCTCCCCGGCCGTCTTCGAAGAGATCGACCGCGCCTTCCAGGAGTGGAAGGTGCTCTTCTTCCGGGGCGCGCACCTCACGCCCGAGCAGCAGGCCGCGTTCGCCAAGAACTGGGGCCCGCTGGAGACCAACCCGCTGCTCGCGCGCGGTTCCTCGGACGAGGTGGCGCGCTTCGACAAGGGGAGCAGCGCGGTGCCGACGTTCGAGAACGTGTGGCACGTGGACGTCACCTTCCGCGAGGAGCCGGCGATGGGCGCCGTACTCCAGCTCCGCGAGGTGCCGCCGGTGGGCGGCGACACCATGTGGGCGGACATGGCGGCCGCGTACGACAACCTGCCGGACGAGGTGAAGGCGAAGATCGACGGGGCGACCGCGATCCACGACTTCATCCCCGGTTTCCGGCGCTTCTACGGTGACGAGAAGCTGATCCCGCTCCAGGAGGAGTTTCCGCCGGTCGAGCACCCCGTGGTGCGGACGCATCCGCAGACGGGGCGGAAGCTGCTGTTCGTGAACACGTCCTTCACGACGCGGATCGTGGGGATGTCGCGGGAGGAGAGCGACCAGCTCCTCTCCTACTTGGTGCGGCAGGCGCACGTGCCGGAGTTCCAGGTGCGCTTCACCTGGCAGGCGGGCGACATCGCCTTCTGGGACAACCGCGCGACCCAGCACTACGCGGTCGACGACTACTTCCCGCACCGGCGGGTGGCGGAGCGCGTCGCGATCGCGGGCGACCGGCCGTTCTGAGGCGCGCTTAGCGCCTGACGCTGCGCTGGCGGCTTACGCCGCCCCCCGAGGAGCGTGGGCTGCGCCCCGCGTTCTCCCCCACCTAGGTGTGGGCACTCGGACCGCCCCGAGGGGCGGTACGGGTGGGCACACCTAGTGGGGGGGGGGAGGGGCGGGCGTTACCCCTCGTACAGCGCGACTATCCGGGCCGCGTAGCGCTCAGCCACCGCTGCGCGGCGCAGCTTCAGCGTGGGGGTGAGTTCGCCCGACTCGACCGTGAAGTCGTCGTCCAGCACGGCGAATGCACGGATGCGGGACGGGCGGGCCACCTTCGCGTTCGCCTCGTCCACCGCCTGCTGGACGCGGGCTCGGGCCGTCGACGGGGACAAGTCGGCCGTCGTGTCGGGGTCCAGGGTGATCAGGGCCACCGGGTACGGGCGGTTGTCGCCGATCATCACGGCGCGGGAGACGTAGCGGGAGGACTGGATCGCGAGCTCGACCTCCGACGGGGAGAGGTTCTTGCCCGCGGAGGTGATGATCAGCTCCTTCTTGCGGCCCGTGATGCGGAGGTAGCCGTCCTCGTCCAGGGACCCCAGATCGCCGGTGTGGAGCCAGCCGTCGGGGGAGAGGGCGGCGGCCGTGGCGGACGGATTCCGGTGGTAGCCGGGGAACACCGCGGGCCCCCGCGCCAGCACCTCGCCGTCGTCCGCGATCCGCACCTCGGCCCCGGGTATCGGCCGCCCCACCGTCCCGTACCGCACCGCCCCCGCGTGGTTGAGCGTGATCACCCCGCCGGACTCGGTCATCCCGTACCCCTCGTACACCTCGATCCCGCAGGCCCGGAGGAAGTCGAGGGTGCGCGGAGCGATCGGCGCCGCGCCCGTCAGTGCCCACTTCAGCCGGCCGCCGAAGACCCCGCGCACGAGCCCGTACAACGCGCCCTCGGCCGCCTCGTACCGCTCCCGCAGCTCCCCCTCCGGCTCCTCCCCTCGCGCCCGCAGGTCCGCGACCCGCACTCCGACGTCTATCGCCGCCTCGAAGCGCTCCTTGCCGTCGGGCCCGCGCGACTCGGCGACCTGCTCCACCATCGCGTGGACCTTCTCGAAGAGGCGGGGGACGGAGGGAAGGTGAGTGGGTCTCACTTCCGCGAGCTCGGCTACGACGTTCTCGATGCGGCCGCCGAAATAGGCGAGTTCGCTGCCCGCGAGGAGCGCGCGCCACTCGATGAGCTGGGCGAGGAGGTGCGCGAGCGGGAGGTAGAGGTACGTGAGCGTGCCAGGGCCGCCCTCCAGCAGGGGTTCGGTCGCGTCGTGCAGGGCGGTGATGTTGCCGTGCGTGAGGACGCAGCCCTTGGGGAGGCCCGTGGTGCCGGAGGTGTAGACGATGGAGCAGGGGTCGGTGGGGCCGACGGCCTCGGCGCGCGCCGACAGGGCCTCCAGGGACGCCGGCTGGGACACCGCGTACATGTCCGGCATCCGCACCACGTGCCGCAGCTCAGGGAGCCCGCCCGCGGCGCGCAGGCTCTCGACGCGCGCCGCCTGCGCGTCGTTCTCACAGATCACGACTGTGGCGCCGGAGTCGCCCAGCACCCAGGCGACCTCCTCCTCCCCCGCGGTCGGATACACCGGCACCACCACCGCGCCCACCGCGAACGCGGCGAGATGCGCGTGCGTCCACTCCGGCCGCGTCTCGGCCAGGATCGCGACGCGGTCGCCGTGCCGTACGGAGAGGTGCGCGCCCATCAGGCCGCGGGCCACTTCGCGTACGGAGTCCCGCAGTTGCTCGAAGGTGGCTGCCGTCCAGGTGCCGTCGGGGGTCTTGTGGCGCAGAGCCGGCAGCGCGCCGTGCCGGTCCGCCGCGTACTCGGCCATCAGCGCGAGGGTGCGGGGGCGGGTGGGGTGCTCCGTGTGCTGCTCCGTGTGCTCCGTGTGCTCCGTGTGCTCCGTGTGCGCGGGCATCGGCGCCTCCTGGTGACCTGGCCTGTGTAGCGCGGACCGTAGGACGACGCTAGGCAGCGCGTCTCCTCACCGGGATGACAGGAAACGTCACCACCGCTGACCTCTGCGCTCAACGCGGTTACCTTCGGATACGTGGTCGCACACGGGGACATCCGGGACTCGGGACACCGGGACCTCCATCGCCGGTCGGTCAGCGTGCAGCGGGTGCGGGCCGCGCTGTGCGGCGCGGAACGTCTGGGGCTCGACCTCGTACCGCTCCTCCAGCGCGCGGGGATTCCGCCGCTGCTGCTCGGCGACGAGCGGGCGCGGGTGGAGCCCGAGCGCTTCGCGCGGCTGCTGCGGGAGGTGTACGTCGCGACCGAGGACGAATTCCTGGGCCTCGGGCCGGCGCCCAGCAGACCCGGCACCTTCGCGATGATGTGCTACGCCTCGATCGGCTGCGCCGACCTGGGCAGCGCGCTGCACCGGGCGATCCGCTTCTACGGGCTGTTCCCGCGCGGGCCCGAGCTGGCGCTGGACACCGAGGACGGGGTGTTCCGGTACGCGGTGCGCAGCGAACTCGCCGAGGACCGGGACCACTTCCTCGCCGAGTGCCTGATCGTGCTGTGGCACCGGCTGTCGGCGTGGCTGGTGGGGCGGGCGGTGCCGCTGCTGTGGGCGGAGTTCGCGTACCCGGCGCCGGCTCAGCCGCACCGGTCGGAGTACGAGGCGATGCTCGGGTGCGTGCCGCGATTCGGCGCTGAGGTGACGCGGGCGGCGATCGACGCGCGCTGGCTGCGGCAGCCGGTGGTGCAGGACGAGGGGTCGCTGCGGGTGCTTCTGCGCCGGTCGCCGACCGATCTGCTGGCGCGGAGGACGTGGGACGCGTCGGTGGGGGAACAGGTGGCGCGCACCTTGCGCTCCGGCCTGCGCGAACGTGGCCGCGTCCCCGAACTCGCCGTGGTCGCGGCCCAATTGGCGGTGAGCCCCGCGACGCTGCGCCGCCGCCTGGGCGCCGAGGGCCTGTCCTTCCAGTCCCTGAAGGACGCGGTACGGCGGGACGCGGCGCTCTCCTATTTGGCCACAGGCCAGGAGCCCATCGCCTCGCTGGCGCATCGCCTGGGCTTCTCGGAGGACACGGCCTTCCACCGAGCGTTCCGCCGCTGGACGGGGACGACGCCGGGGGCGTTCCGCCAAGGCGGCGCTTGAGCCGCACCGAATGTGAGCTGTTCGGTCATTAACGGATATGGGCGGTCCTCCCTACGGTCATGAATGTCCCAGCACCACCGACCGTTGGGAGCCCAGATGCACCGGCGCAGAATCCGCCTCCTCGCCGCCGCCGCGACCTGCGGCCTTATTCCGCTCGTGCCCGCCACCAGCGAAGCCGCGCAGCCCCGCCCCGGCGACATCACCCGCACGGAGCCCTCCGCCTTCCGCCTCGCGCCCCACCTCCCCACCCCCACCTCCGCCTGGAAGGTCCACTACCGGTCCACCGACGCGCGGGGGCGGCCCGACACCGTGTCCGGCACCGTCGTCGTGCCCAAGGACGGGCGCGCGGGGCCCCGGCCCCTCGTCTCGTACGCCGTCGGGACCGTCGGCATGGGGGATCAGTGCGCGCCCTCCGCCACGCTGCCCCAGGGCAGGACCGCCGAAGCGGCGCTGGTCAACGGCGCGCTGCTGCGCGGCTGGGCCGTGGCGCTCACCGACTACGAGGGGCTGGGGACCCCGGGCGACCACACGTACACCGTCGGCCGCGCCGAGGGCACCGCCGTACTCGACGCGGCCCGCGCGGCCCAACGCCTGCCGCAAGCACGGGAGATGGGCGTCGGCGAGGAATCGCCCGTCGGGATCATGGGCTATTCGCAGGGCGGCCAGGCCAGCGCCTGGGCGGCCGAGCTGCACCGTACGTACGCGCCCGAGCTCAAGGTGAAGGGGACCGCCTCCGGCGGCGTGCCCGCCGACCTGGAGAAGACGGCGCTCTACAACAACGGCCCGGGCGACCCGGACTCCGGCCTCGTGCTGATGTCGGCGATCGGGCACGACGCGGCGTTCCCCAGGCTGCGCCTGAACCGGTATCTGAACGACGAGGGGCGGCGCCTCGCCGCGTTCATGCGCAAGGGGTGCGTGGAGGAGAACACCCGGGCCGGCGCCGGCAAGCGCATCGAGGACGTGACCACGCGCAACCCGCTGGACCAGCCGGACTGGCAGGCCGCGCTCCGCGCCGACAGGCTCGGCCGCACCGCACCGGACGCGCCGGTACGCCTGTACCACGGCGGCGCCGACGAGATCATCCCGTACGAGGTGGGGCGCCGGCTCCGCGCGGACTGGTGCGCGCGCGGCGTGGCCGTCGACTGGCAGACGTACCCGGGACAGAAGCACGTCGGCGCGGCCGTCCTCGGCTCGAACCCCGCCATGAACTGGCTCGCCGGCCGCTTCGCCGACCGACCGGCCCCCGACAACTGCGGCCGGTCAGCCGGTACGGCACAGCGCGGCCAGTGAATGTGAGCGCTCCGGTCAGCGCCTGACGTACCCGCGGCTCACTACTTTCTCCCGGCAACCCACGCACAACCGCGCACCGCACCGCACCGCACACGCCGACGCCGGGAGAGCCGCATGCACATCCGTACGTCCCGTGCCCGCAGCGCACGCCTCGCCGCGGCGGCCGTCGCGCTCGCCGTGCCGGCCGCCGCACTCTCCGGGAGCACCGCCGAAGCAGAGGGGAACGGCCAAAGACCGGGTGACGTGCTGTCCGCGCAGGCCCAGCGCTTCCTGCCCAACCCGGTGACACCCTCCGACTCCCGTTCCTGGAAGGTGCACTACCGGTCCACCGACGCGCAGGGCCGCCCCAACACCGTGTCCGGCACCGTGATCGTCCCGAAGGATGGAAAGAAGGGGCCGCGCCCCCTCGTCACGTACGCCGTCGGCACCGTCGGGCTCGCCGACAAGTGCGCGCCCTCGAACGGGTTCCCCAAGGGCACCACCAAGGAGGGCTCGCTCATCCAGCAGGCGATCGCCCGCGGCTGGGCCGTCGCGGTCACCGACTACGAGGGGCTGGGCACGCCCGGCACGCACACCTACACGGTCGGCCGCTCCGAGGGCACCGCGATGCTGGACGCGGCCCGCGCGGCCCAACGCCTGCCGGGGGCGCAGGAGATGGGGGTCGGCGCAGACTCCCCGGTCGGGATCATGGGGTACTCGCAGGGCGGCCAGGCCAGCGGCTGGGCCGCCGAGCTGCACCGTACGTACGCGCCCGAGCTGGACGTGAAGGGCACGGCGACCGGTGGCGTGCCCGCCGACCTCAACAAGGTCGCCGACTTCAACGACGGCAACATGGGCTCGGGGCTCCTCGCCATGGCGGCGGTCGGCCAGGACGCCGCCTTCCCCGAGCTCAGGCTGGACCACTACCTCAACGCGCGCGGCAGGCTCCAGAAGAAGATCGCCGAGACGCAGTGCATCGAACTGGGCGCGGCGACATGGCCGTTCGGCAAGATCGACGACATCACGACCACGAACCCGCTGCACCGTCCCGATTGGCAGAAGCGACTGCGCGAATCCACCCTCGGGACGACCGCGCCGGACGCGCCCGTGCTGCTCTACCACGGCACGGCCGACACCCTCATCCCGTACGAGGTCGGCACCCGCCTGCGCGACGAGTGGCGGGACAGGGGCGCCGACGTCGACTTCCGTTCGCTGCCGCTGGAGCATGTGTCGGGGGCGGTCGCCGGGTCGCCGATGGCGATGAGCTGGCTGGCCAAGCAGTTCAAGCAGTAGGGAGCGAGAACGTGGACCCCGGATTCACGCCTGGGGGAAGGTGAAGGAGTAGCCCTGCTCGCGCAGTGAGGGCAGGAGCCGCTGGAGCGCCGCGTACGTCTCCGCGCGATCGCCTCCCCCGTCGTGGGTCAGGATGATCCGCGCGCCGTTGCCCACCTCGCGCTGGACGGTGTTCACGATCGCGTCGACGCCGGGGAGCCGCCAGTCGTCGGAGTCCGCCGTCCAGCCGAGGGGGCGCATGCCGTTCTTCGCCGCGTACGCGCGGCTGTCGGGGGTGAACGCGCCGCCGGGCGCCCGGTAGTAGCGCAGCGGCGCGCCCCCGGAGGCCTTGTCGATCATGCGCTTGGCATCGCGTATCTCCTGCTCCTGGTACGCGACGGACTTGCCGTCCATGGCGGTGTCGTGACTCACCGAGTGATTGCACAGCCGGTGCCCGTCGGCGACGATGCGCCGCACCAGCTTCGGGTTCTTCTCCGCGTTCGGGCCGATGAGGCAGAAGGTGGCCTTGATGCGGTAACGGTCCAGCAGGTCCAGCATCTTGGGGGTCCACACCGGGTGCGGCCCGTCGTCCAGCGTGAGCGCGACGGCCTTGCCGCTCTTCCCCGCAGTGCCCGTCCCCGCGGCGCCCGTCCCCGCGGCGCCCTTCCCCGCCGCACCCGTCTCCGTCTCGTGGGATATGGACCGCGCGGTCGGCTTGGGCGGGGGAGGCGTGGCGGGCCGCGCCTTCTGCTGGGGCTTCGGCGCCTCGGCCACCGAGCCCGCGTGGCCCTCCCCCTGCACGGCCAGCCCCAGCACGAGCCCGAGCAGCGCCGTACCGACACCGGCGACCGCCGCGACGCCGTTGGGCCGCCGCTTCCCCTTCACGAACACGCATGCCCCCATATACCTGAACAGTCCGATTAGACCCGCATGCGAGGACGGGTCACCTATTCAGAGGGTTGAGGGCATCCAGAAGTTCCTGAGCGGAAACGGGCGAGAGATAAGCCACACCGCGAGTGGCCCGTGGAGCGCCTTTGCGCTGGTGGGGCCCGGTGCTCACGGACGTTTGCCGTAGCCCTCGTACAACCTGTCTATCTCCGCCGCGAAATCGCGGAGTATCGCGGCCCGGCGCAGTTTCAGCGACGGGGTCACATGGCCGCGTTCCTCGGTGAAATCGTGCGGGAGCACGGCGAAGCGGCGGATGGATTCCGCCCTGGAGACCATGGAGTTGGCCTCGTCCACGGCCTGCTGGAGGTTGCGGCGCAGATCGTAGTCGTCGGCGAGTTCGCGGAAGGTGAGCTGCTCCTTGCGGTGCATCCGCTTCCAGTGCCGCAGCCCCTCAGGTTCCAGGGTCAGCAGCGCGGCGACGTACGGCCGGTCGTCCCCCACCACCAGGCACTGGCTCACCAGCGGATGCGCGCGCAGCCAGTCCTCCAGCGGCGCGGGGTAGACGTTCTTGCCGCCGGACGTGATGATCAGGTCCTTCTTGCGCCCGGTGATGGTCAGATAGCCGTCGTCGTCGAGCTCGCCGATGTCCCCGGTGGCGAACCAGCCCTCGCCGTCCAGCTCGGGCACCACGCTGCCGGACCGCGCGTCCCAGTAACCGGCGAACACATGGCCCCCCTTGAGCAGCACCTCACCGTCCTCCGCGACCCGCACCGCCGTGCCCGGCATCGGCCAGCCCACCGTGCCCAGCCTCGGCCGCTGCGGCGGTGTCGAGGTGGAGGCCGCCGTGGTCTCGGTGAGCCCGTAGCCCTCGTACACCGAGATCCCCGCGCCCTCGTAGAAGGCGGCCAGCCGGCGCCCCAGCGGCGAGCCGCCGCAGATCACATAGCGGCAGCGGCCGCCCAGCGCGGTCCTGATGCGCCGGTAGAGCAGCACGTCGTAGAGCCCGCGCACCGCGCGCAGCCCGGAGCCAGGGCCCTTGCCGCGGCCGTGCTCCAGCTCCTCGACGGCCGCGCCGTAGCGGCGGGCGATGCGCGCGCCGCGGTCGAAGGAGGAGCCGCGGCCCATCGTCTCTGCCGTGGCCCGCGCGGTGTTGTAGATCTTCTCCAGCACGTACGGGATGCCCAGCAGGAAGGTCGGCCGGAAGCTCGCGAGGTCCCCGAGCAGGTCCTCGGTCTCGGTGCTCGGCGCGTGCCCGGCGCGCACCCGCGCGCGCATGCAGCCGATCGCCGCCATCCGGCCGAAGACGTGCGAGAGCGGAAGGTAGAGGAGGGTGGCGGGCGGCTCGCCGCCGGCCAGCTCCTTGAAGACCGGGTAGAGCAGCTCGATCGCGTTGTCCACCTCGGCGAAGAAGTTCCCGTGCGTGAGCGCGCAGCCCTTGGGCGAACCCGTGGTCCCCGAGGTGTAGATGAGCGTGGCCACGTGTTCCGGCCGCAGCGCCGCGCGCCGCTCGGCCACCGCCTCGGCCGGCACGTCCCGCCCCGCGTCCATGATCTGCCGCACCGCGCCGGTGCTGATCTGCCAGAGCAGTTCGAGCCCGGGGAGGTTGCCGCGCTCGGCGCTGATCAGGCGCGCCTGTTCCACGTCCTCGACCGCGCAGGCCCGCACCGCCGCGTCCTGGAGGATCATCCGCGCCTGGGAGGCCGAGGAGGTCGGGTAGACCGGCACCGTGACGAGACCCGCCGCCCACCCCGCGAAGTCCAGCAGGGTCCACTCGTACGAGGTCCTGGCCATGATCGCGAGCCGGTCGCCGGGGCGCAGGCCGTGCGCGATCAGGCCGCGGGCCAGCGCCTGGACCTCGTACGCGAACTCGGCCGCCGTCATGTCCCGCCAGCCGCCGCCCGGTTCGGGGCGGGAGAGCACCGCCGCGTCCGGTGCCTCCTCGGCGTTGGTGAACGGGATGTCGGCGAGCGAACCGCGCGTGACGGGCGGCGCCAGCGGCGGCACGTACGCCTCCCGCACCGCCCCGTCGATCACCACGGTCTCGGGCGGCGCGAGCGGCCCGCCCGAGGTCACGGCGCCGGGGCCGGTGCTGTTCGCGCCGGACTCGGTACCTTCGCTGCTCACTTTCTGGGACGACACGAGCGGCTCCTCTCCATGACGCACCTTCAACGCGGCGGCGTGCGGCCGGTGCCCGCACCGGTGCGGTGCGGACGCCGTCGTCCCCGGTGAGCGGCCAGGCCGCGGCGGCCTAGGCCCGCTCCAGGATGGCGGTCACCCCCTGCCCGCCCGCCGCACAGATCGAGATCAGTCCGCGCGCCCCAGGGCCCGCGCCGGGCCGCTCCGCCAGCAGCTTGGCCAGCGTCGCGACGATGCGGGCCCCGGTGGCCGCGAAGGGGTGCCCGGTGGCGAGCGAGGAGCCGGCGACGTTGAGCCGGTCCCTGTCCACGGGGCCGAGTCCCTGCTTCTCCCAGGCGGCCAGGGTCGCCAGCACCTGGGAGGCGAACGCCTCGTGGATCTCCACGAGTTCGAAGTCGGCGAGGCTCTCCAGACCCGCGCGCTCCAGCATCCGCGGCACGGCGTACGCGGGCGCCATCAGCATCCCTTCGCCGCCGTCCACGAAGTCCACACCGCGGGTCTCGAACGCGGTCAGATACGCCAGCGGCCGCAGACCGCGCCGCTCGGCCCACTCCTCGCCGGCCAGCAGCACGGTGGCAGCGCCGTCCGTCAGCGGGGTGGAGTTGCCGGCGGTCATGGTGGCCGCGTCCCGGCCCTCGCCCGCGTCACTCTCCGCGTCCCCGACGCCGAAGACCGGCTTCAGCTCCCCCAGCTTCTGCACCGACGTGCCGGGCCGCAGATTCTGGTCCCTGGCCAGACCGTTGAAGGGCAGCACCAGGTCGTGGAGGAAGCCGCTGTCGTACGCGGTCGCCAGGTTGCGGTGGCTGGCCGCGGCGAGTTCGTCCTGCTCGCGCCGGGTGATCCCGTACGCGGCCGCCGTACGCGCCGCGTGCTCCCCCATCGAGAGCCCGGTGCGCGGCTCCGCGTTGCGCGGCACCTCGGGCAGCAGGTCGCGGGGGCGTACCCGCGCGAACTCCCGCGCCCGCTCCCCGAGTCCGCTCGCCCGCCGCACGGCCAGCAGGATGCGGCGCAGCCGGTCGTTCACGCCGAGCGGCACGTCGCTCGCGGTGTCGGCGCCGCCCGCGATGCCGGAGTCGAGCTGCCCGAGCGCGATCTTGTTGGCGACCGAGATGACCGCCTGCAACCCCGTGCCGCAGGCCATCTGCAGGTCGTACGCGGGTGTACGGGGATCGAGCCCCGAACCCAGAACGGTCTCCCGCGCCAGGTTGAAGTCCCGGCTGTGCTTGAGCACGGCGCCGGCCGCGAACTCGCCCACCGCGCCCGGCTCCTGGAGCCCGAAGCGCTCCACGAGCCCGTCGAGCGCGGCGGTGAGCATCTGCTGATTCGAGCAGGTCGCATACGGGCCGTCCGAGCGCGCGAAGGGGATGCGGCAGCCGCCGATCACCGCGACGCGGCGCGGGAGGGCGCCGGAACCTGTGAGGTCGGGACCCTCGGCGCCGTCTTGCTCGGCACCGTCGCCCGTGAGGCCGTCCGCAGAGCGGGAACTCATACTCGACCAAACTCCTGACCTGTAAGTAACCTTACTCTGAAGTAAATTTACGCGCACACGAGGAGCTGGGGAACATGGGCGACCGTTACCTTCACCTGACCAACACCGGCCCCGGCCGCTTCCTTTCCCGACGCCTCGGCCTCCCCCAGCCGGCCCCGCTGCACCGCTGGTCGGCGGAGCGGTCCGTGCTGGAGGGCGGCCCGCTGCTGCACCTCACCGCCGCACACCCCTCGGCGTGCGGAGACGGCGAACTGGCGGCGGTGCTCGACGGCGTGGGCATCCCGGTGGTGCGCGAGGACGACCGGGAGACCCGGTACGCCGCCGTGGCGGTCGACGCTACGGGGATCAGCACGGTTTCGGAACTGCATGGCGTGTACGCGGTCCTGCACCCGGTCATGCGGCGGCTCGCGGACAACGGCCGCGTGGTGCTGCTCGGTTCGGCCCCCGACCCCGATGACCACCGGCAGGCCGCCGCGCAGCAGGCGTTGGAGGGCTTCGTGCGCTCGCTGGGCAAGGAGGCGGGCAAGGGGCGCACGGCCCAGCTCCTGCGCCTGGCACCGGGCGCGACGGCTCGGGACGCGGAGTCCACGCTGCGGTTCCTGCTCTCGCCGCGGTCGGCGTATGTGAGCGGGCAGGTGATCGGGATCGGCGGCGCGGGTACGGCGGGCGGCTCCGCGGGCTCTGGGAGCTCCTCGGGCTCCGGGCGCGCCGACCTCGACTGGGAGCGGCCGCTTTCCGGTCGTACGGCGCTGGTGACCGGTGCCGCGCGGGGCATCGGCGAGCAGGTCGCCGCCACCCTGGCCAGGGACGGCGCGCGGGTGCTGTGCCTCGATGTGCCGCAGGCCGAGGAGGACTTGGCGCGGGTCGCCGAGCGGCTGGGCGGCGACGCGCTGCCGCTGGACATCACCGCGGACGACGCGGCCGAGCGCATCGCGGCGGCGCTGCCCTCCGAGGGCCTGGACGTCCTGGTGCACAACGCGGGCATCACCCGCGACCGAAAGCTGGCCAACATGGGCGCCGACCGCTGGGACGCGGTGCTCGAAGTGAACCTGGACAGCGTGCTGCGCACGACCGACCACCTGCTGAAGGCGGGGGCGCTGCGGGAGGGCACCGGCCGCGTGATCGGCACCGCCTCCATCGCGGGGATCGCCGGGAACGTCGGGCAGACCAACTACGCCGCCAGCAAGGCGGGGATCATCGGCATGGTGCGCTCGCTGGCCCCGCGCGCGGCCGAGCAGCACGGCGTGACGGTGAACGCCGTGGCCCCCGGCTTCATCGAGACGAAGATGACCGCTGCCGTGCCGTTCTTCATCCGCGAGGCCGGCCGCCGGATGAACTCCCTCTCCCAGGGCGGCCTTCCGGTGGACGTCGCGGAGACGACGGCCTGGTTCGCCTCGCCCGCGTCCGGCGCGGTGAACGGGCAGGTGGTGCGCGTGTGCGGGCAGAGCCTGCTGGGCGCGTGAGCGTGGTTTCCGACCGAGGAGAACTTTCATGACCAGTCCGGCCAGTCAGCCCCGTACGCCGGTCCAGCGCTACGGCGTACCCCCGAATCTGCCCCTCCTGCTCGCCTCCGGCGCGGCCACTTCACTCACCAAGCGCGGCCCGTACGAGGAGGCGCGGCTGCCCGATACGCGCTACGTGCTGGAGGCCGCCCGCGCCGAGCCCGGCAAGCTGCGCGCCTACACCGAGGTGTGCGGCTTCACGGCGTCCTCGGCGCTGCCCCCCACCTACCCGCACATCCTCGGATTCCCGCTGGCCATGCGGCTGATGGCGGACCGCGCCTTCCCCTTCCCGCTGCTGGGCCTGGTGCACACGGCGATCGAGCTCACCCAGCACAGGCCGCTGCACGCCTCGGAGCGCCCCGGCATCTCCGTACACGCGGAGGATCTGCGGCCGCACCGGAAGGGGACGCAGTTCGCCGTGGTGACCGAGGCGCGGCTGGAGGGGGAGGTGGTGTGGGGGTCGCGCAGCACGTATCTGTGCAGGCACCGGCGCTCGGACTCCGGCGGCCCGGCGGAGAAGTCCGGGCACACGGAGGGCGGCCCCCTCCCCGCTCGTGCCACCTGGCGGCTCCCCTCCTCCCTCGGCCGCCGCTACGCCTCGGCGTCCGGCGACCGGAACCCCATCCACCTGCACCCGCTCACCGCGAAGGCGTTCGGCTTCCCGCGGCACATCGCGCACGGCATGTGGACCTTCGCGCGCTGCCTCGCCGAGGCGGACAGGGAGGAGGGCGGACTGCCGGGCGGCTTCACCGCGTACGCGGAGTTCAAGGCGCCGGTGCTGCTGCCGGGGACGGTGACGTACGGGGCGTCCTCGGAGACGGGGGCGTTCGAGCTGCGCGGCGGCTCGGGCTCGGGCTCGGGCTCGGGCTCGGGCTCGGGCGATTCTGAGGGCCGCCTGCATCTCACCGGGAGGCTGGCCGCCACCTCGCGCCCTTGAGGAGGTTCTCCAGCCCGGCCCAGCAGAAGTTCATCAGCGTCGCCGCGGTCTCCTTCGCCGAGGGTGCGTCGGGCTCGCCCGCGCGGGCGTTGGCCCACCCCGCGAGGGATTCCGCGGCTCCGACCAGCGCGTGCGCGAGCCCGGACACCTCGCGCCCGGCCAATTCCCCATCACAGCCCGCGTCCTGGGCCGCCTGGCCGAGCAGCACCCGCACCAGTTCGGTGATCTCGGCGCGCATCGCGGCCACCTCGTCGGCGAAGGGCTGCCCCTGGTTGCCGGCGCGGTGCAGGACCTGCCACGCGTCGGGGTGCGCCGCGGTGTGCGCGAAGAACGCGCAGAGCCCGTCCCACAGTTGCTGGTCGGCGCTGCGGGCGCCGCCCTTGGTGCCTTCCCTTACCGCCTCGACCAGCGCGGCACCCTCACGCCGAATACAGGCGCTGAACAGCTCTTCCTTGGACTTCAGATACAGATACACCAGCGGCTTGGACACCCCCGCCGCCTCGGCGATGTCGTCCATCGAGGCGGCCTGGTACCCGTGCCGCGCGAACCCCGCGACCGCGGCGTCCAGCATCTGCCGCTCCCGCACCTCCCGCGGCATCCGCTTCTGCACGCCCTTGCTGCCCACGAACCTCTCCACCCCTGGCGACCTGTCGACTACCCAGCCCCTGAGGGTACGGGTCCGAGGCGGAAGGAGGACGAGGCGTGTAGGGGGTGTGACCGGAAACAGAGGGTGAGCCTAGGGTGGGCGCACCCTAGGGACATATTTGCGAGGAGGGGCCCATGCCGGAGACCGCGAGGCAGATCGCCGACGAGCTGCGGGCGCGCATCGACTCCGGCGCGCTGGCCCCTGGCGACCGGCTGCCAGGGGAGCCTACCCTGGTCCGGGAGTACGGGGTGGCGAAGGAAACGGCCAACAAGGCGCTGAAGCTGCTGGTCAGCGAGGGTCTGGCGGTGCGCCGCCACGGTTCGGGGACGTACGTACGCTCGTTCCGCCCCATCCGGAGGGTGGCGCCGGAACGCACGTCCCGCGCCCAGTGGCAGGCCGGAGCCCCGGTGTGGTCGGCCGAGACCGAGGGGCGCGAATTCGACGTGACGGTCGAGGTGTACGAGGAGCCCGCGTCGCAGTTGGTCGCGCGAGCCCTGTCCCTGGACGAGAACACCGCCGTGCTGGTGCGCGACCGCCGCTACGTGGTGGACGGCGAACCCGTACAGCTCGCCACCTCCTACCTCCCCGCCGCCCTGGTGACCGGGTCCCCGATCGCCAACGAGGACCCGGGCCCCGGCGGCACCTACGCCCGCCTGGCCGAACTCGGCCACGCCCCGGCCCACTTCACCGAGGAGCTGCGCAGCCGCCTCCCCGACCAGCGCGAAGCCGAACTGCTCGCCCTCCCCACCGGCATCCCGCTCCTGGAGATCTGCCGCACAGCCCTGACGGCCGAGCACCGCCCCGTGGAGTTCACGCGCATGCTGCTCGACGCGGGCTCGTACGTGCTGGAGTACCGATTCGACGCGTAACCCCCAACTCCGGCTCCCACAAGCACGCTTGACTTCCCTAGGGAACTGCGACTCAATATCCCTAGGGAACTTCAAGCCTGCCCGGCTTGCCCTGCCAAGGGAGCTGACCGCATGCCCCTCCTCCGCACTCTGCGCGCCCTCTTCGCCCCTCCCCGCGGACGCCGCCGCGCCGCCACCCCGCTGCCGCCGCCCGCGCAGCACACCGACCGGCCGTCCAGCAGACGCCGGCGCGCCCTCGACCTCCCCATCGACGGCGACTCCACCCGCCTCATCCGCCCCTACCTCGTCGCCCACGAACAGGGCGTTCGCCGCCAGGAATTGGCGCTCGCGCTCCTGGGCCTGGACGGTCCCGGGCCGTACGTGATCCACGGCGCGGAGGTCTCCTGATGCCCGAGCCCCCGGAGACCCCCGCCCGTCTCACCCTCCGCGTCTACACCGTCGCCCCCGACGGCACGCTCCTCCGCGACCGCGGCACGGTCCGCTTCACCGCCGAGCAGTGCGGGATCGACGTCTTCGCGCTCAGCTCGGCGTACCCGCCGTGTGCGTGCGCGCGGTGCGCGGGCCGCGCGACCACCCCGTAACGCGGGCCCACGAAGGCCCCGTACGCGAAACGGCCCCGCCGCCGCGGGGCCGTTCTCACGCGCCGGACGCGCGCTTACGCGTTGTTGTCCGCGTCCTCGCACCGCTTCGCGCGGGCCTTGTACGCCGCGGCCTTCTTGTCGTGGGCGTTCGCCATCTTGGCGTAGTGCTTGACCTTCTTCTTGGAGGGGTGCGCCTTCTGCAGCTCGCGGTGGCGCAGCACCCGGTACTGGTCGGCCTTCTTCTGGTGCTGCTTCGCCTTCGCGCGCAGCTTCGCGGGGTGGCACTCGATGGGCCCGGCTGCCGCCTGCGCCGAGATCTGCTGGACCGAAGCGGCCTGCGCGGGGGCGCCCGCGGCCGAGGCGGGCGCCGCACCGAGCGCCACAGGCCCCGTGAACGCGATCGCCGCGACCGCGGCACCCGCGAGGGAACGGCTGAACTTACGCATACGCGTGATCCTCCCGTTGTGCGGCTCAACAGCCGCATGTCGCAGGCCACTTGGGCAGATCCCCGAGGGAGAGCCCCCTAGGGAGAGTCCCCGGGCCCGCGATCTTGATGGTCAAGATCACCCTAGGGCGCCCGCCCCGCCGCGACAACGTACTCAGGACCCAACTCACCTGAGTACAAAGGCACTTGCGCGACCCGCCACCCCTCGCGTACCGCTCACCCACCCGCCTGCGAAATGCCGTTCACCAGCTTCTCCAGGAAGTCCAGGATCCCGCGCCCCACCGAGGTAGGCGCGATGAGGATCCCCAGCGCCAGCGTGATGAACGCGGTGAGCCACGCGTCGCCCCGCGTCCGCGCCAGCGGCTTGCGGCGCACCCGCACCACGACGATCACGGCCAGCAGCAACGCCACGTTCAAGGTCAGCTTCATCCGGACCTCCCCCGCCCAGCAGCCACCGCCCCCAAACCACCTGTATAGCCCGAATCCGGCATTCCGGCGCGCGAAATCTCCCGCTTGGCGGCATTACGCCGCCGCCTGGCCCGATTACGCGGATCCCCCCTGGAACGCGTCGACCCCGAGCTTCACCGCCAGCCCGAGCCCCGCGACGCCGATGCCGACCCGCAGCGCGCGGGCGGGCAGCCGCCGGGCGAGCGGCGGGCCCAGCCACGAACCGGCCAGCAGCCCGAGCGTGAGCGGTACGGCCATGCCCCACGCCACGTGCCCGAACACGGCGAACCCCGCGGCGGCCACCACGTCGGCGATCCCCACCAGCACGTTCTTGAGCGCGTTGCTGCGCAGCAGCCCCTCCGAGGCGGAGGTGGCGAGCAGCAGCGCGAGCATCACGACACCGGAGGCGGCGGCGAAGTACCCGCTGTAGAGCGCGACCGCGAACATCCCGCCGACAGCACTCCACTTCACCGTCCCGCCCGGCCCGTCCCCACCGCTCGGCTGCCGCCGCAGAATGACCACCGAGGCCCCTCCGACCAGGAACGGCACCACCCGCTCGAACACCCCGGGCGGCGTGACCAGCAACAGCGCGGCCCCCGCGGCACTCCCCGCCGCACAGGCCACCCCGAGCCGCACGATGGCCGCCCGCTGCCCCCTCAACTCCCGCCGCGAGCTGGGCACGACCGTCACGTTCCCGACCGCGAGCGCCACGGTGTTGGTCACGTTGGCGACGGTCGCCGGCAGCCCCGCGCCCAGCAGCGCCGGATACGAGAACAGCGAGGCCAGCCCGGCAACGGTCCCGGTCACCCCCGCGGCGACCCCCGCGAGGACGAGCCCGACGAACTCCCCGACCGACATGACAGCGGCTCCTTGGTTCGTGGGCGTTCCCCGTACACCTCCGGCCAGGGCCAGTTGGTAGTGGAATCCCCCGCTCCCGGGCAACGGAATTCCGCCCACGCTCCGACCGCGCTCCCTGTCCGAATCGCTCCCCTGAACGTCACCTTCCGCCCGGGGACCGGTGACAGCCCGTGGGGCCGCTGTCAGAGTGGCCGCGCAAGGTTCCATGGGGCCGGCCGGACCCTCCCGCGTTCCCGCTGTCCGCCTCCGCGGCGCCGGACGCCTTCCCGTACGTACCCGACGTACCCGTACGTGCCCATACGTACCGCCTCAGCATGCCCCGCCCGTGACGCACCGGGCCGTGGGCCGGAGAGGAACACGATGGCTTCATGGAAGTGGAACGACCAGCAGCGGCCCACCAGTACGACCGGCGTGCGGGCCACCATGGGCGCCGTCACCATGAAGGACGACCCCGAGGCCGCGCGCCGCCCGTACGTCTTCGTGCGCGGCCTCGACTCGCGCCTGCACGTCAACTGGTGGGACGGCAAGGCCTGGCACTGGAGCGACCAGGGAACTCCCGCCGGGCGCACGGTCATCGAGAAGGTCGGCGCCGTCACGGTGCAGGACAACCCGAACGCCCAGCAGCGCCCGTACGCCTTCGTCATCGGCGACGACTCGAAGCTGTACGTGAACTGGTGGGACGGCTCCACCTGGCACTGGAGCGACCAGGGCGCACCGAGCGGCCGGCTCGTCCGCGAGGGCGTCGGCGTCGTCACCTACCAGGACGGCCCGAGCACGTCGCAGCGCCCGTACGCGTTCGTCCTCACCGACGACTTCCGCCTGTGGGTCAACTGGTGGGACGGCTCCAAGTGGAACTGGAACGACCAGGGCTCCCCGCCCGGCCGCACCATCTCGCGCCCCCTCGGCGTCACGACCGTCCGGGACGACCCCGACGCCGCCACCCGCCCGTACGCCTTCGTCATCACCGACGACTCCCGCGTCTGGGTCAACTGGTGGGACGGCGGCAAGTGGAACTGGAGCGACCAGGGCGCCCCCACGGGCCAGCCGGTCAAGAAGGGCGCGGGCGTCGTCAGCGTCCAGAACGACCCGCGCGCGGAGGAGCGCCCGTACGTCTTCGTCCAGGGCTACGACTCGAAGCTGTACGTGAACTGGTGGGACGGCTCGAAGTGGAACTGGAGCAGCCAGGGCTCCCCCAGCGGCCGCCTCGTCCTGGACTCCGTCGGCGCGGTCACGGTGAAGGACGAGCCGAACGCCTTCACCCGCCCGTACGTCTTCGTCATCGGCGACGACTCCAACCTGTACGTCAACTGGTGGGACGGCAAGGCGTGGCAGTGGGCCGCACAGGGCACGCCGAACGGGCGCGTCATCGAGCGCCCCGGTGAGGCGATCACGCTCCAGGACAGCCCGGGCGCGGCACAGCGCCCCTACGCCTTCGTCATCACCGACGACTCCGACCTGTGGGTCAACTGGTGGTCCCTGTCCTAGCACCCACACAAACGCCCCCGGCCTCCGAGGAGACCGGGGCGTTCGCCGTATCGCTGCCGGTGCTAGCCGGTGGCGCCTGCCGGCTCCGGCACCTTCTTCGCCGCGGAGTCGGTGTCGGACGCTGTCGCGTCGTCGTCCCAGTCCTCCAGGCTGAAGCTCTTCGCCTCGCGGAACTTCGCCACGTCGAGGAGCTTCTCGCGGGAGGAGACCAGGACCGGGATCACGACCTGGCCCGCGACGTTCGTGGCCGTCCTCATCATGTCCAGGATCGGGTCGATGGCCAGGAGGAGGCCGACGCCCTGGAGGGGGAGGCCCAGGGTGGAGAGGGTCAGGGTCAGCATGACCGTGGCTCCCGTGAGGCCCGCCGTCGCGGCGGAACCGATCACCGAGACGAGCACGATCAGCAGGTACTCCTTGATCCCCATGTCGATGCCGTAGAACTCACCGATGAAGATCGCGGCGATCGCCGGGTAGATGGAGGCGCAGCCGTCCATCTTCGTGGTGGAGCCGAAGGGGACGGCGAAGGCCGCGTAGTCCTTCGGTACGCCGAGGCGCTCGGTGACCTTCTGGGTCAGCGGCATGGTGCCGACCGAGGAGCGCGAGACGAACGCGAGCTGGATCGCGGGCCAGGCGCCCCGGAAGAACTGGAGCGGGTTGACCTTCGCGACGCCCCACAGCAGCAGCGGGTAGACGCCGAAGAGGACCAGCGCGCAGCCCACGTACACGTCGGCGGTGAACGTCGCGTAGCTGCCCAGCAGTTGCCAGCCGTTCTCGCGGATGGCGGTGCCGATCAGGCCGATGGTGCCGATCGGGGCGAGCCGGATGACCCACCACAGGGCCTTCTGGAGGAGGGAGAGCACGGACTCGCCGAGCGTGAGGATCGGCTTGGCCTTCTCGCCGAGCTTGAGGGCCGCGACGCCGACCACGACCGCCATGAAGACGATCTGGAGGACCTCCAGGTCGGCGAAGGGCGTGATGATGTCCTTCGGCACGATGCCGGTGATGAAGTCCAGCCAGGAGCCGGACTCCTTCGGCTTGGCGGCGTCGCCGTGCGAGATGCCGGTGCCGGTGCCGGGGTGCGTGAACAGGCCGATGACCAGCCCGAGCGCGACCGCGATCAGCGAGGTGGTCATGAACCACAGCAGGGTGCGGGTGGCCAGCCTGGCCGCGTTGTGCACATTGCGCAGGTTGGTGATCGAGATGACGATCGCGAAGAACACCAGCGGCGCGACGGCCAGCTTCAGCAGGTCGATGAAGATGGTGCCGATCTGGTCCAGCGTGGTGGCCAGCCAGGAGATGTCCCCGCTGCGGGCGGCCCAGCCGAGCAGCACACCGAGGACGAGACCGGCGATGATCTGAGCCCAGAACGGGATCTTGGGCAGGCGTATTCGCTTCCCGGAGGAAGCGGGAGGCGTGACGTCGGAGGTCGACGGCGTGGACGACGACGGCGAGGACGACGAAGACGTGGAAGACGAAGACACGGACAGACTCCGGTAAGGCTTCTGGTTTCAGGACGGGGACACTGCGGTGCGGAGCGGTGCGCCGGAGGCTGTCCGGCCGCATCGACGCCGATGGTGCCTGTTCAGCAGGCGCGGCGACAGGTCGCGGACATACAGCGGCAGAGATCGACGTGCAGCCGCGCCACGAGCGGCGCGCTGCACGGCGCGCCCAGCGGCTCGGAAGTGGGGGCTGCGATCGACATAAGCCTCACGTTAACACTGCGTGTTTGATGTACCCAAAGGTTTGCTTTGGGTTGCGGGTACGTGAACGCACAACACCCCGCCGGGGAAAGGAGATTCCCGACGGGGTGCGGAGATGTGTGTGACGAGCGTTACGGGACCGGGGTCGCGAAAGGCCCGGAAGGGGAGCGTCAGGAGACGCCGTCCTCCTGGCTCTGGTTGGCGGCGAGCTTGTCCTTGGCGCGGTCCACGCGCCCGGCGACCTGCTCGGCCATGTCCTCGCGCTGCTTGCGCAGGAGCACGAAGCTGAGCGGCGCCGAGACCACCAGCGCGATGAGCACGACCCACAGCGGGTTGGACTTGCCGATGCCCGCCGGGATGATCCCGGTGTACGCCAGGACCGCCATCACGACGAGGCACGCGACGAAGATGCCCAGGCGCATGAGGGTGTAACGGAGCGTGGCGTGCGACGTTTTGCTCACGGGGACCTTCTTCTTCGTACCGCTGATGTCTCTGCCGGGAACTCTGCTGGATTCCTCGTACCTCGTACCCGATTGTCGCAGAGCGCCCGAACGATCTTCGCGGCAGCCACTCGCCCGGCGTTCTCCCAGCTCACAGCGGCAGCCACATCGTGATGTCGTCCCGCAGGTCGCCCTCGGCGACCCGGAGCGCGCCGGGCACCCGGCCGGCCTCCTCGTAACCGCAGCGTGCGTAGAAGCGCTCCAGGCCCGCGCCGCCCCGGCAGGTCAGCCGTATGCCGCCGATGCCGTCCATCCCGCGCGCCGCCTCCTCCGCCGCGCGCAGCAGCTCCCGCCCCTCACCGCGGCCCTGGCGGCACGGGTGCAGCATCACCGTGTACAGCCACACCCAGTGCCGCTTCAGCAGCCTGTGGTTGAAGCCGAAGAAGGCGGTGCCCACCACGCGGTCCTCCTCGTCGAAGGCCGCGAGCAGCCGCACCGAGCCCTGCGCCATGCCGGTCAGGTGCCGCAGCAGCTCGGGGCGTACGTCCTCGGTGGTGACCGGCGGTACGAAGCCGACGGCGCCGCCCGCGTTGACCACGTCAACCCACAGCCGCAGGAGCTGGTCGCGCAGCTCCGGGGTGACGGAGGGGGCGAGCTCGTACCGCAGGCTCATGCGTCGTACCGCCGGCTCATGGGTCAGTGATCACCGCGCGCCGCGGGTCACGCGTCCGCGGCCCGCTCGTCACGGCGTACGCGGGCCAGCCAGGCCGTGGCCTCGACCCGGTCGCCGGGGGCGATGCCCATCTCGCGGGCGTGCTCGGCCGGGGCCAGTCCCGAGTAGGTGACCGGCTCCAGCGACTCGATCTCGAAGCCGGGGTGCGCCTCGAAGGGGGTCCGGAGCGCCTCCTCGCTGATCCGCGGGCCGAAGCCGGTCTCGCGGTCGGAGAGCGCGAGCACGTACACCGTGGCGCCGGGCCGCGTCACGCCGTACAGGCTGCCGACGTACGCGGTCCTGCCCTCCTCCCCGAAGCAGTGGAACAGGGCGCTGTCCAGCACCGTGTCGAAGCGGCCCGCGCCGAGCTCCTCCGGCAGCCGCAGCGCGTCGGCGCTCTCGAAGCGCGCGGGCACCCCGCGCTGGTCGGCGTTCTTGCGTGCCAGCTCGACGGCGTGCGGGGCGAAGTCGACGCCGAGCACGTCATAGCCCTTCTCCGCGAGCAGGACGGTGTGCTCGCCCGCGCCGCAGCCGGGGTCGAGCACGGCGCCGCGCAGCGCCCCGGAACGCTCCAGCTCCACCACGACGGGCTGCGGCTCGCCGATCACCCAGGGCGGCGTGCCGGTCGCGTAGGCGCGGTCGAAGGTGTCGAAGGGCTCGACGGGCTCGACGGGCTCGGTGGACATGGCGGTTCTCCTCGGTCGTCGCGAGTGGCGTACGCCGCCAGCATCGAACGTGAAGTGCGGTTGAAGTCAACGAAGCCCGCCGCGGCGTCCGCGCGGCGCCCCGCCCCGCCGGCCCCGCGCCGTCCTCACACCCGCATCGGCTGCGGCGACTCCCGCCGGTCCGCGTCGGGGCCCGGGTACTCCTTGAGGATCTCGTACCGCGTGTTGCGCTCCACCGGGCGGAAGCCCGCGTCCTGGATCAGCTCCAGGATGTCCTCGCGGGTCAGCTTGTCGGGGGTGCCGAAGTTGTCGGCGTCGTGGGTGATCTTGTACTCCACGACCGAGCCGTCCATGTCGTCGGCGCCGTGCTGGAGGGCGAGCTGCGCGGTCTGCACGCCGTGCATGACCCAGAAGACCTTCACGTGCGGCACGTTGTCGAAGAGCAGCCGGGAGACCGCGAAGGTCTTGAGCGCCTCGGCGCCCGACGCCATCGAGGTGCGCGCCTGGAGCTTGTTGCGGACCTTGCCGTCCTGCATGTCCACGAAGTCGTGCTGGTAGCGCAGCGGGATGAAGACCTGGAAGCCGCCGGTCTCGTCCTGCAGCTCGCGCAGCCGCAGCACGTGGTCGACGCGGTGCCGGGGCTCCTCGATGTGCCCGTACAGCATCGTCGAGGGGGTCTTGAGGCCCTTCTCGTGCGCCAGGCGGTGGATCCGCGACCAGTCCTCCCAGTGGGTGTCGTGGTCGACGATGTGCTGCCGGACCTCCCAGTCGAAGATCTCGGCGCCGCCGCCGGTCAGCGATTCGAGACCGGACTCGATCAGGATGTCGAGGATCTCGCTCGCGTCCAGGCCCGAGATCTTCTCGAAGTGCTGGATCTCGGTCGCGGTGAACGCCTTCAGCGACACCGTGTCCGGCAGCACCTCCTTGAGGGCGCTCAGCGACCGCGGGTAGTAGCGCCACGGCAGCGTCGGGTGGAGGCCGTTGACGATGTGCAGCTCGGTGAGCTTCTCGCCCTCCATCTCCTTGGCGAGGCGCACGGCCTCCTCGATGCGCATCGTGTACGCGTCCTTCTCGCCCGGCTTCCGCTGGAAGGAGCAGTACGAGCAGGAGGCGGTGCACACGTTCGTCATGTTGAGATGACGGTTGATGTTGAAGTGCACGACGTCGCCGTTCTTGCGGGTGCGCACCTCGTGCGCGAGCCCGCCGAGCCAGGCCAGATCGTCGGACTCGTAGAGAGCGATCCCGTCCTCGCGGCTGAGCCGCTCGCCGGAGCGGACCTTCTCCTCGAGCTCCCGTTTCAGCCCAGCGTCCATGCGTCGCGCCTCCTGTAGATGTCGCCTTGAGCGCCCCGCCGAGACTACGCCTACACCTCGTCCGGCAACTCACCCACCCGGTTCTCCCACTTCGTGGAGAGCACCATCGTGGTGCGGGTGCGCGAGACGCCCTTGGTCGCCGAGAGTCTGCGGATGATGCTCTCCAGGCCGTCCACGTCGGCCGCGCGGACCTTGAGCATGTACGAGTCGTCGCCGGCGATGAACCAGCAGTCCTCGATCTCCCGCAGGTCCTTCATCCGCCCCGCCACGTCCTCGTGGTCGGTCGCGTCGGAGAGCTGGATGCCGATCAGCGCGGTGACGCCGAGGCCGAGCGAGGAGGCGTCGACGGTGGCCCGGTAGCCGGTGATCACACCCGCGGACTCCAGGCGGTTGATGCGGTCGGTGACGCTCGGCCCCGACAGTCCGACGAGCCGGCCGAGCTCGGCGTACGAGGCCCTGCCGTTCTCCCGCAGCGCCTGGATGAGCTGCCTGTCCACCGCGTCCATGCGTCCTGGTGCCTTCCGCTCGAGTGCGTACCGGGAGCCGGGCGCCGCACGGGACCCGTCCCGTACGGCGGTTCCCGCGGAACCCCGCAGACGAATCTAAGGCATGGGGCAAACGCCATCTGACGGCACGTACGCTCATGGCGTGAGCACCGATACGACCGCACCCGCGACCGCCGAGCCCACGCGGGACACGGCCCGCAGGCCGTGGGTCGTCGGCGTCTCGGGAGCGTCGGGCACGCCGTACGCCGCCGCGGTGATCCGCGCGCTCCTGACCGCGGGCGAGGACGTGGACCTGATCGTCAGCCGCGCCTCGCGGCTGACCCTGCTGGACGAGACCGGGCACCCCTTCCGCGACGCGCACGCGCGCGACGACCTGTGCCGATGGCTGTCCCGCGGCGCCGACGGCACCCCCGACGCCTTCGACCCCGACGTCTCCCGCGTACGGCACTGGCCCGCCGGCGACCTCGCGGCCGGGCCCTCGTCCGGGTCCTATCCGGCCAAGGGGATGCTGATCGTCCCGGCCAGCACCGCGTGCGTGGCCGGGGTGGCGCTGGGGCTCTCCAAGGACCTGTTGCAGCGCGCCGCCTCGGTGACCCTCAAGGAGCGCAGGCCGCTGGTGGTCGCGGTGCGCGAGACTCCGCTGACCGGGCCGACCCTGCGGCACCTGGTGGAGCTGGACGACGCGGGCGCCGTGGTGCTGCCTGCGTCGCCCGCCTTCTATGCGGGGGCCACCACCGCGCAGGAGATGGTCGACTTCGTCGCGGGCCGCGCGCTGGACGCGGTCGGCGTGCCGCACAAGCTGTACGCGCGCTGGCGCGGGGAGCTGGGGGCGGCGCAGCAGGAGCCCTCGGCGCAGCAGGCTCTCTCCGCGCAGCCGGAGCCCTCGGCGCACGCGGAGGACCAGGCCGGGGGCCGTACGGGCGGCGCCTGACCGGTAATTGACGCGCCGTCAGGCGTGCGGCGCCGCGTGGGCGACTGGCGCGCGGCACCGGTCATGTTGTTGGCTCTGATGCATGCGCCCACGCCGACCGCTCCCGTACCGCCGCACGCTCCGCGCCGCCGCAGCCGCAGGGTGCGCGGCCGCCGTAGCCGCCTCGCTGGTCTCCTGCGAGGCGACCGAGAAGCTGACCACCGGCATGAAGGTCAAGAGCGCGGTGGAGAAGCTCGGCGACTCCCCCTCCGCCTCGGTGATCGCCACCGTGGACGCCACGCCCCAGGAGGCGTACCGCTTCCTGGAGAAGACCCGCGGCGGCAGCCCCTCGCAGCGCCAGGCCCGGCTGCTCTCCCGCGCCGAGCTGACCATGGCGACCAGCACCGGCGACCCGGAGAAGCCGATCAAGGAGATGGACCGCTCCGAGGCGGCCGACGTGGCGGCCTCGCTCAACTTCGGCGGCCCCGACGTGGCCGAGGTCAGGTCCGTGGACGAGCAGGTCTACATGCGGGTCGGGCCGCAGTCGCTGGCCCAGCAGGCGGGCGGAGCGGCCGACCGGCGGCGCGCGAACGAGGCCGTGGAGCTCGCCGGGAAGCTGCCCGGCTATCTGGCCTCCGCGCGGGACGCGCTCCAGGGCAAGTGGGTGCGGATCAACCCGTACGCCTTCGACTCCTTCGCGCGCGTCGCGCAGTCGATGTCCTGGGGCGGCCAGCCCGTGCCGGGCTCGAAGCCCGGCGCCACGAGCGCCAAGGTGCGGCGTACGACGGCGGCCGCGAGCAGCACCCTGCGGGACGCGACCGGGATCACCGCGGGGCTCAACGGGCAGGCCCAGCGCGAGTTCCTGACCGGCGTGGAGAAGACCCTCGCCGAGCACGCCTCCTTCAAGGCCGCGGGGCAGCGCGCGGGCGCCGACGTGGTGCGCATCAGCATGCCCGCGCACGCCGCGGCCCGTGACCTCGCCGACGCGCTCAAGCCGCTCGGGGTGCACCTGAACCCGGCCGACGTGCCCGAGCACACCGTGCACGCCGACCTGTCCATCCGGCGCGGCCAGCTCACCAACCTCAGCCTCGACCTGGGCCAGTTCGCGCCCGGCGGCACCGCCTCGGGCGCGCATCTGCCGCTCAGGCTGGAGCTGGGCGGCGGCGCCGCGATCCCGGTGTGGACCTCGGGCGGAGCGAAGGAGCTCAAGCCGCAGGACCTGGTCGCGGCAGCGGCGTACGAGGCGCTGGACCGCCGCTCGCGCTGACGGGACCCTGGTGGCGCGGGGACGCGGGGAACTCTGCGGCGCCACGCGGACGTTGGGGAGGCATGGTGGGGACCGGTCACGGCAGCACGAATCCGGCGGAGAGGCCGTCGGGCTCTCCGGCGCGCTCCAAAGCGCTGGCGGCGGGCAGGCTGATCCTGGCGTGGGTGGCCCTGCTGTGGGTCCTGGAGGCGGTCGACTTCGTCACGGGCAACGCCCTGGACACCTTCGGCGTGCAGCCGCGCCGCGCGAGCGAGCTGGTGGACGTGGTCCCGTCCGCCTTCATGCACTTCGGCTTCCAGCACTTGGCGGCGAACACCGTGCCCCTCCTGGTGCTCGGCTTCCTCGCGGCGCTGCGCGGCACGGGCAGATTCCTCGCCGTCGCCCTGATCATCATCGTGACCAGCGGGCTCGGGGTGTGGCTGACCGCGCCGGCGGGGAGCAACACCGCCGGCGCCTCGGGCCTGATCTTCGGCCTGTTCAGCTATCTGGTGGTGCGCGGCTTCGTCGAGAAGCGGATAACCGACCTGGCCATGGGAGCCCTGGTCGCCGTGGTGTACGGATCGCTGATGCTCGGCGTGCTCCCCACCGCGAGCGGCATCTCGTGGCAGGCCCACCTGTTCGGGCTGATAGGCGGCGTCCTCGCGGCGTTCGTCACCGCGGGCCCTGGCCGGGCCCTGGGCGGCGAGAAGCCGACCTGGCACTGACCGGCACCGCGCCCACCGCCTCGTACACGCGGCTCAGACCGTCAGCCCCCGCACCGCCAGATCCAGCAGCGCGCAGACGAAGAGCGCTATCCCGATGAAGCTGTTGACCTGGAAGAAGGCCCTGTTCACGCGGGACATGTCGTGCGGCCGCACGATCGAGTGCTCGTAGACGAAGGCGCCGGCCACGATCAGGATCCCGAGCCAGTAGAAGACCCCGCCGCCGGTGAGCACGCCGAAGAGGACCAGCAGCGCGGTGGTCACGGCGTGGCAGCCGCGCGCGCCGCGCAGCGCGTTGGCCACGCCGAAGCGCACCGGCACCGACTTGATGCCGTAGGTGCGGTCGGACTCCACGTCCTGGCAGGCGTAGATGAGGTCGAAGCCACCGATCCAGACGCCGATGGCCAGGCCCAGCACGACCGCGTCCCACGACCAGCTCCCGGTCACCGCGAGCCACGCGCCGATCGGGCCGATGGCCTGCGCGAGCCCGAGGATGGCCTGCGGGAAGTTGGTGAAGCGCTTGCCGTAGGGATAGACCACCATCGGCACGGCGGCCAGCGGCGCGAGGGCCAGGCAGAGCGGGTTGAGCAGCGCCGCGGCGAGGAGGAAGACGAGCAGCGCGACGATCGCGCCGGTCCACGCGGTGCGCACCGAGACCGCGCCGGTGACGAGCTCGCGGCCCGCCGTACGGGGGTTCCGCGCGTCGATCTCGCGGTCGATGATCCGGTTCGCGGCCATCGCGAAGGTGCGCATGCCGACCATCGCGACGGTGACGAGGAAGAGCTGCCACCAGTGCACGCTCTCGTCGTCCAGGTGCATCGCGGTCAGCGCGGCGATGTAGGCGAAGGGCAGCGCGAAGACCGAGTGCTCGATCATCACGAGCCGCAGGAACGCCTTGATTCTCCCGGTGTTCACGGGCTCGGGGCCCGCGATCCCTTCCGCGGCTGTCACAGCCCGTACTCCTTCCACCGCCGGGTGACCTTCTGGGCCGTTTCCGGGTCGGACTCGATCATCTGGGGCCAGCCGCCGTCGCGGGTGTAGCCCTCCGTGGGCAGCTTGGCGGTCGCGTCGATGCCCGCCTTGCCGCCCCAGAACTGCTGGTACGAGGAGTGGTCGAGGTGGTCGACGGGCCCCTCCACCACGGTCAGGTCGCGCGCGTAGTCGGCGTTGCCGAGCGCCCGCCAGGACACGTCGTGCAGATCCCGTACGTCGCAGTCGGAGTCCACCACCACGATCAGCTTGGTCAGCGACATCATGTGCGCGCCCCAGATCGCGTGCATCACCTTCTGCGCGTGCTTCGGGTACTTCTTGTCGATCGAGACGATCGCGCAGTTGTGGAAGCCGCCGGACTCGGGCAGGTGGTAGTCCACGATGTCCGGGATGATCACCTTGAGGAGCGGCAGGAAGAAGCGCTCGGTGGCCCGCCCCAGCGGCCCGTCCTCCGTCGGCGGGCGGCCGACCACGATCGACTGGAGCAGCGGGCGCTTCCGCATGGTCACGCAGTCGATGGTCAGCGCGGGGAAGTCCTCCTGCGGCGTGTAGAAGCCGGTGTGGTCGCCGAACGGCCCCTCGGGCAGCATCTTGCCGGGCTCCAGCCAGCCCTCCAGCACCACTTCGGCGGCGGCCGGGACCTGGAGCGGAACGGTCTTGCAGTCGACCATCTCGACCCGCTTGCCCTGCACGAAGCCGGCGAACAGGTACTCGTCGATGTCCCCGGGCAGCGGCGCGGTCGAGGCGTACGTGACGGCCGGCGGGCAGCCGAAGGCGATGGCGACCGGCAGCTTCTCGCCGCGGCGCGCGGCCACCTGGTAGTGGTTCCGGCTGTCCTTGTGGATCTGCCAGTGCATGCCGATGGTGCGGCGGTCGTGCCGCTGGAGCCGGTACAGTCCCAGGTTGCGCACGCCCGACTCGGGGTCCTTGGTGTGCGTGAGGCCCAGGTTGAAGAAGGAGCCGCCGTCCTCCGGCCAGGTGAACAGGGCCGGGAGCTGCTCCAGATCCACCTCGTCGCCCTGCAGGACGACCTCCTGGACCGGGCCCTCCTTGACCTTCTTCGGCGGCACGTGCGCCATCGAGCCGAGCTTCCCGAAGGCCTCGCGCATCCCCACGAAGCCCTGCGGCAGCTCCGGCTTGAGCAGCCCGCCGATCCGCTCGCCGATCTCCTCGTACGACTCGAGGCCGAGCGCCTTGAGCAGGCGCCGGTCGGTCCCGTACACGTTCATCGCCAGGGGCATGCTGGAGCCCTTGACGTTCTCGAAGAGCAGCGCGGGGCCGCCGGACTTCTGCACCCGGTCGACGATCTCCCCGACCTCCAGATGCGGGTCCACCTCGGCCTTGATGCGCTTCAGGTCCCGGTCACGCTCCAGCGACCGCAGCAGCGAGCGGAGATCGTCGTATGCCATGTGCCCCAGTATCGGGCATGGGGGCCGGGCTTTTTCGGGCAGCCCCCGGGGGCACCGTTACCCTGGCGGGTACACGGCACTCGTACTCAGGGGGCGCTCCACATGCTCAGGTATCTCCCGTTTCTGATCGTCCTGGCGTTGTGGATCTATGCCTTCATCGACTGCCTCAACACCCCGGAAAAAGAGGTGCGCAAGCTCCCCAAGGTCGTCTGGGCCATCATCATCCTGCTGTTCGGCAATGTGCTGCTGGGCTCGGTCGCGTGGTTCCTCGCCGGCCGCCCGCGCAGGAACGCCCCGTACGGAGCGGTGAAGCCCCAGGAGCGCCAGTGGGTCGCCCCCGACGACAACCCGGAGTTCCTGAAGTCCCTCGGCAAGGAGCCCCCGCAGGCGCCCCGTGAGGAGTCCCCCGAGCCGGAGGCGGACCCGAAGCCGGAGACCGGCCAGGACAACGCTTCGGACCCCGGCACGGAGGCCGACGAGCAGGCACGCGGCCGGGGCCCGGAGGACCCGCCCTCCTCCAAGTAGCGCCGCCGGCGCGGGAGTTCACGCGCCCTCGTACGCCTCCCGCAGCTCCCTCCACCGCTCCAGCGTCCACGTCGACCAGTCCTTCGGGTGGCCGTCCAGGGCTTCCAGCAGGTACTCGAAGTGGTTGTGCCAGCCCGCCAGGCAGTCGAGGCACAGCGACTCGGGGCCCGTGAAGTCGTTGGTGAAGTGCAGGACGGTGTTCTCGTCGCGGGGGCCCGGCTCCAGGTCGAAACGTACGGAGCCGTGCACGTCCACGGTGTATTCCACGACGCTGCCGCGCCGCCATGCGGTGATGCGGCCGGGGGCGACGGTCGCGTTGCCCTCGGTGTCGGTGTTCTGCCAGCGCAGGGTGACCTCGCCGCCTGGCCCCGGCTCGAAGGGGTCGGCGGCGGCGAGCCAGCCCGCCAGGCCGTCCGGGGTGGCGACGGCGCCCCAGACCTTGTCCACAGGGTGTGGAAGCGGAAGCTCGTACCGGAGCGTGTGCGCGGTCCCGTTGCTCTCGGCGGAGCCGAAGGGGACGGGGCTGTGGATGCTCATCCCTCCAGGGTGGCGCCACCCCCTGTCCGCCGCAGCGGAAATCCCCCCGTACGACACAGACCGGCGGTCCGAGCGCGAGCTGCGCTCGGACCGCCGGTCAGGGGTCACTCACCACGACCGACTCACACAAGGGTTGAGGCCGTAATTTAGGCTCAGACGCCCGCGTACGAGT
>NZ_JBCFOK010000016.1:0-223069 GCF_039605595.1 Streptomyces odontomachicola
CCGTATAATTTAATTGAGAGCTGACGCCGCCCTCCGCAACTAACGCGGTGGGGGGAGGCGGCCGTGGCGGTGCTGCGCTCAGCACCGCCACGGCCGAACATGTGCGTTCCGCGCGCGGGCGTTCCGGACGCGGAATTCCCCGCGGCCTCAGGAGATCTTCTTGAGCAGTTCCTCGGCGAGGGGCGCGGAGGACGCCGGATTCTGGCCGGTGTGGAGCGTGCGGTCCACGACCACGTGCGGCGCCCAGGGCTCGCCCTCGCGGAAATCGGCGCCGATCTCCACCAGGCGGTCCTGGAGCAGCCACTTCGCCTTGTCCGCGAGTCCGGCCTGCCGTTCCTCGGCGTTGCTGAAACCGGTCAGCCGGTAGCCGGAGAACGCGTTGCCGCCGTCCGCACCGGTGGCCGCCAGCAGCGCGGCGGGCGCGTGGCAGACCACCCCGAGCGGCGTACCCGCGGACAATGCGCCGGTCAGCAGCCGTCCGGAGTCCTCGTTCACGGCCAGGTCCTCCATCGGGCCGTGCCCGCCGGGGTAGAAGACCGCGGCGTAGTCGGCGAGGTCGACGTCCTCCAGCCGCACCGGATTCTGGAGTTCCGTGAACGCGGCCAGGCCCTCGGCCACCTTGTCGGCCGCCTCCTGCCCGCCGTTCATCTCGGCGCTCAGGCTGCCCCGGTCGACGGTGGGGACGACGCCGCCAGGCGTGGCCACGACGACCTCGTGCCCCGCGCCGCGGAAGACCTCGTACGGGGCGACGGCCTCCTCGGCCCAGAAGCCGGTCGGATGCCGGGTGCCGTCGGCGAGCGTCCAGTGATCGGCGCCGGTCAGGACGAACAGGATCTTCGACATGGTTGCTCTTCTCCGGATCGGGGAGGCGGCGGTGGTGCTGTACGCGGTGATGGCGGCCGGTTCGCGCGCCACCCCGCAGCCCCGAAACTAGGCGCGCGAACCGCGCCCGTCCAACGGACCGCCCCGAGCCTCTTCCCAGCTCAGCGCGGTGAGCCTCCATGATCGGCTTCGGCGCCTGTGCGGTCGGCTCCCGTACGGGCACCGCCGGAACCCGTACGGGCACCGCCTGCCCCCGTACGCGCGGTGAGCAGGTCCGTCATGGCGGCCAGGGGCGGCCAGTCGAGGCGGCCGTGGCGGGCGACGGCGTACGCGCGCAGCTCCACCCGCGGGTGCGCGAGCGGCAGGATGCGCACCCCGGGCAGCGGCGGGTGGTCCATGGGCAGCAGGCCCACCCCGAGCCCCGCGGCGATCATGTCCTGGACCAGGTCGAGGTTGTCGGCCTTGTGCGTGATCCGGGGCGCGAAGCCGGCCATGGACGCGAGGGTGCGCACGACGTCCTCGTCCGCGGTGTTGCGCGAGTTCACGATCCAGTCGTCGCCGCCGAACCGCGCGAAGATCTCCAGCGCCGTCCCCGCCCCGCCTTGTGCGGTGGCCCGCTCGGCCGGTACGCCCAGGCCCCACAGGGTGCTCCACAGCGGCGTCGTACGGACGGTCGCGTCGGCCTCGGCCGGCGCGAGGTTGAAGTCGTAGGTGAGCGCCAGATCCGCCTCGTCGGCCGCCAGCACCCGCAGCGCCTCGTCGGGCTCGTGCTCGCGCACCAGCAGCCGCAGCCGCGGATTGCTCTCGGCCAGCTCCGCGACGATCGGCAGCAGATGCGCGCGGATCGCGGTGCCGAAGCCCGCCACCCGCACCGTGCCGCTGGGCTCCCCCTCCGGGCTCAGGTCGAGGCGGGCCGCCTCGACCGCGGCGAGGATGGACACCGCGTGCTCGGCGAGCCTGCGCCCGGCCGGCGTCAGCCGCACCCGCCGCCCGTCGGGCTCGATCAGCGCGGCGCCGGTCTCCCGCGCCAGCGCGGCGATCTGCTGCGAGACCGTCGAGGTCGTGGTGGACAGCACCTCGGCGACGGCTCGCATCGAGCCGAGCCGGGACAGTTCCACGAGGATCTCCAGCCGCCGGGTCTCCACTCCGCCGCTCCCTTCGCTCTGCACCGCTGATCCGCTGCACCGCTACACCGCTGCTCTCTCCCGGGCCGCCGTGCCCCTCCCCCGTCCTCCTCGTCACCGGCCGCCGTGACGGCTCCATCGTTCCCATTGTTCAGGATCCGCGAACGGACCGTCCATGATCGGCACGTGGACATCAACGGTCCGCACCGCGTCTACTGCTCCGCATGACCTCGCCGACCAGCACCGCAGCACCCTCGGGGCCCTCCGGGCCCGCCGCGCCCTCCGCCTCCGCCGCCTCGCGTACGGGGTGGGGCTCGTCCGCCGGGGGCGGTGCGCTGATGGCCGTCGCGTCCATGTCCTGCGTGCAGCTCGGGCTCGCGCTCTCGGTGCAACTCTTCGACCGGATGGGCCCGTTGGGCACCGCCTGGCTGCGGCTGGCCTGGGCGGGCGTACTGCTGCTGATATTCGTACGGCCGCGCCCCTCGCATTTCACCCGCCGGGGCCTGGCCGCCTGCCTGGTGCTGGGCGCGGCGACCGGCGGGCTGATGCTGCTGTTCATGCTCGCCGTGGCGCGCATTCCGCTGGGCACGGCGAGCGCGCTGGAATTCCTGGGCCCGCTCGCGGTATCACTCGTCGGCGCGCGGGGACTGCGCAGGCTCTGGGCACTGCCCGCCGCGCTCGGGGTGCTGCTGCTCACCGAGCCCTGGCACGGCGGCACCGACCCGGTGGGCATCGCCTTCGCGCTCGCCGCCGCGGCGTGCTGGGCCGCGTACATCCTGCTCACGCAGCGGGTCGGCGACCAGGTCACCGGGCTGAAGGGGCTGGCCGTCTCGATGCCCGTCGCGGCGCTGGTCGCCACCTTCGCCGCCGGGCCCGCCGAAATCGGCAACCTCACCTGGCCGCTGCTGCTGACCGGCGCGGCGCTCGCCGCGCTCCACCCCGTACTGCCGTTCAGCCTCGAATTCCTGGCGCTGCGCCGCCTGTCCACCCACGCCTTCGGCATCCTGATGAGCCTGGAGCCGGCCATCGCCCTCCTCATCGGCCTGCTCACGCTCGGCCAGGTGCCCGGCGCGGCCCCGGCGGCCGGCGTCGCCTGCGTGGTCTTCGCGGGCATCGGCGCGACGTTCGGCGGGGGCCGCGAGACGTCCTCGGAGGGCGAGGGCGAGGCCAGGGACGCCGAGGAGGGGCAACTCTCGCGCTGACGGCGGGAGTTCCGGGGGTCGAGCCGCCCGGTTGCGAAGCACCGTGAACGACCGGCTACGCGCTCGTACGTGCGTTCCGGTGCGGGGAGCGGGATTCCCGAACTGTCCGGCTTTGCCTCGCTCAATTCAGCGGCAGCCGTCATAAATCATGCGTACCGGCGGATACGCTCCGGGCCCGGAGGCAGACATATAGCCCGAGTACGCAAAAAGCCCCCTCCCGGAAGAGGGGGCTTCTCAGGCGGGGGGCTTCCCCGGGAGACGTCAGGCGCCGGCCTTCTCGTAAGCCTCACGGATATTGGCAGGTACGCGGCCCCGCTCGTTCACCTCATAGCCCTGTTCCTTCGCCCAGGCGCGAATCTTCGCGGTGTCCTGGGTGCCGCCCTGCGAGCGGCCGGCGGACTTACGGGTGACGGCGCCGGGCTTCACGGAATCCTTGATGCGGCCCGACCTGCGGCCGGCCTTCATGTAGGGGCCCATGTCCTCGAGGAACTTGTCCTTCGATTCCGGCGAGAGGTCGATCTCATAAGCCACGCCGTCGATCGAGAAGGTGACGGTCTTCGCGTCCTCCGTCTCTTCCCCGGTGAGATCGTCGGTGTAGATGGTGATGACTTTCTGAGCCATGGGTGCCCCTCCATAGGTATCGCTATGCAGGCATCTTGAACCGTCGGCACCTTAATCGTCAATTCCCGCTGCTTTTGCTCCCGCAGCCGCCCTCGCGTTGACCGTGCTTGGGCAAGGGAAACCACCGGGGAACCCACTGCGCGCGGCAGTTCGAGTACCGCCCGGATCATTCCCGCACATCCACAATCAGCGCCGCGGCGGCCGGCGCCGTTACGCCCGGCCTCTCACGTGCTTCTTCTCACCCCGGCGCCCCGTGACTTCCGGAGAACCCGCCCCAACTGCACCCGCGCGCGGACCGGTTCGGACCCGTACGCGGCATACTCCGGCCGTACGCGGCATACTCCGGAAAACCCGCTGGACCGCGTGAGCCGGGCGTGATTACTGTGGCGGCCATGTCGAGCCCCGAGGCGTCAAGACGCTAGCCACCGGCACTCCGGTGGCTCTTCCGCGCCGCCGCCCCCGCCTTGTGCGGCGGGCTCGCGGGGCGCTGTGACCTTCGCCTCCGGAGCGCCTCGCCGCCTTCGCGCGGACTCTTCTTCCCCCGGGCCGTGAGGGCTTCCGGGCCCGCTTCCCCGCGGGTTCCCTGCGGGCTTAGTCGCGAGCGCGCGTTCCCGCTTCGGCCCGCTCCGGCCCGCTTCGGCATTCCCCGGATTCCGCGCGCCTTCCCGCACGCGGCGCTTGCCGCGGCTTCGGCAACTCGCCGGTTCTTCCCCGCAGTTCCTCGACTTCCGCTCCGCTTACGTCCCCGTGCGGTTCGCGGCGCGGCCCGGAGACTTCTCGTGCCATTCGCTCTCTACGCTCTCGCCCTGGTGGTCTTCGCGCAGGGGACTTCCGAGTTCATGCTGTCCGGGCTGATACCGGACATCGCCCGGGACATGGCGGTGTCCCTCCCGGCCGCCGGCTCGCTGACCTCGGCCTTCGCCCTCGGCATGCTCGTGGGCGCCCCCGCGGCCGCGATGCTCGGCCAAGTGTGGGGCTGGCGCGCGGCGTTCTGGGCGGTGGCGCTCCTCTCCGTGCCGGCCCTCGCGGCGATCCTCCGCTCCGTGCCCGCGGGCTCCCCGGCGCGCCGAGCGCTCCGGGCGCCCCCGAGGCCACCGGCGCCCCCTCCCCCGCTCCCGGACTCCGCTCCGAACTGCGCGCGCTGCGCCGGGCGGTACGCCGGCGCGCGGCCGGACGCCGTGCTGCTGGGCGGCGGAACGGCGCTGCTCACGGGCTGGATCGCCTTCGCGCTCTCGGCCGGCAACCCCGTCGCGGCGACCGCACTCACCCTCGTACAGGGCACGCTCTCCTTCGCCGTCGGCTCCACGCTGATCTCGCGCGTGCTGTACGCGGCGTCCGGCGCGCCCTCGCTGGCGGGCGGGTTCGCCACCGCTTCCCTCAACGTCGGCGCGGCGCTGGGCCCTTGGTGCGGCGGCCTCACCCTCTCCGCCGGCCTCGGCTGCCGCGCGCCCCTGGGCGTCAGCGCGCTGCTGGTGGGGGTGGCCTTCGCGGAGGCGGGGGTGGTGTTCGCCGCGCGGCGGGTCGTCGGGCGGCGGGTGGCTGAGCGGCAGGGTCCCGCCGCGCGTCAGGAGCTCGCCGTACGGGGTGGGGAGGGGCTCGTACGGGAGTCGGCTCGGGCGTCATGCGACGAGCTCCAAGGGTGACCGGCGACGGCCGGGCGGGGTGACGGGCGCGGCGGCCGCCAACCACTCCCGGTTGCAGCGTATCCGGCATCGCCCCTGGTCACGACGTACGGAATCGGGAGCGGAGGGCGATTGTCAGTGGGCGCTGCCATGCTGACGGCAGTCGGGGATGCGGGAGTGCGGCGGAGCGCCGCGGCCGCCCCGGCCGAACGGGAGAGGACCCCACCATGCTCACCACCGACTACGTGCCGGGCGCTCCGAACTGGCTGGATCTCGGGACGCCCGACACCGCCGCCTCAGCCGAGTTCTACGCCGCCCTCTTCGGGTGGGAATACCAGCCGGCGGGCCCCGGCGCGGGCGGCTACGGCTTCTTCCTGCACGAGGGGAAGACGGTGGCCGGGATCGGCCCGCTCACCGAGGAGGGCGCCCGGCCGTCCTGGACGGTGTATTTCCACACCCCCGACGCCGACGCGACGGCGAAGGCCGTGGAGCAGGCGGGCGGCACCGTCCGCACGGCGCCCGACGACGTCTTCACCTTCGGGCGCCTGGCCGCCTTCACCGATCCGACGGGCGCCGAGTTCGCCGTCTGGCAGCCGCGCGACACCAGCGGCCTGGAGAAGGTGGACGACCCCGGCTCGCTGTTCTGGACGGAGCTCTACACCACCGACGTGTCAGCGGCGAAGGACTTCTACCGCTCGGTGTTCTCCTGGCGGATGGACGACCTGACCGCCAGCGGACTGACGTACACGGTCCTCACCCCGGCCGACGGCGGGGAGGACGCCGCGCAGGGCGGCCTCATGCAGCTTCCGCAGGCGAATCTCGACAACGGCGCGTTCTCCGAATGGCACCCGTATTTCGCGGTCGCCGACTGCGACGCGAGCGCGGCGGCGGCCACCGAGGCCGGGGCCATGATGACCCTGATACCGCCCATGGAGGTGGAGGGCATCGGGCGCATGGCCATGTTCCTCGACCCGGCCGGCGCGGCCTTCGCCCTGCTCCAGTGCCCGGGCGGCAGGTGAGGGACGGCGGCGAGGCCTGACCGGAGCCGACCTGCCCCGCTGCCCATCCACTCCGCCTCCATGGTCCGAAATGTGTCATTTGCCTGAAGTCGGGTTACGCGGTGCCGGTGAGACCGCTGCTCACGACACCGCCCGTGACAGGAGGGCCGGATGACAGCGCACCCGGAGCACCACGCGCCACACCACACTCCGCACCGCTGGTGGGTCCTGGGAGTGATCGGTCTCGCCCAGCTCATGGTCGTGCTGGACGCCACGATCGTGAACATCGCCCTGCCCTCCGCACAGCAGGCGCTGGACTTCTCCGACGACGGCAGGCAGTGGGTCGTCACGGCCTATTCGCTGGCCTTCGGCAGCCTCCTGCTGCTCGGCGGGCGGCTGGCCGACCTGCTCGGCAGGCGTACGACGTTCCTGACCGGGCTCGTGGGCTTCGGCCTGGCCTCCGCGCTGGGCGGCGCCGCGGGCTCCTTCTCCGTGCTGATCATCGCGCGTGCGGTGCAGGGCCTTTTCGGCGCGGTCCTCGCGCCCTCCGCGCTCTCCCTGCTGACGACGACCTTCACCGACCCGCAGGAGCGCTCCCGCGCGTTCGGCATCTTCGGCGCGATCGCCGGTTCGGGCGGCGCGATCGGGCTGCTGCTGGGCGGCATCCTCACCGAGCACCTGGACTGGCGGTGGACGCTCTACGTCAACGTGGTGATCGCGGTCGTCGCGGTGCTGGGCGCGGTCACGTTCCTGCACCGGCAGCCGCCCACCGAGCGGCCGCGTCTGGACCTGCCGGGCGCCGCGCTGGCCGCGGGCGGACTGTTCTGCCTGGTGTACGGCTTCTCCAACGCCGAGACCAAGGCGTGGGGCGACCCCGCGTGCTGGGTCCTGCTGATCGCGAGCGGCGTGCTGCTGGCGCTGTTCGTGCTGCGCGAGTCCCGCACCGCGCACCCGCTGCTGCCGCTCAGGGTGCTCGCCGACCGCAACCGCGCGGGGTCGTTCCTGAGCGTGTTCCTGGCCGGTTCGGGGATGTTCGGGGTCTTCCTGTTCCTGACCTACTACTTGCAGCGGACGCTGGAGTACACCCCGGTCAAGACCGGCCTGGCGTTCCTGCCCATGGTCGGCATGCTGATGGCCACCGCACAGCTCTCAACGAACGTGCTGGTCAGGCGCGTCGGCCCGAAGCCCGTCGCGCCGACGGGAATGGCCCTGGCCGGCGCGGGCCTGGTCTGGCTCACCCGGCTGGACCTGCACAGCACGTACGCCGCGCACGTACTCCCGCCGCTCCTGCTGATGGGCGTGGGGCTCGGCCTGGTGATGCCGGTGGCGATGAGCCTGGCCACCCTGGGCGTCGCGGCGCGGGACCAGGGCGTGGCCTCGGCGACGGTGAACACCATGCAGCAGGTGGGAGGTTCGATCGGCACGGCGCTGTTCAACACCATGGCGGCGAGCGCGGCCACCCGCTATGCGCAGAGCCATCCGCGGATGCCGCAGGTCGCCCAGCACGCGGCCGTGCACAGCTACGCCACGGCGTATTGGTGGGCCGCCGCGTTCTTCGCCGGCGGACTGATACTCACCCTGCTCCTGTACCGGCCCGGCCGTCCCCCGGAGCTCGCCGAGGGCGGCAGGACGGCGCCGGGCGCGGAGGAGGAGACGGGCGGCGCGGACGAGACGGGGCGTGCGGAGGAGCCGGGCGGCGTGGAGGAGGGAGCGCGTACGGACGGCCCGCGCTCGCCCTCGTAGCCCCGAGCCCCGGGCACACCCGCACCCCGGCACAACACCGCGCCCCCGTACGGCGGTTGCGCACGGGGACGCGGGGTGCGGCGCGGAGCTTCCGGCGCTCGGGCACTTCTGACCGGCTCTCCTGGCCGGCCCTCCTGCCGGGCCCTCCTGCTCAGCCCGGCTGGCTGCTGTCCTTCATGCTCCCCCAGCCGTGCCAGCGGTCGACCTCGATCCAGGCGCTGACGCGGTCGCGGGCGCGCTCCGGGTACTGCTCGCCGAGGTACTGGTGGGCGAGCCTGTCGATGTCCTTCAGGCCCTCGTCGTCCTTGAACTCGGTGATGCGCCCGATGACGGTGATGTGGGTGTACCAGTTGTCGGCGTCGAGCACCGTGAGGGTCACCCGGGGGTCGCGGCGGACGTGCTGGAGCCTCTTGCGGGCCTCGTCCATGTTGACCAGCACCCGGCCGTCGTCCTCCCACAGGTACCAGGTGGCCGTGGACACCGGCTGGCCGTCCGAGCGCAGCGTGGTGATGACCGCCGGGTTCGCCTTCTTCATCATCGCGACGGCGGCTTCGGGAAGCGGGGGATTCGACACGGGGCACTCCTCGGTTGCGGTTCCGCTCTGTTTCCGGTTGCGGCGCTGGTCGGCCCGGGCGCCGCGGGCACGGCAGCGCACGCTCACCGTGCCACATTCGTACGCCGTACCCCGGAACGCACTCCTGCCACGCGGGGCGGCCGTGCCACGGGGCGCCTGCTGCCGCATAGGCCCGGTATGGGTGAGAATGCGGGCGTGCTGTTGACGGAGATCGCGCGGGCCTCGCGGGAGATCGCGGAGGCCGCGGGGCGCAACGAGAAGGTCGCACTGCTGGCCCGGCTGTTCGGCGCGGCCGAACCCGACGAGGTGCCGGTCGTGGTCACCTACCTCGCCGGCCGGCTGCCCCAGCGCAGAACGGGCGTGGGCTGGGCCGCCCTCAGCACCCCGCACCCGCCCGCCGCGACCCCTTCGCTGACGGTGTCCGGGGTGGACGCGGCGCTCGGCCGCATCACCGCCGTCCAGGGCAAGGGCGCGCAGGCCGAACGCGCCCGGCTGCTCGGCGAGTTGATGCGGGCGGCGACCGAGGAGGAGCAGCGGTTCCTGGTGCGGCTGATCGGCGGGGAGCTGCGGCAGGGCGCGCTGGACGCGTTCGCGGCCGAGGGCCTGGCGGAGGCGGTCGGGGCCGAGCCGGCACAGGTACGGCGGGCCGTGATGCTGGGCGGTTCGCTCGGCGCCGTGGCCCGCGAACTGCTCGCGCGCGGCCCCGGTGCGCTGGCCGACTTCCGCCTGGAGGTGGGGCGTCCGGTGCAGCCGATGCTGGCGCAGACCGCGAAGGACGTGGACGCGGCGCTGGACAAGCTGGGCCCGTGCGCGGTCGAGGAGAAGCTGGACGGCATCCGGGTGCAGGTGCACCGGGACGGCGACGGGGTGCGGATCTTCACCCGCACCCTGGACGAGATCACCGAGCGGCTTCCCGAAGTGGCCGCGGCGGCACGGGAGTTGAGCGCGGAACGCGCCGTGCTGGACGGGGAGGTGATCGCGCTGGGCGAGGACGGGATACCGCGCCCGTTCCAGGAGATCTCCTCGCGGGTCGGTTCGCGGGTGGACGTGGAGAGCGCCCGCGAGACGCTGCCGCTGTCGGTGCTCTTCTTCGACCTGCTGTCGGTGGACGGCAGGGATCTGCTGGACACCCCGGCGTCGGCGCGCCACGAGGAGCTGGTGCGCACGGTGCCGGAGCGGTTGCGCGTACGGCGTGTGGAGGTGGCCGACCCCGGCGGGGACCGCGACCGGGAGCGTGCGCGGGAGTTCGCCGACGAGGTACTGGAACGCGGACACGAGGGCGTCGTGTGCAAGGCGCTGGACGCCCCCTACAGCGCGGGCCGCAGGGGCGCCGCCTGGGTGAAGGTCAAGCCGGTGCACACGCTGGACCTGGTGGTGCTCGGCGCGGAGTGGGGGCACGGGCGGCGTACGGGAACGCTGTCCAACCTGCACTTGGGCGCTCGGCGCGCGGACGGCACGTACGCGATGCTCGGCAAGACCTTCAAGGGCCTGACCGACGCGCTCCTGTCCTGGCAGACCGAGCGCCTGCGGGAGCTCGCGGTCGACGAGGAGCGCTGGGGCGTGACGGTGCGCCCCGAACTCGTCGTGGAGATCGCCTTCGACGGCCTCCAACGCTCCACCCGCTACCCCGAGGGCGTCACCCTCCGCTTCGCCCGGGTGGTCCGCTACCGCGAGGACAAGCAGGCGGAGGAGGCCGACACGGTGGAAACGGTCCGCAGCTTCTTGCGGTGAACCCCTGGGGCGAACGAGCCCCCACCCCGAAAACCCGCGCACGGCCCCGTACGGAACCCCGTCGCTCCCCTCCCCACATGGGGAGCGACGGGGCCCGGCTCACAGGGTGACCGGAACGGTCAGGCGGGGGTCGGCCACGGAGCGGGCCACCTCGGCGGCGTAACGACCGGGGACCAGGCGCCAGTTGCCCGCTCCCCCGCTCAGGCTCTCGTCCCATATCTCGGCCGCCCGGCGCGGGATCCCGATCAGCGCCTCGGCCGTCTCGCCCGGGGCCGCCTCGACGGTGGCGAAGCCGGCGAGCCAGCGGGAGGGGCGTTCGGCCGAGGGGTCGGGGGCCTGCGGGGCGAGGTAGAGCTGGACGACCTCGCGGCCGGGGCGCGCGCCCGTGTTGCGCACGCGGACGCGCACCGTGCCCAGCAGCCCCGATTCGCCGGACCCGGCGGAATCATCGGACTCATCGGCCCCGGCGGGCTCGGCCGACTGGGCGCGGGTGAACTCCGCCTCCTCGTAAGCCCATTGCGTATAGCCGAGTCCGTGGCCGAAGGGGTACGCGGGGACTGCGCCGGCCTTCTCCCACGCGCGATAGCCGATGAACACGCCCTCGTCGTACGAGAGTTGACCGTCGGTCGGGGTGACCCGGGAAACCGGAACGTCCTCCAGCGCGGCGGGCCAGGTGGTGGGCAGCCGCCCGCCCGGCTCCTCCTCGCCGCGCAGCACCTCCGCGAGCGCGGCCCCCGCCTCCTGGCCGGGGAACCAGCTCAGCAGCACCGCCGCCACCTCCTCGCGCCACGGCATCTCCACCGGGGAACCGGAGTTGACCACCACGACGGTGCGCGGGTTGACCGCGGCCACCCTCCGCACCAGCTCGTCCTGTCTGCCCGGCAGCGCCAGCGTGGTGCGGTCGAAGCCCTCGCTCTCCACCCTGTCGGTGGTGGCGACCACGACCACCGCCGTGCCGGCGCCGCGCGCGGCGGACTCCGCCTCCGCCAGCAGCTCCTCCGGATCGTGCCGCGGCGTGCGGTGCGCGAGCGCGAAGGTGATCACGGGCAGCGGCGCGCCGCTCAGGTCCGGCACCGTATAGCGCAGCGAGACCTCGACCTGCCGCCCCGCCCTCAGGTGCACGCCGCCGCGCTCCGCCGGCGCGCCGAAGAGCGCCTCGAAGGGGTCGCCGCCCTCCAGGCCCTGCTCGCCCTCGTACAGCACCAGCCCGTCCACCTCCAGGCGGAAGCCGCCGACGCCGCGCGTGCCGAAGCGGTGCTCGCCCGACTCCTCCGGCGTGAAGGTGCCGGAGACCTCCACCGTGTGGAGCTGCTCCGGGGTGAAGTCGCCGGGCATGTCGACCATCCACTGGACCTGGCCGTTGGGCAGCGAGCCCTCGTACAGCTCATGCCCCTCGGCGTCCCTGCACCGTGCGCGCAGGGTGAAGCCCTTGTCCGCGGCGGCGAGTTCGTCGCTGGGGTCGGCGCCCAGCGCGTACGTCAGCGCCCCCTCGGGCAGCGCGGCCCGCAGCCCGTCCAGCGGCGAGACGACGTGCGCGGGGAAGACGGTCGCCGAGCCGCCGCCGAGGACCCGCGCGTCCCGGGCGGCCGCGCCGAGCAGTGCCACCGACCCCTGCGCGGGCAGCGGCAACACGGGCTCCGTACCCCGTACTTCATTGCGTACGAGGGTGAACCCGCGGCGCGCCACCTCGCGGGCCACGGCGTCCCCGTCCAGCGCGCCGGGCAGCTCGCTCGCGGGGACCGCGGGCTCAGCCCCCTCCAGCAGCCCGGCCCGCGCGGCGAGCAGCAGCACCCGGCGCACCGCGGCATCGACCGCCTCCTCGGAGGCGCGGCCCTCGCGCACGGCGCCGGCCAGCGCCTCCCCGTACACCGTCACGGGGCCCGGCATGGCCATGTCGAGGCCGCCGTCCAGGGCGCGTTCGGTGTGCCGGGCGGCGATCCAGTCGGAGACGTTCGCCCCGTCGAAGCCCCATTCGCCGCGCAGCACGTCCTGCACGAGGTGGCGGTGCTCGGTCATGGTCGGGCCGTTCACCGCGTTGTACGCGGTCATCACGCCCCAGGGCCGCGCGCCCTTCACCACCATCTCGAAGGGGCGCAGATACAGCTCGCGCAGGGTGCGGGGGGCCACGAGGTTGTCGACCGTGTACCGCTCGGTCTCCGCGTCGTTCGCCACGAAGTGCTTGACGGTGGTGCCCACTCCGCCGTCCTGCACACCGCGCACGTAACCCGCGCCGATCGCGCCGCTGAGATACGGATCCTCGCTGTAGCACTCGAAGTGCCGTCCGCCCAGGGGCGAGCGGTGCAGGTTGACGGTGGGCGCCAGGAGGACGTGCACCCCTTTTCCGCGGGCCTCCTGGGCAAGCAGCCGCCCGGCCCTGCGGGCGAGTCCCGGGTCCCAGGAGGCGGCGAGCGCGGTGGGCGAGGGCAGCGCGACCGAGGGGTCGTCGGCGGTCCAGCGGCGGCCGCGGACGCCGACGGGCCCGTCGGACATCACCAGCGAACCGAGCCCGATCTCCGGCAGCGCGGGCAGCGTCCACATGTCCTGGCCGGAGAGCAGCCGCGCCTTGGCGTCCAGGTCCAGCTTGGCGAGGGCGGCCTCGATCAGCTCGGCGTACGGGGTGTGCGCGGCTGCGTCACCGGCTGCCCCACTCATGCCGCTGCTCATGCTCGACCTCCCTGTCGTGCGGAACGCCCCGTGCGCATCCTGACGCCCATCGCCTGTAGCACGGTAGGTTCTGTTATCCATCCGTTATACAAGCCCTGCCGTAGGGTCCCCGTAAAGGACGCCGAGAATTCCACGGGAGAGGCGAAGGGAGGCCCGGTGACCGGCAGCGGAAAGACGCGGCACGGGGTACGCGGCACGGAGCGCCGCCAGGAGGTGCTGCGCGCCGCGTTCGAGGTGATCGCCGAGCGCGGGTACCGCGGCGCGACGCTCGGCGCCGTCGCCGAACGCGCCGGACTGACCCAGCAGGGGCTGCTGCACTACTTCCCCACCAAGGAGGACCTGCTGATCGGCGTGCTCCAGGAACGCGACAAGTGGGACGTCACAGGCGTCCCCGCGAACCCGGTGAGTACTGAGGGCGGAGAGCGCGAACACACCTGGCCGCTGGCCAACTTCGCGACGCTGGTCGAGTACAACGCGATGCGTCCTGCGCTCGTGCAGACCTACGCCGCACTGCTCGGCGAGAGCATCACCCGGGACCACCCGGCCCGCGACTACTTCGGCGAACGCTTCGCCGCCGCCCGCGCGTTGACCGCGGCCACGCTCCGCGCGGAGTACGGGGAGAGCCTGCCCGGCGGCGGCCTGACCCCGGAGCAGGCGGCGCCGCTGCTGATCGCGGTGATGGACGGCCTCCAGTACCAGTGGCTCCTGGACCCCGAGGCCGTCGACATGCCGCAGGCCTTCCGCGCCTTCCTGGCACTGCTGGGAGAGAGCTGAACGGGGCCGCCGCGAAAGGGAAACCGCGCAGGAGAAGTCGCGCAGGGGAAGTCGCCGGGCGGCCGCCGGAAAGCCGCCGGCAACCGGCAAAAGGCCGTCGGCAACCGGCAAGAGGAAGGGGCCCGGGGGCGGAGGGGGTCACCCCCGGGCCGTTGGCCGAGGGCGTCAGCCGAGGGCGAGGACCGCGCGTACGGTCTTGCCGCCGCGCGGATGCGGGGTCGTCTGCAGGCGCCGCGCCAGATGGTGCACGAGCGCCATGCCCCGGCCGCCCTCCCGTTCGGCGTCGGCGCGCTGCCGCCGCGGGGTGCCCTCTCCGTGGTCGTGCACCTCCACGGTGAGGTCCCCGGCCTGCGCGGTGATCCGCAGGCGGCACCTGCCGCGGCCGTGCCGCACGGCGTTGGTGACCAGTTCGGAGACGATCAGCGCCGCCTCGTCGGCCTGCCGCGCCGCGGCCTCGGGTGCCCGCGCGCCGGTGAGGAACCCGGTGGTGAGCCTGCGGGCCCAGTGTGCCGACACGAGCGTGGGCGGCAGGATGCACTCCACGCGTGCGGTATGTCGCGGTGATCTGCGGACCGCGCTCATAGTGCTCACTTCCCCCCGGAGGACTGGCCGTTCGTCGGCCGCACCGTACGCACTCCGCGCGCTTGTCGCGGGTGTGAACCTGTGAACCCCCAATTCCCGCTGCCCGCCCCGCTAACCCATGCCGTCGACGTACCGCCGGGCCCTTCACAGCATCGCCACAACCCGGATATCCGATTCACCTTCGCAACGCAGCCGCTCCAGGGGGTCGGCGCTGCGGCGCGTACGAGGGCGCACACGCCGCGGACCTGCGGGGCGCCGCCGCGGCACACCCGCGCCGACGGCGTACGCGCGTGCCCCGCCGCGGCCGGCTGTCACATCATCGGCCTCGTCGGAGTGACGTCGCCGCGGCGACCACTACTGCGCGGGGTGCGCCGCGTTGCCAGGACATGCCACATGTGACGCAGCAGACGACGCAGACACCCCAGCCCCAGTCCCAGGACGGCGCGGCGGCCGCGCGGTCGGCGCACGTCCAACTGCCCGCGGGCGCACCGCAGTTCGCCGAGCTGACCGGCGCCTACTGGCTCGACTCCCCCGCCCTCGCCCTGGTGCGCCGCCGCGACGGCCCGGCGGCCTCGGCGCCCTCGACGGCACAGACGCCTGGTCATACGGCTGCTCCCGCGCCCGTTCAGCGGCCACGGCAGATCATGGCAGTTGATGGCAGAAGCGGGCGGGACGCGGGCCGCTGAGCCACCGCGCGCTCGCCGGCCCCTCGCCGACCCTTCGCCGGCCCCTTGTCTGCCACGTACCGGCCACCTGTCGGCCATTGGAGTAACGCGCGCGGCGAAGGCGCCTGCCGCGCGCCGCACTTGGCCAGACTGGCGCGCGTACCACGTCCCCGATCCGACCTCCCGCACCGGGAGCGCAGAACCGGAGCACACCCATGAACACCCGACGCATGGCGGCCGCCGCCGCTGCCGCCACCCTGCTGTCCGCGACCGCAGCCGGCTCCGCTTCGGCGGCCGCCCCGACCCCGTCCGACCTCCTCCCGTTCCTCGGCCCGCAGCACGGGAAGTCCCAGCAGGACAAGCCGCAGCAGGACAAGGGCCAGGAGAGCAAGAAGCAGGACGGCAAGGAGCAGCAGAAGGGCGGCCAGCCGCACGGCTCGAACCAGAAGGGCACGGACCAGAGCGGCAGCGACGGCCACAGCTTCGACGGCGACCCGACCGGCGGCTTCTCCCCCGAGACCGGGGCGCCGGAGTCCGGCGGCGGGCAGCCGGAGTCCGAGGGCGGCAAGGGCGACATGCTCGGCTGAGCACCGCGGCGCCACACCCCCGCTCACTCCGCGGCGGAACGGGCACGGGCCCTGCGCCACACACGCGCAGGGCCCCGCCGCGACGTCCCCGTTACGGCGCCGATCCTGGCGTGAGCCGCAGCACCGTGCCCTCGCCGTTCGCCGACAGCAGGAGGGAACCGTCCGGGGCCGCCGCGAGCCCGGCGAAGGGCGGCGCCACCCCCGGCATGCCGTGCGTGAACAGGGCGGGCCGGGTGCGCGGCACCGTGCCGGGCGGCAGGCCGACGGCCAAGTCCTCGGCCTCGACGCGGCGTTCGCCGGTCACGCGCGAGACGGCGACCAGCCTGCGCGCCCCGGTCTCCACCGTGAACAGCTCCTCGCCCAGCACCGCCAGCCCCTGCGGCGCGTCCAGCCCGTCGGCGACCTTCACCCACGTGCCGTCGTCCTCGATCCTGAGCAGCGCGCCGAGCTGGTCGTCGCTCACATGGCAGCGCCCCTCCGCGTCCAGGGCCACGTCCACGGGGTGCGGCAGCCCCTCCACGAGAACGGTGATCTCGTCGTCCCCGTCCAGGGCGAGCACCCGCCCCGCGCCGGTCTCGGCGATGATCAACTCGCGCCCGTCGCCCCGGCCGTCGCGCGCACCTTCCCGTACGCCGTCCCGCACTCCGTCCCGCACGGCGATGCCCGTGGGCTGCTGGAGGCCGCGCGCCCGTACGCGGGTGCTGCCGGCCTCGGCGTCGTACGTCGTCACCTCGCCGTACTGCGACGTGAGGTGCAGCAGCCCGCCGTCGGCGACGATCCCGTGCGCGAACGGGCGCAGGTGCCGGGTCACGAAGCCCTCGCCGGGGCCCTCGGCGGAGCCGTCCTCCGCAGAGCCGCCCTCCGCGTGGCCGGCCACCCGGTAGTGGTCGGCCGCGAACACGCGGCCCTTGAGGTCGATCGTCACCCCGTACGGGCCGTCCAGGCCGCGGGGCGCGAGCTCACGGGTGCGGCCGTCGGGGTGCAGTTCGGTGACTCCGCCGCTCGCGTAACTGGAGACGAACATGCGGTTCTCCGCGTCGAACGCCGCGTTGTCCAGGCCCGCGAGCCCGCTGGTCACCAGCGAACGGGAGCCGGATCCGTGCAGGTCGATGCGGGTGACGATGCCCTCGACGCCGCGCGAGAGCACCATCAGCACGCCGCCCTGGTCGAAGCGGACGGCGACCGGTTCGTGCACGCCCTCGGCGACGACCTCGGGGGCGCCGCCGTCCGGGGCGATCCGCCATACCTGACCGGTCACCATATGCGGGTAGTACAGGTTCCCGTCAGGGCCGAGCTGCATCGCGTTGCCGAGGGCCAGCCCCTCCGTGAGCACCCGCGCTTCCGTACCGGGCTCCTGTGACGGGCCGGCCTCGGGGAAGAGCTCCAGCAGCCGCCCGTTCATCCGCATCTCGTTCACGAACAGCCGGTCGCCGACGCAGGTGATGCCGTTGGGCACCTTCACCTGCTCGGACACGAGGGAGTATGCGCCCTGCGGCGTGCGCCGCCAGACCCGCCCCGGCACCAGGTCGGCGATGTACATCGATCCGTCGGCGCCGAACGCGAGGTCGTCCGGGGACTGCACGGGGCCGTCCATCGGCACCACCGTCTCCACGTCCCCGCTCGCCGGGTCCACCGCGCTGATCTTGCCCGCGAGGAACTGCGCCACGTACAGCCGCCCGTCGGGCCCGAAGGCGACCCCGTTCGAACCCCACAGCGGATTGGGCGGGTTGAGCCGCCGCGCGTCCCAACGGGGGCCGGCGGACGCCCCGTTCCGTGCACCGGAACCGAACCGGTTCACGGGGTCGCTCATGCCTCCCCCTCCCCCACCAGCACCTCGTCGAGCCCGCCGTTCGCGCGCCAGTCGCGGAGCAGCGCGTGGAAGGCGACCGGGCCGTCGCCGAAGGACTCGCTGCGCTTCCGCGGCATGCCCTCGTTGTTGTAGTAGCCCGGAGTGCACTCGGCGTGGAAGGCGTACAGGTCGGCGGCCTTCTCGCGGATCGTGGCGACCCACTTCTCCTCGGCCTCGGCCGTCGGCTCCACGTACGCCGCGCCCCGCTCCCGCGCCGCGCCGACGATCTCGGCCACGTGCGTGGCCTGTTCATCCAGTACGTGGACGAAGTTGACGGAGGCGGCGTTCTGCAGCGGGCCGAGCTGGAACAGGTTCGGGAAGCCGTGCGTGGAGAAGCCGTGCAGCGTGCGCGGCCCCTCGCGCCAGGCCTCGGTGAGCGCGGTGCCGCCGCGCCCGTACACAGGGAGGCGCCCCGAGGTGATCCCGGAGACGCCCACGTCGAAGCCGGTGCCGAAGATGATGCAGTCCACCTCGTACGCGGTGTCGCCGACCCACACCGCGTTCTCGGTGATGCGGTCCACGCCGTGGTGGTCGGTGGTGTCCACGAGGGTGACGTTGGGCCTGTTGAAGGCTTGGAGGTAGTGGTCGCTGAAGGTGGGCCGCTTGCACATGTAGTGGTACCAGGGCTTGAGCTTCTCGGCCGTCTCCGCGTCCTCGACCACGGCGTCCACCCGGTCGCGGATCTCGTTCATCTTCTGGAAGTCGGCGATCTCGTAGGCGCGTTCGCGCTCCTCCTCCGGCACCTCGCGGTAGGAGTCGCTGGGGACCAGCTTCTGCTGGAGCCGGGCGCTGCTGGTCCAGCCGTCGTCCACGAGGTCCTCCTCGGCGCGTCCCCCGGTGACCAGCGCGAGGAAGTTCTCGCGGCGGCGCCGCTGCCAGCCGGGTTCGAGCGAGGCGGCCCAGTCGGGGTCGGTGGGCCGGTTGGCGCGCACGTCCACCGAGGAGGGCGTGCGCTGGAAGACGTACAACTCCCGCGCGTCGGCGCCCAGATGGGGCACGCACTGGATGGCGGTCGCACCTGTGCCGATGAGGGCGACGCGCTTGTCCGCGAGCCGGTGCAGGTTCCCGTCCGCGTCGCCGCCGGTGTACGCGTAGTCCCAGCGGCTGGTGTGGAAGGCGTGCCCCTGGAACGTCCCGATCCCGGGGATGCCCGGCAGCTTGGCCTCGCTGAGCGTGCCGCTGGCTGTCACCACGTACCGGGCGCGCATCTCATCGCCCCTATCAGTGCTCACCTTCCATTCGTACGCCTCGTCGTCCCAGGTCAGGCCGGTCACCACGGTACGGAAGACGGCGTCCCGGTAGAGCCCGAAGGTCTCTGCGATCGCCATGGCGTGCTGGCGGATCTCCTCGCCGGGTGCGTACTTCCAGCGCGGTACGTAGCCGACCTCCTCCAGCAGCGGCATGTAGATGTAGGACTCGATGTCGCAGTGGATGCCGGGGTAGCGGTTCCAGTACCAGGTCCCGCCGAAATCGGCTCCCTTCTCGATCACCCGTATCGACTCCACGCCCGCCTGCCGCAGCCGCGCCCCGGCCAGCAGCCCGCCGAACCCGCCCCCGACGACCAGCACTTCGGTCCGGTCGCCGAGCGGTTCGCGCTCCGGCGCCGGGCCCGCGTACGGATCCTCGTCGTACGCGCCGAAGTCCCCGGTCACGGGCCGGTACTGGCGCCGCCCCTCGGGACGGATCCGGCGGTCGCGCTCGGCGCGGTAGCGGGCGCGCAGCGCCTCGGGGTCGAAGCCGAGCGCCTCCGGATCACCGGTTGGCGGGGCGGACGGGGTGTGGGGGTCGGTCATGCGGTCCCTCTTCTTCCTGCTCCCGATCACGGCGCCCGCCCGGGAGGCGGTCTGCGGGGCGGCGTCCATGGCGGGGCTCCTTGTCCGGGGCGAGCGCAGGGCGCGGCGTGGTGCGGTGCGGTGCGGCAATGCGTCGTGCACTATACATATTCAGTGCATCACGCACACCATGTGTGCCATGCACATTGCATGAGAGGATGGCCCCGGCAGAAGGAAGCGAGCAGGAGGCGGCGGGACGCATGGTCAGGCCGACGCACGAGGTCGAGTACGAGCAGATGCTGCTCAGCCGGCACGCGTACTTGCACCAGAGGGGCGGGCGCAGCAAGGACGGCGTGCTGGAGCGCAGCGCCTATGTGCTGCTCAGCCGCATCCGCGTGCAGGGGCCGATGTCGATCGGCGAGCTGAGCGACGCCTTCGGCCTGGACGCCTCCACGCTCAACCGGCAGACGGCGGCCGCGATGCGGTCCGGCCTGGTGGAGCGCATCGCCGATCCCGACGGGGGCATGGCGCGGAAGTTCCGCATCACCGACAAGGGCGCGCAGGCCCTGGACCACGAACGGGACAGCACCGTAAGGGCCCTGGACCAGGTACTCGCCGACTGGTCCGACGAGGACATCGCCGCCTTCGCGGGCTTCCTCCGGCGCTTCAACACCGACATCGAGCGCCTCGACGGGCGTCCTTGGCCGCGCCCCTGAGGGAGCGTCAAGGCGCTGCGTACTGGGTGCCGGTTAGGCGGGCCCGTCGTACGCGGCGGCCAGCTCGGCGAGGATGGCCGCGCTGCGCTTCCACTGTTCCGCGTGGGCGAGTTCGCCGGTCGTACGGAAGCCGAGCGGCTGGAGCGTGATGCCCACGCTGTCGGGGGCCCGCTCGGTCACGGCGAAGACGCAGCCGAGCAGGTCGCCGTGGTCGCGGGACTCCACCAGACGCAGCTTGACGCGGTGGCAGTACGCGCCGTGCACGGCGAGGAGCGCCGCGCGTCCGTCGCGCGCCAGGTTGGCCCGGGTACGGGTGCCGGCCAGGACCGCGAACAGCGTGCCGGTGCCGGGGCCCGGCTGGAGTTCCGCGCGGGAGAGCAGGGCCGCGTGGGGGTAGCCCTGGTCGTCGACGGTGAAGAAGGGGAAGCCCTGCTCGTCGTCGCCGACGTCGGGGAAGCCGTCCAGGAGGGCGCGGACGTCTTCGCCGAGCGGCACGGTGTCGTTCGGTGCCGTGGTGTCGGCCGGACCCTGGCGGTGCGGCTCGTCTTGAGGCGGCTCGCTCCGGGACGGCTCGCCGTGAGGCTGCTCGTCGTGCGGGCTCGGACTCATGGGCGGCGGCGTCATGGGGCCATTCTCCGGGAACGGCCGCGCGCTCCGGCGCACACCCCGGGAGAGCGAACGGGAGGCCCCCGCCGACGGGGGAAAACGGCAGGGGCCCCTCGCGCCAGTGTGGCACCGGGGCGCGCGGGTGCGGAAGCCGCGGGGTGAGCCTGTCAGCGCGGCAGCGCACGGTCGGGACGGCACACGGCGCACACCTCGCAGCGGCCGGGGCCGGGTGACGGTGCGCCGGGTCCGCCGGATCCACCGGGGGCCGCGCTCGCCCCCGTACCCGACCTCGTACTCCATCCCGCGTCCACGTCCACATCCACGTCCATGTCCGCGCCCGCGCCCAGGAGTCGGGCGGCCTCGCGTTCCGTGATGCGGCGCTGTTCGCCGCTCGCCTGGCCGCAGTCGCCGCGGTGGAGGCGCCAGCCGGGGTCGTCCGGCGCGCGCGGCGGTACGCGGGCGAGCAGCCAGCGGCGCCCGGCGACGGCACCCGTGGTGGGCACCGACGTGTAGTCCTCGCCGGGCAGCGGCGCGATGCGGTCGGCGTGCACGCTGAGCGGGGTCGGTACGGCGGCCGGCTCGGTCCTGCCGTCCGGGTGTCGCCTGCGGTCCGGGAGGATCGCCTCGCACTCGTACCACCAGCGGCCGTCCGGCGTGCGCTCGCGGGCGTTGACGATCACGTCCAGCTCCTGCCCGTCGGGCAGCACCGCCCTCGCCCAGGGACCTGCTCGCCGTTGCCACTCGCTCACCACCGTTCGATATTAGTTCGAATCTGGTGGCGCGTGCCAAACGGAGGCGGCCCGGGCGAGGGCGCGCGGCGGCTCCCGGCTCAGCCGGCGATGCGCAGGAGCAGCTTGCCCGTGGACGTGCGGCCGCCCATGAGCCGGTGCGCCGCGGCCGCCTCCGACAGCGGGAACTCGGCCGTGACGGGCAGCGCGACCGTCCCGTCCGAGACGGCGCGCAGGGCGCGTTCGGTCAGCGCGCGGAGGGCGTCGGGCGCCGACTGCGCGAGGGCGAGCACGGAGAAGCCGCCGACGGAGCGCCCCTGCGCGTACAGCTCGGCCTGTCCGGCGTGCCAGGGTTCGGCGCCGCTGGCGTTGCCGAAGGAGACCAGGCGGCCGAAGGCGGCGAGCGCTTCCAGGCCGCGGCGCAGGGTGTCCCCGCCGATCGGGTCCAGTACGAGGTCGACGCCCCTGCCGCCGGTCGCCCGGCGGACGTCGCCCTCGAAGCCGTCCGGGCCGAACACCTCGTCGTAGCCGTGCTTGCGCGCGTACGCGGCCTTGGCCTCGGTGGAGGCCACCCCGTACACCGCTCCGGCGCCCGCGGCGCGGGCCAACTGCCCTGCCACCGTGCCGATGCCGCCGGCCGCGCCGTGCACCAGCACGCTCTCGCCTGCGCGCAGCCGTCCGACCTCGTGGATCAGGGCGTGTGCGGTCGGCAGCACGGTCGGGAGGGTGGCAGCGGTACGCAGGTCCACGCCCTCGGGCAGGGGGAACACGGTGGCGGCCGCGGCGCGTACGACCTCGGCGTAGCCGCCGCCGTCGACCAGGGCCGCGACCTCCTGCCCGACGCGCAGGCCCTCGACGCCCTCACCCAGCGCCCTGACGTGCCCGGAGACCTCCAGGCCCGGGCGGTGGGGCAGCGAAGCGACCCGGTATCCCTCGGCGCGGGCCTTCACGTCGGCGAAGTTCACCCCGGCCCACGCGGCGTCGATGGTCACCTGACCGGGGCCCGGTTCGGGTGCCTCGGCCTCGACGGTCCGCAGCACCTCGGGGCCGCCGTACTCCTCGAACTCGGCCGTACGCATACGGCACACCACCCCTCCGCGAGTGAGTGTTCAATGGGCGTCGAACACTAGCAGTGTACGATGACGATTGAACACTGGGTGGAGAGAGCGAGGGAACGATGACGGACCGGGCCGAGGGGTCGAGCCACCGTCCGGCGCCGGTGCACACGCACCCCGACGACGTTCCCCTGCTCACCGCCCTGACGGCGCTCGCCGACCCCGTGCGCCTCCGGCTGGTCCGCGATCTGGCCGGCCACCCCGACTGGACGCTGAGCTGCAGCAACTTCGACGTCCCCGTCGGCAGGGCGGCCAAGAGCCACCACTTCACGGTCCTGCGCGACGCGGGCCTGGTCGAACAGCGCGACCAGGGCCCGAAACGCCTCAACCGCCTACGCCGCGAGGAGTTCGACGCCCGCTTTCCGGGGTTGCTCGCTTTGACTCTGCGGGAGGAGGGGGCGGGGTAGCGGGGGGCTTCGCGGATGGGCTGACGGCCCTGACTCGGGCTGCGCCCGGGGCTGTTCGGCGGCGTACGGCGACAACGGGCCGTGAAGTCGGCGGCAGGCGGCGGGAGATGACGCATGCCGCGCCCGCCAGCCGTCGTACAGGGCTCAGACCCGGGCCGCCCCAGTCCCGCTCGCGCTCAGTTCACTCAAGTAATCCGTCAGTGTGCGGTGCGGGGTCCACCCCTGGGTGCGGGCTCGGGTCAGGTCCAGGACCACGGGGTGGGAAAGCTGGTCCACCGCGTACGGGGTCAAAGGTGGGGCGGTGTCGCCCGGGGTGTGGCGGGCGAGCGTTTCGGCTATGCGGGATGCCAACTGGGCCAGCGGCAGGGGGAGGTGGCGGATGCGGGCGCGGATGGCGTGTGCGCGGAGTACGGCTGTGAGTGTGGCGTCGCGGTCGTACGGGGTCGCGTCGGCGATGTTGTAGGGGCCCGGGGACCAGCTCAGGGCTGCGAGGCAGGCGTCGGCGAGGTTCTCGGCCGCGGTGAGGCTCAGGGGGACGTCGGAGCCGGGGAGCAGGAGGGTTCCCGCGCGGACGCGGTCGAGCAGGCGGGGCAGGAGCTGGGTGTCCCCGCGGCCGTAGACGGCGCGCGGGCGCAGCGCCACCGCGCCCGCGTCCAGGGCCAGTCGCTCGCCCGCCGCCTTGGTACGCCCGTACGCGTTGAGCTGCCCGGAACGCGGATGATCCTCCGTCACCAGCGAACGGTCCCGGCGCGGGTCGTACACGCTCGCGCTGCTCACCCACACCAGCGGCCGCCCGGCCGCCGCCTCCAGGAGCCGGGCCGTGCCGTCGACGTTGACCGCGCGCATGGCCGCCTCGCCCGGCGAACCCGGTACCGGATCGCCGACGGCCGCGGCGCAGTGCACCACCGCGTCGACGCCGCTCAGGTCGGGCGCGCCCCGGGAGGCGTCCCAGTAACGGTGCTCACCCACCGGCCCAGGACGCCGTCCCAGCGCGATCACCCGGGCCCCGCGCGCATGCGCCGCACGAGCGACATGCCCACCACAGAAACCGCTGGCCCCGGTGACCCCCAGACACAGCCCCTCGACCTCGTACGCCGTCATCAGCGCGCCATCTCCCCTGCTAGCACGGCCAATTCGGCCCAGGACGGCGGCGCCCCGCGGCGGCTCGCCCGTGGGCGGTACGGGGCGAGGCGGGCCAGCGCGTCGGCGAGCAGGGCGGCCATGTGGCCGTCGCGGAAACCACTCGCGCCGGTGACGCCCAGGCGCAATCCCTCAACCTCGTACGCCGCCATCAACGCGCCACCTCCCCTGCCCGCACGGCCAGTTCCCCCCAAGACGGCAGCGCCGCCCGGCGGTCCGCCCGGGCGCGTACGACCCGCGGGCCGTACGGGGCGAGATAGCCCAGCGCGTCTGTGAGCTGCGCTCGGGCCATTCGGGCGCCGGGGCAGGTGTGCGGGCCCGCGCCGAACACCGAATGGGTCAGGGAAGGTTCGGCTGGGTGGTGTGCGTCGGGGGCGGTGCGGTGGGCTTCGGCTGCGTGGCGGGCGATCAGGAGGAGGCGGTCGCCTGGGCGTACCGGGTGGCCGGACAGTTCGGCCGGCTCGGCCGCCACGCGGGGCAGCAGCGGGGAGGGCGCGGTCACGCGGAGGAGTTCGTCGGCGAGTGCGGGGCGGAGGGCGGGATCGGCCGCCTGGCCCCAGAGGCCGGCGTCGGCGCACCAGGCCGCGGCGCGGGGCAGCGCGGCGACGGTGGTGTTGACCGCGGCGACCGCCACCATCGCGGGCAGCGGGTCGCCCTCGGCGCCGAGGAGGCGGTCGAGTTCGGCGGCGGTACGGGCCGCGGCCCGCTCCGCGCGCCGGTTGCGCGGCCCCGGCAGGTGCGCGCGTACGGAGGCGGACGCGGCACTCGCGCACGCCTCCGCCACCGCGCGCGGCGGCGCGGAACAGTCCAGCAGCCCGCACACCACGGCCCCCGACACCTCCCGGGCCAGCGCGACGAGGTCGACCTCGCCGCCGTGCGCGAGCGGCTCCAGCCCAGCGGCGAGGGCGCGCTGCCACACCGGCCGCAGGCGCTCCACGCCCGCCGCGCCGAACTGGTCGGCCGCTGCCCGCCGTTCCGCGCGGTGGTCGGCGCCGTCCTGGTCGAAGAGGACGCCGCCGCGCGCAGGGCAGCCACCGCCCTCGGGACCGCTGCCACCCCCGGGACCACTGCCCGCAAGAGCCGCGCGCGCCGCGCCTCCTGTCGTGCCCTCGGCCGTGCGGTCGAGCCGGATGCGGGTCAGGGCCTCGCGGTACGGCTCGGCCCCGTGCACCAGGAGGGTGCGGCCGATGCGGCGTACGGGGCGGCCGCGGGTGGCGGCGAGGAGGCCGAACAGCAGCGGGTGGCCGCGCAGATAGACGCGGCGGTCACGGCGGCGCGCACGGGCGAGCGCGCCGGGACTCGCCGCGGCGGCCTCCGGGGCCCCGGCCGCGGCCGGGCTCTCGACGTGCGGCGTCATCGGACGTGAACCTCCATGAAGTCGACAGAAACAACAGCCCCGGACAGCACACCGCGCACCCTCACCGCACATGCGCCTCCCCCGCCTCCGCAGGCCGGTAGCGGCGGTCCCAGTACCACAGCAAGGTGCGGCGGGGCCCCCAGGCGCGGAGCCTGCGGAGGCTGTTGTGGACCACCAACTGCTCGCAGCGTTCGATGCGTTCGGAGTGCTGCCGGGCGCGGTTGAGGAGCTCGACGTCCTCGGGGCGCTCGTGCAGGGGCACCCGGGCGGCACCGCCGCAGCGCAGGTAGAGGTCCGCCGTGAGGGCCAGGTTGTGGCCGTGGCACAGCACGTACGGGGTGAGGTAGCAGGGCTTGCGGTGTTCCGCGCGGAAACGCCCGTACAGCGCGCAGAGCCGGATCGCGGCGGGCAGCACGCGCGCCTCGGCGAAGGTCGGGCGCTCGTCGCGGCGCGGCACGCTGCGGCCGCACAGCATCTCGGCGCCGGCCAGGAAACGGGCCCTGGCCACCGCCGTCCAGTCGGGCGCGGGCAGGCAGTCGGCGTCCGTACGCAGCAACAACGTGGCGCCCCGCGCGATCGCGTGGCGGAAGCCGGTGTCGGCCGCCGCGCCCGCGCCCGGCTCGGACTCGGCGGTCAGCTCGACGGGGAAGGGCGCGTCGCGCGCGAACGCGCGCACCGCGTCCGCCGTGCCGTCGGTGCACGCGTTGTCCACCACCAGCAGCGTGAATCCGGTGTCCCGCTGGGCCGCGAGCGCGGCCAGGGTGGCGGGCAGCGAGGCCGCCTCGTTGTACGCGGGGATGATCACCCAGAGGTTCAACCGCCACCTCCTGGGGGCGATTCGGGCAGCACCGAATGGGGCGCCGCGGAAACGGAAGGAGCGCACGCCGTCGCCGCCCACGCCGCCGCGCGCAGCAGGACGCGGGCGCACAGTCCGCACCAGATCAGTACGCCGACGAGCAGCCCGGCCGAGCGGTACAGCGTGTCGTGCAGCTCCGCCGTCGCGGCCAGGTAGTGCCGCCCTGCGAACATCAGCGCCTGGCAGGCCAGCGCGGCGGCGAGTGCCGCGCGCAGCACGGGCCCCGTTCCGGGGCGGCCGCCGGGACGCGGCGTGCCCAGCAGCACGGCCGCGAACAGCGCCCACAGGGCGGGCACGGCCGCCCCCGCGCCGCCGCCACCGAGCCGTACGGCCACCGCGACCAGCGCGAACGCCGCGCACAGCGCGAGCGCCAGCACGACATCCCGTACGGCGTCCCTGAACGGGTTGCCGCTCCCCGCGTTCTGCCCGCACATGGCGCGCACGCCGGTGCGCAGCGCGCGCGTCATGCGCACCACGGCCCAGCCGAGCGCGAGCACGAGCAGCGGCCGCCAGTGCGCGGTGCCGAGCGGGAGCCGGGCGGCGGCCGCGGCGCCCTGGCCTGGCAGTACGGCGGCGGTGAACCGGGCCAGCGTCTCGCGGACCGGCCCGGCGCCCGGGCCGACGTGCGTGGCGAGGGTGCCGAGGAGCAGGACGGCGGGGGCCGTGCCGGTCAGCAGCGCGTACGTGAGCGCGCCCGCCAGCGCGTCGCCGTTGGCGGAGGTGTAGCGGCGGTGTGCGCGCAGGGAGCGGTCGACGGCGGGCCGCAGCGCGGTCACGAGCCGGGCTTTCGCGTGGTGCGGAGCCTTCAACTGCCGCGCTCCCCCGCCGAGTTCGTCGAGGCCGTCGAGTCCGTTGGGGCCACCGAGCCCGTTGGGGCCACCGGGCCGCCGCCCGCCATCAGCCCCGCCGCGATCCGCGACGCCGCCTCCCTGTCGGGCTTGCGCGAACGTCCCGACAGCGGCACCTCGGCGAAGAGCACGGCGTCGGGCCGCGCAGTGCCCATCCGGCGCAGCGGTTCCTCCAGGGCCGCGCGGAGGGCGCGCACCGAGACGCCGGGGCGCGGCTGGACGAGGGCGGCCAGGCGTTCGTCGCCGTCGCCCGCCGGTACGCCGACCAGCAGGGCGAGCTCGACGCCCGGGAGCTGCAACCGCGGTTCGTACAGGCCCGGGTAGATGTTCTCCGCGCCGCGCAGCACCATCTCCTTGCAGCGGCCCTCCAGCACGATGCGGCCCGCGTCGTCGAGGTGCGCGCGGTCTCCGGTGCGCACCCAGGGATCGGGCTCCTCGCCCAGGTAGCGGTGGCGGGCAGCGGGGCCGGCGAGGAGGAGTTCGCCGTCCGCTTCCGGCTTCGCGGAGACGCCGGGCAGCGGGGCGCCCACGAGGTCGCCGAGGCCCGGTCCCTCCTCCTCGTACGCGGCCTTCTCGCGGGACTCGACGGCCGCGGCGGGGAACAGTTCCGTCAGCGCGTACACGCCCCACGCCTCGTCGGCGCCCGACTCCCGTACGCGGCCGAGGAGTTCGCGGCTCGCGGGCGCCGAGCCCGTCCACACGCTGCCGGCGAAGGGTGCGTCCTCGGCCAGCGCCGCGCGCAGTTGAGGGGGCGTCAGGTAGGTGCTCTGGGGCACGGTCCTGTGCAGCTGGCGGGCGAGGGTACGGGGCGAGCGCGCGGGCAGTGCGACGGGGGCGCCCTGGGCCAGGCACGGTACGAGGACGAAGAACGTGCCGCCCAGCACCGGGAGTCCGGGCCGCGCGGGCACCATCGAGGCGACCGCCTCCATGCCGGCGGCCAGGCTGGAGCGGGTGTGCACGACCGCGCGGGGGCGGGTCGTGGTGCCGGAGGTGAAGACGATCACGGCGTCGGCGTCACCGTCGCCTCCGCTCAAGGGGCCTGCTGTGGTGGCGGGCTCCAACTTCGGCGCGCAGCCCGGGAGTCGGCGGCCGACCGTGGCCACCGGGCCCAGACCGTCCAGCGCGGGCAGCGAGAGTCCGGCGCGGCGGGCCAGCGGGCGGGCCCAGCCCGCCGCCGCCTGCGCGGTGGCGTCGGCGAGGATCAGCGCGGGCGGCGCGAGGGCCAGGCGGGCGCGCAGCACCTCGGGGCCCGCGCCGGGGTCGAGTACGGCGCCTCGGAGGTGGAGGCGCCAGAGGGCGAGCATGATGGCAAGGGCGCGTGGGCCGGGGCGTACGGCTACGCCCACGGTGTCGCCGGGGCGCAGGCCGCGGGCGTGCAGGGCTGTGGCGTAGGCGTCGGCCATGGCTGTGAGGTCGCCTCGGGTGGCGAGCACCTTGGGGGCGCCTGCGCGGGTGGCGCCCAGGATCGCTGGGCGTTCTGGGGCCGCGCGCAGCGAGTGGTCGAGGCGGTCGAGCATCAGCGCGGCTCCTTTCGGCGCGGGGCGCCTGCGGGGCTGCGCCGCGGGCCCCGTTGGGTGCGTGGCTGGGTGGGCGCGGGGGCGGCGGTCCGCTGTGCCCACCCGTTCCGCCCCTCGCGCTGACCGATCGCCCACAGCTCAAAGGGGGTCGAGTACACCCACCTCATCTCGGGTCCTCCCCCATCGCGCCGCTCCCCCTGTCCAAGTACCAGCGGGCCGTGCCTCGCAGGCCGTAGGCGCGGATTCGGCGGGTGGAGTTCTCCACCGCCATGGAGCGGGAGTGAGCTATGCGGGCGGTATGCGTGCGTACGCGGTTGAGGAAGAGGCGGTCTGTGGGGGACGGGCGGCGGGGCATGCCGCCCACTGCCTCGTACGTGGCAGCCGTGATGGCCATGTTGTTGCCCGCGTGCATGCGGTACGGGGCGCGGTACCCGTTCCTGCGCGCGTGCGCGGGGCGCAGCCGCCCGAACAGCGCGGCCAACCCGACCAGTACGCGGAAACCGGCGCGCCCCAGCACCCCGTGCTCGTCGCGCCGCGCGAGGATGCGCCCGCACACCATGTCGGCGCGCCCGCTCTCGAGCGCCGAACGCGCGGCGGCGGTCCAACCGGGGCGCGGCAGGCAGTCCGCGTCGGTGCGGGCCAGCAGCACGGCGCCGCGCTCGACGGCGTACCGGAAACCGGTGTCCACCGCGCAGCCCACGCCCTTCTCTGGCTCCTCCAGCACCTCCACGGGGAACGGCGCGTCCGCCGCGAACTTCCGCGCCAGCGCCGCCGTCCCGTCCGCCGACCCGTTGTCCACGACCAGCAGCGTGAAGTCCCGGTCACGCTGGGCCTCCAGGGCCCGCAGCGTGCCGGGGAGCCTGGCCTCCTCCTCGTACGCGGGGACGATCACCCACAGGCGGTTGCGGTCCTGAGCGGCCGCGGTCACGACTTCTCCCACAGCATCGTCATCATGCTGATCCCGCCGCCGAGCCCGACGAACAGCACGCGCTCACCGGGGGCTATCTCGCCGTACGCGCGGTCCAGTTGTACGCCGAGGGCCGCGCTGGCGATGTTGCCCAGCTCGGGGACGGTGACCACGAGCTTGTCCTCCGGCACGCCGGTCAGCTCCTGGAAGCGCTCCAGATACGGCAGGGTCACCTGGTGCACGAGCACCTTGGCGATGCCGTCCCAGCCCGAGCCGGCGCCGGTCCCCATACCGTCCAGGCCCGCACCGTGCAGGCCGGCCCGGTGCAGCGTGCGGTCGATGACGGCCGTGCCCACCTTCTCGAAGACGCCGCGCAGTTCGTGGCCGTCGCCGCGGAAGTAGGTGTGCTCGTCGCCGCGCGGGTGCCGGGAGCCGCCGCCGGGTATGCCGCCCACGCGCCAGTGCTCGGAGTGCGTCTCGGTGTCCACGTCCAGGATGCCGCCGCTCTCCACCTCCTCGACCAGCACTGCCGCGCCCGCGTCGCCGAAGGTGTAGCCCGCGAAGGACGCGCGGAACGCGGCGTGGTCCTCCGGCGCCGTGCGCACCGAGCGGCTCGGGGTCTCCCCCGTGACCACCAGGGCCCGCCGCGCACGCCCCGCGAGGATCATGGAGCGGGCCAGGTCGATCCCGTTGAGGAAGCTGTTGCAGGCGTTGGTGACGTCCAGCGCGTGCGCCCTGCTGCCCAGTTCGTCCTGCACCATGTGCGCCGTGGCGGGCTCGATCATGTCCCGCGTCGCGGAGGCGAACAGCAGCAGGTCCACGTCCAGCGGGTCGAGCCCGGCCGAGGCCAGCGCGCGCCGGCCCGCCGCGACCGCCAGCGTGGAGGCGTACACCCCCTCATCCGCGACCCGTCGCGTACGGATGCCGGTGGCCTGCCGCAGCAGTCCGGGCGGCAGGGCTGGACCGCCGTTCCCGGCGACGTGGCGCAGCAACTCCTCGGAGGTCAGCTCCCGTCCGGGCAGCTCTCTCCCGGGCAACGCGCTGCCCGTGGCGGTGATCCCCGCCCGTCTGCTCCCCGCCGGGGCGGCGTGTTCCCGCGCGTGCGGAGTGCGTGGTGTATCGGGCATGCGCCCCATGCTTTCCTCGGCGCGGGGCGTGTGGCCTGAGTACATGTACTCAGGAGCGGAGGCCGGTGAGTGAGCGGTTTACGCAGGTGAGGGCCGCAGTTCGCGCGAAAAGGGACGGGGCGGACCGGACCGCGCGGACCCCCGCCTACCTCTCGTACGACGCGTACCCCCGTACCCCTAGGGCTCGTCGGGGTGCGCGACGCGCAGCAACAGCGCGTGCAGCGTCTCGCGCTCCTCGGCGGAGAGCTGCCCGGTCAGCTCGTCGGTGACGCGGCGGCTCGCCTCGTCGGTGTCCCGCAGGAACGCGCTGCCCGCGCCCGTGAGCGCGACCAGCCTGGTCCGCCGGTCGTTCGGCGCGGGCCCCCGCTCCACGAACCCCTGCCGCTCCAGGTCGTCGACGAGGCCGACGATGGCGCTGGGGTCGTAGCCGAGCCGGGAGCTGAGCTCGCGCTGCGGCGCGCCCTCCACGGTGGCGAGGTAGCGCAGCAGCGCATAGTGGCGCAGCCGCAGTCCGTGCTCCTGGAGCGCCGCGTTGAAGAGCTGCCCCGAGCGCAGGCCGATCCGGTAGAGCAGATAGCCGGTGTCGGCGTGCAGCCCCCGCATCCACGGTTCGCCCGCGTCGACGGGCTGCTGCACCTGCGGAGTCGCGGGCGTTCTCTGGGCGGCGATGGCACTGCTCCCTGCTCAAGGCCCCGTACGGGCGCGGTCGTTCGGTTCCGCTCAGCATGCAGCACGACGCCTCGCAAGAACAACTATTGACGTCGACAATGATTGCTCTTAGCTTCCTTTCAGGTCGTGCGCCACTCCAACTCCCGACCGGGCGCCGCACGTTGAGCGGCCCGTGTCGAGCCCGTGCCGACCGCCCCGCACCCCCGGCGAAAGGACCGCGCAGTGTCACCCACCCCCTCAGCCCCCTCTCCCGGCTCCCCCGTGGACCTCACCGGCAAGGCAGCCGTGGTCACCGGCGCCGGGCGCGGGCTCGGGCTCGCGTACGCCGAGGCCCTGGCACGCTCCGGCGCCCGTGTCGTCGTCAACGACGCGGACCCGCAGGCCGCGCGGGAGGCCGCCGACGCGATCGTGAAGGCGGGCGGCGAGGCCGTCGCCGAGGCCGCAGCGGTCGGCACGGCGGAGGCGGCCGACCGCCTGGTCGCCCGCGCCGTCGAGGAGTTCGGGCGGCTCGACGTGCTGGTCACCAACGCCGGGATCCTGCGGGACCGGGTGCTGTGGAAGATGACCGACGAGGACTTCGACGACGTGGTGACCACCCACCTGCGGGGCACCTTCACGTGTGCGCGCGCCGCCGCCGTACGGATGCGGGAGCAAGGCGAGGGCGGCAGCCTCGTCCTGGTCGGCTCGCCCGCGGGCCAGCGCGGCAACTTCGGGCAGACCAACTACGCGGCAGCCAAGGCCGGCATCGCCGCGATGGCCCGCACCTGGTCGATGGAGCTGGCCAGGGCGCGGATCACGGTGAACGCCGTCATCCCGGTGGCGGCCACCGCGATGACCGAGACGATCCCGGCCTTCGCCCCGTACGTGCGCGAGCTGCGCGAGAACGGGACGCCGCTGCCCGAATTCCTGCGCAAGGGCGAGGGCTTCGGCACCGCCGAGGACTGCGCCGCGCTCGTGCCCTTCCTCGCCTCGGACGCCGCGCGCGACGTCACGGGCCAGTGCATCGGCATCGGCGGCGACCGGCTCTCGCTCTGGTCGCACCCGCAGGAGGTGAGCACCGCGTACGCGGACGGCGGCTGGACCCCCGGGGCGCTGGCCGCCTCCTGGCACGGCGGGGTCGGCGCGGAACCGCAGGGCGTGGGCATCCCCGCGCCCCGCGTACCCGGTACCGGCACCGGGGAGGAGGGCTGATGACGGCCGCACAGCGCCCCACGATGGACGTCTCCCGCCTCAAGGCCATCGACGTGCATACCCACGCCGAGGTCTCCGCGAACGGCGCCGCCTCACTGGACGAGGACCTGCACGCCGCCTCCAGCGCGTACTTCAAGGTGGAGGGGAACCGTAAGCCGACCCTGCCGGAGATCGCCCGTTACTACCGGGAGCGGGAGATGGCGGCCGTCGTCTTCCCGCTGGACGCGCAGGCGGCCACCGGCACCGAGCCCGTGCCGAACGAGGAGGTCGCGGAGGCCGCCGCCGAACACCCCGACGTCCTCCTGCCCTTCGCCTCCCTCGACCCCTTCCGCGGGAAGGCGGCGGTGCGCCAGGTACGGCGGCTGGTGGAGGAGTACGGGGTGCGGGGCTTCAAGTTCCACCCCAGCATCCAGGGGTTCTTCCCCGACGACCGCATGGCGTACGGGCTCTACGAGGAGATCGAGGCGGCGGGCGCCGTCGCGCTCTTCCACACCGGGCAGACCGGCATCGGCGCGGGCGTGCCCGGGGGCGCGGGAATCCGGCTGAAGTTCAGCAATCCGCTGCTCCTCGACGACGTCGCCGCCGACTTCCCGCACTTGAAGATCATCCTGGCGCATCCGTCCTTCCCCTGGCAGGACGAGGCGCTGGCGGTGGCCACCCACAAGCCGGGCGTGCACATCGACCTGTCCGGCTGGTCGCCGAAGTATTTCCCTCCGCAACTGGTCAAGTACGCCAACAGCCTGCTCAAGGACAAGGTCCTCTTCGGCTCCGACTACCCGGTGCTCACCCCGGACAGGTGGCTGGCCGACTTCGCGAAGCTCGACATCAAGGACGAGGTCCGCCCCAAGATCCTGAAGGAGAACGCGGCGCGCCTGCTGGGACTCGACGGCGCCTGAACCCGGTCACCCCCGACTCCGACCGCGTCCGAAGGAGCCACGTTCATGCGCAACGAGGGCATCGGTTCATGGCCCGCACGCCGGGCCCGCAAGACGCCGCACCGCACCGCCCTGATCCACCACCCGGACCCCGCCGTCCCCGGCGGCGACCCCGGGGAGCCCGTCTCCTCCACGTACGCCGAACTGCACGACCGCACCGCGCGGTTGGCCCTCTCCCTCAGCGAGCGCGGGATACGCCGCGGTGACCGGGTCGCCTATCTCGGGCCCAACCACCCCGCGTACCTCGAAACCCTCTTCGCCGCCGGCCTGCTCGGCGCGGTCTTCGTCCCGCTCAACACCCGGCTCTCCGGGCCCGAACTCGCCTATCAACTGGACGACTCGGGCGCACGGCTCCTCGTGCACGCCCCCGCGCACCGGGATCTGGTGGACGGCTTGGAGACCGTGTACGGGGCCCCGTACCGCGTCGAACTCGGCCCGGCGTACGAGGAGTTGGTGGCCGGACCGCCGCCGCAGGATGGGGAGCTGGACGAACCCGTCACCGGCGACGACCACTGCCTCATCATGTACACCTCGGGCACCACGGGCCGCCCCAAGGGCGCGGTGCTCACGCACGCCAACCTCACCTGGAACGCGGTCAACGTGCTGGTCGACACCGACCTCACGGCCGGCGAGGTGGCCCTGGCCTCCGCGCCGCTCTTCCACACCGCGGGCCTCAACATGCTCACCCTGCCGGTCCTGCTCAAGGGCGGCACCTGCGTGCTCACCGAGTCCTTCGCGCCCGGCGCCACGCTGGAACTGATCGAACGGCACCGGATCAGCTTCGTGTTCGGCGTGCCCACGATGTACGAGATGATCGCGCGCCAACCCCGCTGGGAGAGCGCCGACCTGTCCTCGCTGCGCCTCCTGAGCTGCGGCGGGGCGCCCGTACCCGAGGGCCTGATCCGCGCATACCAGCGGCGCGGGCTGACCTTCCTGCAGGGGTACGGGATGACCGAGGCCGCGCCCGGCGTGCTCTTCCTCGACGCCGAGCACTCCGTCAGCAAGGCGGGCTCGGCCGGGGTGCCGCACTTCTTCAGCGACGTACGGGTGGTCCGCGAAGGGCTCACCCCTGCCGCACCCGGCGAGACCGGCGAAGTGCTGGTGCGCGGCCCCCATGTGATGCCCGGCTACTGGGGGCTGCCGGACGCCACGGCGGCGGCCTTCACCGAGGGCTGGCTGCGTACGGGCGACGCGGCGCGCACCGACGCGGACGGCTATGTGACCCTCGTCGACCGCCTCAAGGACATGATCATCTCCGGCGGCGAGAACATCTACCCCGCCGAGGTGGAGGCCGCCGTGCTCGGGCTGCCGGGCGTCGCGGAGTGCGCCGTGATCGGGGTGCCGGACGCGCGGTGGGGGCAGGTGGCGCGCGCTGTCGTGGTGCCGGAGGAGGGCGCGGCGCCGGACGCGGAGGTGCTGCTGTCCTCGCTCGCCGGGCGGCTCGCCAAGTACAAGATCCCCAAGTCGGTCGTCTTCGCGGACGCGCTGCCGCGCACGGCCTCGGGCAAGCTCCGCAAGCCGCTGCTGCGCGAGCGCTACGGGACGCCCTGACCAGGGCCCCTCTCCCTCAACTCCCCTTCGTACGAACGGAGAACGCACACCCATGAGCACCTCCACGCACACCACCGTCGTCGACGGCCTCGACGCTCTGCGCGGGCTCGCCGGGAAGGACCTGGGCGCCGGGGAGTGGCTGACCGTCGGCCAGGAGCGGATCGACACCTTCGCTGACGCGACAGGCGACCACCAGTGGATCCACACCGATCCGGCGCGAGCCGCGGAGGGCCCCTTCGGCGGGACGATCGCGCACGGGTACCTGACGCTCTCCCTCTTCATCCCGCTCTTCACGGACCTGCTGGACGTGCGCGGCGTGACCACCAAGGTCAACTACGGCCTGGACAAGGTGCGTTTCCCCGCCCCGGTGCGGGCCGGTTCGCGCATCCGGCTCGCCGCGCGGCTGTCCTCCGTGGACGACGTGCCCGGCGGCGTGCAGATCGCGGTGGACGGCACGGTCGAGATCGAGGACGGCGAGAAGCCGGCGGCCGTCCTGCGCAGCCTCTCCCGCTTCTACGCCTGAGGCGGGGGTGCCGCGATGCCACAGCCCCCGCCCCACGAAGGGAGCCCCGACCCGATGACCGGAAGACCAACTCCCGGCCCCATACGACCACTTCGTGCCCCTCGCAAACGCACCGCCTCCGCCGCCCTCGCCGCCCTGCTCCTCATCGCGGGCGCCGGGACCGCCGGGTGCTCGCCGGCCTCCGCCGCGCAGCAGCGCACGGCCCGGCACCTCGACGGCACGCTGCGCTCCGGCGCCCGCTACGTCATCGACGTACCCGGGAAGTGGAACGGGACCGTGCTGCTGTTCAGCCACGGATACCGGCCCGAGGGGGCGGCGAACCCGGCGACCGACGCGCCGGACACGGCCGTTCGGGAGAAGCTGCTCAAGGAGGGGTACGCCCTCGCCGGGTCCTCGTACGCGCGCACCGGGTGGGCCGCCGAGCAGGCCGTACCGGATCAGCTGCGCACGCTCGACGCCTTCGCGCGGCGGGTCGGCGAGGCCCACCGCACCCTCGCCTGGGGCGAGTCGTACGGCGGGCTGGTCACCACGGCGCTGGCCGAGCGACATGCGGGGCGCATCGACGGTTCGCTGTCGCTGTGCGGGCTGGTGCAGGGCGGGGTCGCCAACTGGAACTCCACCCTGGACCCCGCGTACGCACTCACAACCCTCCTCGCGCCCCGCTCCGGAATCCGCCTCACCCGCTTCTCCTCCTCAGCGCAGGCCGCCTCCTCCGCCAAGAGGCTCGGCTCCGCCGTCGCCCGCGCGCAGAAGACCGCGCGGGGCCGCGCCCGCATCGCCCTCGCCGCCGCGCTGCACGGCATCCCGCGCTGGAACGACCCGAAACAGCCGCGCCCTTCGCCGGGCGACCACGCCCGCGCACAGGCCAACCAGTACGCGGCGGTGCGCTCGCTGGTGCAGGCCCCCGCCTTCGTCTGGCGGCAGGAGGCGGAGAGCCGCGCCGGCGGCAGCATGTCGGGCAACGCGGGCGTGGACTACACCGCGATGCTGCGCAGGTCAGACGACTACCGGGAGGTCAAGGCCCGCTACAAGGCGGCGGGCCTGAACCTCGGGGGCGATCTCGACACCCTGGCCCGGTCCCCGCGCCTCACGGCCGACCCCCAGGCCGAGCGCTACATGTCCCGCCACGTCTCCTTCACCGGACGGCTGAGCAAGCCGCAGCTCGACGTGCACACCACGGGCGACGGGCTGATCCCCGTACGGGCGGAGAGCGCCTACCGCGCCGCCGTCCGCTCGGCGGGCCGCGCCCCGCTGCTGCGCCAGGCGTACGTGGACAACGCGGGGCACTGCACCTTCTCCCCCGCCGAACAGCTCGCGGCCGTGCGCACCCTGGAGGCGCGCCTGGACACGGGGCGCTGGGGCGACACCTCGCCGCGCGCCCTCAACTCCCGTGCGCGCAGGGCCGATCCGAGGACGGCGGCGCGCTATGTGCGCTATGCGCCGGGGCCGTATCCGCGGCCGTACACGGTGCGGGAGTGAGCGCACCGCCGTTGCCCCGCCGTTTCCGCCCGACTCCTCCCGTTTACGGGATTCCGGGCGGACACTGGGGACATGGCGCACCCATCCGCTGGCCCCCGCGCCCGCCGCCCGCGCGGCGGAGGCAGGCGCGCGGCGCTGTTCACCGCCCTTCTCGCCCTCGTGGCACTGCTGGCCCTGGCCGCACCGGCACAGGCCGCCGGACCCTCCACCCCCGAGCAGATCGGCAAGGGGCTCCGCTCCACCCCCGTCTATGTCGACCCGGGCGCACGCGACCGGCTGAGCACCGCCGAGCAGCACGCCCTCGCCGAGGACATCGCCTCGCGCGGCCAGCCCGTCTACCTCGTGGTGCTGCCGCGCAGCGCGGCGTACCACAAGCAGACGATCCTCTCCGACATCCGCGAGGCCACCGGCCGCGCCGGGGTCTACGGGGTGCTGCTGGGCGACGACTTCGGCGCGGGTTCCGACCGCGCGCTGCTGCCGGGCGCCCGCGCGCAGTCGCTGGCGCGGGAGACCGAGCGGCAGGCGAGCACGGTGGACGCCGCGTCGCTGAAGGACTTCGCCGCGCGCGCGGCCACCGCGGTCGAGACGGGCGCCGACCAGGGCTCGGGCACCGTCGGCTCGGGCGGTCAGGGCTCCGGCGCCGCGGGGACGGTGCTGGGCGTGCTGGTGCTCGGCGGGCTGCTGCTCGCGGTGTTCTACGTCGCGCGCGGCGGACTCCGGGTGCGCAAGGAGGCGGCGGCCGACCTGGCGCGCGTGAAGGCCACCGTGGACGAGGACGTGACCTCGTACGGCGAGGAGCTGGAGCGGCTGGACTTCACCCCGTCGGCGCCCGGCGGCGCCTCGGCGGAGGAGGACGCCGCGATGGTGTCCGAGTACGAGGAGGCGCTGGACGCGTACGAGGAGGCCAAGTCCGCCATGGCGAAGGTGCGGTCGCCGCGCGATGTGCGGGCGGTCACCGGGGCGCTGGAGAGCGGCAGGTTCGCGCTGGCCACGCTGCGCGCACGCCGTGCCGGTGAACCGCTGCCCGAGCGCCGCGCGCCGTGCTTCTTCGACCCGCGGCACGGCCCCTCGGTCAAGGACCGCCAGTGGGCGCCGCCGGGCGGCGAGGTGCGCACCGTCCCGATCTGCGCGGCCGACGCGGCCCGCCTCGACGACGGCGAACCCCCGCTGGTCCGCGACGTCCCGACCGCCTACGGCCGCCGCCCCTACTGGGAGGCGGGCCCCGCGTACGCACCGTGGGCCGGCGGCTTCTTCGGCGGCTACGGCTCGGCCCTGCTGCCCGCCATGCTCGCCGGCACCCTCCTCGGCTCGTCCCTGCACACGGGCGCGGCCTGGGCGGCGGGCCCGAGCCTGGGCGGCGACGGCTTCGGCCTGGGCGGCCACGACTTCGGCGGCGGCTTCGGAGGGGGCGGCTTCGACGGAGGGGGCTTCGGGGGAGGCTTCTGAGCGGGAGCGGGCGCGCGCTGAACGGCCGCCGAGCTGCGGCGCGTCGTCCCCGACCTGGCCCCGGCCTGATGCCGGCCCGGCCCCGCCCTGATCCGAGCCCGCCCTAGAGCGACTTCGGTGACGGGGCCTTGTTGGGGGTGCGGGCTCTGGTGGTGGTGCGGGACTCGGCGCGTTCCACGCGGTGTTGGAGCGTCATCAGCCCCGTACCGCCCGGCAGCGCCAGCACCGCGCCGTCGTCGGAGCGCGCGCTGCCCGCGAGCCAGACGCCCTGCTCCATCGCGGGGTCCCAGCGGTACCAGCGCAGCGGGTCGCGGGCGGTGAACACCCGCGACCACTCGCCGAGTTCCGTCAGGAACTGCACGGCCACCCCGTTCGGGTCGCGCTCGGGCAGCCTGCGGGCGCCGCCGCGCGCCTTCCACGGGTGGGCGCGCAGTATCCGGCGGATGCGGCGCAGCCTGAGCAGCGCGTTGATGTACGCATAGAGCCCCGCGGGCACCACGATGCCGAAGAACACCGCCGGGACCACCCCCGCACCCGCGCTCCTGATCGTTCCGGCGTACACGCCGGTGAGGATCAGCGCCGCGCATCCGGCGGTCAGGAAGCAGAGCATCCGCAGCACCACCCGCCGCCGCGCACGGTGCCACGCGCGCCGCGTCCCCTCGTGCTCGAAGGCGCAAGTGCCGGACGGCACGGGGATGTTCTGCGTCATGGTGCCGCCGCTCCTGTCACCTGCCGGGACCGGGACCACGCGCGGCCCGGGGTCCCGAGGATCGTACGACACCCCCGCACAGCGGGGCCTTGTGCGGCCTCTCACCTGCGTACGGGCGGACGGCCGTGTGGAGAGGCGGCGGGGAAGCCCCCGGACCACGGGCGGCCCGGGGGACGGGGTGGCTACTCCCCTACAACGGTTTAGAAGTTAACAGACACGCCGGGGCCACCGTGAAACCCCTGTCTCACTCGTCCGACAGCTTCACATTCGGCACCCGCCACACCGCCACGGTGAACGCCAGCAGCAGCACCGCCGCCCCCGTCACGAAGACCACCTGCATCGCGCTCACGTACCCCTCCAGGAAGGGGCGCGCCAGGCGCGGATCGAGAGTGTGGAGGAAGGCCGAGTCCTCCATGTTGACCTGGCCGCCGGGACCGATCACGCCCTTCAGCGCCTCGGCGTTCTCAGGCCGTTGGGCCAGCGCGTGCAGCTCGGGCTCGCGGAGTGCCGGGGTCAGGCGCTCGGCGATCCGGGAGCCCGCGAGGGAGAAGAGGATGGAGAGGAAGGCGGCGGCGCCGACCGTTCCGCCGTTGGAGCGGAAGAAGTTGACCGAGGCGGTGGCCGCTCCCATGTCGCCGCGCGGCACCTCGGACTGGGCGAGCGTGGTCATGGTCTGCATGGACGCGCCGAGCCCCGCGCCCATGAAGAGCATGCCGATCGCGACGTGCCACAGCGGGCTGTCGGCGCGCAGGGTCGCGTACACCAGCATCGCCGCGGTGAAGCAGCCGGTGCCGAAGACCAGATGGACCTTGAAGCTGCCCGTACGGGAGATGAGCCGGCCGACGGTCAGCGTGACCGCGACGTTCGCCGCCATGGTCGGCAGCATGGCCAGCCCTGCGCCCATCGGGCTCATGCCCTGCACGAGCTGGAGGTAGAGGGGCAGGGTCGTCATCGCGCCGAACATGCCGATGCCGACGGTGAAGTGCAGCGCCGTGCCGAGCCGGAAGCTGCGTATCCGGAACAGCCGCAGCGGCAGCAGGGCCGCCTCCCCCATCCGCCGCTCGACCCGCAGGAAGACCACGAGACCCGCAGCGCCGACCGCGTACATGCACAGCGCGAGCGGCGAGGTCCAGCCCCAGTTGCGGCCCTGTTCCGCCACGGTGAGCAGCGGGACGACGCCGACGGCCAGGGCCATCGCGCCGCCGTAGTCCAGGCGGTGGCGTACGGGGGTGTGCGGGACCCGGCGCAGGACGCGCGCGATCACCGCCATGGTGAGCGCGGCGAGCGGCACGTTGACGAGGAAGATCCACCGCCAGCCGTCCAGGCCGAGCAGCGTCTCGCGCCCGGCGAGAATGCCGCCGACGAGCGGGCCCACGATGCTGGAGCCGGCGAAGACGGCCATGAAGTAGCCCTGGTAGCGGCCGCGTTCGCGGGGCGAGGTGATGTCCGCGATCACCGTCATGGCGAGCGACATGAGCCCGCCGCCGCCAAGGCCCTGCACCGCGCGGAACGCGGCGAGCTGGTGGATCGACCCCGCGAAGCCGCACAGCAGCGACCCGGCGGCGAACAGCACGATCGCGACCAGGTAGATGCGGCGGCGCCCGTAGATGTCGGAGAGCTTCCCGTACAGCGGGGTCGCGATGGTGGCGGTGACCAGGTACGCGGTGGTGACCCACGCCTGCGCGGTCAGCCCGTGCAGGTCGTCGGCGATGGTGCGCAGGGCCGCTGAGATCACGGTCTGGTCGAGCGCGCCGAGAAACATGCCGAGCATCAGCCCGGACAGGACGACGACCACCTCGCGGTGCGAGAGGCGCACGGGCGGGCCGCCCGTGGCGGATGCTCCACTGTCTGAGGCTGGGCCGCCTTCGGGACGGGGGGCCGTCTCGGGGGCCTGGGAGGACGTCACGTGCGGCTTCCTTGGGTGGTCGGGGCGTGGCGGCGCGGACCGCCGGGCCCGGCGCGCGGCCGGACCCGGCGGGTCGCCCGGGGCGTCGCTGCTCGCCCCGGGCGGTGCTTCGCGGGCTTCCTGGGCGTTACTTCGCGAGCTTCTCCAGGTCGGGGACCGCGTTCTCGATCTCGGGCAGGGCCAGCATGGCGAGCCGGGCGCGGCGCGCGGTGGCCGCCACGTCGCGGTCGGCGAGCAGTTCGCGCGCCGCCTTGGCCGTGCCCTCGGGAGTGGTCTCGGTGACCTCGCGGCCCAGGCCCAGATCCTGCACCCGCTTGGCGTTCACCGGCTGGTCGCCGAACTGCGGCAGCACCGCCAGCGGCGTGGCCGTGCGCATCGATTCGCGGATGCTGTTGAAGCCGCCGTGGGTGAGGAACAGGTCCGTCGACTCCAGCAGCAGCGGCTGCGCCAGCCGCTCGGTGAGGTGGACGTGCGGGGGCAGCCCCTCGCCGTCCACGGGCAGCCCGCCGGTGGCCACGATGACGTTGCACTCCTCCAGCAGCGCGGCGGCGCCCACCACGGTGCGCAGCGTCTCGACCGGGTCGGGCATCGGGAAGGGCATCTGCGCCGCACCCTCGCCCTCCTCTTCCTGCCTCTTGTGCAGCATCGGCAGGGCGGTGCCCAGCGCCGCGAACACCAGCGGCCTGTCGGTGGGCAGGTCGGCGACCCAGCGGGGCAGCGCGGCCGTGCGGTCCACGTTCACGGTCTGCCGGTACGCCAGCGAGCCCGGCAGCTTCTCGGCGAAGGAGAACTCCGGGGGCACGTAGTCCACCCGCCCGTGCGCCGCCAGCGACAGCGGGTCCTCCTGCTCGGGCAGTCCGAACTCGGTGCGCAGCGCGTTCAGTCCCGGCAGCAGCAGCTCGGGGTTCATGACGTTGCTCGCGCCCGAGGGCGTGGGCAACTGCGGTATGCCGCGCTGCTCGGAGAAGAGGACCGCGCTCAGGTCCATGCCGTCGCGCAGGATCAGGTCGGGGCGCAGCTCCTCCACCACAGGACCCAGCGCCTCGTGCAGAAACCGGGCCATCGGGCCCGAGAGCGCCCGCGACATGACCTGCATCATGACCTCGCGCTGCTCCTCGGGGCCCGCGTCCTTCATGGACTCGACGAGCTCGGGCGCGGCCTCCATGAAGGTGCCGGGATGGAGCTCGGGCAGAACGGTGCGCACGGTCACGTCGTCGTGCTGGAAGACCTCGGCGAGCCCCGGCGTGGTGGCCACATGGACCTCGTGCCCGGCCCCGGCCAGCGCGCGGAGCAGGGGGAGTTGGGCGCGCCCGTGCGAAGGGCTGCCGAGGGTGGTGCACAGAACCCGCATCAGGGGGCCTTTCTGTTCGGTCCGGGGCGCACCGCTGGTCGAACGGTGCGCCGGTACGGACGGTGGGGTGGTGCGGTCTCGTACGGGCCGGTGGTGCTGAGTCGTACGGGGCCGGTGGTGCTGTGTCGTACGCGGCCGCTGGTGCTGAGTCGTACGCGGCCGGCCGTGCTGTTCCGTGCACGGCCGGCGGCACGTCGTACGGGCTGCCGTGGCTCAGGGCGTCAGCGCCGGCGTGCGGCCGATGCCCTGCCAGTGCAGCCCGGCGCGCTCCAGGCGCGCGGGGTCCAGGAAGTTGCGGAAGTCGTAGACGTGGCCGCCTTCCAGTCGTGCGGCCAGCTCCTCCCAGTCCAGGTCGTGGAAGTGCGGCCACTCGGTGAGCACCAGGCAGGCCGCGGCTCCCTTCGCCGCCTCCTCCGGGGTCTCCGCGAGGGTGAGCAGGTCGCTCAGGTCGGGGCGGGTCTCGCACAGCGCGGGGTCGTACGCGGTCAGTTCGGCGCCGCGCTCGCGCAGTGCGCGGGCGATGGCCAGCGCCGGGGAGTCCCGCAGGTCGGAGGTCCCGGCCTTGAAGGCGAGGCCGAACAGGGCCAGCCGCACGCCCTCCAGCGAGCCCTCGCCGCCTGGGCCGCCCGCGCCGCCGCGCCCGCAGCCCGCCACGACGCGCTCCACAAGCTGCCGCTGGTGCTCCACGTTGGTCTCGATCGTGGCGCGCAGCAGCGGGAACTCGACCCCGGCCTGCTCGCAGACGCTCAGCAGCGCGTGGGTGTCCTTGGGCAGGCAGGAGCCGCCCCAGCCGGGGCCCGGCTGGAGGAAGGCGCCGCCGATGCGCGGGTCGTGCCCGATGCCCGCCGTCACGTCGCCGATGTCCGCGGAGAAGCGCTCGCACACGGAGGCCAGGTTGTTGGCGAAGGAGAGCTTCATCGCGAGGAAGAAGTTCGCGGCGTACTTGGTCAGTTCGGCGCTCGCCGCGTCGGTGAGCACCAGCGGGGCGCCGAGGTCCGCGTACAGGCCGGCCACCCGCTGCGCCGCCTCACGGTCGGCCGAGCCGACCACGACGCGGTCGGGGTGCAGGAAGTCGTGCACCGCGCGGCCCTCGCGCAGGAACTCCGGGTTGCTCACCACGGCCACGTCCTCGCGCGCGAGCAGCGCGGCGACCCGCTCCGAAGTACCCACAGGGACGGTCGACTTGTTGACCACCGCACACCCCTGCGGCAGCACCGTGCGGACCTCGGCGGCGACCGCCTCGACGGCGGCCAGGTCGGCGGCGCCGCCCGCGCCCATCGGGGTGGGCAGGCACAGGAAGACGACCTCGGCCTCGGCGACGGCCGACGGGGTGTCCCCGGTGAACTCCAGGCGGCCCGACTCCGCGCCGTCCCGTACGAGTTCGGACAGCCCGGGCTCCATGATGTCCACCTCGGCCCGGCGCAGCCTGCGCACCTTGTGCGGGTCGGCGTCGGCGCACACCACGCGGTGCCCGAGCGAGGCCAGACAGGCGCCGGTGGTCAGTCCGACGTAGCCGGTCCCGATGACGGCTATGTGTCTTTCACGCATGGTTGATCACCATCTTCTGCGGTGGGGGTGCGCCGGAGACGTACGGGAACGGAGCCCCGGCAGTCGTTCACATGATCGCCTTGCGTCACGAACATAAGCCATCGACGGTGGTGTTGGTCAACGATCGATGACAACGAGCGATGACTTCCGGACAGTCTCGGGAAACTGGACGATTGCCGTTTGAACGGCCAACCTGCGGCACAGGCGAGCCGGGCGACGGCCGTACGGGCCGCGGCGTGGCCGCAGCAGCGCGACAGGCAGGGGTACGACAGGTGAACGCATCGAGGGCAGAGGCAGCAGACGGGGCGAACGCGGCCGACGCGGCGCGCGCGGGGGCGCATTGCGCGGCCGGGGCCGCGGCGGGCGAAGGGGCGGGTGAGCCGGCCGGTGCCGCACCCGCCGCAGGGCCGCCGCGCGGTCCGCGCAAGCAGAGCGCGGCCGGCACCCGTTCTGCGCTGCTGGGCGCGGCGGCCCTGCGATTCGGCCGGTACGGCTACGACGGCGCGAGCATCCGCGACATCGCGCGGGACGCGGGCGTGGACGCGGCGCTGGTCTACCGCTACTTCGGCTCCAAGGAGGCGCTGTTCCGCAGCGTCTCGGAGGACAGCACAGCACTGTTCAAGCCGCTCCTGGAGACCCCGCTCGACGAAGTGGCGGGCTGGGTCTGCGACTTCGTCACCAGCGGCCCGCCGGACGAGGAGATACCCCACCCGGTCCTCACGGTGCTGCGCTCCTCCAGCCGCGAGGAGGCGCTGAGCCAGTTCCGCGACCACGTCGCCGAGGTCTTCTCGCACCGCTTCGCCGAACGCCTCGAGGGCCCCGACCGCGAGGTGCGCGCCGAGCTCGTCGCCGCGTGGATGCTCGGCGCCAGCCTGATGCGCAAGGCGTTCCGCACCCCCGCACTGGAAGCGGCCTCAGGAGCAACCCTCCACCACCACCTCCAGGCAGGAATGGCCAACCTCCTCAACGCCCCCAAGCAGGACGCCCACCGGGCTTGTTGCTGCTGCGGCGGGGAGGGTCCGCCGGAGTGACGCGTGCACCCGGCACGTAGGTTGTCGGGATGACAGATGGGACAAAGGCCGCGGACCCCGGCACAGCACGCGAGGCGCCCCGCGACACCGCGCCCGGCACCGCACGCGACGCCCCACCCTCACCCGCACCGGCCGCCCGCGGAATGGCGCGCTCCTCCCTGCTGATGGCGGCGGGCACCGTGGTGTCCCGGGCGACGGGCCTCATACGCCAGGTGCTCCAGGCCGCCGCGCTCGGCACGGGACTGCTCGCCAGCACGTACAACACGGCGAACACCGTGCCGACCAGCCTCTACACGCTGCTCGTCGGCGGCGCGCTCAACGCGGTGCTGGTCCCGCAGCTCGTGCGGGCCAGGGCGACGCACGCCGACGGCGGCCGCGCCTACGAACAGCGGCTCGTGACGCTGGTGCTGTGCGTCCTGGCCGCGGGCACGGCGCTCGCGGTGTGGGCGGCCCCGCAGATCGTGGGCGTCTACATGCGGGACAGCCCCGCGCATCACGAGGCCTTCGAGCTCACGGTCGCCTTCGCCAGGTTTCTGCTGCCGCAGATCTTCTTCTACGGCCTGTACGGCATTTTCGGCCAAGTGCTGAACGCCCGCGAGAAGTTCGGCGCCATGATGTGGTCGCCGGTGCTCAACAACCTCGTGCTGCTGGGCATGTTCGGTGCCTATCTGGGGCTGATGGCGGCGCCGGAGCGGGTCGCCGATGTCAGCGAGGGGCAGGTGCGGCTGCTCGGGCTGGGCACCACGGCGGGCGTCGCGCTCCAGGCGCTCGCGCTGATCCCGTTCGCGCGGGCCGCGGGCTTCCGCTTCCGGCCCCGGTTCGACTGGCGGGGTACGGGGCTCGGCGGCGGGATCCACGCGGCGAAGTGGACGCTGCTGTTCGTGCTGGCCAACCAGGCGGCGATGGCCGTCGTCACGAACTTCGCCAACTCCGCCGACCAGCGACTGCCGCACAGCGGAGCGGGCTACACCGCGTACACCTACGCGCAGACGATCTGGATGCTCCCGCAGTCCATCGTCACCGTCTCCCTGGTCACCGCGCTGCTGCCGCGCATGAGCAGGGCCGTGGCCGAGGGGCGCCCCGACGGCCTGCGCGCCGACCTCTCCCGCGCGCTGCGCGCCTCGGGCGCGCTGATCGTGCCCGCGGCGTTCTGCTTCCTCGCGCTGGGCCCGTGGATCGCCGGGCTGCTGTTCGCGCACGGCGCCGCCGACCCGGAGAGCGCCAGGCCGCTGGGGTGGATGCTGCAGTGCTTCGGGCTCGGCCTGATCCCCTTCTCCGCGCAGTACGTGCTACTGCGCGGCTTCTACGCGCACGAGGACACCCGCACGCCGTTCCTCATGGCCGCCTGGACCGCCGGGATCAACATCGCCCTGGCCACCGCCTGCCACCTGCTGCTTCCCGTGCAGTGGTCGGTCACCGGCATGGCCGCCGCGTACTCCCTCTCCTACGCGGCCGGACTCGCCCTCACCGCCCGCGCCTTGCGCCGGAAGCTGGGCGGTCCCCTTGATGACGGAGCACTGCGGCGTACGTACACCAAGCTGCTGGCGGCGGGCGGGACCGCAGCGGCGCTGGGCTGGGTCGCGGCGCGCGGCTGCGAGGCGGCGACGGCCGGGAGCGCCTGGTCGGTGCCGGCGGCGCTCGCGGCGGGTGTGGCGGTGCTGGGACCGGCGTTCCTGCTCCTGGCACGGCTGTTGGGGATTCCCGAGGTAAGCGGGTGGCGCCGGCGACGCGGGTGACGTGCATCGCGGTGAACGGGGGAACGAGTGGTTAGCGTGGGCTGGTCCTGGCCGCGAGGGGCGCGAGACGCCCCGGGAGTCGACGGAGCGGTGATCGTGCACATGTCCGGCAGCGAGGAGAACCCGGTGCGGGCGCTCGCGCCGCGCGACGCGGCGGCGCCGGGCGGCGACCGGGTCTGGTACGCCTCGTTCGGCTCCAACATGCACCGCGTGCGGCTCGACGCGTATCTGCGCGGCGGAAGGCCGCCGGGCGGCGCACGAACCTACCCCGGGTGCAGGGACAAGCGGGAGCCGGCCGGCGCCGCGCCCCTGCTGCTGCCCGGCGCGCTGTACTTCGCGCACGAGTCCTCGGTGTGGACGGGCGGCATGGCCTTCTACGACCCGGACGGCGCGGGCGTCACCGCGGCGCGGGCCTACCTCGTCACGCCGCAGCAGTTCTCCGACATCGCCGAGCAGGAGGCGCACCGCGTGCCGGGCCGCGACCTGGACCTGGACGAGGTGCTGAAGACGGGGCGCTGCGAACTGGGCCCGGGCTGCTACGAGACGCTGGTGTGCCCCGGCTCCCTGGACGGTGTCCCGGTGCTGACCTTCACCGCGCCGTGGGGCCTCGACGCGGTGCGGCACACCCGGCCCTCGGCGGCGTATCTGCGCCATATCGCCGCCGGGCTGGCCGACTCGCACGGCTGGGACCCCGCGCGCATTGGCGCGTATCTGACGGCGTGCCCCGGCGCGGCGGGGCGCTGGGAGCCGGACGAGGTGGCCGCCCTGCTGCGCGGGGAGCCGACCGGCTGACGGGCCGCACACCCCCGCCGCGCACCGCGTTCCCGCGCACGAGACGAGCAGAGCCAGGAGCCCCGACCCCCATGTCCCGCTACGAGCTGCACTGCCACCTCGACGGCTCGGTGCGCCCCGGAACCCTCGCCGAACTGGCGCGGGAGGCGGGCGTCGCGCTGGAGCGGCCGGTCGCCGAGCTGGTCGTCGCGCCGCCGCGCTGCGGCAGCCTCGGCCGCTTCCTCACCTACATCGACCTGCCGCTGCGCCTGCTCCAGACCCCGGACGCCCTGACCCGCGCGGCCCGCGAACTGGTCGAGGACTGGTACGCGGACGACGTACTGCACGGCGAGGTCCGCTTCGCTCCCCAACTCCACGGCGCGCAGGGCATGTCGCAGGACGACGCCGTACGGGCGGTGGCCGCAGGACTGGCGCAGGGCGAGGCGGCGACCGGCGTCCGCACCGGGCTGCTGCTGTGCTGCCTGCGCCACCAGACGCCCGACGAGAGCGCGGCGGTGGCCGAGACGGCGGTGCGGCACAGCGGCACGGTGACCGGCCTCGACCTGGCGGGAGACGAGCAGGCGTACGCCGCGGCCCCGCACGCCGAGGCCTTCGCGCTGGCGGCCTCCGCCGGACTCCCCTGCACCGTGCACGCCGGGGAGGCGGCGGGCCCCGCGTCCATGTGGGAGGCCCTGGACGTGCTGGGCGCCCGGCGCATCGGGCACGGGGTGCGCTGCACCGGGGACGCCGCGCTGCTGGACCGGCTGCGCCGCGACGGCATCGCGCTGGAGACCTGTCCGACCAGCAACGTGCAGACGGCGGCGGTACCGAGCCTCGCGGAGCACCCGGTCACGCGGCTGCTCGGCGAGGGCGTGCCGGTCACGGTCAGCACGGATACCCGTACGACCTCGGGCACCACGCTGGAGCGGGAGTTCGGCGCGCTGCGGGAGCACGCGGGCTGGGGCGCCGAGGAAGAGGCGCGGGTCCAGGAGCACGCGGCACGCGCGGTGTTCACCGCCCCGCGCTCTTGACCCGGCCTCCGCGGAAGTGCTCCTCGATCTCTTCCAGCGAGCGGTTGCGGGTCTCCGGCACGGCCTTGGCCGCGCCGATCGCCGCCGCCACGTTCAGCACGGCGAAGAACAGGAAGGTGGCCGTGCCGCCGATGCCCGCGAGCAGGATCGGGAAGGTGAAGGTGACCAGCGCGTTCACCAGCCACAGCACCAGCACGGCGCCGCCCATGCCGAGCCCGCGGATGCGCGCGGGGAAGATCTCCGAGAGCATCACCCACGTAACCGGCGAGACGGCCATCTGCTGGAAGACCAGGAACGCCAGCATGCAGCCGAGGATCACGTAGCTGCGCACCAGCGCGCCGTGGCTGCCGGGCGCGGCGTCGAGCGAGAAGGTCAGCGCGATCGCCACCAGCGAGCCGACGATCCCCCACTGCCCCGTGAACAGCAGCGGACGCCGCCCGACGCGGCCCACCACGTACAGCGCGGCGCCCGCCGCCAGCACGGAGACCACGCCGTTGGCGATGGTGGCGGTGAGCGCGGCCTGCGAGCCGAGCCCGGTCTCCTGGAGGATGGTCGGCGCGAAGTACATGATCGTGTTGATGCCGGTGATCTGCTGGAGCACCGCGAGCCCGAGCCCGATCAGGAAGATCCGGCGCACCCACGGCACGGACAGGTCGCGCCAGCTCCCGCGCTCCCGCGCCGAGCGTTCCTCTGCCGCCACGACCTCGCTCATCTCGGCGAGTTCGCCCTCCACGTCCGAGCCAGGCGCGCGGACCCGCAGCAGCACGGCGCGCGCCTCGGCGATCCGCTTCTTCGAGGCGTACCAGCGGGGCGTCTCCGGCATGAGCAGCATGCCGAGGTAGAGCAGCACGGCCGGGAGGGTGGCGACGCCGAGCATCCACCGCCAGGTCTGCTCGCCGCCCCAGGCGGCGGCGAGCGCCGCGTTGGAGGTGTACGCGATCAACTGCCCCGTGACGATCATGAGTTGGTCGACCGCCACCAGGCGCCCGCGCGCCTCCACCGGGGCGATCTCGGCCAGGTACACGGGAACGGTCGTGGAGGCCGCGCCCACCCCGACGCCGAGCACCACGCGGGCGATCACCATCGTGGCGGTGTCGGGAGCCAGCGCCGTGCCCAGGCTGCCGAGCACGAACACCAGGGCCAGCATCAGGAGGTTGTGCCGCCGCCCGTAACGGTCCGACAGCCGCCCTCCGAAGGCCGCGCCCGCCGCGGCGCCCAGCAGCAGCGAGGCCGTGATCAGCCCCTCGGTGAGCGGGGTCAGGCCCAGTCCCCCGGCCGCCTCCCCGCGGGTCATGAACGGCAGCGCCCCGGCGATCACGCCGGTGTCGTAGCCGAAGGACAGCCCGCCCAGCGTGGCGACCGCGGCGATGGCCCGGGTGGAGCGCCGCCCCTTCGCCGGCGGCGCCTGCGGTTCAGAACCACCCGCACCCGGACTTGCTGACGTCGCCGCACCTGAGGCGGAGGCGCTCGGCATCGTGACTCCTCTCGGCGTACGCCCCGAAGGGGTCCGCTTCATCGCGGTTCCACTCTGCCGCGGTACGAGGACATGCCGGACGGCGGCAGGGAGAGACGCCGATCAGAGAACGCGTCGGCTCTGCCTAATGTCAAGACATACGCATGACTTGCTCCGCGCGGCGTGCCGCCCCGCACACCCCACCCCCGCGGACCGGACCCGCCCTACACCGCGCCCAGCGCCGCCACCCCCAGCACCACCAGACCCGCGATCTTCAGCAGCTCCAGGGCGATGTAGACGAAGTGCACCCGGGAGCGCGGGTGCTCCTCGCCGGCCAGCAGGCGGTCGCTGCGGCGGTTCAGCACCGGCCGCACCGCGAGGAGTTGCACGGCCAGCAGGACCAGCACCGCGGCTGCCGGGACCGCCACGCCCGCACTCGTCCCGCCGGCGACGACCGCCACCGCCGTGACCGCGGCGAGCAGCACCTCGACGGCGTTCAGCGCGCGGAAGACCCGGCGGCCGATGCCCACGCCGATCTCCAGCGTGACACCCGGAGCGCCGAACTTGAGCGGCGCCTCCAGGAAGGAGATCGCCGCCACCATCCCGAACCAGCTGAAGGCGGCCGCGGCGACGACGCCCGCCGCCCCCGCGCTCACAGCAGCTCCGCCGCGCGCTCGGGCCCGCGTATCCGCAGCCCAGGACGCCGGCGGTGGACGGTCAGATAGGCCAGCCCCGCGCCGTCGGCGACCAGCGCGCGGGTCGATCCGCGCGGCAGCCACACCACGGCGCCCGGGTACAGCGCGAGGGGCTCCTCGCCGGTGTGCGGCGGGGCGCCGGTGACCACCGTGCCGCGGCCGGCTGTGACCATCAGCAGCACGTCGAGGTCCGGCTCGCTGTGCAGCTCTATGCGGTCGTGCGGGGGCAGCCGCACGAGGTTCGCGTCGAGTTGGCGGCCCGGCGCGTCCAGGCTCCAGGCCGCGCCCCTGCGCGCGCCGGGGAGGTCGCCGGCGAGGGCCAGCGCGTCGCCGACCAGCCGCGGGGCGTCGGCGGGGTCGGGGTCCGCCGGAGCGGACGGTGTGCTCCGCATGTTCACTCTCCTGTGCCGCGCGCGTCCGCTTCGGGCGAGGGCACGTCCGCGTCCGGGTGCGCGCCCGGCGACTGGTCGGGACCGAAGATCTCGTAACGGATGTCGGCGGCCGGAACGCCGCCGCGCAGCAGATCGCCGCGCACCGCGCGCAGGAAGGGCGACGGGCCGCACACGTACGCGGTCAGCCCCTCGGGCAGCTCCAGCGCGCCCAGGTCCGCGCGGCCCGCCCGTGCCCCGGGCACCGCTGCGTGCGCCTCCTCGTACCAGAGATGCGCCTCGGCGCCGGGCAGTTCCCCTACGAGGCGGTCCAGTTCGGCGTGGTGCGCGTGGTGCGCGGGCGAGCGGTCGGCGTGCACCACGATCACCCGGCGGCGGCTGCCGGAGGCGGCGAGGTGGTCGAGCATGGACACCATCGGGGTGCAGCCGATGCCCGCCGAGACGAGCAGCAGCGGACCGTCGCCCGAGGAGTCGGCGCCGTCCTGGCCGCCGGTGTCGAGGGCCACTCCGCCGAAGGGCGCGGAGACGGTGAGGAGGTCGCCGGGCCGCACCCGCGCGTGCAGCCAGTGGGAGACCTCGCCCTCGGGGTCCACCGCGGCGTCGCCGCCCTCGCCGGCCGGTCCGCCGCCGGCACGCTTGACGGTGATCCGCCACTCCTCGCGGTGCGGTCCCGCGGAGAGGCTGTACTGCCTGATCTGCCGCGCCCCGTCCGGCAGTTCGGACCGTACGCTGACGAACTGGCCCGGCAGGAAGGGACCGTTGGGCCCGCCGTCTGCCCTGGTCAGGGTGAAGGAGACCACTCCCGGCGCCTCCTCGGTACGGCCCGTCACCCGCATCGCGCGCCAGATGTCGCCCTCGGCCACGCCGGCCTCCTGGTACAGCCGGGCCTCGCGGGCGATGAGGGCGTTCGCCATGAGCCAGTACACCTCGTCCCAGGCCGCCGCGACCTCGGGCGTGACCGCGTCGCCCAGCACCTCGGCCAGCGCGCCGAAGAGGTAGCGCTGCACGAGCTTGTACTGCTCGGAGGTCACGCCGAGCGCGGCGTGCCGGTGCGCGATGCGCTCCAGCAGCACGTCGGGCCGGGTGCCGGGCTCGCCGGTGAGCGCGCCGGCGAAGTGCACGACGGAGCCGGCGAGGGCGCGGCGCTGCGCGCCGTTGGCCTGGTTGCCGCGGTTGAACAGGTCCCGCAGCAGCTCGGGACGGTCGGCGAACATGCCGGCGTAGAAGCGCTCGGCCACCTCGTCGAGGGCGTTCCGCACGGCGGGCAGAGTGGCCCGGACGACCGGGGCCGACTGCGGGGAGAGCACCGCTGCCTCCAATAATTGGTATCTGATCTTCTAGTTTTAGGGTGTACGAGGGCACGGAACGGGTCACGGAGCGCGCGGAACCCGCGCCGGCGCCGCCCGGCGGCGACCGTCAGGAGCCCGTGCCGGGCCCCGTGAGCGCGAGCAGCACCGGCTCGGCCGGGGACTCCACCAGGTCGGAAACGGTCAGCGGGTCGAGGGAGTCGTAGAACGCCTGCTGCGCGGAGCGCAGCGCGCCGCGCAGGCGGCAGGCGCCGCGCAGCGGGCAGGGAGCCTCGCCCTCGCAGGCGACGACCTCCTCCTCGCCCTCCAGCTCCCGCAGCAGCCAGCCGATCGAGGCGCCGCGGCCCAGCCGCGTGAGCTCCAGGCCGCCGCCGCGCCCCCGCCGCGACTCCAGTACGCCGAGGCGCTGGAGCCTGGCCACGGCCTTCGCCATGTGGGCCTGGGGAACGTTCATCGCCCCCGCCACTTCCCGCGTGGTCAGGGACTCGCCCTCGGGGAGCACCGCGAGACGCATCACGGCGCGCAGGGCCAGATCGCTGAACTTGGTCAACCGCACGCACTGAGGCTAGCAAATACACATTCTGGATACCTATTCAGGGATGGTTCCCGGCCACCCCTGCGGCCCCGGAGCTCCGGTCCACGCCAAGTCCACCCCCTTCGTACAGGGTTGACCCGTACGTACCACCGCGGGGCGAACGCCAGCGCCCCTGCGGCCGCGTTGCTACGTTCGGCGGATGGACCCCCTCGACGACGCCACCCTGCGCGCGGCCCTGGTCCGGCCCTATGTGAACGCGGACGGCGTCTCCTTCGACATCCGCGGCGTCGAGGTGCGGCACACCGAGGACGAGGTCCAGCTCACCGTCACGGTGCGGGTCACCCCCGAGGACGGGCGGGCCGCCGGGCGCTGGACCGTGGCGCTGGACCGCTACGACATCCACGAGGACCTGGACGGGCTGCGCTCGGCGCACGCGCTCCGCGAGCTGGTGCTGCTGGTCGAGGCGCACCTGGAGGAGTGGTGGCACACCAGGGGCGAGGAGCGCCTCGCGGACGAGCGCGGCCGGCGCCTCGACTGACCGCCCGCGCCGGACCGTTCACCCCTCCTCGTACGCACGAATCCCCCGTACACACGAACCCGCCGTACACACGAAACCGCCGGCCCGGTCGCAGGGACCGGGCCGGCGGGCGGGGAAGGTACGGGGCGCCTCAGATGACGGGCAGCGTGGTGAGCGACTGCTCGCTGCTGGGCAGTTGGAACTCGCCCAGCGGCGTGCCCAGGCCGTCCTTGGTGACCTGCCAGGGGCCCGCGGGAGTGTCAGGCCCCACCTGACCGTTCTGCGGCACCGGCGGAGGGTCGGCGCTGGCCGGTGCGGCGAGCCCTCCGACGAGTGCGGTGGCCCCGATGGCGGCAGCGGCGAAACGGCGCATAACTTCTCTTTCTCCTTGTACCGGTTGCTGGGCCACCCCATGATCCACGCATCACTCCGGAAAATCCGGCATCTCACTCAAACGTGTGCACACACTCCCCGTACGGGGGTCGGCGGCCCGGCACCGGCGGGGGCCAGGAGTTCGAGGCGCGCACCCCAGGGCGCCCAGGGCGCCCAGGGCGCCCGCACGGAGCCGCGTACCCCCGCGGTCAGCCCTGCGGGGACGGCGTCTCGCGGCTCTCCGGGCGCTGGTAGGTCTCGCCCGTCATGTCCTCCAGCTCCTGCTGCTTGGTCTCCGGGATCTTGCGCAGCACGAAGAAGAAGGACAGCAGCGCGAACAGCGCGAAGGCCCCGTACAGCCAGGACAGGCCGACCTTCGAGGTCATCGGCTCGAAGGCGAAGGTGACGATGAAGTTGAAGATCCAGTTGGAGGCCGTGCCGATGGCCAGCGCCATGGCCCGCATCCGGTTCGGGAACATCTCCGCGAGCAGGATCCACATGATCGGGCCCCAGGACAGGGCGAAGAAGACCACGAAGAGGTTCGCGCCGATCAGCGCCATCGGCCCGTACGGGCTGGGCAGCGAGACGTCCTGGCCCGCGCCGTGCTGCTGCGAGAAGGCCACGGCGGTGAGCGCCAGCGAGAGGAACATGCCGATCGAGCCGATGGTCAGCAGCCTGCGGCGGCCCACACGGTCCACGAAGAGCATCGAGACCACGGTCATCACCACGTTGATCCCGGCGGTGATCACCGAGGTGGTGAAGGAGCTGGACTCGCTGAAGCCGACCGACTTCCACAGCGTCGTGGAGTAGTAGAAGATCGCGTTGATGCCCACGAGCTGCTGGAACGCGGCCAGGATGATGCCGACCCAGACCAGCGGGTGAAGCCCGAAGCGGGCGCCCCGGATGTCCTTGAAGCTGCTCTTGTGCTCCTTCTGCAGGGTCTCCCTGATCTCCTCGACCTTGGCCCTGCCGTCACGCTCGCCCGACACCCGCTCCAGGACCTCGGCGGCCTTGTTGAACTGGCCCTTGAGCACCAGGTAGCGCGGCGACTCCGGGATCATCATGGCCAGCACGCCGTAGACCAGCGCCGGGATCACGCCGACCAGGAACATCCAGCGCCAGGCCGGCATGCCCAGCCACAGGTCCTTCGCGGCGCCGCCCGCGGCACCGGCCAGGCCCTTGTTGGAGCTGAGCACCACGAGCTGGCCGATGGTGATGGCGAGCTGCTGGAGCGAGCCGAGCGCGCCGCGGCCGCTGGCCGGGGCGACCTCGGAGATGTACGCGGGCGCGATCACCGAGGCGATGCCGATGCCGAGGCCGCCGATCACGCGCCACACCAGCAGGTCGGGCACCGAGAAGGCGAAGGCCGAGCCCGCCGAGCTGACGATGAACATGCCGGCGCCCAGCAGCATCACGTTCCGCCGGCCCCAGCCGTCCGCCAGCCGGCCCGCGTACCAGGCGCCGACCGCGCAGCCGAGCAGTGCGATGGAGACGACGAACCCCGAGAGGAAGGAGTTCAGCGCGAAGTGTGAACTCAGCGCGTCCACCGCACCGTTGATCACCGAGGAGTCGAAGCCGAAGAGGAAGCCGCCGACGGCGGCCGCGATGGAGATCCCGACGGCCTTGCCGCGGTTGTGGAGCTGGGGTGGAGAGGCCGTACGGGCCATGAGCGCTGTCACCTGACCTTGTGGTGCCGTTTGCTGCCTTGCCGCCGTCGCACGGGCCGCGCGCTCCGGCGGTCACGCCATTGACACGACGGTGATCCTTCCGGCGGTCGCACGCCAATCGGCCCGCGGTCGACGGGGGAATGACAGCACGCTTTGACAACGTTGTCCACAGGTGTCTCCCAAGACACTTCCCGACCACCGGAAACAGCCGCCCCACCGGCCTCCATGCGGGGGCCGCGTGCCGGGGCTCTCACCCCGCCGCCGTGATCCCGATCAACAGGTACTCCGCCTCCGCCATGTCACTCCCGTCCTCCACCCTCCGGCGGCACAGCACCTCCAGACGGCGCCCGCACTCCGCCGCGAGGCCGCGCAGCCGCGGCAGGTCCCCCTTGCTGCTGCTGAACAGGAGCAGCGCCGACCCGCCCCCGGTCAGCCTGCGCGGCGCCTCGGCGAGGAAGCGGCGGTGCGCCGCGTAGCCGGAGTCGACGAAGGCGCGCTCGTGCAGGGACCGGTACGCGTACCCCGCGGGCGCCGGGATGAACGGGGAGTTCCAGAAGACGACGTCGAAGCGCGCGTGCGGGTCGAGCGCGTCGAACAGGTCGCTGCGCACGGCGGTCACCCGGTCCCGTACGCCGTGCCGTTCGGCGTTGTGCGCCGTGTTCCGCACGGCCTCGGGGCTGATGTCGGCTGCGACCACGCTCCGGCAGCCGGCGAGCGCGGCGAGCACCGCGACCACGCCCGTACCGCTGCCCATCTCCAGGAAGGTGCGGCCGCGCAGCGGGACGGGGCGGTTCTCCGAGGTGCCGTTCTCCGGTTCGTCGCCGCCCGGTGCGCCATCGCCCGGTGTGCCGTCGCCCGCTGTGCCGTCGTCGCGTACGCCGTCCAGGCCGAGGAAGTCCAGGGAGACGCGGGTCGAGGGGCGGTAGACGGGCTCGAAGACCCCGGCGTGCAGGTGCCACTCCCGGCCGCCGAGCGTGAAGGTGTCCGGGCGGTCGTCCCTGGTCAGGTCGGCGTTGCTGCGTTCCAGCGCGCGGCGGTATCCGTACGGCTCGGCCATCGGGCCCTCCTCCGTGGAGCGGCGGACGTGGAGCGGCGGACACCCGGAGCCTTCCCCTCGGTGAGGCGCGGGCTACGCGTCCCACGAAGCGTGCGCGACGCCCCCGTAGCTGTCCTGGAGGGCGATCATGGCGGCGAGCACGCGGGGGTCCCAGCCGTCGGTGACCGCCTCCAGTTCGCCGCTGCGGAAGTCGAGCACGCGCTCGCCCTCGGCGAAGAAGCGCGTGCGGCGCGGCATCCCCGCGCCGTCCCCTCCCCCGGCGACGAGCCCGCCGATCACGATGGCGGCCTGGACCGGGAAGAGCAGCCACCACACCACCCACCAGAAGGGCCTGCCCCGGCTGCCGGCGGCCTCGGTCCCGCCGTCCTGCCGCACGGTCCAGCGGGTGCGGACCGCGCCGCCGGTCAGCGCGCGCCGCCTCCCGATCTCCGCGAGCGGCTCCCCGTACGGGTCCCGCACCTCGTAGCGGGCCTCGCCGTCCTCGGCCGCAGGGCGGAGGGTGACGACCCGCGCCCACGGCTTCTCGCGGTGCGCGTCCTCCCAGAGCGCGAAGGAACGCACGCCGCTCTTGCGGTCCTTGAGGTACTGCTCCCTCCCGCCGGAGGGGAGCTCGCGCTCGATGTAGGCGAGGGTGGAGACCTCGCGCCGCTTCCCGCCCTCGGGGAACACCGCGGTGTCGATCCTGTGCCGCACGGTGCCGTCGTCCGGCGTCCGCTCCTTCCTGCTTCCCGCGGGAGGCGCGGGGCGGGAGTCGTGCAGCGCGACATAGGTGCTCATCTTCGGTTCCTCGCTCCGGGCTTCGGCACGGCCATGATCAACGGCCAGGCAAGGTAGCAGCGGGCGCACGGCGGCCCCAACTGCCGGTCCGCCCAGGGGAATACGCCTCCGCACGCCCCTCACGAGGGCTTCGCACGCTCGTAAACTGGGCGGGCGCGGCGCGCGTACGGGGCCGGGTGTCAGCTCGTACGGGACGGTGTCGGCCCGTACGGGGAAGGCGCGGCTCCAACGGGCGGGCGCGGCGCGCGCGTTCCGGTTCCGCGGGCATCCGGGGGGAAGCATGGCGTTGCCGATGAAGGACGTCGTGGTGCTGTTGCCGGGGATCACCGGGAGCAGGCTCACGCGCGAGGGCCGGGACGTGTGGGCGCTGTCGCCCGGGGCGCTGATGCGGGGCCTGGTGTCGGGCGGCGGCACGGTGCGGCAGCTCGCGCTGGGCGAGGACGATCCCGGCGCCGAGCACCTGTCCGACGGGGTGCGGGCACCCTCGCTGATGCCGGACCTGTCGATCCTGCCGGGCCTGCGCTGGCGGATCGACGGCTACGGCGCGGTCGATGTGGCCCTGCGCCGCCGCTTCCACCTCACCCCCGGTGAGAACTACTTCCCCTTCCCCTACGACTGGCGCCGCGACAACCGCGCGCACGCGCACCGGCTGGCCCGCGAGAGCGCCGGCTGGCTCGCGGCGTGGCGTGCCGAGTCCGGCAACGCGGACGCGCGGCTGGTCCTGATCGCGCACTCCATGGGCGGACTGGTCGCGCGCTACTTCCTGGAGTGCCTGGAGGGGTGGCGGGACACCCGCACGCTGATCACCTTCGGCACTCCGTACAGCGGCTCGCTCAACGCGCTCGGCTTCCTGGCCAACGGCCTCCGCAAGAAGCTGGGCCCGCTCACCCTGGCCGACCTCGGCGCGACCGTGGCCACCTTCACCTCGGTCTACCAACTGCTGCCCGTCTTCCAGAGCGTGGACCTGGGCGACGGGGTGCTGCGGCGGCTCGGCGACCTGGCGGCGCCGGGCGGGGCGGGCGGCGGTGCGCCGCTGCAAGAGCCCTACGGGGAGCGGGCTTCGGCCCTGCTGGAGCGGCTGGACCCGTGGCGCCTGGAGGCCGCGCTGCGCTTCCACCGGGAGATCGACGAGGCGGTGACCCGGCACCGCGCGGAGGACTACGAGGGCACGGGAGGGTACGACATCCGCCCCGTCATCGGGGAGTTCCAGCCCACGGCGCAGTCCGCCGTGGTGGAGGGCGCCGGCGTGCGGCTGCTGGAGGAGCGGAACGGCGCCGACGAGGGCGGCGACGGCACGGTGCCCCGGCTGTCCTCGGTGCCGAGGGAGCTGTTCGGCACGATGGCGAACGTCGCCTTCGCCGCGCACCGGCACAGCGCCCTGCAGAACTCCGATCCGGTGCTCACCCACGTGCACGGCCTGCTGCGCGGCACGCCGGCCGACCCCGGCATGTTCTTCGCGGGGATGACCAGGGTCGCCCTCGACGTGGACGAACTCTTCGCCGCCGGCGAGCCCGTACGGGTGCGGGCGCGCTGCGACAGTCCGGGCACGCGGCTCTCCGCGCACCTGGAGGACGCGGCCTCGCGGGTCGTGGTGGAGCGCCGCACCCTCGGTCAAGTGGGCCAGGAATGGCGGGAGTTCGAGATGGAGGCGCCGCCGCCGGGCGACTATCGGCTGGTGCTCTCGGGGCGCGCCGACGTGGACCGGGTGAGCGAGGTGTTCACGGTCGTGGACACGGATTCCTGAGGGCGGCGCCGGGCCCGGGGTCACTCCATCGGCATGATGCCGCGTTCCGCGCGGAGTTCGGCCAGCGGCCAGCGGCGGAAGAGCGAGGCGTCGCCCGTGGCAGCGGCCCTGGGCTCCAGCTCGGCGGCGTACGCGGTGGCGAGCTGTTCCGCCGCGGCGAAGTCGTGGGTGCCCAGCCGTGCGGTGTCCAGGTAGCGCCACTCCTCGGAGTCCGGCCAGGTCTCCCAGCCCAGGAAGGCGTGCCCGGGTACGAGGACGAGCGCGGGGTGCAGCGACATGGCCTCCAGCAGGCTCGCGAACAGGACCGTGCCGTCGAGGCAGTTGGCCAGCCGGTGCGCCAGGGTCTCGCGCGGGAGGCGGATGCGCTGCCGTATGCCGCCCTCCTCGGGCGAGAAGGTGAGCACGGAGTTCGCGTACCGGATGCCCGCGTCCTTCTGCAACGCGGTGTACACGGCCGCGACCTGGGCCTCCACCACGTGCCGCCCTGACTGGTAGCCGAGCAGCACGCCCTCCTCGTGCCGGGACCTGACCGTGCCGAGGAAGGCGGTGACCGGCGGCGCGTTGGGGGTGACGAAGGCGCCGAAGTACGGGGTGAAGTCGAGCAGTTCGCCGGTGGAGGGGTCGTGCACATGCCGTACGGCCGTGGTCCGCGCCAAGAGCCATACGGGGAAGGTGCGGTCCAGCTCCACCCGCCCGTCCAGGTCCTCGACGCGTACGAGGACCGTGGCGCGGGTCAGTTCGGTGACCCGGCGCAGCCGCGCGGGGTCGAAGGTAGGGAGCAGCGTGAAGGTGTGCGCGGCGTGCGGCTTGAGTTCCACGGTGTCGACGGCGGGCGCGCTGTAGCCCTCCACGCGTGCGGAGACCCGCAGCCGTCGGACGGCGCTCACGCGCGAGGGGTCGCGTCCTGTGTTGCGGACGGTGCAGCGAACGAGCGGGTGCTGTGCGGGTTCGAGCAGGTGGCAGATCGAGGTGGGCACGTGGCTGACGCCGAGCCGCACTTCGGCCTCGATCCCGGTGGACTCGGCGCCCAGCAGCCGGGAGGCGGGGGCCGCCTTGTGCGCCGCGCGGGCATGCCGCGCTGTGCGCGCGGCGGCGTGTGCGCGCTCGGCCTCGGCGAGCTCGGCCAGCACCGCGGGGTCGGGCAGCTCGCCGCCGTCGCCCAGCGCGCGTTGGCGCAGGCCCATGACGCGCTGCCAGGTGGCGTAGGCGGCGCGGGGGGTGGGGGCGGGCGGCACGGGCGGTTGTGCGGGCGGCTGTGCCGGCGGGGTCATTCGGGGCCGCCGCCCACGGCCATCTCGGGTGCCTGCGCGGCCTCGGGTGCCTGCACGGCGGCTTCGGCGGCCCGCGCGGCCGCGTCGGCGCGTGCGGCCTCCGCTGCCGCGTCGCCGTTGTCCGCCGCGCGGACGAAGCGGGTGTCGGGCCAGCCGTAGAGGCAGTAGAACAGCCAGGAGGGGTCGGGCTCCTTGCTCTCGGCGAAGTGCTCCTTGGTCCTGCGCAGCGCCTCCCCCACCGGTTCGTGCTCCACCAGCAGCCGCCCGTAGAAGTGCTGCGCGAAGCTCAGCGCGACGCGCCTGCTGATGCTCGCCATGGTGCCGATGTACGCGGAGACGCCCTGCTTGTAGAAGCTCGTGGCCAGGCTCTCGATCACGGCGGACCGCCGCTCGGCGCCCGGCACGCGGCCGCACGCGTTGCCGAAGATCAGGGGGCCTTGCGGCGGGTACTTCATGGCGCCCACCACCTCGCCGGTGACGGCGTGCGCCAGCAGCTCCGTGCCGTTCAGCGTCAGATAGGGCTTCGCGTTGGCGCGCACTCCGCTGTGGCAGGTCATGTGGATGATGTCCGCCGAGCAGGAGGCCCGGAAGTCCTCGACGGTGGGCCACTTGAGCTCCGGGGGACCGGCGCGCGCGCCGACCGGCCAGCGGTCGATCCGTACGCCGCAGAGCCCGTCGAACAGGCCGTACCACCCCTTGTACTCGGCGCCCTGCTCCAGCGGCTCCTCGAAGATCCGCCCGCCGAGGAAGCTGGCCACCCTGCGCACCGGGTGCTCGGGCTCCAGCTCCTCCGGGCCGCCCCTGTCGACGATGGGCAGCCGCGCGATCCGGCACCGCACGCCCAGCCAGCCGCCCTCGGGATACAGCAGCTCCCAGGGGATCCAGTCGAGTTGGCGGTGGGTGTGCACCAGGAGGCGCGGGGTGCCGCCGCCTTCGAGCGCCTCGCGGATGTGGATCTGGAGGCGGAGCGGGATCAGATGGTTCCACAGCTCGCTGAAGTGGCCCTGGAGGTTGGACAGCGCGCCCTCGGGGCGGTCCGCCTCGATCTCGTCCATCACGTCGCCGAGCAGGTGGTCGGTGCCCTCCCGGAGTTCGGCCATGGTGATGTGCCCGGTCCACGGGATGCTGCGCCACACGCCGTTGCGCAGCAGCAGGAACAGCGGCCCCGAGTCCTCGTCGTCGGCCCGCTGGGGCATCACCATCAACGAGATCTCGCTCATGTCTCCCCCTGGGGTGATGCCTGCGGCGCCGGTCGCTGCGGCGTCTCCCGCGGTGCTGGCTGCGGCACCTCCCACCCCTGTTGTCGCGGCGCCTCCCGCGGTGCGTACGCGCGCACGGCGATGTCGAGGTTCTGGAGCGCGCGGCGGTCCACGACGTTCCTCATCGGCGCGGCCACCCACTGGACGGTCTTCGCCGCTCTGACCGCGACGCCCAGGTCGGGGGCCGCGGAGTGCGCCTGCTCCGACACCCTCTTGGCCTGCTCCTGCACCCAGTCCTGGAGCTTGACGGCGAGTCCGCCCTCGGGGCGCGCGGCGCCCACCGCGTTCACCGCGTCGCCCACCGCCTTCACCGCGTCGCTGACAGCGGAGTCGAGTACGGCAGGGCCCATCCGCTCCACCAGCCTGTGCTGGTAGTCCAGTTCCTCTTCGAGGGCGCTGTCGGTGACCCCGGGCACCCGCGCCTCGCGCAGCCATTGGGTCACGGCCTGGGACTTGAGCAGCCGGCCGCGGAAGTACTCGCGGCGCACCACCTCGGGTTCCGCCCGTCCCGGAGGGGCGCTCGCCCCCGTACCCGTACGGGCCGCGGGCGCGGTGACGGCGGCGACGGCGGGCAGCCGGATCAGATGGGTCGCGAGCAGCCCGAAGAACACCTCCGGGTCGCCGTCCTCGCCCTCCAGATACCGCACCTCGCCGCCCTCGCGCAGCGGGGCCGTCGCGGCGCGGTCGGGTTCCGGCGCGACCCACCAGACGCGGCGCCCGCGCAGGAGCAGCATCCAGAGGTCGATGCCGCGCGGCGGATCGTGCACCTCGTGTCCGACGACGGCCACTTCGACGCCGGGAGGCGGCGCCTCGTCCGGCACCGGCCCCGCCTCACTCGGCAGCGGCCCGTGGAAGACGTCACCGCACAGCTTCACGATCCGCGCCCGGGGCGCGGCGGGAGTGGGCGAGGTCCCGCCGGGGGCGGGCGGCGTGCCGGTGAGCTCGGGCGGGGCCCCCGGAGCGGTGACGGCGTAGTCCCTCCCCTGCCGCAACCCCACCTCGTCCAGGGCCTGTTCGAGGAGGGTGTCCACGGCCGCGGTGTACACCGTGCGGACGTGGCCCGCCGCCACCAGATCGGCGAGATCGCGCAGGAACAGCGGCACGGGTACGTGGTACAGCGCCCGCATCGTCGCGAACCGCTGGACCGGGGCCATCGCCCGCAGCCAGTCCAGGAAGGCCCCGGCCACCTCCTCCTCGGCGGCTTCGGGCCAGCCGGGACAGCGTCCGTGCACCTCCTCGGCGCCGTCCCCACCGCTCTCCGCGAGGCGCCGGAAGACGACGCGGCCCACCTCGCCGACGGTGGCCGGAACCCCGGCCGACCTCACGCAGCCTTCGCCGAGGACGACGGGCACGTTCCCTTCTCCGCTCGCCATGAGTTCGGCCAGCAACCCCACATGCGCGCTGGGAAACATGGCGCTCACCCCCTGTACGCCTCAGCATGGTCCGCGGCCCACCCCCCAACAAGCGCCACCGCGGGCACCCGCCTCGAATCACCCCCGTCCTCCCTCCCGAGGGGGAGCACGGGTAGACGGGGAGGCGGGGCGGGCTGCGCTGCCGCAGGGGTGGAACCGCCCTGTGCAGCCGGGTGGTTGAGCGGTTGAGCGGCCGGGCACCGTCGCCCAGCCGCTCAACTCTCCGCTCAACTCTCCGCTCAGCTCCTCCGGTTAAGCTCTCCCGCTCAGGCCGCCGACGACCAGTCGGGCCGCCCCGTCGTCCAGCTCAGGTGCCCCGCCGTGTGCACGCGGGGCAGTACGGGGTGGACCAGGACGTCCAGCGGGGTCTTCTCGCCCGCGGGGAGCAGCCGGCCGATGGGCTTCCAGCCCCAGGCCGCGCAGGCCGCCTGCGCCGCCGCGTTGTCCGGGGCCACCAGCGCCGTGGCCAGCAGCGCCCCGCTGCGCGCGAGCAGCGACTCCACGATGCGGGTGGCGATGCGGCCGCGCCGGTTCTGCGGCAGCACCACGAGCTCGCCGAGCGCGAACACCCGGCCGCACGCGGTGAGTTGCCCCAGCAGTGGCGGCAGCTCCCCGGCGTAACCGTTCCACCAGGTGCCGTCCCGGCGCAGCCGGAATCCGTAGCCGTAGCCCAGCGCGGAAATGCCGTCGGCGACGACGAGGTCGAATCCGGGCTGCTGGAGGTCCCGGTAGAGCCGTGCGAGAAATGCGCCCCGGTTCTCGAAGTGGGTGCCCCCGGGCGCGGGGCAGGCGGCGACATACATGTCCGCCATCAATTCCCGGTGCGCTTCCGCCTGCCACCGGGTCATCCTGCGCACATAGAACTCACGCGGGACTCCGGTCACGGCAGGGACCTCGACCAGTGCGCGCAGCGCCATTTCCCACGCCGCGGTGGTGGCGACCCCGCCGTCGGCGGAATCTCCGTCCGGGAACGGACGGGCGATGGTGTTCATACGGTGACTCCCCCCGGTGGAATTTCCTCCGGTCCTGCGGTGCCTCCGGCACGCCGTCGGGCCGGTGCGTGGAGGGGAGGGACCACGGGCGGCCGGGACGGTGAGCGGGCGGAGCGGCCGGTGGTGAGGCGGCGGCCGTCACGCCGTGACCAGGGCGTCGGCTGCCCGGCGGGTTTTCCCCTCCACCGTTCCTTATAAGGCACGGCCGCCGCGGGACAAAGTAGCCGTCAAAGAATGGCCGCCTTCTCCTAATTCCCGGAACGGCAACCATTCCCGCGCCGCGGAACCCCAGGGACCGGAGAATCCGCAAGGGGCCACGGTGACGTCCCTGGCGCGTTTCCCCGCGCACCCGGCACGGCAAAGGAGCGAGTGCCGGGCGGGATGACGCCATACCCCGGCGGCTGCGGTGCTGAGCGTCCTGTGCGCCCGTTGCCGGAGGCGCGCCACCTGCCGTACGCGGAGGACACCGCGCGGTTTTCCCGCCCGGCATGTAGGCGCGCCGCATCCCGTACGGATTCCAACACGGCGCCGCCCGCGCGTATTTCACGCATCCGACCCAAGCGGAACGCGCCCCGGACTCACCGCGGGCCCGGGGAGAGTGACCCGGCGGGACCCCGACGGGGCCTCGGCGGCATCCCGGCGCGACCATGGCGCGAACACACCCCGCTGCGCGCGGCACCCGCGACGGAGCCGCCCGCTCCGCACCCCCGAGTGCGCCGGAGCGTCCAACTGCCTCCCGTACGCCGCAGATTGGCGCTGCGGAATATGCCGCGCATGGGCTTAAGCACAGCTCAGGAAGTGCATATAGGTACATGAGGGCGTCCGCGGTCCCGCTTGACCACCGAAACTCCGCCGCCGCGCCCCCGCCCGCCGTCACCCCGGACCCCGGTGGCGTACGAATCCGTGCCGCCCGCCCACTGCGACCGGGCGGTTCTTCCGCACCCATCGGGGGGTGATGCCGCCATGGCCCACGCGATCCCGCTGCCCGCTAGGCACCTGTGCACCTACGAATGGTGCGGCCATACGATCCTGGAGTTCCACGGCGAGATCGACATCGCCGCCGCGGCGGAGATCCGCCCCCTGCTGGACGCGGCGACGGCGGGGCCGCGCCCGCGGGTGGTCATCGACCTGACGCCGACGACCTTCCTCGACTGCTCGGGGCTGCGGCTGCTGTGCCGCGCGCACCGAAGAGTGCACAAGCGCGACGGCCGCCTCGCGCTGGTCTGCCCGCACCCCGCGATCCTCCGCCTCCTCGACATCCTCCGGCTCACGGACGCCTTCGACCCGGTGGCCACGTACGCGGAGGCGCTGGGCGACGCGGCGGTACGGGGCCAGGCGGAAGCCCCAGCCGGGCAGGCGGCGAGGCACACGGCCGCTCACGACGAGGCCCCGCCCGCGGGGTGAGCGCGGGCGGGGCCTCCGCCGGGATCACGGGATCACGGGGTCGCGGAGATCAGCCGCGGCCCCCGTCGGATGCCACGGTGGCCTTCTCGCGCACTCCGCCGGAGGACCCGCCGTCCGCAGAGCCGTCGGCGCCGGCGCCGGGGTCCACCACGGAGGTCTCCAGCGTCTCCTCCAGCACGGCGACCGTCTCGTCGATGATCCGCTCCTGCTCCTTACGCTGCTGGGCCTCCAGATAGGCCTTCCGCTCCTGCCGGAAGGACTTGATGGTGGCCGCGCACATCGCGATCATCACGAGGCTGAACGGCAGCGCAATGAGGATCGCCGTGGTCTGCAGGGTGGTCAGCGACTCGTTCCCCGTACCGCTCGCGACGAGCAGCGCGATGGCCACGGCGCCCTCGGCGCAGGACCAGAAGACCCGGCTCCACTTCGGCGGGTTCGGGTCGCCGCCCGAGGTGAGCATGTCGACCACGTACGAGCCGGAGTCGGACGAGGTCACGAAGAACATGACGATCAGCAGGATCGTGCCGCCGATGACCAGCGGCCCGCCGGGCAGACCGTCCAGCAGCTCGAAGAGCGCGCGGTCCTTGTTCACGCCGGAGTCGTGGATGATCCCGCCCGCGCCGAACATCTCGCGGTGCAGGCCCGAGCCGCCGAACACGGCGAACCAGAAGAAGGTCAGCAGCGTGGGCACCAGCAGCACGCCGCAGACGAACTCGCGCACCGTGCGGCCGCGCGAGATGCGCGCGATGAAGATGCCGACGAACGGCGACCAGGAGATCCACCAGCCCCAGTAGAAGATCGTCCACTGCTTGACCCAGTCGGTGCCCTCGCCGCCGTGCGCCGCGCCGGTGTCGAAGCTCATCCGCACCAGGCTCTGCAGGTAGGCGCCGATGTCCTGGACGAAGCCGTTCATGATGAACAGCGTCGGGCCGACCGCCAGCACGAAGAGCATCAGCAACGCGGCGAGGCCCATGTTGATGTTGGACAGCCACTTGATGCCCTTGCCCACTCCGGTGACCACGGAGATGGTGGCGAGCGCCGTGATGCCGCAGATCAGCGCGGTCTGCACGCCCTGGCCCGGGCTGTCGACCCAGCCCGCGAAGTCCAGCCCCGCGGAGATCTGCAGCACGCCGAAGCCGAGCGAGGTGGCCACGCCGAACACCGTGCCGACCACGGCCACGGTGTCGATCACATCGCCCCAGCGGCCCTTGACGCGGTCGCCGAAGACCGGCTCCAGGGCCCAGCGGATCGAGACCGGGCGGCCCTTGCGGTGCACCGAGTACGCGACCGCGAGACCGACCACCACGTAGATCGCCCAGGGGTGGATGCCCCAGTGCAGGAAGGTCTGGATCATCGAGAACTGCGCCTTGGCGCCGTCACTCTCGCCGACGCCCGGCTTGGGCTCGTCGAAGAAGCTCAGCGGCTCGGCCACGCCCCAGAAGACCAGGCCGATGCCCATGCCGGCGGCGAACAGCATCGCCAGCCAGGAGCCCACGCCGAACTCGGGCTTCTCACCGTCCTTGCCCAGCTTGATGTCGCCGTAGCGGCCGATCCCCACCCACAGGGCGAAGATCACGAACAGCGAGGCCACCGCCGTGTAGTACCAGCCCAGGCCGCCCACGACGTTGTCCTGGACCGACGTGACCAGGCTCGCCGCCTGGTCCTTGAACAGCACGGCGTACAGCACGAAGGCGACGATGATCGCGGCCGAGGGGTAGAACACCCGCGGCGCGACCGAGGATTTCCCCGCCGTCGCGGCTCCGGAGTCCCCGTCCTCCCCGGCGTCCACGGCACTTTGCGCCCTGTTTGCCGAATCCGGATTCCCCGTTGATTGCGCAGTCACACTCGAACCTCTTGTGTGGGAGTCAGTCGTCAAACGGACCATCCGGCTTCCCTCGCCTCAAACGGCCCGAAGAGCGCGCCTGCCCCACTACACCCCTGTCACACATCACAGGGGCACAACGGGCGGATAACGCGGAACTCACGACGAAGCGGCACTCCCCCCGCCACACCGCAGTCGGCGAAGCCGTGCGCTGCCCCTCTCCCCGAGCCCTCCCGGAAACCCCCGCGGCCGCCGCGCGCCGCCGCGAGAAGGCGGCATCGCCGGACGCCGTACAGGGGCCGTTCGGCCCCTCGCCGCCGCTCCCCCACGGGACGACGCTCGGAGCACACCGGGCCGAGCCCACCGGAAAGGGGAGTGATGCACATGTCAGCGCCCGCCGCGCCCTCTCCCGTACGCCTGGAAGCCACCCTGGAACCCGCGCTCTCGCGCTGGCTGTGGCTGGTGAAGTGGCTGCTGGTCCTTCCGCACGTGATCGTGCTGTCGCTGCTGTGGATCGCGGTGTGGGCGACGACGCTGGTGGCCTTCTTCGCGATCCTCTTCACCGAGCGCTATCCGCGGGTGCTCTTCGACTTCGCGCTCGGCGTGCTGCGCTGGAGCTGGCGGGTGAACTACTACGCGTACGGCGCGCTCGGCACCGACCGCTATCCGCCCTTCACCCTCGCCGACGTGCCCGACTATCCGGCCTGCCTGGACATCGCCTACCCGGAGCGGCTCTCCCGCGGCCTGGTGCTGGTCAAGTGGTGGCTGCTGGTGCTGCCGCACTACGCGGTGCTGGCCCTGCTCACCTCGGGCTGGGGCCGCTGGGGCGGGCTCGCCGGGCTGCTGGTCCTGTACGCCGCCGTGGCGCTGCTCTTCACCGGGCGCTACCCCGCCGGGATCTTCCCGCTGGTGATCGGGCTGCACCGGTGGACGGTGCGGGTGATCGCGTACGCGGGCCTGCTCACCGACGTGTACCCGCCCTTCAGGCTGGACCAGGGCGGCGCGGAGACCGGCGTGGCCGCCACCTGGGACACCACGATGAAGTGAGCGGCGGCGCCCCGGGGCGGACCGCCGTCGCCCTCCGCGATCCCGCGGCGCCCCGCACCGCCCGTGACCCGCACCGCCATGACCTGAAGCGACCCATCCCGGGGGACAGCCATGACGTGGACCGCCCTCGCCCTGCGCCCCTTCAGGGCGTACCCGTTCAGGACGCGCGGGCCGCGCCTCCGGACCCGCGGGGCGGCCCCGCCGCTCGCGGCGATGCTCCGCCGCGCCGCCGTGCTCGGCGAGGCGGCGGCAGCGCCCTCGCCGGTGGAGGTGCGCCGGCGGGAGGGGCGCACGGTCATCGAGGTGCACGGCGCCATCGGGCCCGCGGCGGAACCGCAGCTCGGGCGGCTGCTCAACGCGGTGATCCGGCCCGGCGACACCGAGGTCGTCATGGTGCTCGGCGCTTCCTGGGACGCGTCCTGCGACGGTGCGCGCAACCTGCTGCGGCTCGCCCAGTCGCTCGCCCTCCAGCGGGAGATGGGCTTCCGGATCGTGGCGGACGCCGAACCCGGGGCGGTGGACCCTCCCCTGTGATGCGTACGGGGGACCGTCGTGACCGCCGGGACGGTCCGGCGGTTGAACCAGCGCAAGCACGTGATCATCCACCGAGCCGGAAGGTACCCCCACTCATGAAGCGCGTATTCGCCGCCGGTGCGGCCGCCGGATTCCTGCTGGGCGCCGCGGCCGGCACCGCCTCGGCTGCCGGCCCCGCCGCCGACCCGGTCGAGCAGGACCTGACCCCCGTCAGCAACGGGCTCGTGCACACCGCCAACTGCGCGCTGCCCTGGGCCAACGACGCGGCCGGCGGCCAGCTCGTGCCGCTGGACAGCAAGTACACGCCCTGCGCCAAGGGTCCGTTCCAGCAGCCGCAGGACGGGCTTCCGCAGCCGCGCCCGCAGGGCGGCGCCCCCACGATCGGCTGACGCGGCGTCAGCAGCCCCTCGCCGCACTTGCGTCGGCTCCCCGCCCCGGCCTCGGAAGGCCGGGGCTTTCGCGCGTTGCGCCCCCTTCGCCCCGGCAAAGCCCGCGACGTACCGGCTGGTCAGACCTCCGCCGTACAGTCCGCACCGTTATCCGGTCGCAACGTGCCGGGGCGGCGACACCGCGCACGGGCGATGGCAGGATGCACGGCACTCAGCGGCGGCCACCTCGCCGTGCGCCGATGTCCCCCGGCCCTGGAGGTGCTGTGCTCCACCGGTCCCCGTATGCCCGGACCCCGATGCCCCGGCTCGCGCGGCCCCCGTACGGTCCCCCGCGACGCCGCCCGTACTCCCGCGGGCCGCGCGCCGTCGTGACCGCGGCAGCCGCCGTGCTCGCGCTGACCGTCGCCTCGGCGTGCACCAGCACGAAGGGCGGCGACAACGGTTCCGGAGTGAGCCTGGTCAAGGCCGGGAAGCTCACGACGTGCACCCATCTCCCGTACGCGCCCTTCCAGTTCAGGCAGGGCAAGAAGATCGTCGGCTTCGACGTGGACCTGGTCGACCTGGTCGCCAAGGAGCTCAAGGTGAAGCAGGAGGTCGTGGACGCGCCCTTCGAGGGCATCCAGACCGGCGAGGACCTGAACGCGGGCAAGTGCGACGTGGCCGCGGCGGGCATGACCATCACCTCCGTACGCGAGAAGAACCTGGACTTCTCGCAGCCCTACTTCGAGGCCACCCAGGCGCTGTTGACGAAGAAGGGCGCCGGCTACAAGAGCCTGGCCTCCCTGAAGGGCAGGAAGCTCGGCGTGCAGGAGTCCACGACGGGCGCCGAGTACGCCAAGAAGAAGGCCAAGGGCGTCGAGACGGTCACCTTCGAGGACCTGGGGCTGCTGCTCACCGCCGTGAAGACCGGTCAGGTCGCCGCCGGGATCAACGACAACGGCGTGCTGCTCGACTACGCGAAGAAGAACAAGGACACCGAGGTCACCGCCGAGTTCAAGACCGGCGAGAAGTACGGCATCGGCGTGCGCACCGGCAACGACGCGCTGCGCAAGAAGATCAATGACGTGATCGGGAAGGCCAAGTCCGACGGGAGTTACGACCGGATCTACAAGAAGTGGTTCGGGAAGGAGCCGCCCCGGTGACGGCCCCCACGACGGAGCGCGCCGAGCCGCCCGCGCACGCGCGCACGCTCTCCCGCCGCCAACGCGCCCGCGTGGTCCGCGGCGTGCAGTACGGGGTGCTGGTCCTGGTGGCCGCGGTGCTGGCCTTCGCCGCCGACTGGGGCGAGATACGCCGGGCCTTCTTCGACCTGGACGTGGCGCGCTCGCAGTTCCCCGAGGTCATCACGACGGCGCTGGTCAACACCGTGATCTACACGGTGCTCGGCTTCGCCTTCGGCCTCACCGCCGGCCTGTTGCTCGCGCTGATGCGGCTGTCGAAGGTGCCGCCGTACCGCTGGCTGGCCGTCGCCTACATCGAGTTCTTCCGCGGGGTGCCCGCGCTGCTGGTGTTCATCGCGCTCGGCTTCGGCGTCCCGCTGGCCTTCCAGGTCGCCATCAACCAGTACGTGACCGTGATGCTCGCGCTCGGCCTGGTCGGCGCCGCGTACATCGCGGAGACGATCCGCGCGGGCATCCAGGCGGTGCCCAAGGGGCAGACGGAGGCGGCCCGTTCGCTCGGGATGTCCCCGGCGCGCGCCATGCTCTCCATCGTCATCCCGCAGGCGTTCCGCATCGTGCTGCCCCCGCTGGCGAACGAGCTGATCCTGCTCACCAAGGACTCCTCGCTGGTGTACCTGCTGGGCCTGGCCACCGGGCAGTACGAGCTCGCCAAGTTCGGCAAGGACGCGCTCAACCAGTACCGCAGCCTCACCCCGATCCTCATCGCCGGGCTGCTGTACCTGGTCATCACCCTGCCCCTGGGCCACCTGGTGCGCCGCCTGGAGGCCCGTACGGCCAGGGCGAGGTGAGCGGCGTGAGGGAAGCAACGGAGGAGCGCGGCGTGAGCGGTACGGAGTCCTCGTACGCCATCGACATCGCGGGGCTGCACAAGTCCTTCGGCGCGCTGGAGGTGCTGCGCGGCATCGACCTGTCCGTGCGAGCCGGCGAGGTGGTCTGCGTCATCGGCCCCTCGGGCTCGGGCAAGTCGACGCTGCTGCGCTGCGTGAATCTCCTGGAGGAGCCCACCTCGGGCACGGTGACGGTGGCCGGGGCCGAGGTGACCGGTCCCGACGTGGACATCGACCGCGTGCGGCGGCGCATCGGCATGGTCTTCCAGTCCTTCAACCTCTTCCCGCACCTGACCGCGCTGGGCAATCTCACGATCGCGCAGCGCCGGGTGCTGGGGCGGGGCCGCGCCGAGGCGGAGCGCGTGGCGCGCGAGCAGTTGCGGCGGGTGGGGCTCACCGACAAGGAGGGCGTCTACCCCGCGCAGCTCTCCGGCGGGCAGCAGCAGCGCGTGGCCATCGCGCGCGCCCTGTCCATGGAGCCCGAGCTGATGCTGTTCGACGAGCCGACCTCGGCGCTCGACCCCGAGCTGGTCGGCGATGTGCTCGCCGTGATGCGCGCGTTGGCCGACGAGGGGATGACGATGCTGGTCGTCACCCACGAGATGAGCTTCGCGCGCGAGGTCGCCGACCGCGTGGTGTTCATGGACGGCGGCGCGCTGGTCGAGGAGGGCCCGCCCTCCCAGGTCATCGCCGACCCGCGGCACGCGCGCACCCGTTCCTTCCTCGCCAGGGTGCTGGACCCGGCGGCGGCTGGCCTCTCGGACCGTACGGAGAGCGGGCCGGGCGCCGAGGCGTGAGCCCCGGCCCCTCGGGGTGGTCTCGGGGTGATCTCGGGGGGATCTCCGAGGCGGGCCCCTTTCTTCCGCCGCTTCCGGCCGCTGGCTAGTCTTCGCTGTGGCCGTGTGACGGGTGGTACGGAAGGGACGCGATGCTCAACGGGGGCCCGGCGCCGGGCGGTTACGGGGTTCGGCGGCGGCACGCGGCGATGGCGATGTGGCGGCGGCACGCGGCGACAGCGGTGCGGCGGCGGCGCGCGGCGGTAGCGGTGCGGCGACGCGCGTCGGTCGCGGTACGGCGGCGGCGCGCGGCGGTCGTCGCGTGAGCGCGCCGGGGTACGGAGCGGTGATCTTCGCTCCCCTGGAGGCCGACGACCCCTCGGCGGTCTCCGGGTACCGGCTGACCGCGCGGCTGGGCGCCGGGGGCATGGGCCGGGTCTACCTCGCGCACACGCCGGGCGGGCGCGCGCTGGCGGTGAAGGTGATCAGGGCCGAGTTCAGCCAGGACCCGGAGTTCCGGCGGCGGTTCGGGCAGGAGGTGCGCGCGGCGCAGCGCGTGCAGGGCCTCTACACCGCGCCGGTCGTCGACTTCGACACCGAGGGGCCGCGGCCGTGGCTGGCCACCGCGTTCGTGCCGGGGCCCTCGCTGGCCGACGCCGTGTCCGAACACGGCGTCCTCCCGCCCGAGTCCGTACTGCGCCTGACGGCGGGGCTCGCCGAGGCGCTCCAGTTCGTGCACGGCGCGGGCATCGTGCACCGGGACCTCAAACCGTCGAACGTGCTGCTCACCGCCGAGGGCCCGCGGCTCATCGACTTCGGGATCGCGCGGGCGGCCGACGCGACGTCGGTGACCGGTACGGGGGCGATGGTCGGCACCCCCTCCTTCATGGCGCCGGAACAGGCCGTCGGCGCCGATGTGCACGCGGAGGCCGACATCTTCGCGCTCGGCCAGCTCGCCGCCTTCGCAGCGGGCGGCTTCCCGGCCTTCGGCGAGGGCTCCTCGCCCGGCGTGCTCTACCGCATCGTGCACGAGGAGCCCGACCTCACCGCGCTGCCGCCCGCGCTCCACCCCGTGGTCTCCCGCTGCCTGTCCAAGGACCCAGCGCACCGGCCCCCGCTGGCCCAGATCATCGAGATGTGCGGGGCGGCCTCGCCCGGCCCCGCGATGCCGTCGCCGCAGCACACGAGCTGGCTGCCGGAACGGGTGACCCGGACCATGGCCCGCCACACGCCGCCAGCGCCGGGAGCGGGTCCCGCCCGGATCCCCGCGCCGGGCGGGACGACGACGTACGGACCGGCCCCCGGCGCACCGGTACACGGCGGGCCCACCGGCGCCGCGCCGTCCGGCGCGGGACCCGTCAGCGCAGGGCCCGTCGGCGCAGGGCCCACCGGCGCAGGATCAGTCGGCGCAGGACCCACCGGCGCAGGCCCCGTCGGCAGCGGGCCGACGGGCAGCGGACCGGCCACCGGTGAGGCGGCCGGCGGCGGTCGGGCCGGCCGGTCCCCGGCCAAGCGGGCCTGGGCCTACGTGTGGGAGCCCGCGAGCCGTCGGCGCCACAGGATGACCCTGGGCATCGGCGCTTCGGTGGCCGTCTGGAGCGTGGTCCTGGGCATGGCAGGCCACAGCGCCGATCAGCTCGCCGCCGGGGTGTCGGTCGGAGGCGTCGTGTTCACCGTGGCCGTCCTGGCCGCCTGGGTGCTCCGCCGCCGCGACCGCCGCCGCGAGGGCAGTACGCCGCCGGCGCGGCGGCGATGACCTCCGGGCGCGGAGCGGCACCCACCGCCCCGCGCCCCGTACTCGGCCCCTCGTGCGCCGCGCGACCGCGCCCCGCGGGCTCAGCGCCTCAGCCTCCGTACCGCCAACTCCGCCAGCAGCGCCGACGCGTCGGGCAGCACCCGGTCGTCGAAGGCGGCGCGCGGCGAGTGGTTGTAGGCGGGCTCGCGGCCGTCCGGGTAGGCGGCGTCCAGGAACACGAAGGCGCCCGGCACCTTCTCCAGCACGCGCGAGAAGTCCTCGGCCCCGGTCAGCGGGTCGGCGAGGTGGTGGAAGCGCTCCTCGCCGAACACCTCGCGCACGGTCTCGGCGGCGAACTCGTGCTCCGCCGGGGTGTTGACGGTGACCGGGTACTGCTCGCCGCCGAAGACCACTTCGGCGCGCAGCCCGTGCGCCTCGGCGATGCGGTGGCACAGCGGCAGCGCCAGCTCCCGCACCCGTTCGCGCGCCTCGTGCGAGAAGGAGCGCACGGTCGCGTTGAAGCGGGCCGTGTCCGGGATGATGTTGCGCTGCGTCCCGGCGTGGAACTCGCCCACGGTGATCACCACCGGGTCGAAGACGTCGAAGCGCCGGGTCGTCAGGGTCTGGAGCGCGGTCACCATCTCGCAGGCCGCGGGCACGGGATCGAGCGCCACATGCGGCTTGGAGCCGTGCCCGCCCTTGCCCTCGACCCGTACGAACAGCCCGTCGGCCGCGGCCATCAGCGGTCCGGGACGGGAGACGAAGGTGTCGGCTGGGCAGCCGGAGGAGAACACGTGCAGCCCGTACGCGGCGTCCACCGTGCGGCCCGCCGCCTCCAGCACGCCCTCCTCGAGCATCGCCCCGGCGCCGTCGTGCCCCTCCTCGCCTGGCTGGAACATGAAGACCACGTCGCCCGGGAGCTGGTCGCGGTGCGCGCAGAGCAGCCGCGCGGCGCCCACCAGTCCCGCGGTGTGCAGGTCGTGGCCGCAGGCGTGCATGACGCCCTCGACGCGCGAGGTGAACTCCTCCCCCGTCTCCTCGGTCACCGGCAGCGCGTCCATGTCGCCCCGCAGCAGCACCACGGGCCTCGGGCCCCCGCCCGTGTGCGGGCCGCCGCCGCGCAGCACGGCGGTCACCGAGGTCAGCGCGCTGCCGGTGGAGATCTCCAGCGGCAGGCCCTGCAGTGCGGCGAGCACCTTCTCCTGGGTACGCGGAAGCTGGAGCCCGGTCTCCGGCTCCCGGTGCAACTCGCGGCGGAGGAGGGTCAGTTCCTCACGCATGCCTTCGGCGTCGTCCCGCAGGTCCATCAGGCTCCTCGTGGTGCTGTGTGCGTCTCCGGGCGTCCCCCGCCGTGCGCGGCACGGCGCCGGAAGCACCAACGCGCGACCGGCGTACGCCCCTTGGCCCGCACAACTATCGCGGCCCCCGACACGCCTGGTCAACGGCGCGCCGGGGAGCCGTGATCACTCGTGGCCCGGTTGCGGGCCCCTCAGAACTCCACGTCGGAGCAGGCGTAGAAGGCGTTGGAGGTGTCGGCGATGTTCCAGACGCCGAGGATGAGGTGCTTGCCCTTCTTGCCCTCGGGCAGCTTGCCCTCGGCGCTCCAGTCGGCCGGCGGCTGCTTGCCGTCCATGGGCACCGTGAGGAAGGGCTTGTCCTCCAGGTCGGCGCGGGTCAGCGGCTTGCTCGGGTCCCAGCCGTCCTTGGTGACGAAGAACTGGAAGTCGGTCGTCGAATGCCGCGCGGTGAGCGTCCACTTGAAGGTGTGACTCTGGCCCGCGGCGAGCTTCGTCGTGGGCCACTTGCCGCCGCGCGGGTCGTCGAGCTGCTTGAAGCCCTCGTTCCCGCCGGAGCAGATGGAGCCGTCCTTGGGCCCGGCCTGCGGGAAGCCCTTCGGGCCCTCCACGCTCTGCGGCTCGTGCTGGATGGGCCCGCAGTCCTTGACCTTTCCGTCGGCGCACTGCGACTGGCGGCTGGTGGGGTCGGTGCTGAAGCCGTGCCCCTGGGCCGTGACGCCGGTGAACAGCATGGCCGCCCCGCCGAGTCCGAGCCCGGCGACGGCGGCGGCGATCTTCTTGCGCATGGCGGTACTCCCGTGGTCGTGGGGGAAGGAGATGCTGCGCGGTCTAGACCACGGGGGAATCTACGGGCGCCTTCAGGTCATGTCCAGACCAATGGACGGAAAAATTCCGGGAGTTGCGTGTCCGGTACGACCCCGTACGGACGGCGTACGGGAGGCGTGCGGGAGCTGTACGGAGGGGCCCGCCGGTGACGCGCGGAAGGACCGCCCGGCCCCTGGCAGCCCGCACCGCGCGGGTCGAGACTCCCCGCAGGGAGGCGCCGTGCGTACGGGGCGGGGCGCGGGGAGGGGGAAGCATGCGGGCCACGAGCGGGTTCCTCGGCGCGCTGCCGCCGGGACACAGGTCACGGCTGCGGGCCATGGCGCGCGAGGCCGCCTTCCCGGTCGACTTCCGGATCTTCGAGGAGGGCGGGCGCGCCGATCGCTTCTGGGTCGTGCGCACCGGCTCGGTCACCCTCGAACTCCGGCCGCCCGGCCACCGCCTCTCCTCGCTGCGCCCGGCCTCCGTCGAGAGCGTCGGACCCGGCGAACTCCTCGGCTGCTCCTGGCTGTTCCCGCCCTACCTCTGGCGCCTCGGCGCGCGGGCGGCGAGCCCGGTGCGGGCCCTGGAGTTCGACGCGCGCGCCGTCCGCGCCCTGTGCGAGGAGGACCACGTGCTGGGCCACGCGATCGTGCTCGCGGTCACCGAGGTCATCACCGGCCGCCTGCACACGGCCCGCACCCGCCTGCTCGACTCCCGGGGCCCCCAGAACCAGGCGCCGCGCTGAGCGCACAGGACTTGGGGGTCGGGAAGGCCGTACGTCCCCTCGCGCCGGGACCGGCGGCCCTGCCCCGCGGGTCGCTCGGCCCCTGCGAAGTGGCTGGTCACGGGCCGAAAATGGAGGCAGGCGTCCACTCGCGACGCCGGCGCCTCGCCCCCGGGAGACCCCCATGGCACCCGCAGTACGCGAACACTCAGGCCCCACGCCCACGCCCACGCCCACGCCCACGCCCGCGGACCGAACGCACCGGGACCGCGCCGAGCACGGCCCCTACCTCGTCGAGGACGTGATGACCCGCGCGGTCGTCGCCGTGGGCCGGCACGCGCCCTTCAAGGAGATCGCCAGGACCCTGGAGCAGTGGAAGGTCAGCGCCGTCCCCGTACTGGAGGGCGACGGCCGGGTCGTCGGCGTGGTCTCCGAGGCCGACCTGCTGCGTACGGAGGAGGAGCGGGACGGCGACCCCCGGCCGGGCCGCGGCCTCCCCGGCGCCGGACTCCCCCGCGCGGGTCTCCCCCGCGCCGGTCTCACCGCAGGCGACCTGATGAGCGCGCCCGCGGTCACGGTGCGCGCCGAGGCGCCGCTCCCGGAGGCCGCGCGGATCATGGCGCGGGCCCGTCTCAAGCGGCTGCCCGTGGTCGGCAGGGACGGCTTCCTGCTCGGGGTCGTGAGCCGCGGCGACCTGCTCACGGTGTTCCTCAGGGACGACGCGGAGATCGCCCGCGAGGTGCACGAACAGCTCCGCAGGCTCTTCCCCGCGCCGCTCGACCCGCTCGGCGTGCGCGTCGAGGACGGCGTGGTGACCGTGACCGGCGTCGTCCAGGACGCCTTCTACATTCCGCTCGCGGTCCGCATGGTCCGCGGTGTCGAAGGGGTCGTCGGCGTGGACTGCCGGCTCGCCGACGCCGCGGAGAGCGCGGCGGGCGCGGCGCGGCGCCGCCGCGGGGCGCAGCTCGACCCCGGTTGGGCGGCGCCTCCCGAGGGTCCGGCACGGGAAGGCCGCTCACCTGCGGAGGAGCGCCGAGAAGGGACATCGTCGTGATCACGAAGACCCGGATACTCAGCACCCTGCCCGCCGAGGACGGCGACCGTCTGATGGCGCTCGCGCGCGAGGTCTCCTTCCCGGCCGGGAGCCGCATCTTCGCCGAGGGCGGCAGGGCCGACCGCTTCTGGATCATCCGCAGCGGCAGCGTGGCGCTGGAGGCCCATGTGCCGGGCCGCCGCGCGCCGGTGGTCGAGGTGCTCACCCACGGCCGCCTGCTCGGCTGGTCCTGGCTGCTCCCTCCGCACCGGTGGCAGCTCGGCGCCCGCGCCGAAAGCGCCGTGCACGCCTACGAGTTCGACGCCGCCGAGGTGCGCGCCCTCGCGGACCGGGACCCGGTGCTGGGCCGGAGCCTCGCGCTGCTCGTGGCCTCGGCCGCCGCGCAGCGCCTGCAGGCAGCGCGCAAGCGGCTTCCCGAGGCGTACGCGGCGACCGAGGCGCTCCCGGAGGCGGACTGATCCACGGCGCGGGCGGCCGCTCCGGGTGGGGGCCGGGGGACGGTTCGAGGTCTGCGGGGGAAACGCAGTACCGTTACCCCTCGGGGTATGGAGAGCCGCAGAGAACCGAAGGAGCCGTGGTGGAGCTGGATCCCGCAGCCGAGGAGCTGAAGTCCGCGCTGAACCGGCTGCGGCGCGCCCAGGGCCAGATCGCCGGGGTGATCCGGATGATCGAGGAGGGCCGGGACTGCGAGGACGTGGTGACACAGCTCGCCGCCGCCTCGCGCGCCCTGGACCGGGCGGGCTTCGCCATCATCGCCACCGGGCTCCAGCAGTGCCTCACCGACATCGAGGCGGGCAAGCGCGCCGATGAGGACCCGCGCGAGATGCGGGCCCGCCTGGAGAAGCTCTTCCTTTCCCTGGCCTGACGGATCGGGCCCTCTGAGGCCCGCGCCGCTCACCGGCCCGCCGCGCCCGCGCCCCGGCTCCCGCGCTCAGACGCTCACGCGTTCAGTTCTGATCGCTGCTGCCGCTGCTCCACAGCGGCCCCGTGCGCGCCCAGTCGCGCTCCCACAGCCGCATGCGTACGCGGTCCAGCCGTGTCCGCACCCAGGAGCGCAGCATGACCACAGCGGCGCACCAGGCGAGACCCGCCGCAATCCCCAGCACGGCCGACTGGAAGGCCGCCTCGGCGGGGCCCGGCGGGCGGGCCGCGAGGCTTCCGTCCGGGCCGGTCCAGATGTCCACCCTGGACCCGGCGCGCTGCCCGTACTCCACCCGCGCACTCGCCGTACGGGGCGTCCCGCGCGCGTCGTGCCAGTGCACCGGCGCCTCGACGAGCCCGTCGCCGGTTTCCTCGCGCGTCCTGGGCCGCTCGGGCACGTCCCGCAGCAACACCGCGGTGCGGTGCTGCCGTTCGGCGCGCTGCTCGGCGAAGCCGTCGCGCAGCGCGCGGTCCGTCGCCAGCCCAGCCGTCGGTCCTCCCACCACCAGCAGCAGCGCCGCCACCAGCACAGCCCACGCCTCGACGCGGTCCGTGCCGCGCTTGAGCTGATTGCGCCGCCACCGCCACAGCACCACCTTGCGCGGCATCGCCCCTCCCCCCTCCGCGCCGCCGGAACCGGCACGCCGGCCGCGGGGCCGGTCGCGCGGCCCGTGCACGGCGCCGAGGACTCCAGGGTGACGCACCCGGGGGGCGGCGGAGAGGGGTCTATCGGGCCCCGGAAGCGGAGCCCGACGCCCCGGCGGCCGGCGGCGTCCCGGAAGGGACCCCGCCGCCCCAGGGGAAGCCCCGCGTCAGGCGTCCTGCGGATACCAGCGCAGCTCGATGGTGTTGCCGTCCGGGTCGAGCACGTAGAGGGACTGGGCGTTGCCGCGCGCGCCGAAGCGCTCCCCGGGCCCGTCCACGACCGTGAACTTGCCCGAATCCACCACCCGTTGCCAGTCCAGCGGCTCGACGACCAGGCAGAAGTGGTCGACGTTCGCCCCTTCCGCTCCCCCGTCGCCGTCCTCCTGCACGAGGTCGATGATCGTCCCCTGGCTCACCCTGACCGAGGGGAACGGCACCTTCCCCGCGCGCCACTCCTCGACCCGTACGGGATCCAGCCCCAGCGGCCCGCAGTAGAAGGCCAGCGCGCGCTCCACGTCGGCGACGTTCAGTACGAGATGATCGAACCCGGTGACCCGCATGACTCCCCTTCACTCCCCCGCACGTCCGGTACCGGCCCCATTCCAGCATGCTCCCGCCGCTCGCGCGCAGGGTCACGGGCCATGACGGCCATGGATTCACCGGTTTCCGCGGCCCCGGCGCCGTGTGTTCTCCGGCTGTTCCGGCGCGGGACCCGCGAACTTCAGGGTGTGCAGGACCGGCGCCGTCTCCAGCCCCGTGATGCCCTCCAGGGAGGCGAGCCTCCGGGTGAGGTAGCGGTGCAGGGCAGCGGGGTCCGGGCAGAGCGCCTGAGCCAGCAGGTTGCTGGGGCCCGTCGTGGCGGCGACGAAGGCGAGTTCGCCGTGGCGGGACAGCGCCTCGGCCGTACGGTCCAGATGCGCGGGCGCGACGGTCATCCACAGCAGCGCCCTCGTGTGCACGCCGAGGTGTACGTCGTCGATGTCCACGTCGAAGAAGAGCCGCCCCTCGGCGCGCAGCCGCTCCAGCCGCCGCGCGACGGTGGCCTGCGACCAGCCGGTGGCGCGGGCCAGCTCCGCGTACCCCGCCCGGCCGTCGCGGGCCAGCGCGTCCCACAGGCGCAGCTCGTCCTCCCCGGGCGCGGGCGCCTCAACCGGGGTGTCGTCGGCGGGCGTTGAGGCGCGCGGCACCCCCTCGCGCAGCCTGCGCTCCTGTGCCGCGCTCAGCGCCGAGATCCGGCCCGGCCAGGCGCTCGGCCCGCCGAGATAGGTGTGCAGCAGGCAGTGCGCCGACACCCCCGTGACGCCCGCCGTACGCGGGATGTCGTGCAGCAGCAGCGAGGGGGCTCCGGGGTGCGCGGGCGGCGTGGTCACCACGGCGACGATCTCGGTGCCGCCCGAGGTGAGCCGCACCCAGGCGGTGTCGGGGCGCCGGGCCAGCGCGCGGGCAAGCCCGAGAGCGGCCGCCGGGGTCGTGGTGAACCGCACGATCCACTGGCTCTGCCCGGCCCGCCGCGCGTCGGGCAGCGCGAGCACCCGCAGCCCGGCCTCCGCGTACAGCCGCCGGCAGCGCCGGGCCACGGTCTGCGGCGAGACGCCCAGCACCTCGCCGATCCGGCTGAACGGCGCCCGCCCGTCCACGTGCAGCGCGTGCACCAGTCCGCGGTCCACCTCGTCGAGCATGAGGCCAGGGTACGGGGCAGGCGCGGCACAATTTCGCGCCTGCTTGGCTTTCGATGGAGGAATCCCTCATCAGCGCCGCCTCAAGTGGAAGCGCTCGTACCCGCCCTGGAAGCCTTCCTGGCCGACCGGCGACAGCACACCGACGGAGCGGCGAGGACACGGGGATGGCTTACACGGACGACGGGACGACGACCGGTGCCGCGGGGAGCGGCACACCCGCGGCGCGGCGGCATGCCCCAGAGGAAGCCCCTTTCCGCTGGCGCTGGGCAGCCCTCGCCGCGCTGCTCGCCGCCGAGGCCATGAACCTGCTGGACTCCACGATCGTGCAGGTCGCGGCGCCGGTCATCCGCGCCGGGCTGGGCGGCGGCGCCTCCGGGGTGCAGTGGTTCGGCGCGGCCTACACGCTGCCGTTCGGCGTGCTGCTGATCACCGGCGGCAGGCTCGGGGACGTCGCGGGCCGGAAGCGGGTGTTCCGCGCCGGGGTCCTCGGCTTCGCACTGGCCTCGCTGGCGTGCGCGCTGGCCCCCACGGCGGGGGTGCTCATCGCGGCGCGCGCCGCGCAGGGAGCGGCTGCCGCACTGGTCGTCCCGCAGACCTTCGGCCTGATCAGGGCCATGTTCCGCGGGCCCGAACTGGCCAGGGCGCTGGGCGGCATCGGCCCCGTGATGGGGCTGGCCGCCGTGTGCGGGCCCGTGTTGGGCGCGGTGCTCACCCGCGCCGATCTGTTCGGGACCGGGTGGCGGTCCGTCTTCCTGGTCAACCTCCCGCTCGCCGCCGTGGTGCTGGCGTGCGCGCGGCTGCTTCCCGCTGACTCCTCCGACCACGCCGACCCCCACGGCACGGCTGCGCGCCGCCCGCGCCTGGACCTCGCCGGTACCGCGCTGGCCGGCACGGGCACGGCGCTGCTCACCCTGCCCCTCATCGAGGGTGCGGACAGCGGGTGGCCCGCGTGGTGCTTCCTCGTCCTGGTGGCGGGCGCGGGTGCACTGGGGCTGTTCGCGCTCCAGCAGCGGAGGCTCAGGTCGGCCGCACGGACGGCGGGGTCGCGCGCACCGCGCCGCCCGCTCATCGAGCCGGGCCTGCTGAGCGAACGCGCCTTCTCCGCCGCCCTGGTGACCTCGGCGCTCTTCTTCGCGGTCCTCAACGGGCTGATCCTGGTGGTCGTCCTGCACCTGCAACTGGGGCTCGGGCGCGACGCGTTCGCCGCGGGGATGACCCTGGTGCCGTGGTCGGCAGGTTCGGCGATCGCCTCGTGGGCCGCGGGAGCCCGGCTGGTCCCGCGCTACGGCACGCGCCTCATGCCGGTGGGGCTCGCCCTGTTCGCTGCGGGGCTGATGGGGGCGGTCGCCGCCTACGCCGCCTGCCCGCCGGGCGGCTTCCCGTGGCCGCTGCTCGCCGCGCTGGGCGTGGCCGGCGTGGGTTCCGGGCTGTTCACGGTCCCGTTCTTCACCGCCGCGCTGGAACGGGTCGCGCCCGCAGCGACCGGCTCCGCCGCCGGTCTGCTCAACGCGGTGCAGCAGCTCGGCGCCACGGCGGGGACGGCGGTGCTGGGGTCGGTGTTCCTGCGCGGGCTGCCCCGGGGCGTGGACTCCGGAGGGGGCGCCTCCTCCGGCGCCGTGGCCTCCCCCGGCGCCGCGACCGCCTCGCTCTCCGCGGCCCAGCACGCCTGCTGGCTCGCCCTGGCACTGCTCGCCGCGGCAGCGGTGACGGCCCGGCGCATGCGTACGGAGGCGGCCGCGCACCGCGAGAGCGGGAGCCAACTCCCGTAGCCCATACGGCAGTTGGCGGCGGCACGGGATCGCGCATACCCCACACGAGTGACGCCCGCGACCCGGCGTACGACCGCTGCCGCCTTGACGGCTCGGGCAAGGAGTGGAGCGCGGGGCGAAAAGCCGGCAGGCGGGGGGCGTAGATGTGCTGCTCAGGGGCCTTCTGCGCTGTCGAGGGTGTGGGCGCGCTGCTTCACTTGCGCGGCGGAGCGCCGCACGGGCGCTCCGGTCAGCGCCGCCCCGTCGAGAGGAACCGGGATGTCGACAGCCGTGCCGCCGCAGCCGCCGGAGGCCGAACCGCCAGCGGGCCGGGAGCAGTTGAGCCTGGGCATCGCGGCCGCCCGCAATCTGGCGACCACCACCAAGACCGTCCCGCAGATGCAGGGCGTCAGCTCGCGCTGGCTGCTGCGGATGCTGCCCTGGGTGGAGGTCAGCGGCGGCACGTACCGGGTCAACCGGCGCCTGGTGTACGCCGTCGGCGACGGCCGGATCACCTTCGTGCAGACCGGTTCCGAGGTGCGCGTCGTCCCCGCCGAGCTGGCCGAACTGCCGCTGCTGCGCGGCTTCGGCGACCAGGAGGCGCTGCGCGCGCTCGCCGAGCGCTTCGAGCAGCGCGAGTACGCGGCGGGCGAGGTCGTCGCGGAGGCGGGCCGCCCCGCCGACCGGGTGGTCCTGGTCGCGCACGGCAAGGTGCGGCGCACGGCGGCCGGCAAGTACGACACCGAGGCGCAGCTCGGCATGGTGTCCGACGGCGGCTTCTTCGGCGGCGAGCTGCTGGCCCAGCCGGAAGCGCAGCAACAAGAAGGGAACAACTGGGAGTTCACCGCGCGCGCCGCCACCGCCTGCACCGTGCTGGAGCTGCCACGGCAGGCGTACCAGGAGGTCGCGGGCGCACACCCGGGGCTGCGCGCGCAGGTGCGGCGGCGCGAGGGCGAGGCGGCCCGGCCGCAGAACCGCGCGGGCGAGGCCGACATCGGCCTGGCCTCGGGGCACTCGGGGGAGCCGCGACTTCCCGGCACCTTCGTGGACTACGAGCTGGAGCCGCGGGAGTACGAGCTGAGCGTGGCGCAGACCGTGCTGCGCGTGCACAGCCGCGTGGCCGACCTCTACAACGACCCGATGAACCAGGTCGAGCAGCAACTGAGGCTGACCGTCGAGGCGTTGCGCGAGCGGCAGGAGTACGAGCTGGTCAACAACCGCGACTTCGGGCTGCTGCACAACGCCGACCACGCGCAGAGGATCTCCCCCGTGTCCGGGCCGCCCACGCCGGACGACCTGGACGAGCTGCTGAGCATGCGCCGCCAGACGAAGTTCCTCTTCGCGCACCCGCGCGCCATTGCGGCCTTCGGCCGGGAGTGCAACAGGCGCGGCGTGTACTTCGAGAGCGCCGACGTGAACGGGCACCGCATCCCCGCCTGGCGCGGGGTGCCGATCTTCCCGTGTGGCAAGCTCGGCGTCTCCGAGCAGGGCACCTCCTCGATCCTCGCGCTGCGCGCCGGCGAGGACGAAGAGGGCGTGGTGGGCCTGCACCAGACCGGCATACCCGATGAGTACGAGCCCGGCCTGAACGTCCGCTTCATGGGCATCGACGACCAGGCCCTCATCTCGTACCTGGTCAGCACGTACTTCTCGGCCGCCGTGCTGGTGCCGGACGCGCTGGGCGTGCTGGAGAACGTGGAGGTCGCGCGGGCGGAGGGCTGAGCGGACGGCCTGAGGGGCCAGGGGCCGAGGGGGCTCAGCTCTCGGCCTCCGCCGGGGTCGCCTCGCGGTCCCGGCGGCGGTCCTCCTCGCTGCGGCGGGCCTGGCGTTCGCGCTCGCGGACGCTGTAGGCGGCGCGCCGCACCGCGCTCTCGCCCGCGAGCCCGGAGCCCAGGGCTCCCGCGAGGGTTCCCATGGACGCCGAGAGCCAGGCGATGGTGCCGAAGTCGGCCAGCCCGGTGGCGTGTTTGAGCGTGACCTCCATATAGCTGCCGGGGATGGCCACGAACGCGGCGACCAGCGTGACCGCGAACAGCAGCACGTACATGCACAGCACGCCGAAGCTCACGGTCACCAGCGTGACCAGGTTGTAGAGCAGCGCCTCTTCGCGCAGGCCGCGGTTGCGGCGCCGCTCCCACAGGTTGTTGTCGAGGATCAGCCAGGCGATCATCGCCAGCACCGCGAGCGCGTTGACCAGCGCGAGGCGGGTCACGCTGAACGCGTCGGCCAGCATCCAGATGTTGGAGTAGAAGACACCGAAGGCCGCGCCCGCCGCGGCACCGGCCAGCGCGGGCGACAGGCTCGGCACCAGCCGCCAGGGCCGGTTGGCGCGCACCATGCCGCTCAGCAGCCTGACCCTCCCGCGGAACCCGGTGAGCACGAGATGCTCCCCGACCCCGCTGGCGCCGCGTTCCACGTCGCCTTCGCCGCGGTCGGCGGCGCGATCGGTGTCTTGGTCGGCGGCTTCATCAGCGTCTTGTTCGGTGGTTTGCCCATCGGCTTCCCCTCTGACCGACCCCTCCTCGCCGTCGCCGCCGCGGCCCTCCGCCGCCTCCGCCTCGCCCACCTCGTCGCCGGTGAAGTGCTCGTACGGCAGGCCCAGGGCCGGGAGTTTCCGCATCCGGGAGCGGCGCTCGCCCGCCGGCAGGTCCTCGATGCTCGCGCTGAAGTGGCCCGCCACCAAGTGGACGATGGCGTCCCGCGCCCTGCTCGCCACCCGGAAGGCGCCCAGCGCCGGCACCGACACCAGGGCCACCCCGTCCTCCGGCGCGTAGTCGGCGAGGATGGGGCTCTTGCCCGCGCGCCGGGGCAGCTCGGTGACCACGATGGTCAGGTCCCAGCCGTGCTCCCGCTTCTGCTCCTCGCCGATCCGCTTCAGGGGCAGCACCCCCTCGTCGTCCAGCGGCAGCAGCTGCGTGGAGGTCTCCACCTTCCAGCCGGTCTCCTCGGCGTCGCCGTCGTGGCCCGCCGGCCTGCCGAAGCCCTCGGCGATGCGCTCGGGCAGCTCGTCCGCGAAGCTCGCCACCAGATGCGCCGCGGGGCCGGGGTCGGCGACCAGCCCCAGCACGGCGTACCCGGAACCGCCCGGCCCGCCACCACCCGCGTGACCCTGCTCGCGGCCCTGGTCCTGCCCGCGGTCCCGGTCCTGGCCGCGGTCCTGGCCCTGCCCCCGTTCCCGGTCCTGTCGGTGTTCCTGCCCGCGTTCCTGCCCGTCGCCCTGTCGGTCGTCGTCCTGTGCGCTCACCCCTCCACGGTCACCCGCACTGCCGCGTTCATGCCACCGGGAACGGCGCGGACCCGACCGTCTCCGTGGTGACGTTCGGGTGATCTTCACGCGGCGCGGCGACACGTGCCCGGGTTCGCGGAGGCGCCGGTGTTCTGCTGAGGGGGCCGAACCCCGAGCACACCCCGAGAGAGGACTTCACATGCGTATCCGTACGGCCTGTGCCGCCGCGGCCCTGGCGGGCGCCGCCTGCTTCGCCGCCATCGGAACGGCTGCCGCCGACGACGCCCCGCGCGAGAACGCCCCGAGCACCGCGCAGCAGCAGCCGACCCAGCAGGGCTCTCCGCAGTCCGGCCAGGACACCCCGCTGGACCAGGCGCAGGACCAGGTCCAGGGCCAGGTGCAGCCGCAGCAGCAGGCCCAGCCGCAGAGCCCGCAGCAGGAGCAGGCCCCCAAGCAGGAGCAGGCTCCCCAGGAGGAGCAGGCTCCGCAGCAGGAGGGGCAGGCGCCGCAGCAGGAGCAGGCTCCCGAGCAGGCGCAGCAGCAGGCCCCCAAGGAGCAGAGCTCGCAGATCCCGGCGCAGATGAAGGACGCCGACCAGGCCCTGGGCCTGCTCGACTACACCAAGAAGCTCGGCACGGACGACGGCGACGACTGACCACGGCGCACGGGTCCCCGCGGACAGCGCGGCGCCCCGCAGGACCGCACAGGTCCGGCGGGGCGCCGCGTCATGTCAGGGGCTCACCCCGGGTGACGGACCCTCAGTCGTCGCCCTCCAGCTCGCCCTCGGTCTCCAGGAAGGACGCGCGCAGCGCCTCCAGCACCTCCGGGTCGGGCTTCTCCCACATGCCGCGGGACTCGGCCTCCAGCAGCCGCTCGGTGATCCCGTGCAGCGCCCAGGGGTTGGCCTCCTGGAGGAAGGCGCGGTTCTGCTCGTCCAGCACGTACGTGGAGGCGAGCTTGTCGTACATCCAGTCGGCGACCACGCCGGTCGTGGCGTCGTACCCGAAGAGGTAGTCCACGGTCGCGGCCAGCTCGAACGCGCCCTTGTAGCCGTGCCGCTGCATGGCCTGGATCCACTTGGGGTTCACCACGCGGGCGCGGAAGACCCGGGAGGTCTCCTCGACCAGGGTGCGGGTGCGGACGGTCTCCGGGCGGGTGGAGTCGCCGATGTACGCCTCGGGCGCGGTGCCCTTGAGCGCGCGCACGGTGGCGACCATGCCGCCGTGGTACTGGAAGTAGTCGTCCGAGTCCGCGATGTCGTGCTCGCGGGTGTCGGTGTTCTTCGCGGCGACGGCGATCCGCTTGTAGGCGGTCTCCATCTCCTCGCGCGCCGGGCGCCCCTCCAGCTCGCGGCCGTACGCGTACCCGCCCCAGGTCGTGTAGACCTCGGCCAGGTCCGCGTCGGTGCGCCAGTCGCGGCTGTCGATGAGCTGGAGCAGCCCGGCGCCGTACGTGCCGGGGCGGGAGCCGAAGATGCGGGTGGTCGCGCGGCGTTCGTCGCCGTGCTCGGCGAGGTCGGCCTGCGCGTGCCTGCGCACGTGGTTCTGCTCCTCGGGCTCCTCCAGCGAGGCGGCCAGGCGCACCGCGTCGTCGAGCAGGCCGATGGTGTGCGGGAAGGCGTCCCGGAAGAAGCCGCTGATACGGAGCGTCACATCGACGCGGGGGCGGCCCAGTTCCTCCAGCGGGATCGCCTCCAGGCCGGTGACGCGGCGCGAGGCGTCGTCCCACACGGGGCGGACGCCGAGCAGCGCGAGGGCCTCGGCCACGTCGTCGCCGGCGGTGCGCATGGCGCTGGTGCCCCACAGGGACAGGCCGACGGACGCGGGCCAGTCGCCGTTGTCGGAGCGGTAGCGCTCCAGCAGCGAGTCGGCGAGGGCCTGGCCGGTCTCCCAGGCGAGCTTGCTGGGCACGGCCTTGGGGTCGACGGAGTAGAAGTTGCGGCCGGTCGGCAGCACGTTGACGAGGCCGCGCAGCGGCGATCCCGACGGGCCGGCCGGGACGAAGCCGCCGTTGAGCGCGTGCACCGCGTGCTCGGTCTCCTGCGTGGTCGCGGCCAGCCGCGGCACGACCTCGGCGGCGGCGAACTCCAGGATCTTCCCGACCTGTTCGCGCTGCTCCTCGGGGAGCTCAGCGGTGACGCGGGAGACGGCGGACGGATCCCAGCCGGCCTCCTCCATGGCCTCGATGAGGACCCGGGCCGCCTCCTCGGTGGCGTCGGAGCCCGTACGGTCGGACGCCGACTCGTCGAGTCCGAGGGCCTCGCGCAGGCCGGGCAGCGAGGTGGTGCCGCCCCAGATCTGCCGGGCGCGCAGGATGGACAGCACGAGGTTGACGAGCGCGGCGCCCTCCGGGGCCGCGCCCAGGACGTGCAGGCCGTCCCGGATCTGGGCGTCCTTGATCTGGCACAGCCAGCCGTCGACGTCGACCAGGATGTCGTCGAAGTGCTCGTCGTCCGGGCGCTCTTCGAGGCCCAGGTCGTGGTCGAGCTTCGCGGCCTGGAGCAGCGTCCAGATCTGCGCGCGGATCGCGGGCAGCTTCGCCGGGTCCATCGCGGAGACCGCCGCGTGCTCGTCGAGGAGCTGCTCCAGCCGCGCGATGTCGCCGTAGCTCTCGGCGCGGGACATCGGGGGCACGAGGTGGTCGATCAGGGTCGCGTGCACACGGCGCTTGGCCTGGGTGCCCTCGCCCGGGTCGTTGACCAGGAACGGGTAGATCAGCGGCAGATCGCCGAGCGCGGCGTCGGGGGCGCAGGCGGCGGAGAGGCCCGCGTTCTTGCCGGGCAGCCACTCCAGGTTGCCGTGCTTGCCCAGGTGGACCATGGCGTCGGCGCCGAAGCCGCCGTCCTCGCGGTCGGCTGACATCCACCGGTAGGCCGCCAGGTAGTGGTGCGAGGGCGGCAGGTCGGGGTCGTGGTAGATCGCGATCGGGTTCTCGCCGAAGCCGCGCGGCGGCTGGATGAGGATCAGCAGATTGCCGCGGCGCAGAGCCGCGAGCACGATGTCGCCCTCCGGGTTGCGGCTGCGGTCGACGAACATCTCGCCGGGCGGCGGGCCCCAGTGCTCCTCCACCGACTCCCGCAGCTCCTGCGGCAGTCCGGCGAACCAGCGCCGGTAGTCGGCGGCGGGGATGCGCACCGGGTTGAGGGCGAGCTGCTCCTCGGTGAGCCAGTCCTGGTCGTGGCCGCCGGCCTCGATGAGCGCGTAGATGAGTTCGTCGCCGTCGCCGGACTCCAGGCCGGGCACCGGCTCGGCGTTCTCGTCGCCGAAGTCGTACCCCTCCTCGCGCAGCCGGCGCAGCAGCGCCACGGCGCTGGCGGGGGTGTCGAGGCCGACGGCGTTGCCGATGCGGGAGTGCTTCGTCGGGTAGGCGGACAGCACCAGCGCGAGGCGCTTCTCCGCGTTCGGGGTGTGCCTCAGGCGCGCGTGGCGTACGGCGGTTCCGGCGACGCGGGCCGCGCGCTCCGGGTCGGCGACGTACGCGGGCAGCCCGTCCTCGTCGATCTCCTTGAAGGAGAACGGCACGGTGATCAGGCGGCCGTCGAACTCGGGCACCGCGACCTGGCTGGCGGCGTCCAGCGGCGAGACGCCCTCGTCGTTCTCCTCCCAGGCGGCGCGCGAGCTGGTCAGGCACAGGGCCTGGAGGACCGGCACGTCGAGGGAGGCGAGCGCGCCCGCGTCCCAGGACTCGTCGTCGCCCCCGGCCGACGCCTCGGCCGGGCGGCTGCCGCCCGCCGCGAGGACGGTGGTGACCACCGCGTCCGCGCTCTGGAGCTGCTCCAGCAGCTCCGCCTCGGGGGTGCGCAGCGAGGCGACGTACAGCGGCAGCGGCCGCCCGCCCGCCTCCTCGACGGCGGTGCACAGCGCGTCGACGAAGGCGGTGTTGCCGCTCATGTGGTGGGCGCGGTAGTAGACGACGGCGATCGTCGGGCCGGTCGCGTCGGCGCGGGCCTCGCGCTCCAGCGGGCCCCAGGTCGGCGCCGGGGCCGGCGGCTCGAAGCCGTGCCCGGTGAGCAGCACCGTGTCGGAGAGGAAGCGGGCGAGCTGGTCGAGGTTGGCGGGGCCGCCGTGCGCGAGGTAGGCGTGCGCCTCGGCCGCGATGCCGATCGGCACCGTGGACGCCTCCATGAGCTGGGCGTCCGGGGCCTGTTCGCCGGTGAGGACGACGACCGGGCGCTCCTGCGCGAGCAGCGCGTCCATGCCGTCCTGCCAGGCGCGCAGGCCACCGAGCAGCCTGACGACCACGAGGTCGACGCCGTCGAGCAGTTCGGGCAGGTCGTCGGCGTGGAGGCGCGCGGGGTTGGCGTACCGGTACGGCACGGGCCCGTCCGCCGCACGGGCGCTGAGCAGGTCGGTGTCGGACGTGGACAGCAGCAGGATCATGCGGCGTGGCCTTCCTCGGGGTCCTCGCCCCGGGCGGTGTTGGACGAACGGCAGGAGTTCCTGGCTCAACCCGGCCGGGTGCCGGGCTCACAGTGGCGGGACCGCGCCGGATTCACACCGGCCTTCCTCCCCTGGCGCCGTTTCTGTCGGGTTCTGTTCCGTTCCGGTCCGTTCCGGCCTGGCTTGAGACCTGGCGGAACGTCGGTCCGGCGACGTCAACGTGCGGCGGGCCGACGGCCCGCCGCCGAACATAGTACGGGTCGTCCGAGCGGCGCATGAGTGCGCCTCCGCGTGCACCGCGAGTGCGCCGCGAGTACGCCTGCGCTGGTCGCGGGGGTGCGCCTCCGCTGGTCGCGACGGTGCGCCGGGCATCGCGGAGGATACGGCGGCGCGGGTCGTCTGTATGCTCGCCGCCATGCCTCAGCAGCTCTCCCCGACGCCACAAGTGCGGGCGAATCCGCCCGTACGGGACCGCGGCGACGCCTGCCCGGGAGCTCTGCGCCTGCACCGCGCCGACGACGGATTCCTGGCGCGGGCCCGCATCCCGGCCGGCGTGCTGACCGCTCACCAGGCGCTGGCGCTGGCCGCTGCCGCCGAACGGCTCGGCGACGCGCGCCTGGACATCACCTCGCGCGGGAACCTCCAGCTCCGCGGCCTCGCGGAGGACGGCGGACGCGAACTCTCCACCGTGCTGGAGGAGTCAGGACTGCTCCCCTCGCCGCGGCACGAGCGGGTGCGCAACATCGTCGCCTCGCCGCTCAGCGGGCTGGACGGCGGGAGCGTCGGACCCCGCGGGGAGAGCCCCCAACTGCCGGACGGGGACAGCCTCGTACACGCGTGGGCGCGGCGGCTGGACGCGCTGCTGTGCGCGAGCGAGCGGGCCCGGGCGCTCTCGGGGCGCTTCCTCTTCGCGCTGGACGACGGGCGGGGCGACGTCGCCGCGCTGGGCGCCGATGTGATCTTGATCGCACGGCCCGGCGGGCATGCGCTGCTGCGGGCCGGGCATGCGGAGTCCGCGGTGCGCGTGCCGGGACAAGCGGCTCCGCGCGCCGCGCTGTTGGCGGCCGAGAGCTTTCTCACCGCCGCCGACGAGAGCGCCTCGCGCGCCTGGCGGGTGGCCGAACTGCCGGGCGGTGCCGAGCCGTTCGCGCGTACCCTGCCCGGCCTCCTCGCGGAGGCCGGGATTCCGGCGCGGGAGGTTCCGGCGCCCGGGGCCCCCTCGCGGGAGGCGCACGGCGGGCCCGTTCCGTACGGTGATCCGCCGGCGCCCGGCCTGGTGCACGGCCCCTCGGGGCGCTGCGCCCTGTCGGTGCTCGCCCCGCTCGGGCGGCTGACGGCGGAGCAGTGGCGCCGGGTGGCCGACGCCGCGGAGCGGTACGGGAGCGGGGAACTGCGCGTGACGCCCTGGCGCGGCGTGCTGGTCCCAGGACTGGACCCGGCGTGCGCGCCGGGGGCGCTGCGGGAGCTGGAGGCGGCCGGGCTGGTCACGGACGCGGACTCCCCCTGGACGGGGGTGGGCGCGTGCACGGGGCTGCCGGGCTGCGCGAAGTCGCTCCGCGATGTGCGGGCCGACGCGGAGCGGCACCTCGCGGCGGGGCACGGCGGCCTGCCGGTCCACTGGTCCGGCTGCGAACGCCGCTGCGGTCACCCCCGCGGCGAGTGGGTTGACGTGGTCGCCACGCCGGAGGGCTACCGGGTGTCCGTACGCGGGCAGTCCGTACGGGAGTCCGCGCGGGGCGAGGCGGAAGCGGACACCGCGGAGGCGCCGGTGCCGCGGGACCTGGCCGGGGCGGTGGCGGCGGCGCGCACGCGGAACCGCGACGGCGAAGGCGAAGGCGAAAGCCACGAAGGCGGAAGCCGCGACGGCGAGAGCCAGAACGACGAGAGTCACGACAGGGACGGGACAGCGGCCCGCGCCGGCGAGGACGGCGCGGCGGTGACGAGATGAGCGGAAGCACAGTGTTCGAGTACGAGAAGGACGGCGCGGCCATCTACCGGCAGTCCTTTGCCACGATCCGCGCGGAGTCCGACCTGTCGGGCCTGCCCGAGGACGTGAGCCGGGTCGCGGTGCGGATGATCCACACCTGCGGCATGACCGACCTCGTGGCGGACCTCGGGTTCTCGCCCGAGGTCGTGGCGCGCGGACGCGCGGCGCTGCGGGCGGGCGCACCCGTGCTGTGCGACGTGCAGATGGTCGCCAGCGGCGTGACCCGCAAGCGGCTGCCGGCGGACAACGAGGTGCTGTGCACCCTCAACGACCCGGCGGTCCCCGGGCTCGCGGCGGAGCTGGGCACCACCCGCACCGCGGCGGCCCTGGAGCTGTGGCGGGAGCGGATGGAGGGCGCCGTGGTGGCCGTCGGCAACGCGCCGACCGCGCTGTTCCGGCTGCTGGAGATGATCGAGGCGGGCGCGCCGCGTCCGGCCGCGGTCATCGGCGTACCGGTCGGCTTCGTGGGGGCCGTCGAGTCCAAGCAGGCACTCGCGGAACACCCCGCGGGCCTGGACCACTTGGTCGTGCGCGGCCGGCGCGGTGGCAGCGCCATGGCCGCGGCGGCGGTCAATGCGATAGCGAGCGAGGCGGAGTGAACGAGCAGCACAGCGAGCAGACGGACGCGACCGGCACCGATTCCGGCACCGGCCACGGAACCGGCCACGGAACCGGGCGGCTCTACGGAGTGGGCCTGGGCCCCGGCGACCCGTCGCTGATGACGGTGCGGGCCGTGGAGATCATCGCCGAGGCCGACGTCGTCGCGTACCACCAGGCCCCGCACAAGGGCTCCGTCGCGCGCTCCATCGCGGAGAGGCACCTGCGCCCCGAGCACATCGAGGAGGCGCTGGTCTACCCGGTCACCACCGGCACGACCGACCACCCCGGGGGCTACCGGGGCGCGATCGAGGACTTCTACACGGAGTCGGCCGCGCGCCTCGCCGAGCACCTGGAGGCGGGCAGGACCGTCGCGGTGATCTCCGAGGGCGACCCGATGTTCTACGGGTCCTACATGCACATGCACAAGCGCCTGGCGCACCGCTTCCCGACCGAGGTCGTCCCCGGGGTCACCTCGATCAGCGCCGCCGCTGCCCGGCTGGGTACGCCGCTGGCCGAGGGCGAGGAGGTGCTCACCGTCCTGCCGGGCACGCTGCCCGAGGAGGAGCTGGCCGCGCGCCTCGCCTCCACCGACGCCGCAGCCGTGATGAAGCTGGGCCGCACCTTCCCCACGGTGCGGCGCGCGGCCGAGTCCTCCGGGCGGCTGGCCGAGGCGCACTACGTCGAGCGCGCCACCATGAAGGGCGAGCGCACCGGGAAGCTGGCCGACGTCGACGACGGTTCGGTGCCGTACTTCTCGGTCGCGGTGCTGCCCAGCCGCATCGGTACGAGGCCCGTGGGGCCGGCCGGATCCGCCGAGCACACCCAGCAGACCGAGCACGACGAGCCCGCGCAGAGCGGAGGCGAGGTCGTGGTCGTGGGCACCGGTCCCGCCGGACCCTCCTGGCTCACCCCGGAGTCCCGCGGGGCGCTGGCCTCGGCGCAGGATCTGGTCGGCTACTCCACGTACCTCGACCGCGTACCGGTGCGGCCAGGCCAGCAGCGGCACGCCTCGGACAACCGCGTCGAGTCCGAACGCGCCGAGCTGGCCCTCGACCTGGCCCGCCGCGGCCGCCGCGTCGCGGTGGTCTCCGGCGGCGACCCGGGCGTCTTCGCGATGGCCACGGCGGTGCTGGAGGTCGCGGCGCAGGACCCGTACCGCGAGGTGCCGGTGCGCGTGCTGCCCGGGGTGACCGCGGCGAACGCGGCCGCCGCCCGCGCGGGCGCGCCGCTCGGCCACGACTACGCGGTGATCTCGCTCTCCGACCGGCTCAAGCCGTGGGAGGTCATCGCCGGGCGGCTGTCGGCGGCGGCCTCGGCCGACTTGGCGCTGGCGCTCTACAACCCCGGTTCGCGCAGCCGTACGTGGCAGGTCGGCAAGGCCCGCGAGCTGCTGCTGGAACACCGCGCCCCGGACACCCCCGTGGTGCTGGCCCGCGACGTCGGCGGCCCCGGCGAGCGCGTACGGACCGTGCGGCTGGCCGACCTGGAGCCCTCCGAGGTGGACATGCGCACCATCCTCCTCATCGGCTCCTCGCAGACGCGCGCGCTGCGACGTGGCGGCGCGGAGGCTCCGGAGAACGCGACGGTGTGGACGCCCCGCTGGTACCCGGACCAGGGCGCGGAGGCCGCGACCGAGCCCGGCGGCTCAACCGAGAGCTGAGCCCAGCCAGTTGACCGCCTCCGCCGCACCGGTGACCACCGGCACGCCCTCGGGCACGGCGGGCCTCCGGACGATCACGACCGGCAGGCCCGCCTCCCGTGCGGCGGCCAGCTTGGGCGCGGTGGCCGCTCCCCCGCTGTCCTTGGTGACCAGCACGTCGATGCGGTGCGCGCGCAGCACGTCCCGCTCTCCCGCCAGGGTGAAGGGGCCCCGGTCCAGCAGCACTTCGGTGTGCGCCGGCCGCGGCGTACCGGGCTCGTCCACGGACCGTACGAGGAAGTGCAGGCTGTCGAGGTGCGCGAAGGCGGCCAGGCCCATGCGCCCGGTGGTGAGGAACACCCGCTTCCCCAGCGCGGGCAGCGCGTCCGCCGCCTCCTCCAGGGAGGCGACGGAGTGCCAGTCGTCGCCCGCGCCCGCCGTCCAGCCGGGGCGGCGCACGGCGAGCAGCGGTACGCGGGCCTCCGCCGCGGCCCGCGCCGCGTGGAAACTGATCGTCCCCGCGAAAGGATGGGTGGCGTCGATGAGCGCGTCCACCGCGTGCTCGCGCAGCCAGCGCGCCATGCCCTCGGCACCGCCGAACCCCCCGATCCGCACCTCGCCCGGCAGCTCCTGCGGCCTGGCCACCCGCCCCGCGAGCGAGGAGGTCACCCGGGGCCGCGGCTCCAGCGCGGCCAGCTCGCCGGCGAGCTCCCTGGCCTCGGTCGTGCCGCCGAGGATGAGCACATGGCCGGTGCCGGGCACGTTGCTGGGGCTGTTCATGGGGTCCTTCCGTGACTGAGAAATCCGAGATGGCCGAGGGCTCTGCCCAGGGCGGGCGCAGCGCCCAACTCAAGCACACCGGGCTGCGGCCCGGATGGACGACCGGGGCCTGTGCGACGGCCGCCGCGACCGCCGCGTACGAGGCGCTGCTGACCGGCGCCTTCCCCGACCCGGTGGGCATCACGCTGCCCAAGGGGCACACGCCGGAGTTCGCGCTGGCCGCCGAGGAGCTGGGGCAGGACGCGGAGGGCCGCGCGTACGCGATGGCCGGGGTGGTCAAGGACGCGGGCGACGACCCGGACGTGACGCACGGCGTCCTGATCCGCGCCACGGTACGGGAGGCGGCGCCGGGCTCGGGCGTCGTCTTCCGCGCGGGCCCTGGCGTCGGCACCGTCACACGCCCCGGACTCCCCCTCGACGTGGGCGAACCGGCCATCAATCCCGTTCCGCGCTCGCTCATCCGCGATCACGTCGCGAAGGTGGCCGCGCTGTGCGGCGGCAGCGGCGACGTGGAGGTCACCGTCGCCGCCGACGACGGCGAGGAGATCGCGCGCAGCACCTGGAACCCGCGCCTCGGCATCCTCGGCGGCCTCTCCGTCCTGGGCACCACCGGCGTGGTCGTCCCCTACTCCTGCTCCGCGTGGATCGACTCGATCCGGCGGGGCGTGGACGTGGCGCGCGCCGCCGGCCGTACGCATGTGGCCGGCTGTACGGGGTCGACCTCGGAGAAGACGGTGGTCGCGGAGTACGGGCTGCCGGAGGACGCGCTGCTGGACATGGGGGACTTCGCGGGCGCGGTCCTGAAGTACGTGCGCCGCCACCCCGTACCGCGCCTCACCGTCTGCGGCGGCTTCGCCAAACTGTCCAAGCTCGCGGCGGGCCACCTCGACCTGCACTCCAAGCGCTCCCAGGTGGACAAGGGCCATTTGGCGTCACTGGCACGCCGGGGCGGCGCCGACGAGGCGCTGGCGGCCGAGGTCGCCAAGGCCAACACGGGCCTCGCGGCACTCCAGTTGTGCGCGGCCCGTGACGTCCCGCTGGGCGATCTGGTCGCGGCGGAGGCCCGCGACCAGGCACTCGGCGTGCTGCGCGGCGCTCCCGTGGCGGTGGACGTCATCTGCATCGACCGCGCGGGAACGGTCGTGGGCCGCTCGGCGGTCGCGGGGCCGGGGGCCTGAGCCTGCCTGTGGGCCCAACCCCCGCCTGCGCTGTGGGCAGTCTGCGCCAGGGGCGCAGGGTGGGCACAGCGCAGGACCGCACCCGCGCAGGGAACGCAACCCCGCACCCAACCGACGCGCAGCCGCAGCGCACCCGCGAGCGCGAACAGGCCCACAGCGCAGGGCGGCGGATCACACAGCGCAGGGCAGGTGGCTACTCCTGCGCCGCGCAGCTCTCGCGATCACGTTCCGTCGAATACAGGTGGCTGTCGGAGAAGTTCTCCGCCCCCAGCGCGCGCCCGACGATGATGACCGCCGTCCGCTTGATGCCCGCGGACTTCACCTGCTCGGCGATGTCCCCCACCGTGCCGCGCAGCACCACCTCGTCGGGCCGGCTGGCCATCGCCACCACCGCCGCGGGGCAGTCAGCGCCGTAATGCGGCAGCAGCTCCGAGACCAGCCGGTCCACGTAACCGGCAGCGAGGTGCAGCACCAGAAGCGCCCCACTGCGGCCGAGGGTCGCCAGATCCTCGCCCTCCGGCATCGCCGTGGCCCGCGAAGCCAGCCGCGTGAGGATCACGGTCTGCCCGACGGTGGGAACGGTCAGCTCACGGTTGAGCGCGGCAGCCGCAGCCGCGAACGCCGGCACCCCCGGCACCATCTCGTACGGCACGCCCGCCGCATCAAGACGCCGCATCTGCTCGGCCACCGCGCTGAACACCGAGGGATCGCCGGAGTGGAGCCGCGCCACGTCCTTGCCCTCCTCGTGCGCGCGCACGAGCTCCGCGGTGATCTGGTCCAGATCGAGCTGCGCGGTGTCGACGAGCCGCGCCTCCGGCGGGCACTCCTCCAGCAGTTCGCGCGGCACCAGGCTGCCCGCGTACAGGCACACCCCGCAGGCGTTCAGGGTGCGCACGCCGCGCACCGTCATGAGGTCGGCGGCCCCGGGGCCCGCGCCGATGAAGTACACCGTCACTGCTTCGCTCCACTCCGTACGTGCTGCTGGTGCTGCTCGTGCTGGGCCACCGGCCCCCGGGTCATGTCTTGCTCACCGACCACTGGGTGACCGGCATCGCCTGCCGCCAGCCCGTGAAGCCGCCGACCGGCACCGCGTGTGCGACGGCGAGGCGGACCAGCTCGCCCCCGTACCGCTGCCGCCACGAAGCCAGCAGCGCCTCGGACTCCAGGGTCACGGTGTTGGCCACCAGCCTGCCGCCCTCCGGCAGCGCCTCCCAGCAGCGCTCCAGCACGCCGGGCGCGGTCAGCCCGCCGCCGATGAACACCGCGTCGGGGCACGGAAGTTCGGCCAGCGCCTCGGGTGCCGCGCCCTCGACGACCTCCAGCCGGGGAACGCCCAGCGTGTCCGCGTTCCGCGCGATGCGCGCCGCACGCTCCGGGTCACGCTCGACGGTGACCGCGCGGCAACTGCGGTGCGCCCGCAGCCACTCCACGGCGATGGAGCCCGAACCGCCGCCGATGTCCCAGAGGAGTTCGCCGGGCGCGGGCCCCAGCGCGGCGAGCGTCGCGGCGCGCACATGCCGCTTGGTGAGCTGCCCGTCGTGCTCGTACGCGGCGTCCGGCAGCCCCGGCACGGCCGCCAGTCGCGGCGTCTCCGCGTCCGGCGCGCGGCGGCACTCCAGCGCGATCACGTTGAGCGCGGCCCCAGCCGGGTGCGCCCACTCCTCCGCGACGCCCTCGACCTGGCGTTCCCCGTCCCCGCCGAGCTGCTCCAGCACCCGCATGCGCGAGGGCCCGAAGCCGCGCTCGCGCAGCAGGGCCGCGACCTCGCCGGGGGTGGCGGAGCCCGCGCTGAGCACCAGCAGCCTGCGGCGGTCGTACAGCGCGCCCGTCAGGCCCGCCGGCGGCCGCCCCACCAGCGTGATCACCTCGGTGTCCTCCAGCGGCCAGCCGAGCCGGGCGCAGGCGTAGGAGACGGAGGAGGGGTGCGGCAGCACGCGCAGTGCGTCAGGACCCGCGGTCTCGGCGAGCGTACGGCCGATGCCGTAGAAGAAGGGGTCACCGCTCGCGAGCACGGCGATCCGGCGCCCGGCGTGCTCGGCGAGCAGCCGCGGCACGGCGGGCCTCAGCGGCGAGGGCCAGGCGACCCGCTCCCCCGCGCACTCCGCGGGCAGCAGGTCCAACTGCCGCCCGCCGCCGATCAGTACCTCCGCCTCGCGCAGCGTCTCGCGGGAGGACGCGGAGAGTCCGGCCCAGCCGTCGGCGCCGATCCCGACCACGCTCACGGGCGGCCGCCCGGCCGCCGCCGGCTCGGGCTGGGATGCTGCGGACTCTGTGACGTGCACGGACTCTGCCTCGGGGTCGGGGACGGACGGAACGGCACTCTACTGGCCGCCGCTCCCCGCACCCCTGGCCGGGCACCGGAGGTACCCTTATTGCACATAGCTTGCAACTACAGAAGTCACGCAACACATGCGTCAACGGCGGTGGCTTCATCGACCGAAGGAGGTCCGGTGGGCTCTGGGATGGTGCTCGGCATAGAGACGTCCTGCGACGAGACGGGCGCCGGCGTCGTCCGCGACGGGCGGCTGCTCGGCCACGCGGTGGCGTCGAGCATGGACGAGCACGCGCGCTTCGGCGGCGTGGTGCCGGAGATCGCGGCCCGCGCGCACGTGCACGCGCTCGGCCCGGTCGTACGCCGCGCCGTCGAGGAGGCCGGCGCCCGGCTCACCGATCTGTCGGCGGTCGCGGTGACCACGGGCCCGGGCCTCTCGGGCGCGCTCCAGACCGGCCTGGCCTCGGCGAAGGGGCTGGCCTACGCCCTCGGCGTGCCCCTCTACGGCGTGCACCACCTCGCCGGGCACGTCGCCGCCGACACCCTGGAGCACGGCCCGCTGCCCGAGCCCTGCGTGGTGCTGATCGTCTCCGGCGGGCACACCTCGCTCCTCCTCGTACGGGACCTCGTACGCGATCAGGTCGTGCACCTCGGGGACACCCTCGACGACGCGGCGGGCGAGTGCTTCGACAAGGTGGCCAGGGTGTTCGGGCTGCCGTATCCCGGCGGGCCCGCGATCGACAGGGCCGCGCGGGACGGCGACCCGCGCGCGGTGCCCTTCCCGCGCCCCCTGACCAGGCCCGGGGACGCCCCGTACGGGTTCTCCTTCTCGGGCCTGAAGACGGCGGCCGCGCGCTGGGCCGAGCAGCACCGCGACGGCGAGCACCGCGACGGCGGCCTCCCGGTGGCCGACGGCGCCGCCTCGCTCCAGGAGGCGGTCGCCGACGTGCTCACCCGCAAGGCCGTACGCGCCTGTACGGAGAACGGCGTGGGAACCCTCGTCGTGGTCGGCGGCGTCGCGGCGAACTCGCGCGTGCGGGCGCTGGCCGAGGAGCGCTGCGAGGAGGCCGGAATCGCCCTGCGCGTACCGCCGTTGAGGCTCTGCACCGACAACGGGGCCATGATCGCGGCGGTCGGCGACCTGCTGCACCGCGCGGGCGCGCCCGCAGCGCCGCTGGACCTCACGGTGGACCCGTCCGCTCCTCTGGAGTACGCGGCGCTCCACCCGGAGACTCGGAGCGCGACCGTCCCGACCTGATCCCACCGCCCCAACTCCCCTCCCCCGGAGCCGACTTGCGCACCTCCGAGATCCGCACCCGCTTCCTGGACTTCTTCGCCGCGCGCGGGCACACCGAGGTCCCGAGCGCGCCGCTGCCCACACCCGACCCGACGCTGCTGTTCGTGAACGCCGGGATGGTGCCGCTCAAGCCGTATCTGACCGGCGAGCGCGCGGCGCCGTGGTCGCGTGCCACCAGCGTGCAGAAGTGCGTGCGCACCCAGGACATCGAGGAGGTCGGGCACACCACGCGGCACGGCACGTTCTTCCAGATGAACGGCAACTTCTCGTTCGGCGACTACTTCAAGGAGGAGGCCGTCGCCCTCGCCTGGGAGCTGTCCACCACCGCGGTCGCGAACGGGGGTTACGGCCTCGACCCCGACCGCATCTGGGTCACCGTCCACCACACCGACGACGAGGCCCGCGCGCTGTGGCGGCGCATCGCCGGGCTCCCCGACGAGCGGATCGTGGGCCGCGGCGACGCGGACAACTTCTGGTCCATGGGCGTGCCCGGGCCCTGCGGCCCCAGCTCGGAACTGTTCTACGACCGGGGCCCTGCCTTCGGCGCGGAGGGCGGGCCCGCGGTGGACGAGGACCGCTTCACGGAGTTCTGGAATCTGGTGTTCATGCAGTACGAGCGGGGCGAGGGCGGCGGCAAGACCGGCTACCCGATCCTCGGCGAACTCCCCCGCCGCAACATCGACACCGGCATGGGCCTGGAGCGCATGGCCACCCTCCTCCAGGGCGTGTCCAACATCTACGAGACCGACGAGCTGCGCCCCGTGCTGGACACCGCCGCGCGGCTCTCCGGCGTCCGCTACGGCGCCGACCCGCAGCACGACGTGCACCTGCGCGTGGTGGCCGACCACGTGCGCACCGCGCTCATGCTGCTCGCCGACGGCACGGCGCCGGGCAACGAGGGGCGCGGCTACGTCCTGCGCCGCATCCTCCGCCGCGCGGTCCGCGCGATGCGCCAACTGGGCTGCCAGGACCCGTCGTTGCCCGAGCTGCTGCCGGTCGCCCGCGACCTCATGACCCCCGGCTACCCCGAGGTGTCCTCCTCCTTCGACCGCATCGCCGACCAGGCGTACGCCGAGGAGGAGTCCTTCCGCGCGACCCTCCGCCAGGGCACCGCGATCCTGGACACCGCGGTCGCCGACGCGAAGCGGAGCGGCGCCGCCTCGCTGCCCGGCGAGCGCGCGTTCCTCCTCCACGACACCTACGGCTTCCCCATCGACCTCACCCTGGAGATGGCCGCCGAGCAGGGCGTACGGGTCGACCGCGCGGGCTTCACCGCGCTCATGGAGCAACAGCGCGAGCGCGCGCGGGCCGACGCCCGTGCCCGCAAGTCCGGGGCGCTGGGCGGCACCTCGCAGCTCCGCGCCGTACGCGACGAGCACGGGCCCACGGACTGGCTGGCCTGGGAGACCCTGACGACCGAGTCCCGCGTGCAGGCCCTGCTCGGCACGTCGGGCCCGGTGGCGGCGGCCGCCGCAGGCGAGATCGTCACCGCCGTCCTCGACCGCTCCCCCTTCTACGCCGAGTCGGGCGGGCAGGAGAGCGACGCGGGCCACCTGTACGGGGATTCCGCCGAGGCCGAGGTGCTGGACGTACAACGGCCGCTGCCGGGCCTGATCGCCCATCAGGTACGCGTGACCGCCGGCGAACTGGCGGTGGGCGACACGGTCCACGCGGCGGTCGACCCCGAATGGCGGCTCGGCGCACGGCAGGCGCACTCCGGCACGCACATCCTGCATGCGGCGCTGCGCGAGGTGCTGGGCCCGGAGGCGCTGCAGTCCGGCTCGTACAACAGGCCGGGTCACCTGCGCCTGGACTTCCCCTGGCGCGGCGCGCTCGGCGCCTCGGCGCGCAGCGAGGTCGAAGAGGCCGCCAACCGCGCGCTGCGCCGCGACCTGCCGGTCGGCGTGCGGTGGATGCCCCTCCCCGAGGCCCAATCGCTGGGTGCGCTGGCCCTCTTCGACGAGACGTACGGGGAGCGGGTACGCGTCGTCGAGATCGGCGGCGCGTGGTCGCGCGAACTGTGCGGCGGCACCCACGTCTCGCACGCGTCCCAGGTGGGCGTCGTGGCCCTGACCTCGGAATCCTCGGTCGGCGCCGGCATGCGCAGGCTGGAGGCCGCCGTGGGCATCGAGGGCTTCGGCTACCTCGCGCGCGAGCGCGACCTGGTGTCCCGCATCGCCGAACAGCTCCAGGCACCGCGCGCCGAACTCCCCGACCGCATCGCCGGTCTGCTCGACCGCCTCAAGGCGACCGACCGCGAGAACCAGCACCTGCGCGCCCGCGCCACCACGGCCCGCGCCACCGAACTGGCCTCCGCCGCCACCGACGTACGCGGCACCCTCGTGGTCACAGCACAGGAGGAGGGCGGCACGGAGGCGGCCCGTGCGTTGGCGACGGCGGTACGCGACGCGCTCCCTCGTACGCAGCCCGGGATCGCCGTCATCGCCAGCACGGCGACAGCCGGCAAGGCGGTACTGGTGGCAGCCGCGAACAAGGCCGCACAGGAAGCAGGCCACTCAGCCGCAGCACTCATCAAGCGCCTCCTGAACGGCCAGGGCGGCGGCACCCCCGCCCTGGCACAGGGCGGGGGAATCCCCGCATCAGAAGCGCCCCAACGGCTGCGCGACGCCCACGGGGAAATCTCCCCGGAGTAGCAACCCACCGCAGCGGACCGCGGCGCGAAGCGTCGCGGGGAGCCTCCGCAAGGAACAAGGGAGAAGCAACCACCCACCCACATCCCGCCGCAGCGGAAAGCAACCACTCACCAAAGCGGTCGGCGGTAAAAGCGCAAATCCCTGTCGGCGCACAGCGCAGAGCAACGCCAAAGCGCAACCGGCGCAAAAACGCGAAGTGCTCAGCTGAGCTCGCCAAGCATCCCCTTGTCGAAGGGCACCAGCTCCGCGTCCCGCCCCTCAAGAACCTTGGCGGCCCACCACGGGTCGCCAAGAAGCGCGCGCCCCACAGCCACGAGATCGAACTCCTCGCGCTCCAACCGGTCCAGCAGCGGGTCGATGGGACTCACCGCAGCGGTCCGCTCCCCGCCCATCAGCGTGGCGACGAACTCCCCATCCAGGCCCACGGACCCGACCGTCACCGTGGGCTTGCCGGTGAGCTGCCGGACCCACCCGGCGAGGTTGAGGTCGGAGCCCTCGAACTCGGGCTCCCAGTAGCGCCGCGTCGAGCAGTGGAACGCGTCCACACCCGCCGCGACGAGCGGCGCGAGAACCTCGTCCAGCTCCTCCGGCGTATCGGCCAGCCGCGCGCCGTAGTTGTTCATCTTCCACTGCGACATGCGGAAAAGAATCGGGAATCCGGGCGAGACGACACGCCTGCACGCCGTCACGATCCGCGCGGCGAAGCGCGCACGCGCGGTCGCGTCCCCGCCGTAACGGTCGGTGCGCTGATTCGTACCGGCCCACAGGAACTGGTCGATCAGATAGCCGTGCGCCCCGTGCAATTCGATGCCGTCGAACCCGGCGCGCTCCGCCTCGGCCGCCGCCCGCGCGAAGGCGTCGACGACGTCCTCCAGGTCCTGCTCCGTCATCGCGTGCCCGGAGGGCGTGCGGTCCGCGTCCAGGGCGATGCCGGAGGGCCCGGACGGGGGCGCGTCGGGGAACGGCGGGGCGCCCGCCTCGCGCGCCATGCCCACGTGCCAGAGCTGCGGCATGATCGTGCCGCCCTCCGCGTGCACGGCGTCCACGACCTTGCGCCACCCGGCCAGCGCGTCCTCGCCGTAGAAGCGCGGCACCCGGTCGCTGGTGCCCGCGGCGGGATGGTCCACGTAGGTGCCCTCGGTGATGATCAGGCCCACACCGGCGGCGGCGCGCCGCGCGTAGTAGTCCACGACATCCGCGCCGGGCACGCCGCCCGGGGAGAACTCGCGGGTCATCGGCGCCATGGCGATCCGGTTCGGCACGGTGAGCCCGCCGAGCTCGAACGGCCGGGACAGCAGGGCCGCGGCCCGCGACCCCTTCGCCTCCGCGCCGCCCGGTACGGCGGACGTCTCGCCGGCCTCCTGCGCTGTCACAGTCTCCTGCGCTGTCACGCGTACATCCCCTCACTAGGAACCCGGCGCCGCCCGATCGCGCGACCCGGATATCCGGTGACAACCACCCGCACCCGCGCCCCCATCCACCGAGCTCTGTCGCGTACGCCACAGTTTCCGCGCAGCGGACCCTCATGTATCCATGCTTGTATCCATGCCTGTTACGGTCGTTGACATGACTGCGCAGGAGGGCATACGCGAGAAGACCGCGGCTCCGGGCAAGGCCGCACAGCCGCCCGCCGCGGAGCGCGCGTACACGCTCGCCAAGGAGCTGATCCTCAACGGCGAGCTGCCCGGCGGAAGTCTGATCAGCGAAGGGGAGATCGCGGAGCGGGTCGGCGTGAGCCGCACCCCGGTGCGCGAGGCGTTCCTGCGGCTCCAGAGCGAGGAGCTGCTCCAGCTCATTCCCAAACGCGGCGCCGTGGTCGTCCCGTTGGCGCCCGGCGAGGCCGAGGACGTGCTGGAGCTGCGCGAGACCCTGGAGTCGGCCGCGGTGCGCCGCGTGCTGGACGGCGGCGAGGACGCCGTGGCCGCCGCGGTGGAGAGCCTGCGCGCGCTGCTGCGCGAACAGGCGGGCCCGGCCCGGGAGTTGGACGTGAACGCCTTCACCCGCTCCGACCGCGAGTTCCACCGCGCGATCGTGGCGGCCTCGGGCAACGCGCTCGCCGAGCGCTTCTACGCCTCGCTGGGCGACCGGCAGCGGCGCATGAGCTCCTACGCGCTGCACCCGCGCCCCGAACGCCTCTGTGAGCTGGTGGACGAGCACGAGGCCCTGGTCGAGCACATCGCGCGACGCGACGGCGCGGCCTTCACCGCCGCCCTGCGCGCCCACCTGGACCGCACCCACCGCACCTTCGGCGGCTACTGACCGCCCGCACAGCAAGACCCGCATCTTCCGAAGCCGGCCGCGGGGCCGCGCACCGTCGCGCGGCGCACCAGCGGCCGGGACACCGCCGTGCGCGCCCGCGGCGCCGCGGCACATCCCTGGAGGTAAGAACCACCATGCTCGCCGGAATGCCGGCCGCACCGCGCACGCCTGCCCCGCGCGCCTGGATCGGCGCCGTGGCCGCGATGTTCGCCTGCGGCTGGGGCGGCAACCAGTTCACCCCGCTGCTGCTGATGTACCGGCAGCAGGCCGGCTACTCCGCGGTGACCGTCGACGCGTTCCTCGCCGCCTACGTCCTCGGCCTGGTGCCCGGGCTGCTCCTGGGCGGCCCGCTCTCCGACCGCCTCGGCCGCAAGCCGCTGATGCTCGCGGGCTCGGCGGCCTCGCTCGTCGCCAGCGGCGTGCTCGCGGCGGGCGTCTTCGGGCAGGTGCCGATCTACGCGGGCCGGATGCTCACCGGCATCGCCCTCGGCATCGCGATGGCGGTCGGCACGAGCTGGGTCAAGGAGCTCTCGCAGGCCCCGTACGACCCCTCGGCCGAGCCCGGCACCGGCGCGCGCCGCGCCTCGCTCGGGCTGACCCTCGGCCTCGGCCTGGGCGCCGGCGTCGCCGGAGCGCTGGCCCAGTGGGGCCCGTGGCCGATGGTGCTGCCGTACGGCGTGCACATGCTGGTCGCGCTCGCCGGGCTGGTGGCCCTCGCGAAGGTGCCGGAGACCCGCGCCAGGCCCGCCGCGCCGAACGGCTTCCTGGCCGACCTCAAGGTGCCCTCGGCCGGGCACCGCCGCTTCCTGCGCGTCGTCCTGCCGATGGCCCCGTGGGTCTTCGGCTCGACCGGGATCGCGTACGCGGTGATGCCGCAGATCGTGGAGAAGCAGGTCGGCGACTGGGGGCTCGCCTACGCGACCCTGCTCACCGTCCTGACGCTGGGCACCGGCGCGCTGATCCAGCCCTTCGCGAAGCGTCTGGGCGCCCGTTCCACGGCGCGCGCCATCGTGCTCGCGATGCTGCTGATGGCCCTGGGCATGGCGGTCTGCGCGGTGGACGCCGTGCTGCTCTCCCCGTGGCTGGCCCTCGCCGCCGCGGTGCTGCTCGGCGCCGCGTACGGGATCGCCCTGGTCTCGGGCCTGCTGGAGATCCAGCGCATCGCCGGACCCGACGACCTTGCCGGGCTCACGGGCGTCTACTACGCGCTGACCTACACCGGCTTCATGGCCCCGCCCGTGCTGGCCGCGCTGTCGGCCGTGGTGCCGTACGTGGCGATGTTCGCCTTCCTCACGCTGCTGGCCCTGGGCTGCCTGGCCGTCATCGCCGGGTCGACCCGCGTGCCGGCGGCACCCGCCGGCACCCCCGCGCCGCCGGTCGCCGAGGGCGGCCCGCGGCACGGTGCGGAGGAGAGCACCGGGGAAGCCGCCGAGGAGCACTCCGAGCAGGGCGCCGTGCGCTGAGGGCCTCCGCGTGCGCGTCCCGCGTCCGTACGGAAATCAGTTGCCCGTCCCCGCAGCTCACGGCGATGATCCACCCATGTCACGCACTTTCGACGAGCTGGTGGACGAGGCCGGCTCCGTCTCCGTCGACGGCTGGGACTTCTCCTGGCTGGAGGGCCGCGCCACCGAGGAGCGGCCCTCCTGGGGCTACCAGAGGCTGATGGCCGGGCGCCTGGCCACCGCCGCCTCCGCGCTGGACATCCAGACCGGGGGCGGCGAAGTGCTGGCCGGAGCGGAGACGTTCCCGCCCGCGATGGTCGCCACGGAGTCCTGGCCGCCGAACGTCGCGCGGGCCACCCGCCTCCTGCACCCGCGCGGCGCGGTCGTGGTCGCCGACCCTGACGAGCCGCCGCTGCCGTTCGCGGACGCCGCCTTCGACCTGGTCACCAGCCGCCATCCGGCCACCGTGTGGTGGGGCGAGATCGCGCGGGTGCTGCGGCCTGGCGGCACGTACTTCGCGCAGCATGTGGGGCCGCGGACCGTGTTCGAGCTCGTCGAGTTCTTCCTCGGCCCGCAGCCCGAGGAGGTGCGCACCAAACGCCACCCCGACCACGAGTGCGCCGAGGCCCGCGAGGCCGGTCTCGACATCGCCGACGTGCGCACCGAGCGGCTGCGCATGGAGTTCTCCGACATCGGCGCGGTCGTGTACTTCCTGCGCAAGGTCATCTGGACGGTCCCCGGCTTCACCGTCGAGGGCTACCGCGACCGCCTCCTCGACCTGCACCGGCTCATCGAGGCGGAGGGCCCGTTCGTCGCCCACTCCACCCGCACCCTGATCGAGGCCCACAAGCCGGCACCGGGCAACGGCTGACCCCGCGCCCGGCCCCCGTGCCGCCCCGCCCGTCCCCGTACCGGACGCCCCGCCGCGCGGCCCGCCTCCCGGGACACCACGATCGGCAGAATGGACGCCCCCGGGAACGCAGAGGCCGCCGGCACCGGCACGCGCGCCGCAGCCGAGTCCGAGCGGCACGCCTCCTGGATCGAGCTGTTCTTCGACCTGGTCGTGGTGGCCGGCATCGGCCAGCTCGCGCACCTCCTGCACGACGGCCCTGACCTCGCCGACGTCGCCCTCTACGCGCTGCTGTACCTGGCGTTCTGGATCTCCTGGGCCTGCTTCACCGTGTACGGCGACGTCGAGGGCGAAGGCGTCAGCCCGCCCCGCATGCTGCTCGCCATGCTCGGCCTCGCCGTGATGATCGCCGCGGTCCCCGGCGTACGCGGCGCGCACGGCACGGCCTTCGTGCTCGCGTACGTGTTCCTGCGCTGGTTCGCGGGGCGGATCTGGAGCCGCGGCAAGGTGGTCATGGACTGGCCGCTCGCCCAGTTCGGCGCGGGCGCGCTGCCCTGGCTGGTCTCCGTGTGGGTGGACGCGCCGGCCCGCTACCGCCTCTGGGCGCTCGGCATCGCGCTCGACCTGCTCGTGATGCTCGCCGCCTCGGGCCGGCGGATGTTCGGCAACGCGCAGCGGAAGCTGGACCGCCTGCTCGCCCACCGCCCCGCGCCCCGGCCGGACCCGGCGGGCAGGCGCCGCGGCCCGACCGGCCCGCCCCGCCTGGAGGCCGCCTACTCCGACGCGCCCCACCTGGCCGAACGCCTCGGCCTGTACGTGATCATCGTGCTCGGCGAGGGCGTCATCCAGGTCGTCACCGCGGCCGCCGAGGTCCCCTGGGACCTCCCGCTCAGCGCCACGGCCGTCGGCGCCTTCGCGCTGCTCATCGGCGTGTGGATGCTGTCCCTGCTGTACGGCTTCGCGGGCGTGCCGCGCCTCGCCGAGGGCGCCGTCGCACCGCGCCTTACCATGGGCCTGCACTGCGTGGCCACCATGGGCCTGGCCGCACTCGCCGCCGGACTGGGCGCGGCGGCCGAGCACCCGCACGGGCCGGTCGACCCCGGGGTGCGCTGGCTGCTGTGCGCCGCCCTCGCCTGCTACTTCGCCGTGGGGCTGCTCGCCGGGTGCGCGGCCGGACGTGGGTGGGCCTGGTGCGGCGGGTGGGGGCTGCCCGGCGTCGTACTGCCGCTGCTGCTCGGCCTGTTCGGGGCGCCGCTCGACGCGGGGTGGCTGGTGTGGGTGCTGGCCGCGCTGGTGTGCTGGCAGGTGCTGCACGCGTCGGGGCCGCCGCGGCGCCCGGCCAACTCCCGTGCGCCGCAAGCGGCTTGAGTATGCTGGGCGCGGCTTGATGACGAAAACGTCAGCACCGGGCGTAACCTTTCTGCACGCGGGGCGTTGAACCGGGCAACACATGGTCCCGGCTCCCCCCGGATTCGTGTGACAGGCCCTGGCCGCGCAAGCGGCCAGGGCCTTCGTCGTGCGACAGGTCAGGCCCTGCTCAACGGCCCTCGCGCAGCCCGTCCTTCGCGGCGCCCAGGCTCAGCACCGCCTCGCGCACCGTGCGGCGCGCCCCGGCCTGCTTCGCCGTCAGCGGGCCCGCCTTCTCCGCGCGCGGCAGATTCGTGGCGCGGTATCCGCGCTCGGGATCGGCGTACGTGGGGATGAACTCCGCGCGGGCGACCCTCCACCGCCCACCGGGCTCGGCGGGCGGCCTGAAGGTGAAGCGCGGCGCCGACCCCATGGAGCCGCGCGGATCGTCCATGACCCCCGCGACCTGGTCGCCCATCCCGTACACGACCCACGTCCCGTTGCGCTTCTCGTACGCCTGCGGCACATGGGCGTGGGTGCCCAGGATCAGGTCGATGTCCGGGGAGGCGGTCAGCTCGCGCGCCACGCGCCGCTGGAGCCTGTCCGGCGCCTGCTGGAACTCGGTGCCCCAGTGCGGGCTCACGACCACCACGTCGGCGCCCGCCTTCCGCGCGGCCTTGGCGTCGGCGAGGATGCGCCGGGTGTCGATGAGGTTCACCGACCACGGCTTGGGCTTGGGGATGCCGTTGGTGCCGTACGTATAGGCGAGGTGCGCGACCGTGGCGCCGCCCGCGCGCAGCCACGCCGGGGTGCGGGCCTCCTTCGCGCTGCGGGCCGACCCTGCGTGCCGCAGCCCGGCCTCGTCCATCGCGCCGAGGGTGCGCGCGATGCCGTCCGTGCCCGCGTCGAGGGTGTGGTTGGACGCGGTGGAGCACCCGTCGTAGCCGGCGGCCTTCACGTCGGCGGCGAGCCGCGGCGGGGTCTTGAACTCGGGGTAGCCGGTGAAGGGCCCTTCCTTCTCCCCGTACACGGTCTCCATGTGACAGAGCGCCAGATCGGCGGAGTCCGCGGTGCGCTCGGCGTCCGCGAGCATGCGGCGGAAGCTGTGGCCCGTGCCCCCGGCATCGGCGCGCGCCTGCCGGATGAGTGAGTCGTGGATGAGCAGATCGCCGGTGCCGACGAGGGTGAACGGGCGCTCTCGTGGCTGGTGGGCGGCGTGCGCGGCGTGCTGCGGGGTCGGGCCCGGCTGTTGTGTCGCGCCGGGGCCCTTGCCGGAGGGTCCGGTGTCCGGCGTGGCCTCGGTGCCGCAGGCGGTGACCCCGGCGGCCACGAGGAGCGCGGCCACGCCGGCGCCCCGCAGGGTGCTGGTCAGGCGGACCGGGGTCCGTCCCGATCTGGAATGTACAAAAATATGCATAAAGGCATCAGAGGTCGCCCTCCGTGCCCGTACGCGTCAGACACACCGCCCCGGTAGTCCCGACGGCCCCCGCCGCCCAGCCCTCCGGCTCACCCGCGCTCGTTCACTCGCGCCCGCTCACTTGCAGTCCTTGCCCTTGCACGGTTCGGCGCGGCCGTTGCTGATCGCGGCGGTCGCGTCGGGCTTGGCCGCGGTGAGCGTGTAGGGGCCGGAGACCGGGTCGGCGGGCAGCCGGTAGCCCTCGGGCACGTCGGTCTCGCGCAGGTAGTAGCTGTCCAGCGGCAGGTCGCCGAAGGTGCACGTGCCCCGCTGGTCGGTGGCGCACGCCGGTCCTGTCGCGGTGTCGGGGTCGCCGCCGCCGGTCTGGAGACCCGGGGTGCCGTTGGTCTCGCGCCACGCCTGGAAGACGCCGCCCGCCAGCGGCTTGCCGTCGGCCTTGTCGGTCTTCTCCACCGTCAGGCTTCCGGTGGCGCAGGGCTCCCACCGCAGTACGGCCTCGCCGTCACCCTCCCGTTCGCCGGTGCCGAAGGTGGCGCCCGAGGGGCCCGAACTGGAGCCCCCGCCGCCCCCCGCGCCGCTGTTGTACGCGGTGGGCGAGGCCGCTCCGCCGCCGCCTCCCGTGGCACCGCCGCCGCCACCGCCGCCCGCGCCGCCGTGCGGGTCGCCGATGCTGTCGCCGCCCCGGCCGCCGGCCGGCCCCTGGGCCGCGCCGCCGTTCGTCCCGTTGGGCGGGTCCTCGACCGGCACGTTCGTACCGCCCTTGCCGCCCTCTCCGCCGGGCCGTCCCGGCTTGCCCTCGCTGTCGCCCGGCAGGCCGTTCCCGGGCTCGCCCGACTCGCCCCCGGCCCCGCCGCTGAGATCTCCGGGGAAGTGGGAGCCGCCTCCGCCGCCGCCCCCGCCCGCGGTGACGAGGGGCGTCGAGCCGGAGCCGATCACGGTCCGCCCGCCGCCTCCCCCGGAGGCGATCCCGTGGATCTGGCCGCCCACCCGGTACGCGCCGCCCTGGCCGCCCCCGCCGTAACCGCCCTCGGTGGGCGCGGTCGCGTCCCCGCCGTCGTGGCCCGCGCCGCCCACGTCCACGGTCAGGACCTGCCCTGGCCGCACACCCAGGGAGGCGGTCACCCGCGCGCCCTTGCCGCCTGCATTGCCGTACTGGCCCGCGCCGCCCGCCGCACCGTACGCGGTGACCGAGAGCGCGCAGACCCCGTCCGGGACGGTGAACCGCTGTGGCGAGCCCGTGTAGGCGAACGTCTGCGAACCCCCCTGCGCCCGCGCACCGGCGGGGGCCGGCGCGGGAGAGGCGAGCACCACTGCGGAAGCCGCGAGAGCAACGCCCATGAGGCGTGCGTTTCCATGTCTCATGGGCGCAAGGTAGGCAAGATCCTCTTCACGGCTGGTCGACGCGGCGACACGTCCGCGACAGCACCCCGAACGGGCACGCCCGCGGCTCCACTTGCCCCACGGACTAGGGCGTGTCTTGTGGATCGGCCCGGATGAGGCCGCGGCGTCTGGTGCTGTGCCTCGCAAGGCGGAGCATCACCCGCGTACTGGGCGTACTCGGGTGGTGCGACAACGCAGCGAGGCGCCGCGCCAGGCGCCGCGGCCCCGGGCTGATCCGCAAGACACGCCCTAGCCCTCGAGCGCCCCGAGGAAGTCCAGCAGCTCCTCGTTCACCTCGTGCGGGCGCTCCTGCTGTGTCCAGTGGCCGCAGCCGGGGAGCATCACGCTGCGGTGCAGGCGGGGCAGGAGCTGCGGGAGGGCCTCGATGATCTGGTCGGCGCCCGGCATCGCGGTCACCAGGTCCCGGTCACCCGCCACGTACAGCGCGGGCGGGGTCACGGGCGCACCGGCGAAGGCCGGGGTGAGCTCCCAGTTGAGGGTGGTGGCGCGGTACCAGTTCAGCCCGCCGGTGAAGGCGGCGCCGCCGTGCGGCGCGTACTCGGCGGCGAAGGCGTCGATGTCCTCCTCGGTCAGCCACTCCGGCAGCCGCCCGGGCTCGGCGAGCGCGTCGAGGACCCCGCCGCCGGGCGGCGCCGTCCACAGCCGCGAGGGGCGCTCGCCCTCGGCGGGCCCGGCCGGGACGCCGGCGAGCACGCGGCGGAAGGTGGAGCGCAGGTCGCGCGCCAACTCGGCGTCGGCGAGGCCGGGTTCCTGGAAGTAGACGAAGTAGAACCGGTCCCCCAGCGCCTTCCGCAGCATCGGCACCATCGGCTCGGGCCCGCGCGGGTACGGGGGCACGCTCAGGCCAGCGACGCCCCGTACGAGGTCCGGCCTGAACTGCGCCAGGGCCCAGGCCACCAGCGCGCCCCAGTCGTGCCCGACGACCACGGCGCGCTCCTCGCCCAGCGCGTGGACCAGCCCGACGACGTCGCCGGTCAGCTGGTGGATGGTGTACGCGTCCACGCCCTCGGGACGCGAGCTGCGCGCGTACCCGCGCTGGTCGGGCGCGACGACCCGGTACCCGGCCTCGGCGAGCGGCGCGAACTGGTGCCGCCACGAGTACCAGCACTCGGGAAACCCGTGCAGCAGCACGACGAGGGGTCCCTCGCCCTGTTCGGCCACATGCAGCCGGACCCCGTTGACCTCGACGTAACGGTGCTCGATGGCGGTCACACGCCCTCCCACTCCACCCGACGGGCACATTCGGCCCGCCAGCGTACGGCCGGGGAGGCCGCCGGGGCAGCGGGAGGGACGGAATCCGGAATCCGTCCGCGGCGTGCAGGTTTGTCCCGTGTGCCGCGGGTGACCCGCAGCACACGGCGAGTGGACCAGCAGGTCCGCGCCGGCCCCGTCGGAAGGAGACGGTCGTGCCCCTCCTCGCCCTGCTGCTGCCGCTCGCCATGTTCGGGCTGATCTTCGCCCTCGGCTATTACGAGGATCTGATGCTGCACCATCCGTACCAGCGCGAGGCGGACCGGCGGAGCGGCGCGGATACCGGCGAGGACCCCGGGGGCGGCCACGGCGCGGAGGACCCCGGGATGCTCCCGCTCCACGGGCTCCAGGACCTCAGGGAGTTCCGCGAGCTCCAGGGCATGCACGGCGCGCACGAGTTCCACGACGTGCTGCCCGACCTGCGCGAGGAGCGGGCGAACCGCTGAGCGGCCCCGCTTCACTGCGGATGCGTGCGCCTCACCGCAGGCGCGTGGCCGTGACCAGGCAGCAGCGGGGGCTGCCGTCCGGCAGTCCGCCGAGCTCGGGCAGCCCGGCGAGCTCCACCCCGAACCCGGCGCGGGTCAGCTCGTCGCGCACCTCGGTGAGCCGGAAGCTGCGGTAGTACATGACGAAGGGCGGGCGCCACACGGCGTTGCGCACCCGCATCGCGGCGTCGAAGGCCAGCAGCGACCAGGCGAGCGGCGAGCCCGCGCGGGGCGGCGCGAGCACCGGGAAGGCGAACCGGCCGCCGGGCCGCAGCACCCTCCGCACCTGCTCGAAGAGCCCGGGACGCTCGCGGGGCAGGAAGTGCCCGAACGCGCCGAAGCTCACCACCAGGTCGAAGCTCCCCGCGGCGAAGGGCAGGGCCCGCGCGTCGCCCCGTACCCACTCCTCGCGCGGGCCGCCGGCCTCCGCCTGCTCCTCAGCGGCCGCGCGGGCGACCTCCAGCATGCCCGCGCTGAAGTCGACGCCGACCGCGCGGTCCGTGCACACCCGGCGCAGCACTCCCGCCCCCGCACCGGTGCCGCAGCACAGGTCGAGGCCGCTGCCCGCGGGGCCCGAGCGCAGGAGGGCGCGGGCCACCGGATCCAGCAGGGCGCGCGGGGTGCGGAAGGGAGTGCGGTCGAACTTGGGGGCCAGCAGGTCGTAGCCGTGCTCGACGGAGGACAGCGCCTGCACGGCGAGCTCACGGAGGCTGGGGCCCTGGGGTGCGAACATCGCGGTCAGCATACGGCCGCGGCGCACCGCCGGGGCCCGAACTCGACTCCGCACGCGGAGCTCAGGGCTCAGGGCTCAGGGCTCAGGGCTCATCAGGGCAGGATCGAGTCCACGTAGCCGCCGTCGACGCGGACCGCCGCTCCCGTGGTGGCCGAGGCGAGCGGGGAGCTGAGGTAGACGACCAGGTTGGCGATCTCCTCCGGCTCGATCAGCCGTTCCAGCAGCGACTGCGGCCTGTGCTCGCGCATGAAGCGGCGCTGCGCCTCGTCCCAGGGCAGCTCGGGGTCGACCAGCTCGTACACGAACTTCTCCACGCCGCCGGTGTGCGTGGGGCCTGCGATCACCGAGTTCACGGTGACGCCGCTGCCGGACGCCTCCTTGGCGAAGCCGCGGGAGACCGAGAGCAGCGCGGTCTTGGACATGCCGTAGTGGATCATCTCGGCGGGGATGACGACGGCGGAGTCGCTGGCGATGTTCTGGATGCGGCCCCAGCCGCGCTCCTTCATGCCGGGCAGGTAGTGGCGGATGAGCCGCACGGCGGAGAGCACGTTGGTCTCGAAGTAGCGGCGCCACTCCGCGTCGGTGATCTCCAACGCGGGCTCGGCGCCGAAGATGCCGAGGTTGTTGATCAGGATGTCGGTGCGCGGCAGCCGCGAGGTGACCTGCTCCAGCCCCTCGTCCGAGGTGATGTCGCCCGGCGCGCCGATCAGCTCGGCGCCCGGCACCTGCTCCGCGATCTTCTCGATCGCGGCGTCCACCGACTTCTGGCTGCGCCCGTTCACGGCGACCCGCGCGCCCGCGGCGGCCAGGCCGGTCGCGATGGCCGCGCCGATGCCCTGCGTGGAGCCGGTGACCAGGGCCGTCTTCCCTGTGAGGTCGATGTGCATGACTGCTCGCTCTCTCGCTGTGCGGCGGCGCGCGGATGCTCCCCGGCCGCTTCGGTACGGGGCCGGACCCGGGTTCCCCCGAGCGCTCGGGCACCAAACACAATAGAAAGCGTGCGCAACTAATGCAAGTGCAACTACTTGGGGTCTACTCCGCGTCGCGCGGCTCCCCGTACCACCGCCAGCTCGTCAGCCGCGGGCGTCCCGGCAGCGAGGCGCGGCCCGTGCACCACAGCAGCGCGGGCCAAGGGGCGGCCCCCTCCGGGGCGTCGGGGAAGAGGCGGGAGAGCACCCGCGCGCACAGCTCCGCCGGAGGCTCCCAGCGCGGGAGTCCCAGGCCCTGGGCCACATCGTGCGTGTGCACCAGGGTCTCGACGACTCCCATCGCGGCGAAGCCCTCGGGCCCCGCGTTGCCGTAGACGTGGTGCGCGCGCACCTCGGGCGGGGTGGTGCGCACCATGGCCGAGAGCAGCGCGCCGCAGGTCTCCAGCACTTCCAGGAGCCCGGCCGTTCCCTGCGCGCGGTCGGTGTGCACCGCGTTCCACGGGCCCTCCGGCCTGCGCGGTTCCCACACGAAGGGCACGGTGCGGTCCAACGGGGGTTTGCGCGGGCCCAGTTGGGCGGCATACGCGAACAGGTCGTCGCTCAGGTGCTCCACCGTCTCCCAGCACGTCCACGTCAGGGAACCGGCCGGCGTCTCCCAGTCGGCGTCAGGGCCCGCGGCCCCCAGAGCGGCGACGGCGAGCCGTACAGAGCGGTCGAGGTCGTCCGCGGGGTGGGGCCTGTGGTCATCCATGCGCGGGAACGTACCGGCGGCCCGCGCACAACCGCCTCCCGTTTTCGGCCCCGTACGCGCGAGGCCCCACGCGAAGGGGCCGTACACGCAAGGCCCCGTACGCGCGAAGGCCCCGCACACGCGAAGGGGCCTGCACGCGAAGGCGCCGTGGCTCACCTGCCGTCGGCGAGCAGCGCCTCGACCTCCTCGCGGCGTGCCAGCGAGGGCTGAGCGCCGGCCCGCGTCGTGCTGATCGCCGCCGCGGCACAGGCCCAGCGCGCGGCCTCCTCCAGACCGCGGTCCTCGGCGAGGGCCACGGCGAGCGCCCCGCAGAAGGAGTCGCCGGCGGCCGTGGTGTCGACGGGGCTCACCGGGAAGGCCGGGATGTGCACGCTCGCCGCGCCCTCCAGGAGCAGCACCCCGTCGCCGCCGAGGGTGACCGCCACCGCTCCGGCGCCGGTGAGCTTGCGCGCGGCGGCGGCGACCTCGTCCAGGTCGCCGGGCACGGAAGTGCCGGCGAGCGCGGCCAGTTCGGTGCGGTTGGGCGTCAACAGGTCCACGTGCGGGGGCGGCTGCGCACCCTCGACGGCGGGCGCCGGGTTGTAGAGCACCATGCCGGTGGAGCGGCGGGCCGCCTCCTGGTTGGCCTCGTCCGGCACCTCCTGCTGGAGCACCGTCACCTTCGCGCTGCCCAGCAGGTCGGCGGCGCCCGCGCAGTCGGCGGCCGAGAGGCGGGAGTTGGCGCCCGGGCTGAACACGATGGTGTTCTCGCCCGCCGGGGACACCGCGATCAGCGCGCGGCCCGTGGGGATGCCCGGGGTGCGCAGGATGTGGGTGGCGTCCACGCCCTCCTCGCGTGCCGCCGCCAGCATCGCGTCCGCCGCGTCGTCGTCGCCGACCCGCCCGACGAACGCGACCTCGCCGCCGAGCCTGGCCGCCGCGACGGCCTGGTTGGCGCCCTTGCCGCCGGGGTGCTGGGCGATGTCGCCGCCGCGCACGGTCTCGCCGGGCACGGGGTGGTGCGGGACCGGGGCCACGAGGTCCAGGTTGAGGCTTCCGACTACTGCGATCACTGTTCCGCCTCTGCGAGTCTCTCCGGGTGGGGCTGGTGGGGCTGCTGGGGTACGGAGGCGGCGCCGTCGTCCGCGACGGCGCACTCCGGTGAGCCGTGCACGCCGCCGGCCCGGGCATCACGCACGGCATCGCCCTCCGAGGACACGGCGCCGCTCTCCGACGACTCCCGCACGATGAGGCGCGGCGCGAGCCGCACCGTCCGCTGCGGGGTGTGCCCGTGTTCCCCCGTGTCGGGGCGGCGGGCCAGCAACCTGGCGGCCTCGGCGGCGAGTTCGGCGACCGGCTGGCGCACGGTGGTCAGCGCGGGCTCCACGATCCCGGCCACGGCGACGTCGTCGAAGCCGGTCACCGCGACCTCCTCGGGCACCCGCACGCCGAGCTGCCGCAGCCGCTGGACGACACCGACCGCGATCAGGTCGTTGGCGCACACGACGGCGTCGGGCCGCCGCGGCCACAGCCGCTCGGCCGCCGTACGCCCCCACTCCACGGAGAAGTCGCCCAGCTCGGTCCTGCCGGGGCCCTCGGGGTCGAGCCTGGCGGCGCCCGCGACGTACGCGGCGTGCCGCTCCGCCGCCGCCGAGCCCGAGTCCGCGCCGGCGAAGCACACCCGGCTGCGCCCCGCGCGCCGCAGGTGCTCCAGCACGAGCGCCATCCCCGCGGCGTTGTCCACCGCGACCGAGTCGGCGACGCCGGGGCCGCAGCCGCGGTCCAGCAGCACGAGCGGTACGGCGTCCGCGGCCTCGGTCACCGCGGCGCGGCTGCGCTCCTCGTCGACCGGGATCACCACGAGGCCGTCCACCTGGCGCTCCAGCAGCGCGTCGAGCCGGGACGCCTCGACGCCCGTGTCCTCGTCGCAGTCGGCGAGCAGCACCGCGCGGCCCTCGGCGTGCAGGGCCCGCTCGACCGCGCGCATCAGGAAGGGGAAGAAGGGGTTGGTGATCTGCGGCACCACGAGCCCGACGGTGCCGGTGGCGCGGCTGCGCAGGGCGCGGGCGACGCGGTTGGGCCGGTAGCCCAGGCGCTCGGCCGCCTCCCGCACGGCGCGCGCGGTCTCCTCGCCCACCGGCCGCGACCCGGCCAGCACCCGCGAGACCGTGGACACGGAACATCCCGAGACCTGCGCCACATCGCGCAGGGTCACTTCCGTCATCGTCTCCCGCCTCGTCTCCACACCGTCCCGCGTACGAGCTCCGCGCGCGCAAGCACCGTGGCCTGATCCGGCCGCCCCGCGGCAACCCGGCGGGGGCCGCGCGCAGTTGAACCGTACGCCGTCTCCGCGCGCGGTCCGGCGCACGGCCCGGGCGCGACGGCGGCAAACGTTATCACCGACCTTTGCCGCAGAGGAGCCCCCGCGCCGGGGCGCCGGAAACCCCTTCCTCACCCCTCCCCGCTCCGCACAGCGTGATTTCGGCCATTGACATGCCGTGCCCCACTGAGCAGTCTCGTCGGCGAACGTTTTCCCACGGCGCGGCCGAGCGCGGGCGCGCAGCGGGGCGGCGGCAACACAGCACCATCGGCACCACCGTTCAGAGCAAAGGGGCTCCCCCGTTGTCCAGAAAGATCATCCTCGACTGTGACCCCGGCCACGACGACGCGATAGCCATGCTCCTCGCGCACGGCTCTCCGGACGTCGAACTCGTCGGCGTCACCACCGTGGTGGGGAACCAGACGCTGGAGAAGGTGACGCGGAACGCCCTGTCCGTGGCCCGCATCGCCGGGATCACCGGGGTGCCGTTCGCCGCAGGCTGCCCGCGCCCGCTGGTCCGCACGGTGGAGACCGCCCCCGACATCCACGGCGAAACCGGCCTGGACGGCCCCGAGTTGCCCGACCCCGGCATCGAGCTGGACGAGCGGCACGCGGTGGACCTGATCATCGACACCGTGATGGCGCACGAGCCGGGCGAGATAACCATCGTGCCGACCGCGGGCCTCACCAACATCGCGCTCGCGGTGCGCAAGGAGCCCAGGATCGCGGAGCGGGTGCGCGAGGTCGTGCTGATGGGCGGCGGCTACCACCAGGGCAACTGGAGCCCGGTGGCCGAGTTCAACATCGTCATCGACCCCGAGGCCGCGCACATCGTCTTCAACGCGGGCTGGCAGGTGACCATGGTGGGCCTCGACCTGACCCACCAGGCGCTGGCCACCCCCGAGGTCACCGAGCAGATCGCGGCGCTGGGCACCGGGCCCGCGCAGTTCGTGAACGAGCTGCTGGAGTTCTTCGGCGAGACCTACCGCAAGGAGCAGGGCTTCCCGCACCCGCCGGTGCACGACCCGTGCGCGGTGGCCTACGTCATCGACCCCTCGGTCATGACCGTGCGCAAGGCGCCCGTGGACATCGAGCTGTCCGGCGGCCTGACCCTGGGCATGACCGTCACCGACTTCCGCTCCCCCGCGCCGGAGAACTGCCGCACCCGGGTCGCCGTCGACCTCGACCACGGCCGCTTCTGGAACCTGGTGCTGGACGCGCTCAAGCGGATCGGAGACGTCAAGCCATGAACGTCTCCGTCTCCGCCCCGGCCGGGGCGCCGGGGACCGGCCCCGCTGGCCGTCCCGTACGGGTCGGCGTCCTGGTCACGGCGCTGCTCGCGGCCTGTTTCGCCTTCCAGCTCAACGCGAGCATGCTCAGCCCGGCGCTCAAGAGCATCCAGGACACGCTGGGCGCGACCTCGGCCGAAGTGGGCATGACGCAGACCGCGTTCTTCACCTCGGCTGCGCTGTTCTCGCTGTTCCTGCCGCGGCTCGGCGACGTGATCGGCCGCCGCAGGGTGCTCACCGGGATGCTGGTGCTGATGGTGGTGGGCTGCGCGGTGGCGGCCCTCGCGCAGAACGTGCCGATGCTCTTCGTGGGCCGCGTCATCCAGGGCGTCTCGGGGCCGACCGTCCCGCTCTGCCTGATCATGCTGCGGATGGAGGTCACCGAGCCGAAGAAGTACGGGACCCTGCTCGGCGTGATCACCGCCGTGAACGGCGGCATCGCGGGCGTGGACTCGCTCGCCGGCGGCTACCTCGCCGACCACTACGGCTTCGGCGCGGTGTTCTGGGCGATGGCCGTGGTGGGCGCCGTCGCCGCTGTGCTGGTGGGCGCGCTCACCCCGGAGTCCCGCGCGGAGGACTCGACCCGGATGGACTGGCCGGGCGTCCTGCTGCTGGTGATCTCGGTCGGCACCCTGCTGACCGCGCTCAACGAGGCGGGAAAGCTGGCGGCCGCCAACTGGCCGATGATCGCCGGGCTCACGGTGATCGCGGTGATCGCCTTCGCGCTCTTCTGGCGCACCGAGGACCGCAGCGGGCACCCGCTGGTGGCCACCCGGCACCTGCGCCAGCGCCGCACCTGGGCCACCCTGCTGACCACCGTGCTCACCATGACCGGCGTCTTCGCCGTCATGAACGGGCTGCTCCCCGCCTTCGCGCAGGACGCGCACGCCGGACTCGGCATGTCGGCGCAGGAGTCGGCGTGGTGGACCCTGACCCCGTACGCGCTCGCCGGACTGGCGATGGGCCCGATCGCGGGGCGGCTCGCCGCCACCCACGGCTACGGGCGCATCCTGCGCCTGGGCCTCACCGGCGCGGCGGCCACCGTGCTGCTGATGCTCCTCACCCTGGGCACCCAGTCGCGCGCACTGCTGCTCGCCGCCTCGATCCTGGTCGGGATCACCTACGCGGGAGTGGGCAACATCGTGCTGAACGGCCTCGGCATCGTGCTCTCGCCGCGCGAGAACCCGGGCTTCCTGCCGGGGCTCAACGCGGGGGCCTTCAACCTCGGTTCGGGGCTGAGCTTCGCCGTGCTGTACGCGGTGCAGACGGCGGCCCAGCCGGCCGACAAGAGCTCGCCGGGCGGCTACACCGCCAGCATGGTCGCGGGCGTGATCATCATGGCCGTCGCCATCGCGGCGTCCTTCCTGATCCCCAAGCCCGTGCAGGCGGAGGCCCGCGCGGACTGAGACCGCGCGAGGCCGTCGAGTCCCCAACACGCCCGCGCGTCCCGGCAGTCGGCCGGGGCGCGCGGGTACGTTTTTTCAGGGGCCGGTCACCGGGTCTTCCGCTCAGGGCGCGTATTCGAGCCAGCCGATGTCGTGCACCTCGATGGCGTCGTCGCGCACGCCGTACAGCAGCCAGCAGCCGTCGCCGAAGGCCTGTCTGCGCTCGCGGGCTCCCGGGCCCGGCACGCGCGGATAGTGCTCGGGGCGCTCGCGCACCCGCTCCAGCACCTCCAGCACCTCGTCGCGGGCGGTGTCGTGCGGCAGCCCGTCCAGGACGCCGATCGCCCGCCCCTCCATCATCACGCTGTGCATCCCCGCACCCCCAAGTTGTGGTCGTACGGCGACGATACGTTCGTCACCGGGCGCGCCGTCACCGCCCAGTCGGGTGAACTGCCGGGTGTGCGGCGGGGGGTTGACAGCCCGGCATTCCTCACCATGTGCATCCGTACGAGTGCGCTCCGTGTCAACCTGCCGGGCAACTCCCGCGCGGCACCGCCCCGTACGATCCCGTAAGACTCCCTCCGCCGTGTACAGGGAAGCGGGCGCGGACCGCGTTCGACGTGCGGGATCACGGTATGAAACGGTGGAAACCTAGAAATATCCATCGCTGAGGGAGGAGACGCCATGTCCTCGAAGCGCCGCCGCAAGAAGATGGCCCGCCGCAAGAACGCGGCCAACCACGGTAGGCGACCCCAGTCCTGAAAAGGGCAGTCGCCCCTGCGGACCCCTTCCGCAGCATCACGGCCCCCGGGAGCTGCTCCCGGGGGCCGTCGTGCGTCTGCGGTGGGTGGCTCAGACTGAGGCGTGCGCCGCGTGCCGCGCCCTTCCCCGCTGCCCGCCGCCCCGTACGGGCCCGGCGAGCTCCTCCCCGAGGCGCTCGGTCACCGTCACGGTGCGCAGCCCCGCGGTCAGTGCGCGGGCCCGTACGCCGGAGACCTCGCCGGAGCCGGGGTCGCTGACCCAGGCCAGCCCGGTGCGCGCGGCGAGGGCGTCGAACTCCGCGCGCAGCGCCCCCGGCCGCACCGGCGCCCCGCCCTCGGCTGCCTGCGCCAGCGCCTCCAGGTGGCGGTCCAGCAGCCCGGCGAACTCGGCCATCTCCGGCAGCACTTCGGCGCCGTCCCGCGGCAGCCGGTCCACGAGCTGGGTGGCGCACCGGGTGAGCTCGAAGACGGAGGTCTGGATGCGGGCGAGTTCGGCGTGGCTCCAGCGTGCGCGGTGGCCGCGCGGTTCGTGCGGGAGCTTGGCGACGGCCTCCTCCAGTTCCTCGCGGGCGTGCCGCGCGGCGCCGCGCAGGGCCTCCAGTTGGGCGCCGTCCAGCGCGCCGACCTCGGTGTAGCCGGTCAGCACGGCGGGCAGCAGCCGCCGTTGGGCGCGCAGCCAGCGGCCGAGCAGCGCGGGCACGCGGTGGTGGTGCCAGGTGGGCAGCAGCAGGAAGATCACCAGGGCGATGAGCGCACCGAGCAGCGTGTCGGCCGGACGCCCCCAGGCCACCAGGCCCTGTTCGGTGCCCATCCGGTGCAGCAGGAAGACCAGCCAGGTGGTGAGGAAGAGGTTCAGGGTGTGCTGGCCGGTGCGCAGCGTGGCGAAGACCAGCGCGGCCAGTGCCACGGCGGCGATCGCCGAGGCGCCGTCGCCCCAGTGCAGTTGGAAGAGCCCCCAGGCGACGAGCCCGCCCGCGATGGAGCCGACCGGACGGGCCCAGCCGCGCGCGAAGGTGTGCTCGTAGTCGGGGAAGAGCACCAGCATGGTGGTCAGCGCCGCCCAGAACCCGTGCGCGGGGAGCCCGTGCCCCCAGAAGTCGCCGATCGCGCGGCCCGCGGCCTCGCCCACGGTGGTGCCGATGCCGACCCGCAGCGCGTGCCGCAACAGCGGGGCGCCGGGGCGCAGTTGCTCGCCCAGCCGCCGCAGCCAGTCGGTGACCGCTCCCTTGGACGCGTACAGCGCGGCCGTCTCCTGGTGCGGCCCGGCCTCCTCCGGGGCGCGGCGGTCGGCGGCGAGCGCGGCGAGGCGGCCGGCCTCGGTCAGCCGGGGCAGCAGGTCCCCGGCCAGTGAGCCCTGCCAGGCGTTGAGCTTCTCCCACGCCTCCTGCGGCGCGGGGTGTTCACGGCCGCGCGCGACCGTCTCGGCCACCGCGTCCAGCACCTCGGCGAGCGCGCCGCGCGGAACGCCGGCCGCGCCCGCGCTCGCGTACAGCCCGCGTCGGATGCGTTCCGCCTCGCCCAGCAGCCCGTACAGCGGGGCGGCCGCCGGGCGCGCGAAGCGCGGGAGCAGGGCGAGGGCGCGGCGGGCGAGGGTGAAGGGCGCCGAGGAGACCGGCTCGGCCTGGCCGGAGCCCTGCGCCGCGCGGGCGTGTGCGGCCAGGGCGCGGTAGAGCGCGGCGAGGGTGCGGCGCTGGGCGGCGTGCCGGCGCCCGTACGGCGGGAGGAGCTGGGCCAGCACCACCAGTCCTGCGCCCGCGGCGATCCACCCGGCCATGTCCAGGCCGGCGGTGACGCCGGGCGAGACGTCGGCGGTGATCAGCATGCCGATGACGACCAGGCACGCGCGGATGCCGGGCGCGGCGCCGAGGGCGCGGGCGAGCCCGGCGAGGAAGGCGGCGACGGCGAGGACGATCAGGAAGTACCAGCCGACGCGCTGCATGTAGACGCCGACGGCGGCGGCCGCGCTGAAGCCCACGGCCATGACCAGGGCGTTCACCACCCGGTGCCGCATGGGCGCGAGCAGGGTGCCGATGCCGCAGATGAAGGCGCCGACGCTCATCATCGTGGCGGCCAGCACGTCGCCGCTCGCCCAGCCGATCGCGGTGGCCGCGGCGACCGCGAGCACGGCGCGGGCGATCGCCCAGGGGTCCGCGAGTGTCCGTTCCGTACGGAATGCCTTGCGTACGGTGTGTCCGAGCGATACCGCCCAGGCCATCTCCGAAGCGCCTCCTCGACTGCTCGTCCGGCCTCCCCCTTCTTTATTAGTTGTAACATACATCGGTATTGCGCGACAGCCCCCTCCCCGGCCCCACCGGTACGTCGCACCCCGCAACGCCCCGTCCGTATCCCGCCAGCGCCCGTGTCCCGCGCGGCGGAGGCTGGACCGCATGCGATCAACAGCCCACGCCCACGCACCCGTCGAGCCCGGCATCCTCTACTGGGGCACCCCCGTGGTGCTGATCTCCTCGCTGAACGAGGACGGCGGCGCCAACCTCGCGCCCATGTCCTCCGCCTTCTGGCTCGGCTGGCGCGGCGTGCTCGGCCTCGGCGCCTCCTCGCAGACCGCGCGGAACCTGCGCCGCACCCGCGAGTGCGTGCTCAACCTGCCCTCCGACGCCCTCGCCCCCGCCGTCGACCGGCTCGCGCTGACCACGGGCTCGGACCCCGTACCGCCGCGGAAGGAGCAGCGCGGCTACCGGTACGAGGGGGACAAGTTCGGCCGCGCGGGGCTGACGCCCGAGCCCTCGGAGACGGTCGGGCCGCCGCGGGTGCGCGAGTGCCCCGTCGCGATGGAGGCCGTGGTGGAGGCGGAGCACCCGGTGGCCGAGGACGACGCGCGGCAGCGCGGTTCGGTGATCGCCTTCGAGGTGCGGGTGCAGCGCGTGTACGCGCACGGGGACATCCGCGTACCGGGGGACCCCGACCGCATCGACCCGGACGCCTGGCGCCCGCTGATCATGAGCTTCCAGAGGCTGTACGGTCTCGGCCCCCAGGTGCACCCCTCCACGCTGGCGCGCATCCCGGAGTGCCTCTACCGGGGGCCCGACATCGAGCGGGCGCGGCAGGCGCGGCAGGCGACGGCGAGTACGCGGTGACGGCTGCTGACCGGTGACCCAGCCGTCGGCCGGTGGACTAGGCGCGGGCCGCGTGGCGTTCGACCGCGCGGAGCACCGGGGCCGGGCCGTCCTCCGCCGCCAGGCGGGCCGCGAGTGCGGTGGCCCGCTTCTGGTAGCCGGGGTCGGCCGTGACCTCGGTCAGGGCCGCGGCCAGCGCGTCGGCGGTGAGGCGGCGCAGCGGGAGTGCGCGCGGCGCGACGCCGAGCCCCGTGAGGCGGCAGGCCCAGAAGCCCTCGTCGAACTGCACCGGCACGGGCACCGCCGGCACCCCCGCGCGCAGCCCGGCGGCCGTGGTGCCCGCGCCGCAGTGGTGGACCACGGCGGCCATGTGCGGGAAGAGCAGCGTGTGCGGGAGTTCGCCGACGGTGAGCAGGCCCTCGCCCTCGCCGCGCAGCCCGCTCCAGCCGCCCTGGATCACGCCGCGCAGCCCCGCGCGGCGCAGCGCGGCGACCATCAGCGCGCTGATCCACTCCGGGTCGGGAACGGTGGCGCTGCCGAGGCCCACGAACACCGGGGGCGGCCCGGCCGCCAGGAACTCCCGTACGCGCACCGGGAGTTGACCCTCGGGCTCGTCGTACGGCCACCAGTAGCCGGTCACCGTCAGCCCGCTGCGCCAGTCGCGCGGGCGGGGCACCACGAGCGGGCTGAAGCCGTGCAGCACCGGCCAGTTGCGGCGCTCGCGGTCGCGCCGCGCGCGGTACGGGCCGCTGCGCGGCAGCCCGAGGCGGCTTCGTACGGTGCGTCCCGCGTCCGCGAAGATGCTCTCCACCACGGCGTTCAGCGCGCTCCCCGAGAGCCGGTTGCCCGCGGCGCCCCAGGAGCGGGTGCCGAGGACGGGCGCGGCGAAGTCGCGGGTGGGCGCGAGGGGTTGGAGGTAGACGCCCATGCTGGGCAGCCGCAGGCCCTCGGCGATCGCGTGGCCGACCGGCGCCAGGGACCCGGACAGCAGCAGGACGTCGCTCCCCCGCGCCGCCTCCAGCATCCCGTCGGTCATGCTGCCGGTCAGCTCCCTGGCCATCGACGCGAGCCTGAGCAGCTTGGCCGCGCCGGTGGAGCTGCGCTCCAGTGCCCTGCCGCGCTCGCCGGCGAGTTCGGCGCGCGGGTCGACGGGCAGGGGGTGGAAGTCCACGCCGGGGACCCGCGCGGTCTCGGCGAAGGATCCGTGGGTGGCCAGCGTGACCCCGTACCCGGCCTGGGCGAGGCGGTGCGCGAGCCCGGTATAGGGCGCGACGTCTCCGCGCGAACCCGCTGTCATCAGTGCGACACGCATGGTGACCAGTATGGACCGGCGCCCCCTTCCGACGGCCATCCCCGCGGCCTCCCCGGCTGCGAGGGCGGTTGCGCCGCCCGGTTGGCCCGCCCGTTACGCCACCCGGACGCCGCCCGTGCCCCGCGCCGGGGCCCTCCCGCCCCCGCGTACAACGGGGCTCACGCGCATGCCAGTTCAGGAGCAGCGGGCGCGCCCCGGCGCCCGGCGGTGCCCTGCGCCACGGCTCACCCGGCGTGACCGGCACAGCGCAAATATCATGAGCGGGCGGCGTGCCGGGCTCTCCGGCGCGCCGGACGGCGGCGAGTGGGGAGTGGACATGGCGCGGCGGCGACCCTCCCGTTCGGTGAGCGCCGATGACCTGCTCACCCGTCTGGGGCGGCTCACCGCACAGGCGCGGGAGGGGATAGAACTCCAGCAGGCGCGGGTCGAGCTCGCCGAGGCGCTGCAGCGCGAGATGCTGCCGGGCACGCTGCCCTCGCTTCCGGGCGTACGGGTCGCCGCGCGGTACACCCCGGCCAAGGACGGCCTGGACATCGGCGGCGACTGGTACGACAGCTTCCACCTGCCCGACGGCTCGCTCGGCTTCTCCATCGGGGACGTGCAGGGGCACGACGTGGAGGCGGCCGCGTTCATGGGCCAGGTGCGCATAGGGCTGCGCGCGGTGGCGGCCACCGCGCCGGAGGCCGACCCCGGCGAGGTCCTGAGCAGGGCGAACGAGCTGATCCTCGGCACCGGCTACGAGCTCTTCGCCACCTGCAGCTTCTACCGCTTCCGCCCCGAGACGCAGGAGCTCGAGGGCGCCCGCGCGGGCCACGTCGCCGCGGTGTGGGCCACCGAGGACGGCCGCTCCGGCATAGCGGAGGACGAGGGCGGACTGCCCCTGGGCGTGCAGTCCGGCGAGGAGTATCCGGTCACCCGCCGCCGCCTCAGCACCCCCGGCGCGATGGTGCTGCTCACCGACGGCGTGGTGGAGGGCCCCTCCTTCACGATCGAGGAGGGCCTGGCGCAGGTGGCCAGGGTGGCCGGCGCCGACCCCGTCGCCGATCCGGGCGACCTGGCGGCCGCGGTCATGCGGGTCGCCGAGCAGACGGGCCACGAGGACGACGCGGCGGTCCTGGTGATGCAGTACGACGGGAAGCCGCACGGGGATTCGGGCGGGGCGCCGGGCGAGGTACGGGGCGGGGCGCCGGGCGGTCCGGCGGACGGGCCGGCGGATGGGCCCACGTACGAGGATCGCGGCGGCCCGGCGTACGGGACCCCGGGCGGCCCGGGCGATGTGCCCGGCCGTACTCGGGGCGGGCCCCGGGTGCCTGGCGGCGGCGGGTGACCGGAGCGGAGCGGGGGCGCAGCGCGTGTCACGGCGCTGCCGGGCGCCCGGCGAGGTGAGATGGCTGCTGTGCTGCGCTCCGATGACTCCCGACGCGATGACGCCCGCCGCCTGCCCGTGTACGCCCTGCACCTGGCCGTGACCGCCCTCGGCTACTGCGTGGCCGCACGGATCGGCCTGCTCAAGCAGATCGCCGTGGAGAGCGCGGTGGTCACCCCGCTGTGGCCGGCCACCGGCGTCGCGCTGAGCTGCGTGGTCCTGCTGGGCCTGCGGGTGTGGCCCGGCATCGTGCTCGGCGACCTGCTGCTGCTCGCCACGATGGGACCGCTCAAGCCGGTGAGCGCGGTCCTGCTCGCCGGCAACACCCTGGCGCCGGTCTGCGCCTATCTGATGCTGCGCCGGGTGGGCTTCCGCCGGGAGCTGGACCGTCTGCGGGACGGGCTGGCGCTGGTGTTCCTCGGCGCGCTCGGCGGCATGCTGATCAGCTCGACGGTGGGGGTGCTGGTGCTGCTCACGACCGGGCAGCTCCCCTCGGAGGAGTTCTGGCCGGTGTGGACGGCGTGGTGGACGGGCGACGCCATGGGGGTACTGGTGTTCGCGCCGCTGCTGCTCGCGCTGAGCCGGTTCCGCATGCCGCAGTGGGACGGCTTCCGTACGGCGGAGGCGGCTGCCCTGACGGTGGCCGCCGTCGCGGTCACCCTCTTCGCCACCCGCACCTCGCTCGGCATGCTCTTCCTGGTCTTCCCGCTGCTGATCTGGGCGGCGCTGCGCTTCCAGCTCGCCGGGGGCGCGCCGGTCGCCGCGCTCATTTCGGTGTCGGCCGTGATCTCCGCGACCGACCGGGTGGGCCCCTTCTCCGAGCACTCGCTGATGGAGGGCATGGTCGTGCTCCAGGCGCTGAACGGTTCGGCCGCGCTCACCGGCCTGCTGCTCTCCGCGATGGTCACCGAGCAGCGGCACGTACGCGAGGGCATCGAGGACGTCTGCGTGGAACTGGCCGAGATCGTCGACCAGTTGGCCCCCGGCACGGCGCCGCGCAGATGGCCGCTGACGGGGAAGGGGCGCCAGCAGGAGGAGCACTGACGCCGGCCCCGTGAAGTGGGCCGGCGCCTCTCTGATCGGCCCGGCCCTCGCTCGTCCCCCAGCTTCCGGTCAGCCCGGCTCCCGCCCCTCCCCCGGCCTCCGCTCCCGATCCCGCCGCCCGTCCCGCGGCTGCGCCCTGCGCCAGATCAGCACCATCCCCACGGCCAGCACGACCAGGGCCACCAGCACGATCGCGCCCTTGACCAGGAGGTCGAGCAGGAGGTGGTGCAGCAGCTCTTCGCCCTCGCCTGCCACGTACGGGGTCATGGCGTACGAAGTCATGCCGTACGAGGTCATCGCGAGCCGTCACGGCGCGACCCGCTCCCCGAGGCGCGGCGGTCGGTGTCCTCCAGCCAGCCGGCGAGGAGGCGGGCCGCACCCGCCGAGGCGCGGGACCTGCCGCCCCTGGCGCCGCCGGTGTCCAGCCTGTCGGCGACGGCTCGGGCCGCGGGTGCCGCGCCACGGCGTACCCGGTCGACGCGGGCACGGTCCAGGCGCCCGCGGCGCTTGAGGAACAGCGCGATCGCGAACAGGACCAGGGCCAGCACCACCAGCCCGCCCACGACCAGCGCGAACCTGACGAGAAGCACGGTGAGGACCGTCTGCATGGCGTTCTCCTTCGGCTGCGGTCGGCCGCGATTTTTGTATCACAGCCGTGATACAAAGCAATTTATCACGGGCGTGATACAAAGGCGCCATGCCCAGACAGGTGGATGCGGCGGCCCGGCGCCGCGCGGTGGTGGACGCGCTCTTCCGCGTCGTGGTGCGGGACGGCCTCCAGCGGGCCTCGCTGCGCGCGGTCGCCGACGAGGCGGGGCTCAACATCGGCTCCGTACGGCACTACTTCGGCAGCCAGGCCGAGCTGATGCGCTTCGCGATGCGCTCGATGATCGACCGGGTCACGCGGCGACTGGAGGACCGTCTCGCCGGGCTCGGCGATCTGGACGCGCTCGGCGCGGATGAGCGCCGGCGGGTCGCCGTCGAGCTGCTGGCCGAGCTGCTTCCGCTGGACGAGGGGCGGCGCGCGGAGATCACCGTGTTCCTCGACTTCGGTGTGGCGGCGCGCACAGAGCCGGGGCTCGCCGACCTCGCGGCCGAGGCGGCGCGCGGCACGCGTGCGCTGGCCCGCAGGGCGCTGGCCGGGCTGAGCGGGGCCGGGGCGGTACGCGACGGGCTCGACCTGGACGCCGAGACGGACCGGCTCGCCGCGCTCGTGGACGGCCTCGGCCTGCACGGCGTCCTGCACCCGGACACGCTCTCCCCGCGCCGCTGCCGCGCGGCGCTCGCCGCGCATCTGGAGCAGCTCGCGCCGGGCGGCGGGGCCGGGGGCTGAGCGCGTCGGCTTCCGGCTTCGGCTGAGCGCGTCGGCTCTCGGCTTCGGCTGAGCGCGTCGGCCTCGTACGACGTACGCCTCGGGCCTCGGTGCCCGTCTCGTACGCCTCAGGTGCCCGCGTCGCAGCCCGTCACGTGCCCGCGCCGCAGCCCGGTGCGCTCATGATCCGCTCCAGCGCGGCGTCGAAGGTCGGCGCGGGGCGGAAGGTGTCGTTGAGCCGCAGCACCGTGAGGGTGCGGAGTATCGGGCGGTGCGGGCAGACCAGGGCCAGGCGGCCGCCGCGCTCGGCGACCCGGCGGCGCGCGCGGACCAGCAGCCGCACTCCGGAGCAGTCGAAGAACTCCACGGGGGTCAGGTCGATCACGACCCGCGGGCGCGGCATCGCGGTGGCCGCGTCCAGGTGCGGGATGACCTCGGGGAGGGCGGCGATGTCGATACTGCCGCTGAGTTCCAGCACGGTATGCCCGTCCCTGCGATAGGTGCGGGAAAGGCGTGCGGGGAGGTCGGGTCGGAGCATGGCGGCGTCACACCTCGCTGGCTGGTGTCCCATCTCGCGCTTCGCAGCAGAGGACGGTGAGCAGGACAAGGGAACGGGACCACCGGGGTCTGGGGTGACGCCGTCCGGCGAGCGTAGGAAAGAACCGCCCGACAAGGGATCGCAAAAACGGTATTGCGGATACCTAATTCCCCCGTCTGAATGAATCTCCCCCATGACTCTTGACAGGCATTCTGCCGCATCTCCCCTCATGAGCGGGCGAGTTGACGCGGGGCGGCGGAATGGGCCGCTCCACCGAGGCCAAGTCTGGGCGCCCTGACGTGTGTTGGGGGTGATGTGCGAAATTGTGCTGATGGGGTTTTACAGAGGAGACCAGTACGGCGGGGGACAGTTCGGGGGGCCGCATCCCGGAGGGCCGCAATTCGGCGGACCGCAGTTCGGCGGGGCGCCGGTCCATCCTTCGATGATCCCGGCGGATCAGGTACGGCCGCGGAGGCTCTGGTACGGGGTGGCCGCGGCACTCGGGGTCGTACTGGCAGGTGTGGCGGTCGCCCTCCTCGTGGTGACGGTGAAGGGGGCGACGGGGGTGATCGACCCCGACAGCGGCTTCCGCGCCGGCAGCTCGCGCACCCTCCAGGTCACGGCGGGCGAGAAGAAGGCGGTGTACGTCGAGCAGACCGGCGCGGGGAAGGTCGACTGCCGCGCGCGGGGCACGAGTTCGGGCAAGGTGACCCGCCCTGACAGCACCTTCCACGTCACCCTCGGCTCCCGCACCTGGGAGCGCGTCTTCGAGCTGCACCCCGCGCGCAGCGGCTCCCTCACCCTGACCTGCACCGCGGAACGCGAGGCCGAGTTCGCCGTCGGGGAGCCGCCCGAGGTCGGCAGCATGGTCGGCGGCATCTTCGGCACCGTCGGCTTCGGCCTGGCCGCGCTCATGGCCCCCGCCGCGATCTGCATCGTCACGGCAGTACGCCGCAACACCAACCGCCGCAACCTGGCGGCGACGTGGCACGGACCTCCGCCGCACGTCAGGTGAGGAGCGCGACGAGATCCGGCGCGAGCGAACCGACGCCCACGAATATCGCGATCCCGCCCACGGTCCTGACGGTTCCCACCGTGGCCATGCCCGGCCTCTGATACCTCGCGAGGAGCCCGTACAGGCGTGTGGCAGACCCCTTGAAGTCGGTCACCAACAGGGCGCCGAGCACGATCGCCAGAAGGGGCATGACCCTGAGGAACACGGGACCGGTCCCGCCGGCCCCACTCACACCCTCCGCCAGGAAACCGGTCGCCACGAGCTCGGTCATTTCTTCCCGTCGGGGGCGGTGACCTGCCAACTTCCCATCACGGCGCGCACTCTACCCAGCGCTCCGGCGGAAGCGTCGACGGGCCTGCCACCGCATGGGGCCGGTCACGAACGCAGGTCTCACTCCACCTCCGTCACCGCCTCAGCGAACTGGGACTTGTAGAGGCGGGCGTAGGCGCCGTCGGCTTCCAGGAGTTCGTCGTGAGTGCCCTGTTCCGCTATCGCGCCGTTCTCCATCACCAGGATGATGTCGGCGTCGCGGATCGTGGACAGGCGGTGGGCTATCACGAAGCTCGTGCGGCCGTGTGCCAGGCGGGACATGGCGCGCTGGATCAGCACCTCGGTGCGGGTGTCCACGGAGCTGGTCGCCTCGTCCAGCACCAGGATCACGGGGTCGGCCAGGAAGGCCCGCGCGATGGTGAGGAGCTGCTTCTCGCCCGCGCTCACGCCGGTGCCCTCGTCGTCCAGCACGGTGTCGTACCCGTCGGGCAGGGTGCGGATGAAGCGGTCGGCGTGTGCGGTGGCGGCGGCCCGTTCGACCTCGGCGCGGGTGGCGTCCCGCTTTCCGTACGCGATGTTCTCCGCGATGGTGCCGTGGAAGAGCCAGGTGTCCTGGAGCACCATGCCGATGTTGGCGCGCAGTTCCTCGCGGTCCATCGCGGCGATGTCCGTGCCGTCCAGGAGGATGCGCCCGCCGTCCGTCTCGTAGAACCGCATCAGCAGGTTGACCAGCGTGGTCTTGCCCGCGCCCGTCGGGCCGACGATGGCGACGGTGCGGCCCGGCGTGACGGTCAGCGACAGGTCCTCGATCAGCGGGCGTTCGGGGTCGTAGCGGAAGGAGACGCGGGAGAAGTCGACCCGGCCGTGGAGCTGCGCGGGCCTCAGCGCCTTGGCCTCCGGGGGCTCCGGGGACTGCTCCTCCGCGTCCAGGAGCTCGAAGACGCGCTCGGCCGAGGCCACCCCGGACTGCACCAGATTGGCCATCGAGGCGACCTGCGTGAGCGGCTGGGTGAACTGGCGCGAGTACTGGATGAAGGCCTGCACGTCGCCGATGGACAGGGCGCCCGAGGCCACCCGGAGACCGCCGGCGACGGCGACCAGCACGTAGTTGAGGTTGCCGACGAACATCATCGCGGGCTGCATGATCCCGCTGATGAACTGCGCCTTGTAACCGGCCCTGAACAGCTCCTCGTTGTGCTCCGCGAACGTCTCGGCCGACTCGCGCTGCCGCCCGAACACCTTCACCAGCGCGTGCCCCGTATACATCTCCTCGACGTGCGCGTTGAGCTTGCCCGTCGACTTCCACTGGGCCACGAACTGCGGCTGCGCGCCCTTGCCCACACGGGTCGCCACCAGCACCGAGAGCGGCACCGTGACCAGCGCGACCAGCGCCAGGAGCGGCGAGGTCCAGAACATCACCGCCAGCACGCCGACCACGGTGAGCAGCGAGGTGACGAGCTGGCCCAGCGTCTGCTGGAGGGTCTGGCCGAGGTTGTCGATGTCGTTGGTGACGCGGCTCAGCACCTCGCCGCGCGACTGCCGGTCGAAGTAGGAGAGCGGCAGCCTGGCGAGCTTCTCCTCGACCCGGGCGCGCAGCCGCCGCACCGTGAGGTTCACCGCACGCGCCGACAGCCGCCCCGCGAACAGCGTCAGCAGCCCGGCCACCACGAACGCGCCGAGCGCGAGCAGCAGCACGCCGCCGACGGCCCCGAAGTCGATGCCCTTGCCCGGGGTGAAGTCGGCCCCGGAGAGCATGTCGGCGATGCGGCCCTGGCCGTGCTGCCGCATGCCCTCCAGCACCTGTTCGCGGCTGGCGCCCTCCGGCATCTTCCGCCCGACGAAGCCCGCGAAGACGAGGTCGGTGGCCCGGCCGAGGATCTTCGGCCCGAGCACGTTGAGGGTGACGCCGAGCAGCGTGAGGCCCAGCATGCCCAGCAGCGCCGCGCGTTGGGGCCGGAATTCGCGCAGCAGCCGCCTGCCCGAACCGGCGAAGTCCATCGCCCGGTGCTCGGGCCCGCCGCCCGCCATGCGGGCCATCGCGCTCATGCCGCCTCCTGCTCGGTGAGCTGGGAGAGCACGATCTCCCTGTACGTGGCGTTCTCCTCCATCAGGTCGCGGTGCCGCCCGAACCCCGCGGGCCTGCCCTCGTCCAGTACGAGGATTTGGTCGGCCTCCCGTACGGTGGCGACGCGCTGGGCCACGATCAGCACCGTGGCCTCGGCGGTCTCCCGGGCGAGCGCGGCGCGCAGCGCGGCGTCGGTGGCGTAGTCGAGGGCCGAGAAGGAGTCGTCGAAGAGGTAGATCTCGGGGCGGTGCACCACCACCCTGGCGATGGCGAGGCGTTGGCGCTGTCCACCGGAGACGTTGCCGCCGCCCTGGGATATGCGCGCGTCAAGACCGCCCTCCATCGCGGCCACGAACTCGCGTGCCTGCGCGACCTCCAGGGCGTGCCACAGCTCCTCGTCGGTGGCCTCGGGCCGCCCGTACCGCAGATTGGAGGCGACGGTCCCGGCGAACAGATAGGGGCGCTGCGGCACCAGGCCCACGGTCTTCGCCAGCAGCGCGGGATCGAGCCCCCGCACATCCTCGCCGTCGACCAGCACCTCGCCCTCGGTCACGTCGAAGAGCCGCGGCACGAGGCCCAGGAGCGTGGACTTGCCGCTGCCGGTGGAGCCGATCACGGCGGTGGTCTCGCCGGGCCTGGCCAGCAGGTCGACGCCGGTGAGCACGGGGGCCTCGGCGCCCGGATAGCGGAAGCCGGCGCCGCGCAGCTCGAGCCGTCCGTGGCGGCGGAGTTCGCGCACGGGCTCCAGCGGCGGGAGCACTCCGGGCTCGGTGTCCAGCACCTCGTGGACGCGCTCGGCGCACACCTCGGCGCGCGGCACCATCATGAACATGAAGGTGGCCATCATCACGGCCATCACGATCTGCATCAGATAGGCGAGGAACGCGGTGAGCGCGCCGATCCGCATGCCGCCGCTGTCGATGCGGTGCGCGCCGAACCACACCACCACGACGCTGGAGACGTTCACGACGGTCATGACGATGGGGAACATCAGCGCCATCAGCCGCCCGGCACGGAGCTGCACATGCGTCAGCTCGGCGTTGTGCTCGTCGAAACGGCGGCGCTCATAGGAGTCGTTGACGAAGGCGCGGATCACGCGGATTCCGGTGATCTGCTCGCGCAGCACCCTGTTGACCTCGTCGAGACGTTTCTGCACGGTGCGGAAGAGCGGCCGCATCCGCCGCACGATCAGCGACACCGCCACGGTCAGCACCGGCACCACGCCCAGCAGCACGCCGGAGAGCGGCACGTCCTGGCCGAGCGCCATCACGATGCCGCCGACGCACATGATCGGCGCGGACACCATCAGGGTGCAGGACATGAGCACGAGCATCTGGATCTGCTGCACGTCGTTGGTGGTGCGGGTGATCAGCGAGGGGGCGCCGAGCTGCCCCATCTCGCGCGCGGAGAAGGACTGCACCCGGTCGAAGACGGCGGCCCGCACGTCACGTCCGACGGACGCCGCGGTCAGCGCCCCGTAGCGCACGGCGGCGATGTTGCAGACCGCCTGCACCACCGAGACGCCGAGCATCACGCCGCCGAAGCGGACGATGTGGCCGGTGTCCCCGCGCACGACGCCGTTGTCGATGATGTCGGCGTTCAGCGTGGGCAGGAAGAGCGTGGCGCTGGTCTGCACGAGCTGGAGCAGGACCAGGAAGAGCACGGGACGCCCGTACGGGCGGAGACGAGCACGGAGCAGACGTATCAGCACACCCAATCCCCCGAGGAACGAGCTGACGGAAACCCCCTCATCCTCGGTCATCGGCCGCGCTGTCACCTTCAACTCCCGGCAAAGTCCTGTCAGCTCGCTGCGATACTTCCGCCATGTCCGAGCACTCCACCGCGCGTCCCGCGCCGCGCTCGGCCGAGGCCGTCGCGGCCCGGCTGCGCGCCGCCGGCTGCGTCTTCGCCGAGGAGGAGGCCCGGCTGCTGCTGTCCGGCGGCCCGTCGGACGCCGAGCTGGACGCGAGGGTCGAGCGCCGCGCCGCGGGGCGCCCACTGGAACAGGTGCTGGGCTGGGCGGAGTTCTGCGGGCTGCGGATCGCCGTGGAGGAGGGCGTGTTCGTGCCGCGGCGGCGCACCGAATTCCTGGTACGGCACGCCGCGGCCCTGGCGCCGCCGCGCGCGGTGACGGTCGACCTGTGCTGCGGCTCGGGCGCGCTGGGCGCGGCGATGGCCTCGGGGGCGGCGGGCGGCTTCGCCGGGGACGCGGCGCCCGAGGTGTACGCGGCCGACATCGACCCGGCGGCGGTGCGCTGCGCGCGGCGCAACCTCGCGGCGTACGGGGGCGACGGGTACGCGGACGGCCGGCGGGTCGGCGAGGGCGACCTGTTCACCGCGCTCCCCGGAGAGCTGCGCGGCCGCGTGCAGGTGCTGCTCGCGAACGTGCCGTACGTGCCCACGGACGAGATGGCGCTGCTGCCGCCCGAGGCCCGCGAGCACGAGGCGCGGGCCGCGCTGGACGGCGGCGCCGACGGGCTCGGCGTGCTGCGGCGGGTGGCGGCCGGAGCGCCGGAGTGGCTGGCGCCGGGCGGGGTGCTGCTGTTCGAGACGAGCGAGCGGCAGGCGCCGGAGGCGGTGCGCGTCGCCGAGCGGTGCGGGCTGGCGCCGCGCGTGGAGCAGTGCGCCGAGCTGTACGCGACGGTGGTGACGGCGACGCGGCGGGACGTGTCCTGACATGCCGCGGCCCGGCCGCCGCGAGGACGACCGGGCCGGGGCGTGGGCGTCAACTGCCGTGCGGCGTACGCGATTTTCTGAGGTCGACCTCCGGCGCGGACTCGTGGGGGTCGGCGTCCGTCGTGGGCTTGTGGAGGTCGGCGTCCGCCGCGGACTTGCGGAAGTCCACCTCCGTGGCGGCCGCGGCTCCGACCTCGGTCTGGGCTTCGGCGTGCGGTGCGGGCCGCTCTGTGATCTCCCCGTTCTCGATGTGCCACACCGCGTCGGCCCGCGCGGTGAGGCGCGGGTCACGGCTCACGTACAGCAGGGTCCCTGCGTACTCCCCCAGGAGCCCGCCGATGTCGGCGGGCCCGGCCAGCTGGTCGGGGCCCAGCTCGTCCAGCAGCAGCACGCGCGGGCCGCTGCGCAGCGCCCGCGCGAGGGCCACGTGGTAGCGCGACGCCGCCGAGAGCCCGGCGCCGCCCTCGCCGACCTGGGTGGTCAGGCCGTGCGGGAGCACGGTGTCCAGGACGTCGTCCGCCGCGCCCGCTCCCTTCTCCATGTCGCGTCCCGCGGACTCGCCGTGCCGCAGGTTCTTGCGCACGGTGCCGCGCAGCAGCGGCAGTTCGGGGCTGACCAGGCGTACGGCCCGGCGCACCGACTGCGGGTCGCAGCGGGCCAGGTCCTGGTCGTCCACCAGCACGGCGCCCGCGTCCGGCACCTGGAGCCGGGCCACCAGCGCCAGCAGCAGGCTCTTGCCCGCGCCGGGCGGCCCGGTCACCGCGATGCGCCGCCCCGGCTCGGCGGTCAGGTGCACGCCGTCGCCGTCGGGGCCGCCGTCCAGCACCCCGTCGACGCGCAGCCCGTCCAGTTCCAGGCGCCCCGGCCCCTCCACCAGCTCGGGCGCCCGGCGCGGGCCCCTGAGCTGCGCGGGGTCGCCGAGCACCTCGGAGATGCGGGCGCGGGCCACCTGGAAGCGCTGCCAGTACACCTGGCAGCGGGCGAGCGCGAGCAGCGGGCCGCCGAGGAAGCCGACCAGCGGCAGCAGCGCGGCCAGCGTCCCCGCGGGCGAACCGTCGGCGAGGGCCACGCCGATGACGGCGAGGTAGGTGCCGATGCGGCAGCCCTCGGCGACGGCGGCGACCGCGCCGACGAACCCCTCCTCGCGCACCATCGCCGCGCTGTAGTCCTTGCTGCGCCGCCGCAGCTCCCGGCGTTCCTTGCCGACCCGGCCCAGCGACTGCATCACGGCCGTGTACGTCACCCGCTCGTTGACGAAGGAGGCGACCCTGCCGTTGCGCCGCCGGGTCTCGCGGAGCTGACCGCTCAGCCGCCCGCCGAGCACGTACACGCAGCACGCCCCCGTCAGCAGGATCCCGGCCGTGACCGCGCCGCCCACCGGTGAGAAGAAGGCGAGCGCGGTCACGGTGCACACCACGAACACGCCGTCGGTGAGCAGGCTGGCCATGCCGCGGCTGACCCACATCCGCAGCGCGGAGGAGTCGCCGGTGAAGCGGAGGACGGTGACGCCCACCGTGCGGCGCCTGGTGCCCCAGGCCACGCTGCCCGCGACCTGGTCGAAGAGGCGCATGCGGACGCTGTGCACATAGCTCTGCGCCAGCCGCTCGGCCAGCGGCGGGAACACCGCGCGCAGCGCGACCGCCGCCACCGCCGTGAGGGCGGTGGCGGCGATCAGCACCGCGGCGGAGAGGTGCGCGAAGGGCGCGTAGATGCCGTGCTCGGGGTCGGAGGCCCTGGCCCCGGCGCGGTCGGCGACCATGTGCGCCAGTACGGCGAAGGCGACCACGCACACCGTCTGCCCGAGCCCGACCAGGAGCAGCCCGCCCATGAGACGGACGCGGACGCTGCCCAGCGGGCGGGGCATGCGGGCTGCGCCCGCCGCGACGTCGGGCGCGCGCGGCCCCGGCCCGCGCGCCGAGGGGGACCGGGCGTCCGGGCCGGGGGCGTGGGTGCCGTGCGGGGGCTCCGTCATGCCGCCGGCCTCGGAGTCGAGGTCGGGGTCGATGTCGGGGCCGGCGTGGACGTCGAGGCCGGAGCCGACGTCGGGACCGACGTGGGGCTCGGGGAGCCGGAGAGCACCTCCACCGGCGCGGCACGCCCCCGTACGCCCTGCTCGTCCCCGGCGCGCTCCCCCGCGACCTGCGCCCAGTCGCCCGCGTCCCCCGTCCACTCGACGACGGGGACGCCTTCCTCCTCGGCGACCGCGGGGCGCACCTCGGCGGGCAGGAAGGTGACCGCGTTCGCCGGCTCCTCCAGGGCGTCGGTGGCGATCACCGGTACGTCGGCGAGCGCGGCCACCTCGGCGACGGCCAGCGGCGAGGAGGTCACGCGCCCGGTCAACGCGGCCACGGGCAGCCCCCGTTGGCGCAGCTCGCGCACCCCGACGGCGCCGCCCATCGCGTCGCCCGCGGCGAACAGCGCGCTGTGCACCAGCTCCTGGAACTCCGGCGCCGCCAGCAGCTCCGCCGTCTCCCGCTGGAGCAGCCCGTCGGCGATCTCCAGCACGATCACGTCGGCCACGTGCTCGGTCAGGTCGGCGACCAGCGCGCGCAGGGTGCGTACGACCTCCTCGCCGGACAGCCGGTACGTGCTGGGGTGGCCGACGTCGGTGAAGTCCAGCACCTGCGAGGCGCCGGCGCTGGTCATCCGCCACGGGTCGCCGGGCGCCCCGGTGCCGGTGACCTTGGCCGCGCCCACCCGGTAGCCGGCCACGCTCAGCCCCCGGATGAGGGAGGCGCAGGCCGTGGTCTTGCCCGCGTTCATGGAGGTGCCCAGCACGGCGACCACCGGCGGGCAGCTCGCGGGGAAGGGGAAGACGGGGCGTGCCAGGTCGCGGAGGTTGATGCGGGTGCCGCGGTCGTCGGTGAGCAGTCCCACGGGGCACAGCCGGGTGGGCGAGGACATGCGCTCGTGCCGGGAGACCACCCGCGCCGCCAGACCGCCAGCCGCCGCCAGCTCGCAGGGCCCGGTGTCCGGGGGCAGCTCGGCCTCGTACTGGTCGGGCGCGTACCGGCTGCCGTACGCGATCACCACCTCGTCGCCGAGGAACAGCGGCGTCCGTCTGCCCTGCGCCTGGCCAAGCGCCTTGTGGAACCCGAGGTCGGTGACCCGGCACAGCACCAGGTCGCCGGTGCGGGGGCGCTGGTCCCTGCGCTCGTCCAGCCGCAGCGCGTGGTCCCTTCCGTAGCCGGCTTCGAGCAGGCCGCGGGCCACGTACGACACCTTCGCCGGCAGTCCGGCACGCGATTCGATGCACACCCTGTCCACGCTGATTCTCCTCAGGTCTGGGGGAACGGCCCGGTGCCGGTCCGGGGAACGGCCCTGCCGGACGAGAACGCCCACCGCCCTCGCTCTCACATGATCGAATTCAGCGCGCGCGAACGCCCCGCCCTGCTACTCCCCCTGACGTCCACCCCCCGGTGAAATGACCCGATTGGTCGAAAGCCCTACCGGCACCGGATCTCACGGAGCGTCAGCCGGAGCCCAAGGGTTCGGCCGCGGAGGCGCGGCCGGGCGGCCCGCGATCTGCCCTACGGCGTACGGGAGTTGAGTGGCCGACCCGGCCGTCCTCAGGAGCCGGTACCGCCGCGCCGCCGCGCACGGTGCGCAGCGACGTTGACCCGGTTGCCGCACACCTCGGGCACGCAGTACCGGCGCCGCCCCGCACGGCTCACGTCCACGAACATCCCGGAGCAGCGCGGCGAGGCGCAGCGCCGGAAGCGCTCGTGGCTCAGCGCCCGGACCACCCCGAGCAGGCCGACACCCACCACGCACGCCAACTCCTCGGCGAGCGTGGCGTCTTGGCGCGTGACGGCGCACCACTGCCACTGGCCGCCCGCGTCCCGCCGCAGCGCACTGCCCGCGCCCGCGCGGCCGACCAGCGCGTTCGCCCCGGCGACGGCCTCCTCTTCGCCGTCCGCCTCCAGCACCGAGCGGACCTCGCGGCGGAGCGGGAGTACGTGGCCGAGATCCTCGGCGGAGGGCGACCTGGAGCCGGGCGCGCCTCCGTGCGGTTCTTCGCCCAGCGCGTGCTCAACGAGGAAGGTGCGCAGGTCAGTTGGCGTGGCCAGGCCGTCATCTCCGGTGCTGCGCACGTCGGGTGAGGTGTTGACCAGCGCGGTGGCCACACCGGCACCCCAGGCGTAATCGGAAAACGGTATGTACACGCCTTACTCCCTGCCCTACGGTAACCGGAGAACGTCAAGTTTACCCCTTAGCCCGGGAGTTGCTCCGCCATGCCCGCATCCAGCACAGCCCCCGTATCCCCCACCGAAGACGCCCTGTGGCGGCTTCCGGACCGCGTCCGCGTCTCCGGGGGCGAGGTGGCCGCCGGGGTCTTCGGGGACGGGCCGCCCGTCGTTCTCGTCCACGGGACGCCCGCCTGGTCGTATCTGTGGCGCGGCGTCGTGCCCCAACTCGCCCGCACCCACCGCGTGTTCGTGTGGGACATGCTGGGCTTCGGCGACTCGCGCACCGCGCCGCACGCCGTTCCCTCGATCGCCGAGCAGGCCCGTACGCTCGCCGAGCTCGTGCGGCACTGGGGCCTGGAGAACCCCGCGCTGGTCGGTCACGACATCGGCGGCGGCGTGGTGGTCCGCGCGCATCTGCTGCACCACGTGCCGGCCCGCGCGCTGGCGTTGCTGGACGCCGCCGTGCTCGGGCCGTGGAACACGCCGTTCACCGAGCACCAGCAGCGGTACGCGGAGGCGTACCGGACCATGCCGGCCGACGTCTTCGCCGACCTGATCGCCACCCGGATGCGGACGGCCACGCACCGCCCGATGAGCGCGGAGACCGCGGAAGCCTACCTCGCTCCCTGGTACGGAGAGGCAGGTCAGGGGCGGTGGGTCGACCAGGTCGAGGCCGTCGGTCACCACGACACCCGCGAAGCGGTGGAGCGCCTCGGGCACATCACCGCGCCCACCCTCGTGCTGTGGGGCGCCGAGGACACCTGGCTGCCCGCCGCCACAGCGGACCGCCTCGCCGCGGCGATCCCCGCCGCGCGCCGCGAGACCGTCCCCGGCGCCGGGCACTTCCTCCCGGAGGACGCGCCCCGGGAGACGGCGGCGGCGCTGGGGCGCTTCCTCGCGGGAATCGGAGGGTGAGTCCGGTCCGCGTCAGAGCACGAAGCCCTCCGGGAACGGGTCGTCCGGGTCCAGCAGGTACGTGGACTGGCCCGTGATCCAGGCGCGGCCCGAGAACTCCGGCACGACCGCGCGCACCCCGGGCACTCCGGGCGCCCCCGGCGCCCTGTCCCCTCCCCCGACCTCCGCCGTGCCGGTGAGGCGGCCCGTGAAGCGGGTGCCGATGAAAGACTCGTTCACGAACTCGGCGTGCAGGGGGAGTTCACCGCGCGCGTGGAGCTGCGCCATCCGCGCGCAGGTGCCGGTGCCGCACGGCGAGCGGTCGAACCAGCCCGGGTGGATGGCCATGGCGTTGCGCGAGTGCTTGGCGTCCGAGCCCGGCGCGAGGAACTGCACGTGCTTGCACCCCGCGATGCCGGGATCGCCGGGGTGCACGGGCCGGTTCTGCTCGTTGACCGCCTCCATGATCGCGAGCCCCGCGGAGAGGATCCGCTCCTTGTACGCGCGGTCGTACGGCAGCCCGACGCTCTCCAGGTCCACGATCGCGTAGAAGTTGCCGCCGTACGCCATGTCGTAGCGGACCGTGCCGAGCCCGGGGACCTCGACGGCGGCGTCGAGCTGGAGCGCGAAGGCGGGGACGTTGCGCAGGGTGACCTCCTCGGCCACCCCGTCCCGCACCCGGACCCGGGCCTCCACCAGCCCCGCAGGGGTGTCGAGCCGTACGGTCGTCTCCGGCTCGGCGACCTCCACCATCCCCGTCTCGACCAGCACCGTCGCCACCCCGACCGTGCCGTGCCCGCACATCGGCAGGAAGCCGCTGACCTCGACGTACAGCACGCCCCAGTCGGCGTCGGGGCGCGCGGGCGGCTGGAGCAGCGCGCCGCTCATCGCCGGGTGCCCGCGCGGCTCGTCCACCAGGAAGCGGCGCAGCCCGTCCAGGTGCCGGGCCGCGTACGCGCGCCGCTCGGCCATCGTCTCCCCCGGTACGGGGGCGACGCCGCCGGTGACCACGCGGGTGGGCATGCCCTCGGTGTGCGAGTCGACGGCGGCGATGCCGCGCACCGACCTCATCGGACCGCCTCCGCCGTGAGTCCTGTGCCGCTCTCCGTGCTCGCGCGCTTGGCCAGGGCCGCCATCGCCCGGTCCATGTCCGCGTCCACCTGGGCGAGTTGGGCCGCCGACAGCGGTCCGCGCGGCGGGCGGCAGGGGCCTCCGCGACAGCCGACGCGGTCCATGCCGCGCTTGATGGCCTGCACGAACTCCGTACGCGAGTCCCACCGGAAGGCGGCGACCAGCGGCTCGTACAGCGCCCGTGCCTCTTCGAGGCGCCCGGCGCGCGCGAGCGCGTACAGCTCGGCCGACTCCGCGGGGAAGACGTTCGGGAACCCGGCGAACCATCCGTTCGCCCCCATCAGCAGGCTCTCCAGCACCACGTCGTCCGCGCCCGCGACCACGTCGAGGCCCGGCGCGCGCTCCCTGATCTGCAGCACGCGGCGTACGTCGCCCGAGAACTCCTTCACCGCCACCACGTTGTCGATCGCCGCGATCTCCGCGAGCAGCGGGGGCGTCAGGTCGACCTTGGTGTCGAAGGGGTTGTTGTAGACCATGACCGGCAGGCCGGCGGAGGCCACCGCCTCGAAGTGCGCGATCACCTCGGTGTCGTTGGCGCGGTAGAGCGTGGGCGGCAGGCACAGCACGCCGTCGGCGCCGTCCTCGGCCGCGGCCTCGGCCCAGGCGGCTGCCTGGTGGGCGCCGGGGGCGTGTACGCCGACGACGACGGAGCCCTCGTCGCCCACGGCCTCTCTGGCCGTACGGGCCACGGCTCGGCGTTCGTCCTCGGTCAGCGAGGAGTATTCGCCGAGCGAGCCGTTGGGGCCCACGCCGTCGCAGCCGTTCTCGACCAGCCAGCGGCAGTGGGCCGCGTACGCGTCGAGGTCCACGGCGAGGTGGGCGGGGGCGGTGGGGGAATCGCGGTACGGGAGGGCGGTGGCGACGATGACGCCGGTCAGGGGATGGGGAGTGCGGCTCATTCGCGGTCCTCCTGGTGTTCCGTGGCCGGCGCGGCGAGTTCGCCGAGGCGGATGGGCTGGGTGAGGGGGCGGTTGTGCGGGGTTGCTGTGGGGGCCCCTGCGGAGCGACCGCCCACGGCTCGCAGGAGGGCGGTCGTCGGGCCGCAGACGCGGGCCTGGCACGGGCCCAGCCCCGCTCGGGTTTCCAGCTTCGTCACGCGGGGGTCCGTGCCGCCGGGGGCGGATGTGGAGCGGCGCAGGGCTTCGTACGTGGTCTCCTCGCAGCGGCAGATCACCGTTTCTCCGCGCAGCCACGCGTACCATTCCGCGCCCACGGGGTGTGCGCTTGCCAACCGGCGGGCGAAGGCTCTGCCCTGGTCGCGGCTGCGGCGCAGTGCCCTCAGGCGCGGGGCGTCCGGGGCGCCGCCGCCCGCCGCCCAGCCGGCGAGCGCGCCCTCGGCGCGGGCGGCGGGCGCGCCGGCGATGCCGGTGATCTCCCCCGCCGCGTACACGCCGGGAATGGACGTGTGCTGGTCGCCGTCCACCACGACGTACGCGTCCCAGGGCTCGCCGCGCAGCGCGCAGCCCGCCGCGACGGGGAGTTCGAGCTGCGGGGTGAAACCGTGGCCGACGCACAGCGCGTCGGCCGCTACCACGCGTTCGCTGCCGGGAACCACCGACCAGTCGGGGCGCAGCCGCGCGGTGACCGCCTCCTCCACCCGGCCGTCGCCCCGCGCCTCGATCACGGCGCGCGCCGTACGGAAGGGCACACGGTGCCGGGCCAACACGGCCGCGTACCGGGCGAGTTCGCGCGACTTGGCGGCCAGAGCGGGGAGCTCGTACGGGCGCCCGGCCCATCCGCGTACCAGGGTGCCCGGCGTGTTGGCCTCCAGCACGGCGGTCACGCGCGCACCGGTCTCCAGCAGCGTGGCGGCGACGGGGAGGAGGAAGGGGCCCGTGCCCGCGACCAGCACGTCGTCGCCGACGGCGAGGCGTTCGCCCTTGGCCAGCGCCTGCGCGGCGCCCGCCGTGAACACGCCTGGCAGGTCCCAGCCGGGGAACGGCAGCACCCGGTCGTGCGCCCCGGGCGCCAGTACCAGCGCGTCGGGCCGCAGCACCCGCCGCTCCCTCGCGGTGCCGTCGGCGGGCCCGCTCAGCACATGGACGAGGGGCGGCCCCTCGGGCCCGCCGGGGTGCGGGTGCTCCAGCGCCCAGACGGAGGTCTCCGGGAGCCAGGTGCAGCGCGGGTGGTCCAGCACCCGGCGGAGACGGCGGCCGTACGCGGACGAGGAACGCGCGGCGGCGCGATGGTCACCGGCCGACCCCCGGTGGTACTGGCCGCCCGCACGCGGCGCCGTGTCGAGCAGAGTCACCCGTGCCCCGGCCGCGAGCGCCCCCTCGGCCGCGGCCAGCCCACCCGGCCCGGCTCCTACGACGCACACCTGACGGGCAGTCATCCACCCCTCCCGGGGTGCGGCGTCCGGCTCTGGGTCGTGACCGCGTCGCCGTCCGTCGCCGCGCGCAGGCATGCCCGTACGTCCCGCTCCCCGTTGACGGTCAGCAGGCAGTCGAAGCAGACGCCGATGCCGCAGAAGGCTCCGCGTGGCGCGCCCGTCGGGCCGCGGCGCCAGGACAGGCGCCCGGCGGCCAGCAGCACTCCGGCGAGGCTCTGCCCCTCGACGCCGTCCACGTGTTCGCCGTCGACGGTGATGCGGAGCGGCCAGTCGTGGCGGCGTACGCGGGCGTCACGGGCGTCGCGGGCGGGGACGAGCCTCGGACTCATGGGCGCTCCTTGGTAGTCGGCCCTGGTGGCGGGAGAAGCGGCTGGTGCGTGGCGGCCGCCGTGGGGCGGTCAGGGCGGAAGGGGGCCGGGTCCAGTTCCGGCTGTCGGCCGCGCAGCAGGTCGGTGAGCAGGCGCGCGGTGCCGGCGGCCAGGCCGATGCCCGCGCCCTCGTGCCCCGTCGCGTGCCACAGCCCCGGCAGCCGCGGGTCGCTGCCGATGAGGGGCAGGTGGTCGGCCACGTACGGGCGGAAGCCTCCGTACGCGCGCATCACCGGGACCCCCGACAGGGACGGGAACAGCCGCAACGCCTTCGCGGCGATGGCGGACAGCACCTCGGGCGGCGTCCGCGCGTCGAACCCCACGCGCCGCCGCGAGGAACCCAGCAGCACGCTGCCGCCGCGGGTCGACTCGACCACGGCCGAGGTCTGGAGCTCCCCGGCGTCGCTGCCCACCGCGCCCACGTAGTCGGCGTCGTACACCTTGTGGAAGACCGTCGGCGGCAGCGGCGTCGTGACCAGCACCTCTCCGCGCCGGGGCGCGACGCCGACCGGGGCGCCGAGGCGCGCGCCCAGTTCACCGGCCCACGGGCCCGCGGCGTTCACGAAGGCGTCGGCGGCGAGTTCACCGCCGTCGGCGAGCCGTACGGCCACGAGCCGGCCCCCGCGCACCCGCGCGCCGGTCACCTCGCATCCCGTACGCAGCCGGGCCCCGGCCGCGAGCGCCCCGGCGAGCAGCGCTGCCGCCGCGCCGGCCGGCTGCACCTGCGCGTCGTCGGGGTAGTAGAGGGCCGCCGTGTGCTCCTTGGTCACGAACGGTTCGGCCTCGGCGACCTGCCGGGCGTCCAGCGCCTCGGCGCGCACTCCGGCCTCCCGCTGTGCGGCGCCGAACGCTCCGAGCGCCTCGGCTCCCTCATCGGTCGTGGCGAGTACGAGGCCGCCCTTGGGGTCCCATTCGGCCGCTGCCGCGCGGCGCTCGACGTCGGGGCCCTGCGCGCGGAGGCGTTCCAGCAGCTCGGGCCACAACCGGCGGGAGAACTGGGCGAGTTCGAGCTCGGGGCCCGGGCCCTTGTCGGAGACCAGGATGTTGCCCTCGCCGTGCGAGGTGGTGGCTGCGGCCGGGCCCGCGCGGTCGACGAGGACCACGTCGCAGCCGGCAGCGGTGAGTTCGGCGGCGCAGGCGGCGCCGATGATGCCGGCGCCGAGAACCGCCACGCGCGTTCCGTTCATGGAACCCCCAGCGTTCGTTACACCGAACGATTTGAGGCTAGGTACGGGGGTGGGGGGTGTCAACGGTACGTGCGTGTGCGGTGCCTCAGTGCGGGTGTGGGGGCAGGTCCCGTTGTCCTGCGGGGTAGTGCAGGAGCAGCACGGAGCGGACGGTGTCCTCGGGCGCCGCGTAGGAGTGCGGCTGCGAGGCGTCGAACTGGATGTAGTCGCCGGGGCCGAGCTCCACCTCGCGGCCGCCGACGGTGACGTGGAGGCGTCCGGCCTGTACGGCGGTGTGCTCGCGGCCCACGTGGCCCTGCGATTCCTGGCGGCGGCCGGCCCTGACGCGCTGGTCGTACACCTCCAGGATCATGCCGCCCTGCTCCACGCGCTGGAGCGGGCGGAGGTCCACGCCCTCGCCGCTGAGCACCTCGGCCTCGTCGCCGCGCACCACCGTGACGCCGTCGGGCACGCTCTGCTCCAACAGGTCGGAAATGGGCAGCTCCAGCGCCCTGGACAGGCTGAACACCGTCTCGATGGTGGGGTTTCCCGTGCCGGACTCGAGCTGGGAGAGGGTGGCCTTGCCGATGTTGGATTTTCGGGAGAGCTCGGAGAGGGAGATTCCGCGCCGGTGCCGCGCGGCACGCAGATTCCCCGCCAACGTCCCCCGGATCCCCTGCTCCCCCACGCCGACTCCTCTCCGTTCGCCATGCCGAACACCAGGATGCCTCAACCTACAGGGGCGGAACGCACGCCCACACCTAGGAGAAAGGGCGTCTGCACATCGAGCGACGCGTCAAGGACTCAGGGCACTGGCGGCGGTGTTCTCGCGTTTCCAGATTGCCGCTCCGGCGCACGCGAGCCCGATGAGGAACGGGTGGACGGCTCCGCGTTCGATGAGCCCGATGATCCCGATGGCGTTGCCGCCGGAACTGATGATCAAGGTGAGGTAGAGCAGCATCGAGAGCAGCCCGATCACGCCGACCGTGATCAACGCTCGGCCCGTACGGGCCGAGACGCCGATGCGCTGCCGGCGGCGCCCGAGGACGATGACCAGCACGTTGCCGCCGGTGAACCCGGCGAAGGCGCCCATGCTGTGGTACTCACCGGTGCCGTCTTGAAGCGCCTCGCCCGATCCGGGATACAGCGCGAGCAGCACGCCGCCGACGGCCAGCAGCGCAGCGGGGACGAGCATGGCCCACCGGCGCCCTTGTGCCAGGTCCCGCAACGCGACCACCCCGGCCAGGATGGTGATCCCGAAGAGGAGGAATCCGGCGTTCATCACCCAGGCCAGCGGCGAGTACATGTACTGGCCGAACAGGGTCGACGGCCCGCGGACGCCCAGGTTGCTGATGAAGTGGTGGGTGTAGCTGTAGGCGGGATCGGTCCACGCGGCGGCGGAGACGAACTCCCCCAGCAGGAAGATCACTGGTCCGGCGATCAGCAGCGCTCCCGCCATCCGGCGCTGAGGCCGGGATCCGTCCGCGTCGCCGTGCTCCTGCGCGTTGGTCGGCGGCTTCGTACGGCGCGCACTGGAGCGCACGGTCGTGTCTTTCATCGGCATCCTCTCTCTGGCGAAGGGCCGGGCACATCCGCTTCACTCGAACTCTAACTATATCGAGTGTAGTTTTATAGCGGGTATAGAGAGTAACCGAGGGTAGAGTGAGGGCATGGTGGATTCAGTGCCCGTGGGGCGTCGTGAGCGCAAGAAGGCCGCTACGAGGGCGGCGATCCTGGATGCGGCGACGGCACTCTTCCTCGACCGCGGCTTCGATGCGGTGACGGTGCGTGAGATCGCCGACAAGGCGGATGTGACCCCCAAGACGGTCTTCACGCACTTCCCGCACAAGGAAGCGCTCGTCTTCAGCGACGAAGGGGAACGACACGAGCGGCTCATCGCCGCGGTGCGGGACCGCACACAGGGGACCTCGGTCTCCGAAGCGCTGAAGGCGCATTACCTCGCCGAGATCGCCGCGCTGAAGACCGAGCCGCAGAGCCGGATCCTCGCGCTGATGGACCGCACTCCCTCCCTGGTCGACTACGCGGAGAAGATGTGGCTGCGTCACGAGGACGCGCTGATCGCTGCGCTCACCGAGGAGTTCGGGCTCGACGAACCGAGTGAGGAGATCCGCTTCTACGTACGCTTCGCGCTCCAGATCCAGCTCATGGCCGTGCGCGAGGCAGACCCGGAATCGTCCGTGGCCGCCGGCTTCCGGTTCCTCGACCAGGGCTGGGCGCACCACAGCGAGGGCCGGCGCCAGGGGCCTGAGACCTAGTAGCGGGGTGCGCAGGGGTCACGTGACTGCAATGACGTCGTGGTGACAGGTTCGTCATCGGAGTGCAGGGTGATTCGTTGGGCAGCGGGGCGTACGGAAGGGGATGCGGAATGGTCGGGCGCCGGAAACTGCTGAGCACCCTCGGAGGCGCGGCGCTCGGCGCCGGCGCTCTCGCCGGCTGCGGTTCCAACACCGGGCGCGGCGGGACCGATTCAGGCGGCGGGCCGACACTCGAGCACTGGTACCACCAGTACGGCGAGCCCGGCGTGGAGCAGGCCGTCCAGCGCTACGCCGACGACTACCCCAAGGCCCACGTCCGCATCCAGTGGCGCCCCGGCAACTACGACCAGCAGACCGCCGCCGCCCTCCTCACCTCCTCGGGGCCCGACGTGTTCGAGGTCAACGGCCCCACCATCGAGATGATCCAGGGCGGCAGGGTCGCCGACCTGACCGCGCTGCTCGAAGGCAACGGCGTACGCGCCGACTTCGACCCCGCCGCGCTGGAGCCCAAGATCTGGGAGGGCCGCGTCTGGGGCATCCCGCAGGCCATCGACACCCAGGTCCTCTACTACCGCAAGAGCATGCTGCGCCGCGCCGGAGTGCGCCCGCCCCGTACCCTCGACGAACTCCTGGACGCGGCTCAGGAGTTGACCACCAAGGACGTGAAGGGCCTCTTCCTCGGCAACGACGGCGGAGCCGGCGTGCTCAGCCAGACCCCGCTCAACGCCGCGGGCCTGGAGTTCGTCACCAAGGACGGCGAGGTCGGATTCGACGATCCCGCCGCGGCCCGCGCCCTCGGCAAGCTGCGCCGGCCGTACGAGGACGGCTCGCTGCTCCTGGGCGCGCCCTCCGACTGGGCCGACCCGGCCGCGTTCACGCAGGGCCTGACCGCGATGCAGTGGTCGGGCCTGTGGGCGCTGCCCATGGTGCGCAAGGCGCTCGGCGGCGACTTCGGGGTGCTGCCCTTCCCGGCTGATGGCAAGCAGGGGCGGCCCGCGGTGCCGGTCGGCGCCTACGCGGCCGCCGTCGCCCAGAGCAGCCCGCACCGCGAGGCGGCGAAGGCGTACATGCGCTGGCTGTGGGTCGAACACGCCGAGCACCAAAGGGACTTCGCCCTGTCGTACGGTTTCCACCTCCCGGCCCGCCGTTCCCTCGCCCGGCATGCGAAGCCACTCCAAGAGGGCGAGGCCGCACGCGCCGCCGAGTACGCGCGCGCGTACGGAAAGGCCGAACCGCTCCTGTGGACCAACGCCTCCCGCACCGCCTACCAGGACGCGCTCAGCCGCATCATCAAGGACGGCGCGGACCCGGACCGCGAAGTGCGCGCGGTCGTACGGAAGGTGCGCACGGAACTGGCCCGGGTCAGGAACCGCGCCGGGAGGGGCAAGTGAGCAGCCCGTTCCTGGCACGGCTGAAGCCCAGGACCGCGCAAGGCCGCGCCGCGCTGTGGTTCTGGATCTTCACCGGCCCCTTCGTGATCGGCCTGGCGGTCTTCACGTACGTGCCGCTGATCTGGAGCCTCTGGCTGAGCTTCTTCGACGCGTACGACACCGTCACCCCGGGCTCGCGCGACTTCGTCGGGGCCGACAACTACACGGAGCTGCTGAGCGATCCGGCGTTCCTGCGCAGCCTGGGCACCTTCGTGCTCTTCGCGCTGTTCATCGTGCCGACGACCTATGTGCTCGCGCTCGCGCTGGCGCTCGCGGTGAACCGGCTGCCGCGCGCCCAGGCGTTCTTCCGCTCGGTCTTCTTCCTGCCCGCCGCGTGCAGCTATGTGGTGGCCGCGATGGTGTGGAAGCTGTCGGTGTTCAACGGGGTGCGGTTCGGGCTGGCGAACACCGTGCTGGGCTGGTTCGGCGCCGACCCGGTGGCCTGGCTCTCGACGACCCATCCGCCCTGGTACTGGCTGGTGCTGGTGACCGTCCGGCTCTGGCTCCAGACAGGCTTCTACATGGTCCTCTTCCTCGCCGGGCTGCAACGCGTACCGGACAGGCTGTACGAGGCCGCCGCGGTGGACGGCGCGAAACCCGGCTGGCAGACCTTCCGGCACATCACGCTGCCCGCGCTGCGGCCCACCTCGGTCGCGGTGCTGCTGCTCCTGGTGATCAACGCGTTCCAGTCGTTCGACGAGTTCTACAACCTGCTGTCGGACTCCCGGGGTTATCCGCCCTACGCCCGCCCGCCGCTGGTGCACCTGTACTTCCTCGCGCTCGGCCAGGGCCAGAACCTCGGCGTGGGCAGCGCGGGCGCCGTGATCCTCGCGCTCATCATCGCGGTGGCGACCGTGCTGCAGGTGCGCTGGTCAGGACTCGGGCGGCGTACGAGGGAAGAAGGGGTGGCCTGATGTACGCCTCGCAGGAGCGGCATGTGCGCGCGGGCCGGGCGCTGCGCGTCGCGGCCCTGGTCGCGCTCGCCGTCCTCTTCCTCCTCCCCTTCTACCTCCTGGTGCGGAACGGTCTCGCCCGCGAGTCCGACATCACCGCGCCCGACTGGACGTTCTTCCCGAGCGATCCGCAGTGGCACCACCTGCGCGAGGTCTTCGAGGACCCCAACCTCCCGCTGGGCCGCGCCCTGCTCAACTCCGCGCTGATCGCCGTCGGCGGCACGGCCGGGACCCTGCTGGTCGCCTCCCTCGCCGGGTACGGTCTTGCCCGCATCCCGTACCGCTGGTCGGCGCATGTGCTGTACGCGGTGCTCGGCACGCTCATGGTCCCGGCCGCCGTGACGTTCGTGCCGACCTTCGTGCTGGTCTCCTCGCTGGGCTGGGTGTCCACGCTGCGCGGGCTGATCGTGCCGACCCTGTTCAGCGCGGTGGCGTGCCTGATCTTCCGGCAGTACTTCCTGGGCTTCCCCCGCGAGCTGGAGGACGCGGCCCGCGTGGACGGCCTCGGGCACTGGCGCACCTACTGGCGGGTGGTGGTGCCCAACTCGCGCCCGGTGTTCGCCGCGACCGGCACCATCGTGTTCGTCGGCGCCTGGAACTCCTTCCTCTGGCCCCTCGTCATCGGCCAGGACCGGGACGCCTGGACCGTGCAGGTGGCGCTCTCCACCTTCACCACGGCGCAATCGGTCAACCTGCACGGCCTGTTCACCACGGCGGCCGTCTCGATCCTCCCCCTGCTCCTGGTCTTCCTCCTCTTCCAGCGGCACCTGGTGGCGGGGGTGGAGAGGACGGGGATCGACGACTGAGCGCGTGCCTCAGCGATCTCGTACGGACACCAGCCCGTTGAAGACCCCCGCGTACGCCGTGCCGTCAGGGCCGATCGTGATCGGGGCCCAGTTGTTGTCGTAGAAGGGGCCCGTGCCGGTGAGCCGCTTCCAGCGGGTCTTGCCCGTGCGGTGGTCCACGGCCGTCAGGTACCAGGCGTCGATGCCCCGGCGGTCGGGCTGCTTCGTGTAGAAGTACAACAGCCCGTTGCCGGTGGAGAGTTTGGGCACGCTGCTCGGCGCCTTCTCCTCGCTCTCCCACACGGTGTCGCAGCCGCTGCCGTCCTTGCGCACGTCGACGCGGGTGATCCCGCCGGGCACGCTCTTGCCGAGGAGCAGGGACGTCGGGTTCTCGTAGCCGTAGTTGTTCTCCGCGACCAGGCTGCGGCCCCAGCCGATGAGGGAGTTGTCCGTGGTGGAGGCCCCGCTGCGGAAGAGGGGCACCTTGCACACCAGGGAGCCGTCGGTGCGGCGGTGCACCTGGAGGTGCATGCGGTCGTCGGCGTTGTCGGTGATCGCCACGTAACGCCCCGCACCCCTCCCCCGGCCTTCGCCGAGCAGCGTCGGCGTCGTGCCCGAACCCTGGTTGACCGAGCCCGGCTTGGAGCGCGTGCCGCGGTCGTACGGGGTGCGCCAGCGGGCCGCCGGCGTACCGTCGCGGTCGGCGCGGAAGGCGTACAGCGCGTGGTCGGAGACGATCGAGACCCCGTCGGGACCGGTCGAGAAGGAGTTCTGGATCTCCTCGCCGCGCAGCCGCGTGCTGCGGACGGCGCCGTCGCGCGGGTCCACGGTGCCGATGCGGCCCTGCCGGGTGACCCACCAGATGCGGCCGTCCCAGTCGGGCGCGACCGAGGTGACGGGGTCGCACTGGCCCTTGGGGTACAGGTTCGTCCAGCTCACGCAGTCGTGCGGTACGTGCCGCGTGAGGTCCCAGTCGGCGTCCTTCCTGAACTCCCATGTGCCGTCGGCCTTCTGACGGTGCGACAGGCGCAGGATGTGCTGCCGCGAGTCCGCGAGCACCAGCCGGTCGCGGTGGTCGAGGTAGGCGTACGCGCCGCCCGAGGTGTCCTTGAAGATCCGCGAGAAGTCCAGCCGGGAGACCGCCTCCACCGTGGAGGGCCGCTGCGGCAGCCGGTACTCGGCGAGGGTCCGCAGGCTCCCCGGCTCCAGCAGCTTGACCCGGAAGCCCTGGAAGGTGCCGCACACCGTGACGATGCGGCCGCCCCTGTCGAAGGTGAGGGTGGCGCACTCGCCGCCGACCGGCGCCATCGCCGCGCTGCGCACCCGCGGGTCCCGGCCCTGCGGTCCCGGGAAGGGGTGGGTGTCGCTGGAGGCGGCGTCGCCGTGCATGCCGCTGCGCCCGTTGTCCGCGAGGTACGGGTTCTGCGGCGGCCCCTCCCCCGGCACGGGCCGCGCGGGGGCCGGCGCGCCCTCGTACCGCTCGACCAGCCTGTGGCCCGGCGCGCGCGGCACCGGCGAGGGGTCGGCGGGAGCGGCGTACGCGGTCCCGGGCGCGGCGAGGAGGCCGCACACCAGCAGCGCGAGCACCGGGGAGCCGCATCTGAACTGCGGTTTCACCTTGGGTCGTTGCACGGGGATTCCCTCCGCTGGGCCGTCGGAGCCGGACGCGGCGACGGTACGGAGGAGGGGTGCAGGAGTCCATGGGCGTCATGGGGCGTTCACGGGACCGTATTCGTCCGCGAAACGGGCCGGCCCCTGTGGCAGACTGCGCCGCCGACCGTACGTGTGACATTGGGGGAACGGGCATGCGCAGAGGCGGACGGATACCGCGCTGGGTCCTGGTGACGTGGGGCGCGCTGGTGGTGCTGGGCGGCGGGGGCACGCTGCTGCTCCAGCAGGGGCCCGGGGTCGACTCCGGGGTGTCCGGCGAATCCGTGGCGCCCGAGAACGGGGGTGGCCACGACCGGCTCACCCCCGAACAGCGGCGGGAACTGGAGCGGCGGTGCCCGCGCGACGACGAGGACGGCGCGATCACGGCCTGCGTCGTCACCACCGAGGGCGACTGAACCGCGCGCACGGCCGGGACCCCGCTAGGCGCTCTCCCGCGCCAGCTCGCGGACCTTCCTGAGATACGCGCGGGTCTCCGGGTACGGCGGTATGCCGCGGTACCTGCGTACCGCACCGAGGCCCGCGTTGTACGCCGCGAGCGCGAGGTCCACGGCGTCCCCCGGAATGCCCTCGGCGCGCACCACGCCGATCAGCCGGCACATGTACGCGCCCAGCGAGGGGATCGCGTCCTCGGGGTCGAACACGTCGGCGCGGCCGTCTCCGCTGTAGTCCCGGCCCTCCACGCGCCAGGTGCCGGGCATGAACTGGGCGATGCCCTGAGCGCCCGCCGACGACTCCGCGTCCGGGTCCCACTCCGACTCGACCTGGATCTGCGCGCCGACGAGCAGCACGCTCAGCTCGGGGCAGTACCCGGCGGCCCGCTCGACCAGCGCCCGGTAGCGCTCGGGTATGACGACGCCGGCCCGCGGCTCCGCCACGGCGCGCTCAGCCCCGCCCGGCTGCGGCCGCCTCGGCCAGGGTGTCCAGGTGGTGCAGGGACTCCGCCTCCGGCCTCGTCGGGAGGAAGAACAGCACACGTTCCACGCCCAGTTCGGCGTAGCCGCGCACGGACTCCTCGTCGTGTGCCGTGCCGTACACCGTGACCGGCACGTCCCGCCCTGCCCGCTCGCGCAGCCGCTCCATCTGCGGGCCGAGCTCCTTCGGCGGCGCGCCGTTGGCCAGCCACGCGTCGCCGAGCTCGGCGACCCGCGGGAACGCGGCCTCGCCGCCGCCCACGTACACCGGCGGATGCGGGCTCTGCACCGGCTTGGGCCAGGAGTAGACCGGGTCGAAGTCGACGAACTCGCCGTGGAACTCGGCGCGCTCCTCGGTCCAGAGGTTCCTGATCGCGCGCAGCCTCTCGTCCACCAGGCGGCCGCGTGTGGAGGGGTCGGTGCCGTGGTTCTCCATCTCCTCGCGGTTCCAGCCGACGCCGACGCCGAACACGGCGCGGCCCCCGGAGACCAGGTCGAGCGAGGCGACCTCCTTCGCGAGGTGGATCGGGTCCCGCTGGGCGACCAGCGCGACGCCCGTGCCCAGCAGCAGCCGCTCGGTCACCGAGGCCGCGGCGCTCAGCGCCACGAACGGGTCGAGCGTGCGGTAGTAGATGTCCGGCAGCTCGCCGCCGCCCGGATAGGGCGAGCGCCGCTCCACCGGGATATGGGAGTGCTCCGCGATGAGGAGCTGGTCGAAGCCGCGCTCCTCCGCCGCGCGGCCGAGCTGCGCCGGGCGGATGCCCTGGTCGGTGATGAAGGTCGAGATGCCGAACTTCACGGCGTCCCCTCTCCGTTGTCGGGTCCACTCCGTTCATAGACGCGCCCCCGCGCGAGGGCAACGGTTCAGCCGCCGTGCGGCATTCCCCTGAGCGCGCCGCGCCGGGCGTCGAGCAACTTGTCCGGGGTGACGGGGAGTTGACGCACCCGCACACCGGTCGCGTCGTGCACCGCGTTGACGATCGCGGCGGGCGAGCCGACGATGCCGATCTCGCCGATCCCCTTCGCGCCGAGCGGCCCCGCGTGCGGGTCCTCGTCGTCGAGCCAGTGCGCCTCGATGTCCCCGGCGTCCGCGAGCGTGGGCACGTGGTACGAGGCGAGGTCGTGGGTCATCACATGCCCCGTGCGGTGATCGAGGACGCTCTCCTCGAACAGCGCCATCGACATCCCCATCAGCATCCCGCCGGTGAGCTGGGAGCGCGCCGTGCGCGGGTTGACGATCCGCCCCGCGGAGAAGACCCCGAGCATCCTCGGCGCCCGCACCTCGCCGGTGTGCACGTCCACGCGTGCCTCGGCGAACTGAGCGCCGAAGGAGTGCAGCGCGTAGCGGTCCTTGTCCGCCGGCCCCTCCATCTCCCCCTGCGCGCGGGCCCCCGGCGCGGGATCCGTCCCGTGCTCGGCGCGGAAGGCGCGGGCCGCCTCCACCACGGCCGTGCCCCAGGAGGCGGTGCCGGAAGAGCCGCCCGCCACGGTGGCGAAGGGCAGCGCGGTGTCGCCGATCTCGGCGCGCACCGCGTCGGCCGGCACCTCCAGGGCGTCCGCGGCGATCTGGGTGAGCGCGGTGCGGGCTCCGGTTCCGATGTCGGCGGCGCCGATGCGCACCGCGTAGCGGCCGCCGCCCAGGTGCTCGACCTCGGCCACGTTGCCGGGTGCCACCAGGCCCGGGTAGGTGGCCGCCGCCACGCCGAGGCCCACGAGCCAGTCGCCCTCGCGCCGCGTGCCCGGCGCAGGGCGCTCGTACCAGCCGAACCGCTCGGCCCCCGTGCGCAGGCACTCCGCCAGCCGCCGCGAGGACCACGGATTGCCGCTCTCCGGGTCGGTCTCCGGCTCGTTGCGCAGCCGCAGCTCCACGGGGTCGATGCCGCAGGCGTGCGCGAGCTCGTCCATGGCGCACTCCAGCGCGAACATGCCGGGCGCCTCGCCCGGTGCCCGCATCCAGGAGTTCACCGGCAGGTCCAGCGCGGCCAGCCGGTGCGCGGTGTGCCGGCAGTGCGCGGCGTACATCATCCGCGAGGGCACCGCCGACTGCTCGGCGAACTCCTTGATGCGCGCGGTCTGTTCGAGCACGTCGTGGCCGAGCGCGGTCAGCCGGCCGTCCTTGGTGGCGGCGAGTCGCATCCGCTGCACGGTGGGGGTGCGGTAGCCGACGAGGGAGAACATCTGCTGCCGGGTGAGCGCGAGCTTCACGGGGCGCCCGGCGAGCCGCTTGGCGGCCATCGCGGCCAGCACGTTGTGCGCGTGCGGCATGCCCTTGGAGCCGAAGCCGCCGCCCACATGCGGGTTGATCACCCGTACACGGCCGGGGTCGAGCCCGAGGAGCGGGGCCAGGGTGGTGCGTACGGTGTGGGCGCCCTGGGTCGAGTCGTAGAGGGTCAGCCGCGGCCCCTCGGGGCCCTCCTCCCAGAGCGCGGTCGTGGCGTGCGGCTCCATCGGGTTGTTGTGCTCCATCGGCGTCGTGTAGGTGACGTCGACGGCGCAGCCGTGCTCCGCGTACAGCGCCTGGTCGATCTCCTCGGCGATCTCGCCGCCCTCGTCGGAGGTCGCGGGGAAGGCGGGGTTGACCTTGTCGGGGGTGTACAACTCCCGGCTGTCGTCGCGGAGTTCGGTCTCGTGCGGCCACTCCTCGCAGTCGATCCGCACCAGTTCGGCCGCGTGCCGCGCGGTCTCCGGGGTGTCCGCGAGCACCGCGCCGAGGAGCTGGCAGCGGAAGTGGATCTCGTCGCCCTGGAGGATCTCCAGCTCCGCGTCGCCCGTCGACTCCAGCGCGGGCGCGTTGTGGTGGGTGAGGACCACGAGCACGCCGTCCAGCTCCTCGGCGGCCGAGGCGTCGATCCCGCGCACCCGGCCGCGCGCGACCGGAGCGGTGAGCGGGAAGAGGTACGCGGGCCCCTCCGCCTGCTGCTCGTACGCGTACGGCGCGGTGCCCGTGACCTTCGCGGGGCCCTCGATCCTGCGCAGCGGGGTGCCGGTGGCGCGGGGGTTCGGCTCGGGCGCGTTCATGAGGTGTGCTCGTTCATGCGGTGTGCTCCTTCGCGGCGAGGCCGCGCAGCACCGCGGTGAGCGCGCCGCGGACCATGCCGACCTTGAACTCGTTGTCCGGCAGCGGCCGCGCGGCGGCCAGCTCGGCGTCGGCCGCGTGCGCGAAGGCGTCCGGCGTGGGCGCCGTGCCGCGCAGCGCCTCCTCGGCCGCCGTCGCGCGCCAGGGCTTGTGCGCGACCCCGCCGAGCGCGATCCGCGCCTCCCGCACGTGCCCGTCCACGCCCAGGTCGAGGGCCGCGGCCACGGACACCAGCGCGAAGGCGTACGAGGCGCGGTCCCGCACCTTGCGGTAGGCGGAGCGGTGCGCCGCGTACGGGACCGGCGGCAGCTCGACCCCGGTGATCAGCTCGCCGTGCTCCAGCACGGTGTCCCGCTCCGGGCTGTCCCCGGGCAGCCGGTGGAACTCCCGCGCCGGGACCCGCCGTTGATCACCGTGCCGCCCCAGCGTGACCACCGTGGCGTCCAGCGCGCACAGGGCCACGGCCATGTCCGAGGGGTGCACCGCGAGGCAGTGCTCGGAGGCGCCGAGGATCGCGTGATAGCGGGTCCAGCCCCCGTCGGCCGAGCAGCCTGTGCCGGGCTCGCGCTTGTTGCAGGGGGTGGTGACGTCCTGGAAGTAGGCGCAGCGGGTGCGCTGGAGCAGGTTGCCGCCGGTGGTCGCGGCGTTCCGGAGCTGCCCCGAGGCGCCGGAGAGCAGCGCCTGCGAGAGCACCGGATAGCGGCGGCGTACGAGGGGGTGCGCGGCGAGGTCGCTGTTGCGCACGGTGGCGCCGATGTGCAGCCCGCCGTCGGGCAGTTCGTCCACGGTGTCCAGGGGCAGCCGGGAGACGTCCACGAGCAGGTCGGGCCGGGCCACACCCAGCCTCAGGTGGTCCACGAGGTTGGTGCCGCCCGCCAGGAACACCGCCTCGGGGTGCCCCGCGACCGCCGCGACGGCGCCGCCCACGTCCTCGGCCCGCCGGTACTCGAAGGGCTTCACGACCGCACCGCCCCTGCGCTGTGCTCCGGCCCGCCGTGCTCCGGCCCGCCGCGCGCCGCCTCGTCCCGCGCGGCCTCCCGTACGGCGGCGAGGATGCCCCCGTACGCGCCGCAGCGGCACAGGTTGCCGCTCATCCGCTCGCGCAGCTCCGCGTCGTCGAGGCCCTCCGCGGTGATCTCCTCCGCGAGGTCGGCCGTCACCACGCTGGGGTGCCCCTCTGCCGCCTCCCGCAGCATGCCGGCGGCCGAGCAGATCTGGCCCGGTGTGCAGTATCCGCACTGGTAGGCGTCGTGTTCGAGGAAAGCGCGCTGTACGGGGTGGAGTCTGCCGCCCTCCTCCGGATCCCCTTCGCACAGCCCCCGCGCGGTGGTCACCCGCGCACCGTCGTGCGCGACGGCGAGGGCGAGGCAGCTCAGCGCCCTCCGGCCGTCCAGCAGAACGGTGCAGGCGCCGCACTGCCCGTGGTCGCACCCCTTCTTCGGGGAGGTGACCGCGAGCCTGTCGCGCAGCGCGTCCAGCACGGTGGTGCGGGTATCCACGGCCAGGGGCCGCTCCTCGCCGTCCACCCACAACGTGATCCGAGCATCCATCCCGCCCGCGGTACCACCGCCACCGGTACCCCGAAACGTGCTTGGCCCACCTGGCGGAGGCGGGAGCGGGGCCGGACCGGAGCGGGTCTCGCGGCGTACGGCGGCGGGCTTCCCGAGGCGCGGCAGCCGGCTTCCCGGCGCGGCCGCGGGCTTCCCGCGGCGCGGCGGCGGGCTTTCCGGACTGCGCCGGCCGGCTTTCCGCCCTGCTGCCGCGGGCTTCTTGACACCGGTGTCAGGGCTGTGACCAGGGTGCTGTCCGGCACGGCGTACACGTTCCGACCCGGTGAGGTGCAAGTGGGCAGGCACACGCCCGTCACGCGCGGCGAGCTGGCCTCGGCCGCGCTGTCGGCGGCCGACGCGTTCACCGAGCTGGTGCTCTCGGCGCGGGAGCCGGACCGCCGGGTGCCCGCGACCCCGGCGTGGACGGTCACCGAGGTCTTCGGCCACGTGGCCATGGAGCCGGGCCGGTACCGCGACCTCGCGCTGGGCGGAGACGAGTACCCGGAGCAGGTCGCGGAGCTCCCGGCGTTCAACGCGGAGCAGGTCCGCACCCTGCCCACCCGCGACCTTCCCGCGCTCGCCGACCGGCTGGGCAAGGACCTGCGCTCCTTCGTCGCCACCGTCCAGGACTTCGGGGACGAGCAGCCCCTGATGTTCTTCGACGGCGGGCAGCGGGTGCGGCCCGACCTGGCGCTCGGCACGCTGCTGGGCGAGTTCCTGGTGCACGGCCACGACATCGCCCGCGCGCTGGGGCGGCCCTGGCCCATCGCGCCGGAATACGTCCCGCTGGTGATGGAGGGGCTGCACCAGGTGCTGCCCGGATGGGTGGACCCGCGCCGGGCCGCCGGGCACACGGCCACGTACGCCTTCAGGCTGCGCGGCGAGGGGGCCTGCGCCGCCACGTACCTCTACCGCTTCGAGGACGGCGGCCTCACCGTCGACCCGCCCGGAGAACACCGCCCCGACGTGACCATCACGGCGTCCCCGGTCACCGCGCTGCTCCTCAACTACGGCCGCACGAGCCAGTGGAGAGCGGCCCTCACCGGCGGGACCACCGCCAGAGGCAGACGCCCGTGGCTGGCGGCGAAACTGCGGGGGCGGTTCCTGGCGGCGTGAGGCGGCTGCCCGCGCGAGGCTCCGGCGTACGGTCGCGAGATGCGCGGTCCGCCGGCGCGCGGTTCACTGGCACGCGGAGCGCGGCCCGCCTTTCGCCCCGAATCCCGCATTCCTGTGTCCCGGGGCGCCGGGCGGGGAAGCATCCGCAGGTTCGGCCCGTTTCACCGCGTGGACCCATCCGCACCTCGCCAGGAGGAACAGCCGTGGGCGCCCCTCTCAAGGAAAGCGAAGTCGCAGCGCACGTCTCCGGTATCTGCTTCAAGACGGGACCGCCCCGGCGCACCGGGGTGGAGCTCGAATGGCTCGTGAGGGACCGCGGGCGCCCGGCACTGGCGGTTCCCGCGCGGCGTCTCCACGAGGCGCTCGCCCCGCTGCGGGAACCGGGCGCGCTGCCCGGCGGAAGCCGGGTCACCCAGGAGCCTGGCGGACAGGTCGAGTTGAGCTCCCTGCCCGCCGACACCCCCGCACGCTGCGCCGCCGCGATGGCGGCCGACGCGGAGCGGCTGCGGCAGACCCTCGCGCGGGCGGGTCTGATACCCGACGGCAGCGGTCTCGACGCACACCGGCTGCCCCCGCGGATACTCGACCACCCCCGCTACCGGGCGATGGAGACGTACTTCGACCGCGAGGGCCCATGGGGCCGCATGATGATGCGGGCCACCGCCTCCGTCCAGATCAACATCGACGCGGGGGACGAGAGCGAGGGCCCGCTCGGCTACCGGGCGCGCTGGAACATGGCGCACCGGCTCGGCCCCGTACTCATCGCCGCCTTCGCCAACTCCCCGCTGTGGAACGGCCGTCCGACCGGCTGGGCCTCCACCCGGCAGGCCGTCTGGTCCCACATGGACCCCTCCCGCGTGCGCCCGCCCGAGCCCGGCGGCGGACCGCGCGACTCCTGGGCACGGCACGCGCTGGACGCACCGCTGCTGTGCGTACGGGGCGAGGGCCCTGGCCCGTGGACGGTGCCGCGGGGCCTGACCCTGCGGGACTGGCTGCGGGACGGCGGGAACGGCGCGGGGAGCCTGAACGGCGCGGGCCGGCCACCCGACCTGGAGGACGTCGACTACCACCTGTCCACCCTCTTCCCTCCGGTGCGGCCGCGCGGCTGGCTGGAGCTGCGGATGGTGGACGCGCAGCACGGCGACGACTGGCAGGTCCCGCTGCTGGTGACCGCCGCGCTGCTGGACGACCCCGTTGCCTCGGCCGCCGCGCGCGCCGCGACCGAACCGCTCGCCCCCGGGCGGGAGTTCGCGCCGTGGCCGGTGTGGCTGCGCGCGGCCCGCGCGGGGCCCGCCGACCCCGAGGTCGGCCGGGCGGTGCGGGCCTGCTTCGCCGCCGCGCAGGAAGCCCTCGCGCGCCAGGCCGCACCGGCCGGGGCGCGGGAGGCGGTGGCCGCCTTCGCCGAGCGCTACGCGCTGCGCGGCCGATGTCCGGCCGACGACAGGCTCGACGCACTGCGCGAGAACGGCGGGAACGGCGGGAGCAGTGGGAACAGCGGAAACAGCAGCAACACAGCCCCGCACCGGGGCGAGTACGCGGGCACCGCGAGCCCGCCCGACGTGTTCCCTCCCGCGCCACCCGCGCACCACCGCCCCGTACCGCCCGTATCACCCGCATCCTCCATACCGGAATCCGCGGATCTCGTAGAAGGAGCACCGTGATGACCGAAACCCCGACCGTCGCTCCCCCGTCCTCCGCCCCCTCCTCCCCGGCGCCGGGCCACGACGCCGCGCGGGGCATCCGGCGCGAAGCGGAGGCGGCGCTGCGGCGGGCGCGGCGGCGCACGCTCGCGCTCACCGCGGAGTGTCTGGGTCACGACGAACTCACCGCCCAGCACTCGCCGTTGATGTCACCGCTGGTGTGGGACCTGGCCCACATCGCCAACCAGGAGGAGATCTGGCTGCTCCGCGAGGCGGGCAGGCGCCCGGCGCTGCGCCCCGAGCTCGACCGCCTCTACGACGCCTTCCAGCACCCGCGCGCCGACCGCCCGGCGCTGCCGCTGCTCGCGCCGGACGAGGCCGAGGCGTACGCGTCCGAGGTGCGCGAACGCGTCCTGGCCATCCTCCAGGACGCCCCTCTCGACTCCCCCGGCGAACGCCTGCTGGAGGACGGCTTCGTCTTCGGCATGATCGCCCAGCACGAGCAGCAGCACGACGAGACCATGCTCGCCACCCACCAGCTCCGCAGGGGCGAGCCGGTCCTCACGGCGCCCGAGCCGGAAGGGGACCCCGCGGCCGGCGACCTCCCCGCCGAAGTCCTGGTCCCCGGCGGCCCGTTCACCATGGGCACCAGCGAGGACCCGTGGGCGCTGGACAACGAGCGCCCCGAGCACCTGGTGCAGGTGCCCGCCTTCCACCTGGACACCGTGCCGGTCACCAACGCCGCGTTCCAGCGCTTCATCGAGGACGGCGGCTACGCGGACCCGCGCTGGTGGAGCACCACCGGCTGGGCCTACCGGAAGCACGCGGACCTGGAGGCGCCGCTGTTCTGGTACCGCGAGGGCGGCACCTGGATGCGCCGCCGCTTCGGGCACCACGAGCCGGTGCGGCCCGACGAGCCGGTGGTGCATGTGAGCTGGTACGAGGCCGACGCGTACGCCCGCTGGGCCGGGCGGCGACTGCCCACAGAGGCCGAGTGGGAGAAGGCCGCGCGCTGGTCGCCCCGGACGGGGACCTGCACCCGCTACCCCTGGGGCGACACCCCGCCGGGCCCCGAACACGCCAACCTGGGCCAACGCCATCTGCGCCCCGCACCGGCCGGCGCGTACCCCGAGGGCGAAGCACCCTGCGGCGCGCGGCAGTTGCTCGGCGACGTGTGGGAGTGGACGGCCACGGACTTCATCGGCTATCCGGGGTTCGAGGCGTTCCCGTACCGCGAGTATTCGGAGGTCTTCTTCGGCACCGAGCACAAGGTGCTGCGCGGCGGCTCCTTCGGCACCGACGAGGTCGCCTGCCGCGGGACCTTCCGCAACTGGGACTTCCCGATCCGGCGCCAGATCTTCGCGGGCTTCCGCACCGCGCGCGACGCCGCGCCGGGCCACGGTGCCACGACCGGCAATCCCTCGGGGGCCGTCTGATGTGCCGTCACCTCGCCTACCTCGGCGCGCCGCGCCCGCTCGCCGGGCTCCTGCTGGATCCGCCGCACGGCCTGTACGAGCAGTCGTACGCGCCCCGGAGGCAGCGGCACGGCACGGTGAACGCGGACGGCTTCGGCATCGGCTGGTACCCGGAGCCCCCACCGGAAGCGGAGGCCAACGGGGGTCCCGAGCCCGCCCGTTACCGCCGCGCCGTGCCCGTCTGGTCCGACCCGAACCTGTCCGACCTCGCCCGCGTCCTGCGCAGCGGCTGCGTTCTGGCAGCCGTCCGGGACGCCACGCCGGGCACCGCGTACGACGAGGCCGCCGTCGCCCCGTACCGCGCGGGCCCCTGGCTGTTCAGCCACAACGGCGCGGTCTCCGACTGGCAACTGCTGCCCCGGGATGCCGGGTTGGGGCTCTCAGCGGAGGAGCTGCTGCGGCTGGAGGCGCGCTGCGACGCGGCGGTGCTGTGGGCCGCCGTGCACGCGAGACTCGCCGCCGGTGAGCCGCCGGGCGCCGCGCTGTCCGCCGTGGTGCGGCAGGTCGCCGCCGTACGTCCGCAGGCCCGGCTCAATCTGCTGCTGACCGACGGCCGGAGCATCCACGCGACCCGCTGGGGCGACACGCTCTGGTACCGGTACGACGCGTACGGGCTGATCGTCGCGTCCGAGCCGGACTCCGCCACCGGGCCCGCCGCACGCGAGGGCGCGCAGGAATGGCTCGAAGTGCCCGAGTGCTCGCTGCTCACCGCCGACCGCGCCTCGGTGCGCACGGAGCCGCTGGCACAGCCCGTACAGGCCGCAGCGCAGCCCTCGCCCGCCGCGCCGCCGTCCGGCGTGCGCCTCGCCACCACCGAGAGGACCCCCGCTCCATGACGAGCCCGTCAGAACGCTTCGTGCTCGACGACCGGCTGCCCGCCGGCTACGCGGCCGCCGCGCTGCGCGCCGACGCCCTCGCGGGGCTGACGGCTGAGGACAAGTCGCTGCCGCCCAAGTGGTTCTACGACGCGCGGGGCAGCGAACTGTTCGAGGAGATCACCCGGCTCCCCGAGTACTACCCGACCCGCGCCGAGCGGGAGATCCTGGAGGCCCGCGCCCCGCGCATCGCCGCCGCCACCCGCGCCGCGACCCTGGTCGAGCTGGGCTCGGGCTCATCCGAGAAGACCCGGCTGCTGCTCAGCGCGCTGCGCGAGTGGGGCTCGCTGCGCGGCTACGTGCCGGTGGACGTGAGCGACAGCGCGCTGCGCGGGGCCGCCGAGGCGCTGCGCTCCGACTTCCCGACGCTCCACGTGCGCGCCATCGCCGCCGACTTCGGCCGCGACCTGGGCCTGGAGGGCACGGGCGAGCCGCGCCTGCTGGCGTTCCTCGGCGGCACGGTCGGGAACCTGCCGCCGGAGGAGCGGGCCGCGTTCCTCAAGCGGGTACGGGGCGCGCTCGGCCCACAGGACGCGCTGCTCCTCGGCACGGACCTGGTGAAGGACCCCGCTGTCCTGGTCGCCGCCTACGACGATCCGCAGGGCGTCACGGCGCGCTTCAACAAGAACGTGCTGAGCGTGCTCAACCGCGAGCTCGGCGCGGACTTCGACCCCGCCGCCTTCCGGCACCTCGCGCTCTGGGACCCGGACAACGAGTGGATCGAGATGCGGCTGCGCGCCACCAGGGAGCAGACCGTCAAGGTCCGCGACCTGGACCTGGCGGTGCACTTCGCCGAGGGCGAGGACCTGCGGACGGAGATCTCCGCGAAGTTCCGCCAGGAGGGTGTACGCGCGGAGCTCGCGGCGGCGGGCCTGGCCCTCCGCCACTGGTGGACGGACGAGGCGGAGCGCTACGCGCTCTCGCTGGCCGTCCCCGAGCGGGCCTGAGCGGGTCTGGCTGTGTGAGCGCGGCCGGGCGGATGCCGACTCCCGCGGTCCTCAATCCGCCCGGCCGCGCTCCTCGTTCACGACGTCGGCCGTCCAGCCGTACGTGAGCTCCGCGCCGTCCACGGTGATCGCCTCCACCGAGGGCCCCGCGGGGTCGATGTCGGCGACCAGCCCCTCGCCCGCGTACCGGGGGTACCCGCTGGCCCCGGTCTCCCCCGTGGCGTGCACCCACTCCCGGCGCACGGCCGTGTCCGCGACCTCGGCCTCACTGGCCTCGGCCTCCTCCTCGGGCGGCTGGGGCGTGACGGCGATCTCGTAGCGCGCTGCGTGATGCGACATGGGGCCGACGCTAGGTCAGCCGCCGCGTGCGGGCACGGGGGCCGGCGCCGTCAGGGGGACCCGGCCCCCTCGATGAGCGCCCGCCGCTCCCGCCACTTCGTACGGGCCCGCTCGTAGTCCTCGGATTCCTTGCGCGTGGCCTCGCGCAATTCCCCCTCGTACGCGAACACGGTCATCCCGTCCGCCAACTCCACCGCGTACACGAACGGCACGGGCCCCGTCCGTTTCACCACACGCCCCGTACGAAATTTGACGTCCTGCCGCACGATGTCGCCCGGTTGGAATCCTTCATGAATGTTCGTGGTCATGTTTCGCCCGCCTCGGAAATTGTTTTGTGCAACGACATCCGAGTCAACGACGAAGGGGCGGGAACGGCCGTCGGGAAGAATCGCCAAAGTGTCACGCGGACCCCGGCACTGCTCTAGCCTGAGCTGCGACAACACGGGTCACGCGGAGGCGAAATGACTGTGCGTCAGATGCTCGTCGTTCGGCGCAAGGCGTGCGGCTACACTCAGGAGAAACTGGCAGCCGCCGTCGGAGTGGCACCCAGCACCTACCGGAACTGGGAACGCGGCAGAAGCACCCCGTACGGCGTGTACTGGCCCCGGCTCCGTGGCGCGCTGCACCTGTCGCGGGAGGAACTCGCCGCGATCCTGAGTGACGCGCCACTTCCTGAACAGGGGGAAAACCCTGTGGACCGACGCACCTTCGTATTCGATTCCGCGGCGATAGCGGCCGCGGCGGCGCTGCACGTTCCGCCCGGCACCACGAACGACATCGTGAAGTATTTCCAGGACCAACTGCGCGGGCACGTACAGGCAGATGGCCTGATCGGCCCGCAGCAGGTGCTGCCGACGGTGGTGCAACAAGCCGGCACCCTCGCCGGGTTGGCATCCGGAGCCACCGGCAAGGGCCGCAAACAGCTCTGGCAGACCACCGCCGCGTACGGGATCATGACGTCGTGGCTGTACCGGGTGTCCGGTGCGACGCGCGAAGGCCGGCAGTGGGGCACCCGCATGATCGATCTCGCGCACCGCGGCGACGAGCCCCAACTCGTCGCGCACGCCCTGGTCAACCGCGCAATGGTCGAGGCGGATCGCGGCGACGGGCGGTCCACCCTCGAATTCGCCGCGTCCGCCGTCGACAACGAGCGGCGCATGTGCCCCAAGATCAGGGTGCAGGCACTCCAAGCGCAGGCACACGGCTACGCGTTGATCGGCGACCGCGCCGGGGCCGACATCGCGCTGAACCGGGCCGAGCCCCTGGTCGACAAGATCCACGACGGATATCCGTGGGGCCTCGCGGTCGGCGGTGCCCGCTATCTCGACGCCCAACGGGCCACCTGCTACACCCGCCTACGGCTCGGAAGCGAAGCGGCGGCGCTGTGGCCGGACATCATCGCCGACCGGCGGGTGGGGGTGCGGGACCGCGCGGTGTTCACCGCCCGGTACGCCGCCTCCCTCGCCGACGCGAAGCAGCCGGAAGCCGCAGTCGCCGCGCTACAAGACGCCGTACCGTCAGCGGCCGTGGGCTCGGGCCGCCTGAGGACCGAACTCCTCACCGCCTGGGACCGGTTGGAACCATGGCGCTATGCCACACCGGGCAAGCAGGCACGCCGCGTACTCGCCGACATCGACCTGCTCTGATCCGGTCGATCAGCGACGCTGTCAGCGGTCGAACCGTGACCGTAGCTGCTCAGGGACACGGTCGCCGTGGATCCGGATGCCGGCCGCGGCCTCTTCGATCCGGTGCAGGTCGCCGGGTGTCAGCTCGACGTCGAGCGCGCCCAGGTTCTCTTCCAGGCGGTGCAATTTGGTGGTGCCGGGTATCGGTACGCACCACGGCTTCTGCGCCAGCACCCAGGCGAGAGCGATCTGGGCCTGCGTGGCCCCCTTGTCGTCGGCGATCTGCCGCAACAGGTCGACCAGCACCTGGTTGGCCTGCCGCGCTTCGGGGCTGAAGCGCGGCAGCAGGCGGCGGAGGTCGTCGTCGGCCAGCGACGTACGGGAATCGATCGTGCCGGTCAGAAATCCCTTGCCGAGCGGGCTGTAGGGCACCAGGCCGATGCCCAATTCCTCCAGGGTCGGAATGACCTCGGTTTCGTGCTCGCGCATCCAGAGCGAATACTCGCTTTGCAGCGCCGTCACCGCCTGCACGGCATGGGCGCGACGAATCGTCGCGGCACCGGCCTCGGACAAACCGAAGTGCTTCACCTTGCCTTCTGCGATCAGCTCCTTGACCGTGCCGGCCACGTCTTCAACAGGCACATCGGGGTCGGCCCGTGCTCGCCGTGCCTGATGCCGAATTTGGTGGCGAGCAGAGCACCACCTGGTCGCGGACCGGCTCCAGCGCCTCACCGACCAGTTCCTCATTGGCGAACGGGCCGTAGACCTCGGCAGTGTCGAAGAACGTCACCCCGCGGTCGACGGCCGCCCGCAGCAACTTCGTCACCTTGGAGCGCAGTCCAAGCAAGCGGAACAGGTAAGGGGCGCACGACCGGCGCCGCGCGCCCGCCTCCTCAGCCGCCCACCCCCGGCGCCGCGGGCGGCCCATCCCCCGCACCCGTGCCCCAACGCGAGGGCGTCGCGCCGAGCTTGAAGGTCAACGAACCCTGGCGCCGGATGTCGGCCGTGCTCACCCACGTACGGGACAGGTTCGCGCCGCCCAACCGCGCGGAGCGGATGTACTTGCCGTCCCCGGAACCCGCACCCTCGGCCCGTACGGACAGCCGGCCGCGCGGCCAGAAAGCGCGGTCCAGGGTGACGTCCACCCTGTCGAAAGCCGGCGCCGACAACCCCCACGTGTCCGTCCCGGGATACACGGGAAAGACGCCCATCGACGTGAGCACCATCCACGACGACATGGTCCCCAGGTCGTCATTACCGGTCACCCCGTCGGGGCCCGTCGTGAAAAGCCCCAGCGCCGCGTGCACCACATCGGTCGTCTTCCACGGCGTACCGGTCGACAGATACATATACGGCGCGATCAGATCCGGCTCGTTCTGCGGGTTGTACTTGTCCGCGTTGTAGTAGTCGTACGGCCCATTCACCCACACCTCGCGCGCGGTCTTCCCGGGATCCTTCACCAACTGGTCGTAGGCGAAGAAGGAGTCGAGCCGCTTCTCCGTCTTCTCCCTCCCGCCGATGAGCCGCATCAGCCCGCGCGGATCCTGCGGCGCCAGCCACATGTACTGCCAGGACGTCCCCTCGTGGAACCCCTCGCTCTTGGCCGGATCGGCAGGCCCGGTGAACTTCCCCGCACCGTCCCGCGCCCGGAAGAAGCCAGTGCTCGCATCGAAGACGCTGCGGTAATTCCCGGCACGCCGCGCATACCGCGCCGCGTCGTCCCCATGCCCCAGATCGCGGGCCATCCGCGCCAACGCCCCGTCCGACAGCGCGTATTCGAGCGTCGCCGAGCCGCCGTGCTCGAAGTCGGAGTCGCCGGGCTTCTCACGCTTGCCATCCGGTACATGGGGCACATACCCGTGCTTCAGATAATGCGCGTTCCCCATCCGCCCCACGTACGGGGAATCCGCGGGCGGCACCCCGTCCGCATTCTTCTTCAGGACCCGGTAAGCCTCCTCCTCATGCCCCTTCAGCAATCCCTGCTGATAGGCGTTGGTGAGGAACGGCGTCACCGGATCCCCGGTCATGATGTTGGTCTCGACCGTCCCGTACCCCCACTTCGGCAGCCAGCCGCCCTGCCGGTCCACGTCCAGCAGCGAGAGCGCCATGTCGCGGGACTCGCGCGGCGCGAGCAGCGCGAGGAGCTGGGCCTGGGTGCGGTAGGTGTCCCACAGGGACCAGTTCTGGTAGTACGTGTGATCCGTCGCGCGGTGAACGCGCTGGTCCCAGCCCCGATAGCGGCGGTCCACGTCCTCGCCGACGTTCGGGTGCAGCAGCGCGCGGTAGAGCGAGGAGTAGAAGACGCGGCGCCGCTCCTCGCTGCCGCCCTTCACCCGCACCTGCCCGAGCCGCTTCTCCCAGGCCGCGCGCGCCGCGGCCCGGGTCGCGTCGAAGGAGCGCACGCCCTCGGCGGCGAGATTGCGCGCCGCGCCCTTGGCATCCACGTACGAGAGCGAGGTCACCGCCTCCACATCGCGGTCCCCGCCACGGGTGTCGAAGCGTACGTACGCGCCGCGCCGGCCCTCACCGCGCGAGGCGTCGCTGCCCGCGCTCACCGTGTCGCCGCTCCACGTCCCGTGCCCCGCGAAGGGCCGGTCGAAGCGGGTGACGGTGTGCACCGTGTACGGGCGCGTGTCCTGGCAGAAGCCGCGCCCGGTGATGGAGGTGCGCACCGTGCGGTCGTCCAGCACCTCGACCTTGCTGTCGGTGACCTTGTGCAGGGCCTGGCCCGTGTTGAGCAGGACATTGGCCTTTTCGGTCGCGGGGAAGGTGTAGCGCTGGTGCCCGGTGTGGCGTGTGGCGGTCAGCTCGGCCCTCGTACCCCCGTAGTCGTCGAACCGGACGGCGTACGAGCCCGGCGAAGCGCTCTCGTTCTCGTGCCGGAAGCCCGCGGCGTACTTGGTGTTGTCGGTGCTCGTGATGTCGCCGGTCGTGGGCAGCACCGGCAGATCGCCGCCGAGGCCGCAGCCGACGCCCGACAGGTGCACGGCGGAGAAGCCGCGGATGCTCTTGTGCTTCCAGTCGTAACCGGTGGTGTGCCCGGTGTCGGGCGAGAGCTGCACCTTGCCGAAGGGCGCGGCGGCGCCGGGGAAGGTGTTGCCCTCGTTCTGCGTGCCGATGAAGGGGTTGACCAGGTCGGTGAGGCGTTCACGCGCCGAAGGGTCCGCCCCGGAGGGGCCCGGCGGTGCCGCGGTCGCGGCGGGCGGGGAGCCGAGCAGCCCCGCGCACACCACCGCAGCCGTCAGCGCCGCGGCTCTTCGGCGTCTCCGGGCGCTTCCCTCACGTGCATCGCGTACCTGACGTGCCACGGCGGCCTCCGGGGAGTTCGACAACGTTGTCGGTCACACGCACGGCACACAGCGTCCTCAGCGCCAACTGCCCCTGTCAACACTCCCGTTCGCGGGTTTCTCGTCTCTTTCGCGGGTTCCGCCGTCCCGCGCGCGTCCGGACCGTCCGCCGGCGCCGCTTCCGCCCACTGACTGGGTCACGCGCTCTCGCCTGCGCCGTCCCGGTCCCGCACACTGGTGCCCGGCCGGCACGGACCTGCCGCCGCACGGAGCTGCCCTGGGAGGCGTGGGATGCGCGAGGCGCGGAAGTCCGGCGCCGGTGCCCGGCGGGCACCGGCCGTACGCGCCCTCCTCGCCCTCCTCGCGGGCGCGCTGCCCGCGCTGGCCTTCCCCACTCCGGCGCTGTGGTGGCTGGCCTGGGTGTGCCTGGTGCCGTGGCTGCTGCTGCTCCGCTCGGCGGACACCGGGCGCAGGGCCGCGCTGTACGGCTGGCTCGGCGGCACCGGCTTCATGTTCGCGGTGCACCACTGGCTGATCCCGAGCCTGCACGTGTTCACGCTGGTCCTCGCGGCGCTGCTGGGCGCGCTCTGGGCACCGTGGGGGTGGCTGGCACGGCGGCTGCTGGGCGGGGTTCCTGACGGTCCGTCGGGTGCGGAGGCGGACGCGGCGTCGGGCGGAGCGGCGAACGGGGCCCCGCGCGCGGCGCGCTTCGGTACGGCCGCGCTGCTGCTCCCCGCGGGGTGGCTGCTGGTCGAACTGGTCCGCTCCTGGCAGTTCCTGGGCGGCCCCTGGGGCCTGCTCGGCGCCAGCCAGTGGCAGGTCGGCCCCGCGCTGCGGCTCGCCTCGGTGGGCGGGGTGTGGCTGATCAGCTTCCTGGTGGTCGCGGTGAACGTCGGTGTGACCGCGCTGCTCGTCTCCAGCAGGGGCCGTGTCGCGGGGGCGGTCACCCTGGTGCTGGCGGTGGCCGCCACGACCGCGGCCTGGGCGTGGGCGCCGCGGCCCGCCGAGGACCCGGGCCGTACGGCACGCATCGGCGTCATACAGGCCGGTGAACAGGCGCCGACCGTGGAGCAGCGCTACCAGCGCAGCGCGCAGCTCACCCGGGAGATGGCGCACCGCGGGCAGCGCCCCGACCTGGTGGTGTGGGGCGAGAGCAGCATCGGCGTGGACCTCGGCGCGCACCCCCGGGTACGCGCCCGCCTCGCCGCCCTGTCCGCCGAGGTCGGGGCCCCGCTGCTGGTGAACGTCGACGCCCGGCGGGCCGACGGCCACGGCATCTTCAAGAGTTCGGTACTGATCACCCCGCACGGGCCCACGGGTCCGCGCTACGACAAGATGCGCCTGGTGCCGTTCGGCGAGTACGTACCGTTCCGCTCGGTTCTGGGCTGGGCCACCTCGGTGGGCAAGGCCGCGGGCGAGGACCGCATGCGCGGCACGGAGCCGGTGATGATGCGCGCGGGCGGGCTGCGCTTCGGGCCGCTGATCTGCTTCGAGACGGCGTTCCCCGACATGAGCCGCCATCTGGTGCGGCAGGGCGCGCAGTTGCTGGTCGCGCAGTCCTCCACCGCGACCTTCCAGCACAGCTGGGCACCCGCGCAGCACGCCTCGCTCGCCGCCCTGCGGGGCGCGGAGAGCGGCCGCCCGATGGTGCACGCGACCCTCACGGGCGAGAGCGCCGTGTACGGGGGCCGCGGCGAGGCCCTGGGCCCGCGGATGGGCGTGCGGGAGAGCGGCACGCGGGTGTACGGGGTCCCGTCCACGACGGGCACGACGCTGTACGTGCGCTTCGGTGACTGGGTTCCGTACGGATGCCTCGCGGGGGTCGCGGCGTACGCGTTCTTGGCAGGCGCCCGAGCCGTACGCCGTAACCAGGCCCCCTCCCCGGTCCCCGGCGAACCGGCCCCCAACGAGCCCGCCCCGGCCGAACGTTGACCGCGGCAATCAAGCGCTCCCGGCGGCGAAGCGTCGCCGCCACCCACAGGCAGCCGGCGGCGCGGAGCGTCGCAGGCAGCCGGGCAAGGCAATAGCGCCCGCACCCACCCACCCACCCACTCCCGCCGCGGCGCAAAGCGGCCACAGCCGAGACCGCCCGGCGGTTTCGGGGCGCGAAGCGCGCATACGAAGCGGGAGCCGACCAGCAGCGGAACGCGACGGTCGCGGCGGAAAGCAACCCAGCGCGCGGCACACGCGAAGCGCAAGGGCACGCGGCACACGCGAAGCGCAAGGGCGCGCGGCACACGCGAAGCGAAGCGCGTACGCCACCCGGGGCGGATCCCTCCCCCACACCGGTGCGGCGGGTGGCCTCGCGGCGACGCACGGAGAACCTTGGGGCGCAACCGACAAGACCAGCGCCACCACACCGCGCGAAAGGAACCATCCGTGCCGGAGTTGTTCATCGACGGGACCTGGACCACCGCGGCGGGCGGCGGCACGCGTGAGGTCGTCAACCCGTACGACGCCTCGGTCGTGACGACCGTGGACGAGGCGTCCGAGGCAGACGTCGACGCCGCCGTCCAGGCGGCCCGCCGCGCGTTCGACGCGGGCGGCTGGTCCGACGCCCCGACCCGCGACCGCGCCGACGTACTGCACCGCGTGAGCCAACTGCTGCTGCGCGATCAAGAGGAGATCGCCCGCATCGAGACCCTGGACACCGGCAAGACGCTCGCCGAGGCCCGCATCGACGTCGAGGACGTCAGCAACGCGTTCCGCTTCTACGCTGAGTCCGCCGACAAGCACGGCGGCCGCGTCGTCGACGTGGGCCCCGACGTGCTGAGCCGCGTCGTGCACCACCCCGTCGGCGTCTGCTCGCTCATCGCGCCGTGGAACTATCCGCTGCTCCAGGCGTCCTGGAAGGTCGCCCCCGCGCTCGCCGCCGGCAACACCTTCGTGCTCAAGCCGAGCGAGACGACCCCGCTCAGCACCGTGCACATGGTCAAGCTGATCGAGGAGGCCGGGGCGCCGCGCGGGGTGGCCAACCTGGTACTGGGCTCCGGGGGTTCGGTGGGCGCGGCGATGGTCGCGCACGACGACGTGGACCTGGTGTCCTTCACCGGCGGGCTGTCCACGGGACAGCGGATCATGGCAGCGGCGGCACCCGGCGTGAAGAAGATCGCGCTGGAGCTGGGCGGCAAGAACCCCAACGTGGTGTTCGCCGACGCCGACTTCGAGGCCGCGGTCGACTACGCGCTGGACGCCTCCTTCCTGCACTCGGGCCAGGTGTGCTCGGCCGGTTCCCGGCTGATCGTGCACGAGGACGTCCACGACGCGTTCGTGGAGCGGATGGCCGACAAGGCGAGCCGCATCCGGCTGGGCAGCGGCCTGGACCCGCAGACCGAGAGCGGACCGCTCAGCTCCGCCGAGCACCGCGACAAGGTCGAGGCGTACCTCGACATCGCGCGGCAGGAGGGCGCGCGCCTGGTCACCGGCGGCCGCCGCCCGGACGACCCCGCGCTGGCGAACGGCTTCTTCCTGCTCCCGACGATCTTCGCCGACTGCGACCGCTCGATGCGGATCGTGCAGGAGGAGGTGTTCGGGCCGGTGGTGACGGTCGAGCGGTTCCGTACGGAGGACGAGGCCGTACGGCTCGCGAACGACACCCGGTACGGGCTCGCCGGCGGGCTGTGGAGCAGCGACGCGAGCCTCGCGCAGCGGGTCGCGAACCGGCTGCGGCACGGCACCGTGTGGATCAACGACTTCCATCCGTACGTACCCCAGGCCGAATGGGGCGGATTCGGCCGCTCCGGCGTCGGGCGGGAGCTGGGCGTCGCGGGCCTGGAGGAGTACCGCGAGGCCAAGCACATCTACCAGAACCTGCGGCCGGGCCCCTCCGGCTGGTTCAAGGGCTGAGCCCGGTGGCACACGAGGAGCCCGCGGCGGCGGGCGACGAGCGCGGGAGCGAGTTCCGCAAGGACATGGGCCCCTGGGCGAACTTCGCGCTGGGCTTCACCTACCTCTCCCCCGTGGTGAGCACCTACACCCTGTTCGGCACCGCGCTCGCCGAGGGCGGACCGCCGATGATCTGGGCGTTCGTGATGGCGGGCGCGGGGCAGTTCCTGGTCGCGCTGATCTTCGGCGAGGTGGTGGCGCAGTACCCGATCGCGGGCGGGGTCTATCCGTGGACGCGCCGGCTGTGGGGCAAGCGCTGGGCGTGGATGTCCGGCTGGATCTACATGTGGGCGCTGATCATCACCATCACCAGCGTCGCGTACGGCGCGGGCCCCTATGTGGCGATCATGCTCGGCTTCGACCCCACCGTGCACACGACGGTGCTGTGCACGGTCTGCCTGATCGTGCTCGCGGTGCTCATCAACTACGCCGGTACGAGAGTGCTGTCCTGGGCCGCGGTGATCGGCTTCTCCGCCGAGCTGGTGGGCGCGCTGATCGTGGGCGTGTGGCTGCTGGTGACCGAGCGGCACCACGGCCTGGGCGTGCTCTTCGACGACTTCGGCGCCTCGGGCGGCGGCAGCTATCTGCCGGTGTTCCTGTCCGCCGGGATCATCGGCTTCTACCAGTACTACGGCTTCGAGGCGTGCGGCGACGTCGCCGAGGAGGTCAAGCACCCGGGGAAGATGATCCCCAAGGCGATGCGCCGCACCATCTACATCGGCGGCGCGGCGGCCACCTTCACCTGCCTGTGCCTGCTGCTCTCCGTCGCCGACTACCGCGCGGTGATCAGCGGCAAGGCGTCCGACCCGGTGACGACCGTGCTCTTCGACGCGCTGGGCGAGTTCGGCGCGCGCGGGGTGATGGCGGTCGTGCTGATCTCCTTCCTGTCCTGCACCGTGAGCCTCCAGGCAGCGGCCGGCCGGCTGATCTACTCGTACGCGCGCGACGAGATGATCGTGGGCCACAAGCTGCTCCGGCAGTTCTCGCACGCGCGGGCGGTGCCCGGCTACGCGCTGCTGGTGGCGGCCGTGCTGCCGGTACTGATCGCCTTCGGCTCGCTGATCTCCGCCGATGCCCTCACCAAGATCGTGTCCTTCGCGATCCTGGGCATCTACGGCGCCTTCCAGATGGTCGTGCTCGCCGCCCTGCGCGCCCGCCTGAAGGGCTGGCGCCCGAGCGGCGAATTCCAACTGGGCCGCTGGGGGCTGCTGGTGAACGCCGGCGCCCTCGCCTACGGGATCTTCGCGATCATCACCATCGCCTGGCCGCGCACCCCCGAGGCGCCCTGGTACGAGAACTGGATCGTGGTGCTGAGCGGCGGCGTGGTGGTCGTGGCGGGACTGCTCTACATGTTCACCACGCACCACTACGGCCGCAGCGACGCCCCCGCGGACGACGCGATCCCGCGCCAGTCGAAGGAGCCCGCACCGGGCGCACGGGGCTGAGGCGCTGGGCTGGGCCCCAGTCCCACGAGCTCCAGCTCCACGAGTCCCAGCTCCACAAGCCGCGGCGGGCACCTCACCCGCCGCGGCCCCTCCCCGGGGCTCAGCCCGCCGCTGCCTCGATGTCGTCGACTATGCGCTCGCACAACTCGTGGGTGCGCAGGGCATCCTGGGCCGTGAGCTCCTTCCCTGCGCGCACCGCGTCGAGGAAGGAGAGCGCCGCCTGCTCGATGCCGCGCTGCCGTGCCACCGGCACCCAGTCGCCGCGGCGGCGCACGCTCGGCTGGCCCTTGTGGTCCACGATCGCCGCCATGTCGCGCACCTCGCGCTTGGTGTCCTGGCCCGAGACCTCCAAGATCTCCTCGGCCGAACCCGACAGCCTGTTCATCGCGCCGATCGCCGTGAACCCGTCGCCCGCCAGGGTCAGCACCACCTGGTGCAGCAGGCCCTCGCGCACCCGGGCCCGCACCGCGACGTCGTCGGCCACGCCCGGCAGCAGGAACCGCAGGGTGTCCACGACGTGGATGAAGTCGTCCAGCACCATGCGCCGCGGGTCCTCGGGCAGCCCCACCCGGTGCTTCTGGAGCAGGATCAGCTCGCGCGGATGCTCCAGGCACTGGGCGTAACAGGGCGCGAAGCGCCGGTTGAAGCCCACGGCCAACTGGGTGCCGCGCTGCTCGGCCAGCTCCACCAGCCGCCGCGACGCGTCGAGCTCATACGCCAGCGGCTTGTCCACGTACGTCGGCACCCCGGCCTCCAGGAGCCGGCCGACGAGCGCCGGGTGCGCGGCGGTGGCCGCGTGCACGAAGGCCGCGTCGGGCCGCGCCGCCAGCAGTCCGTCGAGGTCGGCGTGGCGGTGCTCCTCGGGTATGCGATGCGCGGCGCCGAGCCGCTCCAGGGTGGCGGGCGTGCGGGTCACCAGATGCGGCTCCACGCCGGGCTGCGCGGCGAGCACGGGCAGATACGCCTTCTCGGCGATGTCCCCCAGGCCGATCACGCCGATTCTCACAAGGCTTCCTCCCGTCGAACGTGCCCGGCAGCATACGCGTGGCCCGGCGGGCTCCAGTCGGCCACTCCGTCCAGGGCGCGCAGCGCGAGCCCCGGGCCGAACCTGTTGACCAGCGCCATCGCGGCGTTCCGCGCGGCGCACGCGGGGGCCGAGGTCAGCGTGGTCATCCGCGCCACCCGCGACGAGCGGCGCACGACCTCGCTGGTGCGCGGCAGCCGGTCGCGGGTGTAGGCGCGCAGCAGCCCCTCGACAGCGGCCTCGGGGTCCGGCTCCGACTCCGGAGTCGGAGCCGGACCCGACTCCGGTGCCGACGCGTGGTGGGCGAGCACTATCGCGTCCTCGATGGCTTGGTTGCCGCCCTGGCCGAGGCTCGGCGGCATGGCGTGCGCCGCGTCGCCGAGGAGCGCGGTGCGGCCGCGGTGCAGTGCGGGCAGCGGTGCGGCCATCGCATACACGTCGTTGCGCAGCACGCCGTCCGGCGCGGCGGCGCGTATCAGCTCGGGCACCGGATCGTGCCAGGTGCCGAACCTCCGCAGCAGCTCGGCCCGTTCGCCGTCCGGCGCCCGCTCCCCCGGCGGCAGTGCGGCAGCGGCGTACGCATACACCCGGCCGTCCGGGAGCGGCTGGCTGCCCCACAGCAGGCCGCGCCCCCACGTCTCGTGCGGCGCGAACGGACCGCGGGGCGCCGGCACCACGATCCGCCACGTGGTGAAGCCCGCATAGCGCGGCGCGGGGTGGCCGGGGAACAGGACGTCGCGGGCGGCGGAGCGTATGCCGTCGGCGGCGACGAGGAGGTGAGCCGTCACGTCGCCGTCGGCGGTGCGCACACGGGCCGGGCGCCCCGCGCCGCCGGGGTCGGTGATCTCCGCCTCGGCGCCGGTGGTCACGGCGTCCTCGGGGATCATCTCCCGCAGCATGCCCAGGAGTTGGGCGCGGTGGAGCAGGACGAGGGGGCCGCCATAGCGTGCGGCCGCCGCCTCGTTGCTGGTGCGCGAGAGCCAGCGTCCCGACGGGGTGCGCAGCCCGCCCTCGGAGGTCCAGCTCCGCAGCGCGCGGACCGTGTCGCCGAGCCCTATGCGGTCCAGGGCGCGCTGCGCGTTGGGCGCCAGCGCGATGCCCGCGCCGACGGGCTCCAGCGAGGGCGCCCGCTCCAGCACCCGCACATGCCAGCCCGCTCGGTGCAGCGCTGCGGCCGCGGTGAGTCCGCCGACCCCGGCGCCGATGACAACTGCCGTGCGCTCGCCCATGGTTGCCCCCTCTGTCCCCGAGACCGCTCTGCCCCCGAGACCACCGCCTCGGGGCACACCGCCCCAGAGCACTACACCTGTAGTGCACGAGTCCCACGCTACTACAGCCGTAGTGCGGGCGGTAGGCTGCGGCCATGCCCGATTCGAGGGAACCGACCGAACCGCCCTCCCCCGGCTCCCGTTCCGGCGAGCGCACCCCCGCCCGTTCCGCGGAACGCGGGGAGCGCGGGGAGCGTGGGGAGCGCACGCCGCGTGCCGAGCTGATCGCGGACGCCGCGATAGAGCTGCTGGCCGAGCGCGGCATGCGCGGGCTCACCCACCGCGCCGTGGACGAGGCCGCGGGACTCCCGCAGGGCTCCACCTCCAACCACGCGCGCACCCGCGCCGCGCTGCTGGAGGCCGCGGTGCGACGGCTGGCCGAGCGCGAGGCCGAGGTGCTCTCACCTCGGGAGACGGCGGCGCTGGGCGGCAGTTCCGAGGCGATCGCCGACAGCATCGCGCTGGCCCTGCACCGCTATCTGACCGGCCACCAGACCCTGCTGCTCGCACGCTACGAGCTCGCCCTGGAGGCCACCCGCAGACCCGAGCTGCGCACCCGGTACGACCGCACCGGCACCAGCTCCTTCCGCGAACCCCTGGTGGCCCTGCTCACCGAGGCGGGCTCCATCGACCCCGAGCGGCACGCGCTGTCCCTGGTGTCCTGGTGCGACGGCGTGCTCTTCTCCTGCACCGCGGGCTCGTACCACGACGCGGTGCCCAGCGAGGGCGAACTCCAGGCGGGTGCGCGGGAGTTGCTGCACGGCATGCTGGGCTGAGGACCACGGGCCACCGGGGCCACGGTGCTCGGAAATCGCCTCGCCGCCCGCGACGGCCCCGTACACAATGGCCGCCATGACGACGGAGACGGACGACAACGGCGGAAGCGGGGCCGGGAGCGGAAACACGAGCGGGAGCGGCATGACGGCGCCGCGCGAGCGGCTCATGCCGCCCGGGGTCACCGGCAGCATGCGCGAACTCCTGGAGAAATGGCTGGAGTTGCAGCGCGAGACCCTGGCCCACAAGTGCGCGGGCCTGGACGACGCGCGCCTGCGCGAGGCCGCTGTGCCGCCCTCGGACCTCTCCCTGCTGGGGCTGGTGAAGCATCTGACCGATGTCGAACGGCACTGGTTCCGCAGGGTGCTGAGCGGTGAGGACGCGCCGCCGCGCTACTACACGGACGACGACCCCGACGGCGACTTCCGGGTCGGGGCCGAGGAGAGCGCCGAGGCCCTGTTCGCCACGTGGCGCGAGGAGATCGCGGTGGCCCGCGAGCGCGCGGCGGAGCGAGAGCTGGCGGACACCGGCCGGCACCACGGCCGCCCGGTCGACCTCGCCTGGATCTACACGCACATGATCGAGGAGTACGCCCGCCACCTCGGCCACGCGGACCTGCTCAGGGAGCGCCTGGACGGGACGACGGGCTACTGAGGGGCTGCCGAGGGAGCCACCGAGGGACCGGCTCGGGCGCGGCCGGCGCCCGCCTCAGGCGCGCCCGCCGCTCCCCCCGAGCCGCACCCCCAGCTCCTCGATGCCGGAGCGGATGCCGGCGCCGTACGCGTCGTCGGGCAGGGAGCCGGCCGCCGAGCGCGCCCTGCCCAACTCGCGCAGCGCGGCGCTCTCGTCACCCAGCTTCGCGTGGTCGGCCGCGAGGTTGAGATACAGCGAGGGGTAGAGAGAGCGCACCGCGAGGGCGTGCTCTCCCCAGTGGACCTCCTCCCCCGACAGGGCGTCCGCGGCCTCCAACGCGCGCTGGTCCCACAGGAGTTCGTCGGTGGGGTCGTCCTGGGTGTCGGCCATGTAGTGCGCGATGGTGCAGCGGTGGAAGAGGTCGCCCTTGCCGGTGGACTCCTCCCACAGGCGCGCGAACCTGTTCCTCGCCTCCTCGCGGTCGCCGCCGCGGTGAAGCATGATCGCCTGTCCGATGCGGACCATCGTCCCGTCCTGGGACGTCTCCTGCTGCGGCTCCGACACGGGAGTCCTCCTGGCTGCGCGTGCGGGGGGCGGTGCGAGCGCGGGCGCCCGCACCTGTCCGGGCCCTTCCGACGCTAGCTGCCGCCACCGACAATCCCTTCGCGGCGCGGCACCGCACGCGCGCCGACCCCCGCCCGGCGTACGGACCCGGCGCACGGATCAGCCCAGGTCGAGGACGCGCCAGGCGTACGGATCAGCCCAGGTCGGGGATGCGCCAGTCGATCGGCGTGTGTCCCTGGCGCTCCACGGCCTCCTCGATCGCGCTGAACGGGCGGGAGCCGAAGAACTTCCGCGCGGACAGCGGCGAGGGATGCGCGCCCTGCACCACCGCGTGCCGCTCGGTGTCGATGAGCGGCAGCTTCTTCTTGGCGTAGTTGCCCCACAGCACGAAGACCGCCGGGTCGGGCCGGTCGGACACCGCGCGGATCACCGCGTCGGTGAACTTCTCCCAGCCCTTGCCCTTGTGCGAGTTGGCCTCGCCCTCGCGGACCGTGAGCACCGCGTTGAGCAGCAGCACGCCCTGCTCGGCCCACGGCATCAGATAGCCGTTGTCCGGCACCGGGTGGCCCAGGTCCTCGCGCATCTCCTTGTAGATGTTGCGCAGGGACGGCGGGGTCTTCACCCCGGGCCGCACCGAGAAGCACAGGCCGTGGCCCTGGCCCTGCCCGTGATACGGGTCCTGGCCGAGGATCAGGACCTTGACCTGGTCGTAGGGTGTCGCGTCGAGAGCGGCGAAGACCTCCTCGCGCGGCGGGTAGATCCGGTGCTGCTCGCGTTCCTGCTCGACGAACTCGGTGAGCTCCTTGAAATAGGGCTTCTCGGTCTCCTCGCCGAGCACGCCCCGCCAGGACTCGGGCAGCATCTCCCGCATGCCGTTCACTGCTTCTCCCTCACGACGGTGTAGCGGCTGTCGCACCAGAACGTACCGGTGCCCACTGACAGCGGACCAAGTCGCCGCGGGACGGAGCGGCGGCGGAAGCAGCGGCAGCGTACGTACCGCTTACCACTCCGCCTTCTTGTGGAGCTCCCACAGCCGCGGCAGCGCCGAGGGGTCGAGCATCCACTCCACGCCGGACATGTCCTTGCCCGAGGCGACGTACAGCCGGCCCTGCCACAGCGGCAGCAGCCTGGCGTCCTGCGCGACGACCTTCTGGGCGCGGGAGAAGTAGCGCCCGGCCACCCCGCGGTCGCTCTCCTTGCGCGAGGGGGCGAGCAGCTTGTCGGTGAGGGTGGAGTTGTTGTACGGGGTGCCCACCGCGTTGTTCTTCCCCGCGAAGGAGGCGAGGTAGTTGTCCGCGTCGGGGAAGTCGGGGAACCAGCCGCGCCCGAACACCGGGTACTCGCCCTTGCTGTAGCCCTTCTGGAACTCCCTCCAGGGGCGGCCCTTGACCTTCACGTCGAACAGCCCGGAGCCGTTGAGCTGCCGCTTGATCTCCTGGAACTCCCCCGCGGTCTGCGAGCCGTAGCGGTCAGTGGTGTACCAGAGGGTCAGCTTGACCTTGCCGTTCACCCCGCCCTGCGACAGGGTGTCGCGCGCCTTGGACACGCTCGGGTCCCCGTACTCGTCGTAGAAGGCGCTGGTGTGGCCGGTGATGCCGCCCGGGACCATCGAGTACAGCGGGTCGGCGGTGTGGTGGTAGACCTTGCGCACCAGGGCCTTGCGGTCGATGAGCTGCGCGATCGCCTTGCGGACCGCGGGCTTGCGCGCTTCGGGGTCCTTGGGGTTGAAGACCAGGAAGCGGATCTCGGTGCCGAGCATCTCGCTCAGGTCGATGCTGTTGTCGCCCTTGGCCTCGGCGGACTGCAGGTCGGTGATCTGCTTGGGCGTCAGGCCGCGCACGGTCACGTCGATCTTCTTCTGGCGCAGCGCGGCCACCATCTTGTCCGAGTCCTGGTAGTACCGGATGGTGACCGAGTCGTTCTTGACGTTGGCCGCGCCCTTGTACGAGGTGTTCTTGCGCAGGACGGCGTCCTTGCCGTGCTCGTACGAATCGAGCGTGTACGGGCCGGAACCCACCAGCTTGTTGTCCTTGCGCACCCTGTCGGCCGGGTAGCTCTTCGGGTCCACGATCGAGGCCGCGGGCGTGGAGAGGATGTACGGCCACGTCGCGTCGGGCTTGTTGAGGTGGAAGACCACGGTGCGCTTGTCCGGCGTCTCCACGCGGTCGATGCTGCCGAAGAGTCCCGCGGGCCCGGTGGCCGACTTGATGCGGCGGGTGCGGTCGAAGGAGTACTTGACCGCCGAGGAGTCCAGCACGTTCCCGTTGGAGAACTTCAGGCCCTTGCGGAGGGTGCAGCGGTAGACCTGGCTGTCGGAGTCGGTGAATCCGCAGCGCTGGGCGGCGTCCGGGCTGGGCGTGGTGCTGGAGTTGGGGAAGTGCAGGAGCGTCTGGAAGGTGTTCTTGTACAGCTCCCAGGAGCTGTCCCATGCCTCGGCGGGGTCCAGGGTGCTCGGCTCACTGGTGGTGCCGACGGTGAGCGCGCGGTCCTCCTCGCCACTGTCCCCGGTGATGGCCCCGCATCCGGCGACCAGGGAGAGGGATATGAGCAGGGTCGCTGAGTTCCTCAGACGTCGGTTCCGGTGGGACACGTGCGCGCTCCTCAGTCGGCGGGGCCACTACTGCTGATGCGGGGTCAAGAGGGGGGTGCCGGCTGACCGTCGGCGGAATCCGGCTCGCTCGGGCGCGCCGTCGCGGCGCTGCCGGGGCGGCTCTGGGCCGGAAACGTGGCAGACACTACCGCAGCATCCGCCACAGGAGCATGCACAGATCAACAAGTGAACGCACCGTTAGCAGGTTGTGTTCACGGCACGACAAAGGGTGCCGGTCCCATGCGGTGACCGGCACCCTCAGCGCACACCAGACCCTCAGCGCACAACCAGGTGGTGCTACTCCACGCCCGCGTTCAGGAACAAGCCGCCGTCGATCACCAGGGTCTGGCCCGTGATCCAGCCCGCCTCGTCCGAGGCGAGGAAGGCCGCGGCGCCGCCGATGTCCTCGGGGGCGCCGAGGCGCTGCATGGGGTAGCGCGCCGACGCCTCCTCCTCGCGGCCCTCGTACAGCGCCGAGGCGAACTTCGTCTTCACGACGGCCGGGGCGATCGCGTTCACCCGCACCTTCGGCGCGAACTCGTGCGCGAGCTGGAGCGTCAGGTTCACCATCGCGGCCTTGCTCATGCCGTACGCGCCGATGAACGGCGAGGCCGAAACCCCGGCGATCGAGGCGATGTTGACGATCGAGCCGCCGTTCTCCTGCTGCCAGGCCTTCCAGGTGCGCTGCGCGAAGCCCAGCGCGGAGACCACGTTGGTCTCGAAGACCTTGCGCGCGACCCCGAGGTCGAGGTCGGCGATCGGGCCGAACACCGGGTTGGTGCCCGCGTTGTTGACCAGGTGGTCGATGCGGCCGTACTCCTCCATCACGCGGTCGACGGCCGCCGCCTGGTGCTCCTCGTCGTGCGCCTTGCCCGCGACGTACATCGCGCGGTCCGGGCCGAGCGCGGCCACGGCCTCCTTGAGCGCGTCCTCGTTGCGCCCGGTGACGCACACCCGGTCGCCGCGCGCGACGAGCTTCTCGGCGACGCCGTAGCCGATGCCCCGGCTGGCGCCGGTGACCAGCGCGACCCGGCCGCTGTCCTGCTGTGCCATCTGGCAGATCTCCCTTGTGTGCGGGGTGTACGCGGTGTACGTGCTCGGCGGTCGGGGCTCAGTTGAGCGGGCCGCCGGCCACGTACATGACCTGCCCGGAGACGAATCCTGCCTGCTCGCCGGCGAAGAAGGCGATGGCGTTGGCGATGTCCTCGGGGCGGCCCACGCGCTGCACCGGGATCTGCGAGGCGGCGGCGTTCTGGAAGTCCTCGAAGTCCATGCCGACGCGCTCGGCGGTCGCCGCCGTCATGTCGGTGACGATGAAGCCGGGCGCGACCGCGTTGGCGGTGATGCCGAACTTGCCGAGCTCCTTGGCGAGGGTCTTGGTGAAGCCCTGCATGCCGGCCTTCGCCGCCGAGTAGTTGACCTGCCCGCGGTTGCCCAGCGCGGAGGACGAGGAGAGGTTCACGATGCGGCCGAAGCCCGCGTCCACCATGTGCTTCTGCACCGCGCGGGACATCACGAACGCGCCCTTGAGGTGCACGTTCATGACCGTGTCCCAGTCGTCGTCGCTCATCTTGAACAGCAGGTTGTCGCGCAGCACGCCGGCGTTGTTGACGAGCACGGTGGGCGCGCCGAGCTCCTGGGCGACCCGCGCGACGGCCTCCTTGGCCTTGTCCGAGTCGGCGACGTCGCAGCCGACGGCGAGGGCCCTGCCGCCCGCCGCGGTGATCGTGTCGACGGTGTCCTTGCAGGCCGCCTCGTCGAGGTCGAGTACGGCGACGGCGTGGCCCTCCTCGGCCAGGCGCACGGCGGTGGCCGCGCCGATCCCACGGGCCGCGCCTGTGACGATCGCGACGCGCTGCTCGCTGCTGGTCATGCTGGTTCTCTCCTCGCCCTGGATGTGGTGAGCAACCGCTTAGTACCTACGGCTGACGTGACGCTATGAGCCGGGCCACGCCCTGTCAACGGTCCACAGCACGGGTGGGAGCGAACCGGCCTCAGCGCACGAGCACTTCGAGCAGCCGCTCCGCCTCCGCCTCCGGGTCGGCGGTGAGCCCGGTGTGCACGGGCCCCGGCTGGACCACCGTGCTGCGCGGCGCGACCAGCCACCGGAAGCGGCGGCCCGGCTCGTCGCCCGCCGCCTGGCCCGCGGCGTTGCCGCCGTGGCAGACGCCCTCGGCGGCGCGCAGCGCGGCCCGCACTCCGGTCAGGTCCACATGCGGGTCCAGCGCGCGCAGCCGGTCCTCGTCCAGGTGCGTGCGCGCGGCGACGAAGGAGCGCGCGCGGCAGTAGACGACCACGCCCGCGTTGATGAGTTCGCCGCGCTCCACGCGCGGGACCACGCGCAGGACGGCGTACTCGAAGACGTCCCGCTTCTGCCGCTCGCCGGTCTCCGTGCCGTTGTGCATGCTGTTCTGCGTGCCGTTGTGCGTGCTCGGCGTGCTCACTTCGCGCCGCCTCCCTTCGCGTCGTGACCGGCGGACTTCGCGTCGTGGCCTGCGGCCGGGCCGGGGCGTCCGGTGAGCCAGCCCGGTGCCTGCGAAGGCCGGTCCTTGGTGGGCTCCCCGATCGTGATGCGCTCGCCGATCGTGGGCGCGCGCTCGGCGAGCACGCCCGCGTAGGCCGCGCGCACCTCGTCGGTGCTGTCGAAGCCCGGCTCGTCCACCAGCCATTCGTCGGGTACGTCGGCGACGCACGCGGCGAGGAGCTCCTCGGTCACCAGCGGGGCCAGCGCGTCGGCCGCCGCCGCGATGTCGGGCCCGAAGGGGGCCAGCGCGTGGTCGGAGGCGTCATACGGCTTGGCCGCCGCGGCGCGCGCGGTCGGCCAGTTGTGGTGCCAGATCATGCTGGCGCCGTGGTCGATGAGCCACAGATCGCCGTGCCACACCAGCATGTTGGGGTTGCGCCAGGAGCGGTCCACGTTGTTGATCAGCGCGTCGAACCACACGATGCGGCCCGCCTCCTCGGCGCCGACCTCGTACGCCAGCGGGTCGAAGCCCAGCGAGCCCGGCAGGAAGTCCATGCCGAGGTTCAGGCCGCCGCTGGCCTTCAGCAGCTCCTGCACCTCCTCGTCCGGCTCGCCGAGCCCGATCACCGGGTCGAGCTGCATCCGCACCAGCTCCGGCACCCGCAGGCCGAGCCTGCGCGCGAGCTGCCCGCAGACGACCTCGGCGACCAGCGTCTTGCGGCCCTGGCCCGCGCCGGTGAACTTGGCGACGTAGGTGCCCAGATCGTCCGCCTCGACGATTCCGGGCAGCGAGCCGCCCTCCCGCAAGGGGGTCACATAGCGGGTGGCTGTGACTTCGGTAAGCATTTCGCCAGGTTATCCGGGCGCCGGTGCCCGGCGCTCCTGGTTATCCGGGTGCCGTTGGCGCCAGGATCAGCCGCCCCCGCCACCACCGCAGCCGCCGCCTCCACCGCCGTCGCCGCCGCCCGCGCCGCCCGAGGACTGGGCGGCCCGCACCTTCTTGCGCACGGCCTTGGCCTGCCAGAACGACTCGACCAGCGAGCGCATCTCGCGCCGCGCCTCCCGCGGCACGTCGAGCTTGCGGGCCAGCTTGGTCGCCTTGACCAGCGCGAACAGCGCCGCCGTGTGCCGGTCGGCCGGCGGGTGAGCGGCCCAGTCGTGCAGCGCCGCGAGCCGCTGCTTGCACGCCTGCGGGTCGAGCACCGTGTACCGCTGCGAGGGGAACATCCCCATGACGCGGTGGGTCTCGGCCCGCACGGCGCCGCGCGCCTCCAGCGAGCGGGCGACGTACGGCTCGACGCGGCGGCCCCAGTAGTCCAGCCACCACTGGGTGCGCATGCGGCCCTTGTGCTGCTGGAGCTCGTCCAACGCGCCGTCCAGGTGCGGGACTCCGGTGGGCGACGGCTGCGTCACCACGACCTTCGACCGGTCCTCGGCGACCCGGCCCGCCGCCTCCAGCTCCACGAGCCCGGCGCCCACCAGCCCCCAGCGCAGATACCTGCGCTCGACGGCCGGCTTGCCGCGCGCCGGGTCGATGCCGAGCAGCAGGAGCTCCTCGGAGAGCGTGAGGGCCGAGCCGTCGGCGCCCTGATGTGCGTACGCGTCGTTCATCGCGTCCCCCGTGCTGCCGTTCCTGTCCGTGACCCTCAAGATACGGACGCCGCGCGGCACTTCCGCGGTTTCATCCGTCCACATCGTGATACAGGGGTCTCAATTCGCGGCGCCGCACAGGAAAGTGTCCGCGCAATCCCCGTACAACCGAGGCCGCGGACAGGACGTGAGGCGCATGGGAGACACGGCGGTGCTGCTGCACACGGCGATCACGATCGCCGGTGTGGTGCTGCTCATTCTGAAGGCCAAGGTCCACCCGGCCCTGGCACTGGCGCTGGGCGCCATGTACCTCGGGCTCGCGGGAGGGCTCGGCGCCAAGGGCACGGTGGACGCCGTGACCGGCGGGTTCGGCGATCTGATGGCCGAGGTGGGGCTGCTGATCGTGTTCGGCGTGCTGCTCGGTTCGCTGCTGTCCTCGCTGGGCGCGATCGAGAAGCTCGTCGCCGTACTGCTCAGGGCCCTCGGCCCGAAGAAGCTGCCGTACTCCTTCGCCGTGACCGTCGGCACCGTGCTCCAGTCGATCTTCGCCGACGTGCTGCTGGTGATGACCGCGCCGGTGGCGCGCCAACTGGGCCGCCGCATCGGCCCGTTCGGCGTTCCCCGGATGGCCGCGGCGATGGCCCTCGGCGTCGAGGTCGGCATCGCGCTGTCCGTTCCCGGCATCGGCGCGCTGGCGCTCGCCGGACTGCTGCACATCCCGCTCGGCGTGATGCTCGTCTACGGCTTCCCGCTGGCCGCGGTCACCATCGTGTGCGCCCTGTTTCTCTTCAGCTTCCTGAGCAGCCGCGGCTTCTGGAACCCGGAACGGGACGAGGTACGGGAGGAGGGCGCGCCGCTTGAGGAGGGCGCGCCCCAGGAGGACCCCGCGTACGGCGAGGACCCCGCGTACGAGAAGGCGGTGGCGTACGAGGAGCCCACGTCGTACGAGGACTCCGCGGCGGGCCCCCGGGGCGAGGGCTCCCCTCCCCTCGCGCTGTCCCTCGCTCCCCTGCTGCTCGCCCTCCTCCTCATCGCGGGCGGGGCCTTCGCGGAGATCGGCGGCTGGAAGTCGCCCGTGGTGACCTTCCTCGGCGACCCGGTGACCGCGCTGCTGATCGGGCTGGTCGGCGCGTGCCTCGTCGCGCGCTGGAAGCTCCCGGCCGGCGCGGTCGGCGACGCGTTCGACAGGGCCCTGCGCACCAGCGGCCAGATCCTGGTGCTCACCGGCGTGGGCGGCTCGCTGGCCGCGACCGTCGAGAAGGTGGGGCTCGGCGACATCGTGAAGGAGCAGTTCTCCGCGAACACCTGGGCCCCGATCGCGCTGGTCTGGCTCATCGCGGCGCTGCTGCACATGGCCATCGGCTCGGTCACGACCTCGGCGATCACCGCGGCGGGGATCCTCGCGCCGGTCGCGCCGGGCCTGGACGTGCCGCCGGTGCTGATCGCGCTCGCCGCGGGCGCGGGCTCGCTGTTCGTGATCCACGCGACGAGCAACACGTTCTGGCTGCTCCAGACCCTGCTGGGCCAGACGACCCGCGGCACGCTCAAGACCTGCACGGCGACGGTCTCCGCGGCCTCGGTGATCGCGCTGGTGCTCGTACAGGGGCTGGCGCTGGTGATGTGAGGCGGGAGCGCCCCTCCGCTGTCGGGAGCGCGGCGCCGCTACCGGGCCGAGGCCGCGAACGGCACCCCCACGCCGCCCTCCTCCCGGACAGCCGACCCGGCCGGATGCGTCCACAGCCCCCGCCGCTCCAGCACCGGCAGGACCCCCTCGCCGAACTGGTACGCCTCCTCCAGGTGCGGATAGCCGGAGAGCACGAACTCCTCGATGCCCAGCGCGTGGTACTCGGCGATGCGGTCGGCGATCTCCTCGTGGCTGCCCACCAGTGCCGTTCCGGCTCCCCCTCGTACGAGGCCGATGCCGGCCCAGAGGTTGGGGTGGATCTCCAGGTCGGCGGGGTCCCCGCCGTGCAGCGCGAGCATGCGGCGCTGGCCCTCGGACTCGCTGCGCGCCAGGCCCGCCTGCACCGAGGCGATGGTCTCGGCGTCGAAGCCGTCCAGCAGCCGCCGCGCCTCGGCCCACGCCTGCTCGGCGGTGTCCCGCGCGATCACGTGCAGCCGGATGCCGAAGCGGGGGCTGCGCCCCAGTGGCTGGGCCAGCGCCCGTACCTTCGCGATCTTCTCGGCGACGGCGGAGGGCGGTTCGCCCCAGGTCAGATACGTGTCGGTGTGCCGGGCCGCGACATCCAGCGCGGCGGGCGAGGAGCCGCCGAAGTACACCTCGGGGAAGGGCTCGGGCAGCTTCGCGAGCCGCGCGTCCTCCACCCGCAGGTGCTCCCCCGCGAAGTCGACGGTCTTGCCCTCCCACAACTCGCGCACGATGTGCAGGAATTCACCGGTACGCGCATAGCGCCCGTCCTTGTCGAGGAAGTCCCCGTACGCGCGCTGCTCGTGGGCCTCCCCTCCCGTGACCACGTTGAGCAGCAGCCTGCCCCCGGTCATGCGCTGGTACGTGGAGGCCATCTGCGCCGCGAAGGTCGGCGAGAGCACACCCGGCCGGAACGCGACCAGGAACTTCAGCCGCTCGGTGTGCTGGCTGACCAGCGACGTCGCCAGCCACGCGTCCTCGCACCAGGCGCCCGTGGGGGTCAGCGCGCCGGTGAAGCCGACCTGTTCGGCGGCGCGGGCGATCTGCGAGAGGTAGCCGACGGACGGGGGCCGGTCGCCGCCCGCGGCGGTCACCGGCGTGCCGTGGCCGCCGCCGACGACATGGCGGCTGTCCCCGTTGGTGGGCAGGAACCAGTGGAAGGTGAGCGGCATGAGGTCCCTCCTGGGGCCGGTGGACGGTGGGTTCAGAGCAGGCCGTGGCGCGGCGGAACGGTCCCGTTCAGCACGTACCGCCCGATGTGCTGGACCTTCCAGCGCACCGGATCGTGCAGCGTGTGGGTGCGCGCGTCGCGCCAGTGGCGGTGCAGGTTGAGGGAGTCCAGCGCCGAGCGGGTGCCGGAGACCTCGAAGAGCGCGCCGGTCAGCTCCACCGCCGTGCGGTCGGCGTGCGCCTTCGCGGCGGCCACCGCGATGGAGGCGCGCGCCGCCGACTCCTCGGTGAGGCCGCTCGTCGCCGTGTCCACGGCCCGCGCCGCGTCCCCCAACAGCGCCTCGGTGGCCCGCAGTTGTACGGACAGCTCGCCGAAGCGCTGCACCAGCAGCGGGTCCTCGGCCGCCGTCTCCGCTCCGCTCTCGAACCACGGGCGGCTCTTCGTGCGCACGAACTCCGCCGCCTCCTCCAGCGCGCCCGCCGCAATGCCCGCGTCGATGGCCACGTGCAGGAGCTGCGCGAACGCCCCGTACACCTGCGGCCCGGAGAACGTCAGATGGTGCGGAACCACCCGGTCCGCCGGTACGGACACCGCATCCAGCCGCACGGTGCCGCTCGCCGTGGTGCGCTGCCCCATGCCGTCCCAGTCGTCGACGACCTGAACGCCGGGGGCGTCGGAGGGGACATAGGCGACGTGGTTCTCGCCGTCCTCGCCCTTGGCCAGCACCGGGATCCAGTCGGCGAAGAGCGCGCCGGTCGAGTAGTGCTTGACGCCGTCGAGCACGTACGAGCCGTCGGGCGCGGCGGTGAGGCGGGTCCGGTAGTCCATGACGTGCTTGGTGCCCGCCTCGGACTGCGCGTTGCCGAAGCGCCGCCCGGCCAGCACCTCGCCGAAGAAGAACTCCCGCTGCGCGTCCGTGCCCTGGTGCCGCAGCACATTCACGTACGCGAAGTGGCTCTGCGGGATCTGGGCCAGGCTGGGGTCGGCGGAGGCGAGCAGCCGGAAGATCTCGGCGACCGTGGCGGCCCGCACGTCGGCCCCGCCGTACGCCGCCGGAACGGTCACGGCGAGCAGCCCGCTCGCCGAGAGCCGGTCCAGCTCGGCGCGCGGCAGGGCGCGTTCGGCGTCACGCCGGGCCGCACCCGCGCGGAACTCCCCCGCCAATTCGGCGGCGAGGTCCAGTGCCTCGGCGTCGTCGGCGACGCGGTGTGCGCCGTGCGCGCGTACGCGGTGATCGGGGAAGCCGTGTTCGAGGGCGGTCATGGGCGGTGCGCCTTTCGCGACGTACGGGCGGGGAAGCGGCGGAGAGCCGGCGGAGGACCGGCGAGGAGTCGGCAGGAGGGGCGCGGGCTCAGGCCGCGGCCAGCCGCACCCCGGCGCCCAGCGCGGAGGAGAAGCGCCGCACGGTCTGCCCCAGCGCCTCGGCGGTCTCCGGCTCGACGGTCACGCCGCCGTCCTCTGCCACCTCGATGTGCCGGTCCAGCACGAACCAGCCGGGCAGGATGTGCGTGGCGCCCATCGAGGACAGGACCGGGCGCAGCGCGTAGTCGATGGCCAGCACGTGCGCGGTCGTCCCCCCGGTGGCCAGCGGCAGCACGGCCTTGTCGGCGAGCGCGTACTGCGGCATCAGGTCGAGCAGCGCCTTGAGCAGCCCCGAGTAGGCGGCCTTGTAGACCGGGGTGCCGACGAGCACGCCGTCGGCCTCCTCGAACAGGCGCCGGGCCCGCGCGATGTCGGGGTGCGCGAAGTCGGCGCCGAGCAGCGCCTCGGCCGAGACCGTACGGACGTCGAAGGGCACGACCGTGTGCCCCTCGCGCGCGAGGCCCGCGTCGAGATGGCGCAGCAGGCGGGCGGTGCGGGAGGTCGGGGACGGGCTGCCGGAGACGGACAGGATGGTGGCCATGGGCCCTCGATTCATGAACGCATGGAGAAGAGCGGGAAGTCGGCGCGTGCGCGGCGAGCCGGCGCGTGCGCGATGCGGCACGGGACGGCACGGCACCGCACGGTGCGAGTACGCGGCACGCGGCGCGGAACACGCGCCAGGAGGCAGGCGAGGCTGGAGTCTCCGGGCCCCTTCGGGAAACGCGCCCTGGACGCGGCGCCTACCGGCGTCTACGGCTGCCGGCGGCGCGGCACGGGGGCTCCGGGATTCAGCGGAGGCAGGGCCGACAGCAGCAGGCGGCGGTGCGCATGAAGTCCACGTAACGACGGCGGATCAGACAGCGCATTCCGATCACCCTCCCTGTCGCCGTGGGCATTCCGCTCGGCGGAACCCGGGGGTCCCGCATGCACAGCACCATAACCAGCGGCTTCGCGGCGAGTCGAGTAGGTCTTCGCGAAGCCCTGATAGCTTTTCCCTTCCACCAGGGGTCGCCGGTCGGGCCCACGGTCCGGTGCGGGGAGCGGACGGATGCGCATAGAGCAGCTCGAATACATCGAGGCGGTCACCCGTCTCGGATCGCTGCGGCGCGCGGCCGAGGAGCTGCACATCTCGCAGCCCGCCATGAGCGAGACCGTCCGCAATCTGGAGCGCGAACTCGCCGTCGACCTGCTGGACCGCAAGCGCTCGGGCGCCAAGATCAGTGACGCCGGGCGGGAGTTGCTGCCGCACATCATCGGGGTGCTGGACGCGGTGGACAGGCTGCGCAGGGCGGCCGATCTCCAGCACCGGGTGAGCCGCAGGATCCGGCTGGGCACCGTGCACGCGGCCACCGTTCCGCTGCTGGTGCACGCGGTGGAGGAGTTCAGGACAGCACACCCGGAGACCCAGGTCGAGCTGCTGTCCATGCAGCAGACCGAGCTGCACCGCTCGCTGCTGGAGGGCGGCCTGGACCTGGGCCTCGTCAACTACCTGGACTCCGACGACCTCCCGCCCGACCTGCACACCACCGAGCTGCTGCGCGGCCGCCCCGTGGTCTGCCTCCCGGCCGGCAGCCCGCTGGCCGAGCGGGACGAGGTCGGCGTGGACGAGCTGCTGGCCCAGCCGCTGATCGTGATGCGGGCCGGCTATGTGATGCACCGCTACATCCACCGCCTGCTCAAGGGGCGTTCGCCCTCCTTCTCCTACTCGGCCGACGGCGCCGAGATGGGCAAGCTGATGGTCGCCGAGGGCTTGGGAGTGACGGTGCTGCCCGACTTCAGCGTGGCCGGCGATCCGCTGGAGCGGCACGGCGTGATCACCTGGCGGCCGCTGGCCGACGAGCGGACCTCGGTGGTCATGGTGGTGCAGCAACGGCACGCGGGCTCGGTCCCGCGCGCGGCCCACGACCTGCACCGCATCTTCGTACGGCGCGCGGCCGGGCACACCGGGAGCGCCTGAACACCGGGGTGACAGGCCGGAGTTGGGCCGCTCACCCCTGCGAGCACACCACCCGCCGCGCCACCCGATGCCGCGCCCGCTGAACACCGGCACCGCCCCCTCCGTACGACAGGAAGAACCGGCACGGCAGAGAACAGCGGCTGCCAAGGGGAAGCGACCGCCGGCGGGCCCGCGCCGCGGGTCTCCACATGCAGGGAGTACGCCCATGACCGCATGGATGACCTCGCGCCGCAGTGTGCTCGCGGCGGCCGGCACCGTCTCGCTCGCCGCCGCCCTCGCGGCCTGCGGCAGTCAGGACGAGAGCGGCACGCCCAGGACCGGCGACACCGGAAGCGGCAGCGACACCGGAAGCGGCAGCGGCAGCGCGAAGCCGGACGGGCAGGGCCAGGGCGGCGGGGGCGGCGCCTCGCTCGCCCGCGTCGCGGACGTCCCGCGGGGCGGCGGCACCGTCTTCAAGCAGCAGAACGTGGTGGTGACCAGGCCGGACGGCGGCGACCAGGTCAAGGCGTTCTCCGCGACCTGCACCCACATGGGCTGCACGGTGGCCAGGGTGTCGGGCGGCACGATCCACTGCCCCTGCCACGGCAGCGAGTACTCCATCGAGGACGGCAGCGTACGGCGGGGCCCCGCACAGAAACCCCTGCCCGCAGCGAAGGTGACCGTGCGGAACGGCATGGTCCGGCTCACCTGAGAGACGCGCGGGCAGCGGCGCCGCGCCTCCCGGCGGCCGGGGGACCCCGGGAGGCGCGGCCACAACACGCGGGCACACCATGCGGCCGCAGCACGGGGGCGCACCATGCGGGCGTGCTCCAACACCCGTACGCGGGCGCCCCGTTCAGGCTCCCCAGCGCTCCACCACCTCGGCCGTGCCGGTGACGGTGGCCACCAGGGCGAGGGTGTTGCGGATCATCTCGGGCGTGTACGCGGCCGGGACCCCGGCGACGGCGTCCCGCGGCACGACCGCCGTGTAGCCGAGGTTGACCGCGTCGAACACCGCGTTGGGGATCGCGACGTTGGCGGACACCCCGGTGATCACGAGCGTGCGCACCCCGAGGTTGCGCAGCAGCGGGTCCACGTCCGTACCGGCCAGCGGGGAGAGCCCGTGCAGCCGCCGTACGACCAGGTCCTCGTCGGCCACCGGGATCGGCTCGGCCACGGTCACCGCCGGTGAGCCGGTGAGCTGGCGTACCGGCAGCCGCTCCGCCGCGCGGAAGAGCCGCGCGTTGCGGCTGGCCCCGCGCCCGTCGGGCCGCCGCTCGGCGACCGCGTGCAGCACCTGCACGCCCGCCGCGTGCGCGGCCTCGGCCAGCATGGCGATGTGCGCCAGGGCGCCGGACCGCCGCGCCTCCCGGGCGAGTTCGGGCAGGGCGCTCTCCTCGTCCTCGCCGACGACGCCGCGCTGGCACTCGACGGTGAGCAGGGCGCAGGTACGGGGGTCGAGCAGCTCGGCGAGCGCGTCATGGTCGGCCATGCGCGGAGGGTAGAAGCCATTGCGCCCGGCCGGAAGAGAGCCCATCATGACCGCGGAGATTTTCTGACGCCGCGTCAAGAAGCGGCAAGGGAACGGCGACGGCCGACGAGCCAGGGGCGGGTGGGCACGCATGACGACGGCGGAGCAGGGGCAGCGGCGCGGGCGCCGGATCATGATGGACGACGCGGAGCTGGACGCCTTCCTCGGCACCCAGCGCACCTGCCGGGTCGCCACGGTGGGCGGGGACGGCGCGCCGCACGTGGGCGCGCTGTGGTTCTGCTGGACCGGCGGCTCGCTGTGGATGTACTCCCTCACCCGCAGCAAGCGCTGGACACAGTTGCGGCGCGACCCCCGGCTCGCGGTGGTGGTGGACGACGGGCACGAGTACGGGGAGCTGCGCGGCGTCGAGCTCTCCGGCACCGCCGCGATGGTGGGCGAGGCCCCGCGCACCGGCGAGGACCACCCCGAACTCGCCGAGCCCGAGCGGATCTTCGCCGCGAAGTACTTCGGCATGGACCGCATGCCGCACGACGGGCGCCACGCCTGGCTGCGGCTCACCCCGGACACCGTGGTCTCCTGGGACTTCCGCAAGCTCTGAGCCCTCCCCGCACGGCCCTCAGCGCTGCGCCGCCTCCAGACCCCGCGCCGCCTTCTCCAGCGCCGCCACCACGGCACGGATCGAGGGCCGCCGGTCCGCGTCCTCGCGCCACACCGCGTACACATGCCGCCGTACGCCGTCCCGTACGGGAACCACGGCCACGCCCTCCGGCAGCGGCCCGCGCCCGAGCCGGGGCGCCACGGCGACGCCCAGACCCGCGCCGACCAGCGCGAGTTGGGTGGGGTGCTCCTCGGCGGTGTGGCACAGCAGCGGCTCGACGCCCTCGGCGCGCAGCGTGAACAGCAGCCAGTCGTGGCAGAACTCCCCCGTCGGCCAGGACACCCACGTCTCCCCGCAGAACTCGGTGAGGGACACCGAGCGGCGCCCCGCCAGCGGATGCCCCGCCGGCATGGCCACATCGGCCGGATCGTCCAGCAGCGGCGCGGTGGCCAGGCCCGCGGGCAGCGGCAGCGGGCGGTTGTACCAGTCGAGCACCACCGCCAGGTCGAAGTCCCCACGCACCACCCGGCGCAGCGCGTCGTCCGGCTCGGCCTCGGTGAGCCGCGGGCGCAGCCCCGGGTGCTCCTCGCGGAGCGCGGCCAGCGCCCCGGGGAGGAGCCCGCGCGCCGCGGTCGGGAAGGCGCCGAGCAGCAGCTCGCCCACGGGCTGCCCGCGGTGCGCCTCCAGGTCGGCCTGCGCGAGCTCCATCTGGGACAGGATGCGCTCGGCGTGCGCGGCCAGCAGCCGCCCCGCGTCGGTGAGCCGCAGGCCGCGGCCGCTGCGCGCCGTCAGCGGCTGGCCCGCCTCCCGCTCCAGCTTGGCGAGCTGCTGGGAGACCGCCGAGGTGGTCACGTGCAGGCCCTCGGCGGCCGCGACGACGGAGCCGTGCCGGGAGACGGCCTGAAGCACGCGGAGCCGGTCGAGATTCAACATGTAAGCGATGCTACGCGCCGAGGTCCAATAATCCTCGCTTGTGCTGAACTGTTCGGCGCCGGAATGTAGTGGCCATGACCGCAGACCCGCAGGCGCCCGCAGCCCCGGCCGACCGCCCGGCCACCGGAGGACCCGCAACCACAGCAGCACCCGCAGCGCCCGCCCCGCCCACGACCGCGCCCGCAGCTCCGCGGCGCTCCGCGCTCGACTGGCGGGTGCGCTTCGTGATCCTGGCGCTGGTCTGGGGCTTCAGCTTCCTCTTCATCAAGCTCGGCACGCAGGCGTACGCGCCGCTCCATGTCACCTTCGGGCGGCTGCTGTTCGGCTCGGCCGTGCTGCTGGCCACGCTGGCGGTCAAGCGCGAGCGGCTGCCGCGCGGGCTGCGGACCTGGGCGCACCTGGGCGTGTCGGCGTTCTTCCTCAACGCCCTCCCCTTCTCCCTCTTCTCGTACGCCGAACTCACCATCCCCTCCACCCTGGCGGGCATCTGCAACGCCGCGACCCCGCTCTTCGGCATGGTGCTGGGCCTGGTCGCGCTCTCCGAGGACCGGCCGACGCGGCGCCGGGTGGCGGGCCTCGCGGTCGGGTTCGCCGGGGTGCTGGTGGTCCTCGGCGCCTGGCGGGGCTTCGCCGGGCAGGACGCGGGCGGCACCGCGATGGCACTGACCGCCTCGGCCAGTTACGCGGTCGGCTGGATGTACGTGCGGCGCACCCTGGCCGGCAGCCCGCACTCCAGCCTGTCGATGACCTCGGGACAGCTACTGCTCGGCACGGCCCAACTGGCCGTCGCCGCCGCCCTGTTCAGTCCGCTCCCCCACGCGCTGCCGCTGACGCCGCTGCTGGCGGTGGCCGCGCTCGGGGCGCTGGGCACGGGGGTCGCCTTCCTGGTGCAGTACGGATTGGTGGCCGAGGTCGGGCCCACCACGGCGCAGATGGTCACGTACTTCATCCCGGTCATCGCCACCGTGGCGGGCGTGGCCCTGCTCGGCGAGAGGCTCACCTGGAACACGCCGGTGGGCGCCCTGATCGTCCTCCTGGGCGCGGCCCTCACCCAGCGCAGGCCCCACCAACGCGGGCCCGCACGCCGCGACAAGCACGCGCGATAAGGGAGCCCGCGCCTCCCTCGTACCGCCGAGCCCCCGCGTGCCGCCGCGCCTCCCCCGCGTACCGCCCCGCCTCACTCGTACCGCCGCGCCTCCCCCCTCCGCAGCGCCGCGGACACGGCGTCCGCCACCGCCGGGATGTCGGCGGGGGCGAGCTGGGAGACGGTCAGGCGCACGGCCTGCGGGGAGTCGAGGCGGAAGCGGGCGCCGGGCGCGACGGCCCAGCCGGCGTGGAGGAGGCGGGTCACCGCGCCGGTCTCGTCGGGCACGGGCACCCAGACGTTCATGCCGCTGCGCCCGTGCGAGGGGATCCCGCGCTCCGCGAGCTCCCGCACCAGCGCGTCACGCCGTTCCCCGTACGAGCGCGCCACCTCCCGCGCGTCCACGGCCCCCTCGCGCCACAGGTGCGCGACCGCGTCCTGGAGCAGCCGGCTCACCCAGCCGGGCCCGAGCCGCTGCCGCCCCGCGACACGGCCGACGGTCGTCGCGTCCCCGGTCAGCACGGCGAGCCGCAGGTCGGGGCCGTACGCCTTGGCGGTCGAGCGGACCAGGGCCCAGTGCGCCGTGCCGCCCATCAGCGGGTGCAGCGGCAGGTCCACGATGCCGTGCCCGTGATCGTCCTCGATCAGCAGCGTGCCGGGGTGCGCCGCCAGCACCCCGCGCAGCTCGCCCGCACGCGCCTCGGACACCGCGGCACCGGTCGGATTCTGCGCGCGGTCGGTGACCACCACGGCCCGCGCGCCCTGGTCGAGCGCGCGCTCCAACTCCCCCGGCAGCGGCCCCTCGTCGTCCACCGCGACCGGCACGGCGCGCAGCCCGAGCGCCGGAACCAGATCCAGCAGGCTCCCCCACCCCGGGTCCTCCACCGCCACCGCGTCGCCGGGACGCAGGTGCGCGGCCAGCACGCGTTCGATGGCGTCCAGCGAACCCGAGGTCACCGCCACGGGCCCGTCGGCGACCCCGTCCGCGTCGAGGGCGGCGCGCGCCGCGCGCTCCAGCTCCGCGTCCACGGGCGGATCCCCGTACAGAACGGGGCGCTCCTGCGCGCGTGCGGCGGCCGCGGCCAGCGCGGGACCCAGCGGCGGGAGCAGCGCGGTGTCGGGGTTGCCCTGCGAGATGTCGGTGGCGCCAGGCGGCAGCTCCACGCCGATCGCCTCGCGCGGGGTGGTGGAGGGCCGCGCGCGCACCTTGGTGCCGCGCCTGCCCGCGGTCTCGACCACGCCGCGCTCCCGCAGGGCGCGATAGGCGGCCGAGACGGTGTTCGGGTTCACCCCCAGTTCGGTCGCCAACTCCCGTACGGGCGGCAGGAGTTGACCCGGAGCGAGCGCACCCTCGCCCACGCCGCGCTCGACGCTCGCGGAGATCTCCCTCGCGCGGCGCCCCTCGATCCGATACTCTTCTAGCACAAAGCACAGTATGCACTAGTACAAAAATCTCCGCAACGAGAGCACAGCCAGCAACGGAAACACAGCCAGCAAGGAGAGCGCCGTGCCCACCACCACCTCCTCCGCTTCCCCGGACACGTACGCGCCGACCGAGCGCACCACCCCCACCCGCGCACGCGAACGGGCCTCCTACGACTGCGAGTCGGTGCACGCGATACTCGACGACGGCTACCTGTGCCACCTCGGCTTCGTACGCGACGGCGCCCCGCTCGTGCTGCCGACGCTCTACGCGCGGGTGGGCGAGCGGCTGTATGTGCACGGTTCGTCCGGGTCGCGGCCGCTGCGCGAGACCGGCGCGCGCAGCGAGGGCATGCCGGTGTGCCTGACCGTGACCCACGTCGACGGCCTGGTGCTGGCGCGCTCCGCCTTCCACCACTCGATCAACTACCGCTCCGTGGTGGTGCACGGCACCGCGTTCCAGGTCACGGAGAAGGAGGAACGGGTGGCCGCGCTGCACGCGCTGACCGACGCCGTGGTGCCGGGGCGGGCCGACGACTCGCGTCCGGCCGACGCCAAGGAGCTGGCGGCCACCGCCGTGCTGCGGCTCGACCTCGGCGAGGTCTCGGCCAAGGTCCGCACCGGCGGCCCCAACGACGACGCGGAGGACATGGACCTGCCCTACTGGAGCGGCGTCGTCCCCGTCACCCGCACCTACGGCACCCCGGTCCCGGCCGACGACCTGGCACCGGGCATCCCGCTGCCCGCATACCTCGCGGACCGCTGACGCTCCTGCATGAGCGGGGTCCCCACTCTCAGCGCGCCGGGGCGTCTTCCTCCGTCTCCTCCGTACGAGGGCGTCCCGGCTCTCCCACTTCGGCACCGGGACCGCCGGCGACCGGCTCCTGGGGCGCGTTCGCGGGCGTCGCGCTCTGCGCGATGAAGGCGCCCAGCAGCACCACCGCACCGCCCACGAGCTGCACCGCGGTCAGGTGCTCGCCGAGCAGCACCCAGGCGAGCACGGTCGCGACGACCGCCTCCAGGCAGGCGACCACGGTGGCCACCTGCGGCGAGAGCCTGCGTACCGAGACCACGCCGGTCAGGTAGGCGACCACCGTCGCCATCAGCACCACCCAGGCCAGCAGCGCGGCCGCGGGCACGGACGTCCCGCCCATGTCGGTCTGCCGCGCGAGCACCGACCAGTCCAGGGTCCACGGGCGCACCAGGACGGTGAGCAGGAGGGCGCCGATCAGCAGACCGTGCGCGATCACGCCCATGGGGTCGGGCACGGACCGCGTACGGCCGCCGCCCTTGCCGCCGTCACCAGCACTTCCGTCACCGGCGCTCCCGTCACCAGCACGCCCGTCACCCGCGCCGTCACCCGTACCGCTCTCGTTCCCGTGGCCGCTCCCGTGGTCGGACAGCACGAAGTAGCCGACCTGGCAGCACGCGGCGCCCAGCGCCAGCAGCAGGCCGAGCGCGTCGAAGCGCAGCCCCGACCACACCTCCACCACACACGCGAGGCCGCCCACGGCGAGCACCACGCCCACGGCGGCCGCGCGGGACACGGGGCGCCGCTGCACGAAGCGCACCCAGCCCAGCACCAGCGCGGGCGCGAGGTACTCGATGAGCAGCGCGACGCCGACCGGGATGCGGGAGATCGCCGCGAAGTAGCAGGCCTGCACGCCGGCCACGGCCAGCAGCCCGAACCCGGCGAGCAGCCCCGGGCGTTCGCGCAGCAGCGCACGGTGCCGCCAGGCCAGCGGGAGCAGTACGAGCGCGGCGCCGGCCGCGCGCAGCCAGGTCACCTGGAGCGGCTGGAGCCCCGCCTCGATCAGCGGCTTGGCCGCCGGGCCCGAACCGCCGAAGGCGAAGGCGGAGACGAGGGCGAGCGCGAGTCCGGAGTTCCGGGCGCGTGCGGCACCGGCCGGTGTCGAGGTGGCGTGCATGGCGTCATCATGCCAAGCGGCGACAGGAGTGTCACTGCCTGTGACTCATGACCCGCGCGGACTCCCTCCGCGCCTGGCCACCTCTGCCCTGGCCGACTCTGCTCTGGCCGGCTCCGACCTTGTCCAGCTCTGCGCTCGCCCGGATCCGCCCTCGTCCGGCTCTGCGCTCGTCCGGCTCCGCCCTCGTTCAGCGCCGTCCGGGGATGTGCCCGTCACCGCCGCCGGACAGTGCGCGGTCCCGCTCGTGGTCCTCGCGGTCCTGGCGCTCTGCCTCCCGCAGCCGTCCGGCGACCGCGTCGAGGTCGATCCCGGCGCGCCGCAGCACCTCGACGGCGCGGCAGTCCTCGTCGGCGAGCAGGCCGGCGAACAGGTCGGCGCCGCTTGCCGATTCGGCGCCGCGTGCGCGCATCCTGGACGCCGCCGCGTCCATCGCCGCGGTCACGGCGGGCGACCAACCGGCGACCCCGCCCGGCTGTTCGGCTATCGCGGGCACGGCGCCCGAGTCCTCCACGGTGTTCTGCCAGCGCAGCCCGTAGCCGATGCTGCGCTGGACCAGATACCCGAGCAGCTTGCTCACCGAGGAGCTCGGCGGGCTCTCCGGGTCGGCGGGTCCCGCCCCGCCCCCACCGGTGGCGGTCGCTCCGCCGCCTCCTTCGACAGCCCCCGCCCCGCCGGCTCCGCCGTCGAGCAGATCCCAGACCTCGCGGTCCGACTCCAGGAGGCTGTGCAGCAGATGCGCCGTGTCGATCTGCCGGTCGCCGTCGCGCGCGGCACGGCGGCGCGCGGTGTTGACCATGGCTGCGAGCTGCTCGCTGAGCTGGTCCTCGGCTTCCGCGCCGGCGAATTGGGTAGACGGTGTACGGCTCTGCACAGGACCACCACATCACACACGCGCGGCCAGGACATCCACGTGCTGGGGCATATGCGCCTCCGCCGCCGGTTGTGGATGCCCGCGCACCCCCTCCTTCCTGCGAAGGAGACCGCAACCAGGTCCGCGGTGTTGAACGTCCCACACTGGCAACAGCCCCCGCGTACGGCCGTGTCCAACGCCACACGTACACGCCGTACCCCTAAGGGTCCGCAAGGATCCGCAGCACGGCTCCGCTCAGCGCACCGCCCGAATTGTTCCCGTACGGCCGAGGAGTCCCATGGCCGACCGTCATCGGCACACACCGGCGTGCTGGATGGTGGCGCTGCCCGCCGTGGACGGCAAGGAGTACGTGTACCGGGTGTACGCACCCCCGGACGCACTCCCCGGCGACCTGTTCTGGACGGCCTTCCACTGCCACGACGACTCGCTGCTCCCGCGCGCGTACGACTGCTTCGACTGCGCCGAAATCTGGCGCACGGCGCGCGGCGACGGGAGGGCCGATGGGCCGGAGCGCACGGGTGGCATGGACCACGCGGACGACTCCGGCCGTACAGACGCACCGGACCCGGCAGACGGCCGGGCCGGAGTAGCAGGTTCCGGCGCAGAGGACCGCGGAGCCGACGACCCGGACTAGACGGGCGCTGCGCGGGAACCTCTCAAGAAGACCGGCAGTCCAAGCGGTCGGCACCGCACACTGCACCCCCGGGAGACCCTCATGGCCCGCAGCCGTGCACGCTCCGCACTCGCCGCACTCGCCCTCGGCACCGCGCTGACGGCCGCCGCCTGCGCGCCGTCTGACACTCCGTCGGGAGACGCCGGCACGCCCGGCACCCCCGGTTCCGCCGGGGCTTCCGGCGCCTCGCACGCCGCGCGTTCCCCGAGTCCGGGCCCCGCGACGGGCAGCGGTACGGGGAGCGGCACGGCCACCGGCCCCGCCTCACACGGGGTCACCTCCCCCGCCTCACCTGGGCCTTCGTCGGCGGGACCCCGGCTTCCCAGCTCACCGCCGGAGTCCACGGGCGGTGGCGGCGACCCGGGCCGTACGCCGTGGTGTACGACGGACGCGGTGAACGTCTCGCTGCGCGAGGGCAGTCCGGGCGCGGGCAACAGGTACGCCGACCTCGTCCTCACCAACACCTCGTCGGCGCCCTGCCGTACCCAGGGCTGGCCCGGCCTCCAACTGACCGGGCAGCGGGGCGCCCTCCCCACCCACGCGGTGCGCGACTCCTCGGAACCCGCGCGTCAGGTGACGCTGGCGCCGGGCGACTCGGCCTCCAGCCGCCTGCACTGGACCGTGGTCCCGGGCCAGGAGGACCCCCCGACCGGCGACTGCCCGACCCCCACAGCACTCCGCGTCATCCCACCCGACCAGCACACCTCCGACACGGTCCCCTGGGGATTGGGCCCCATCTGCGGAAAGGGCCGCATCACAGCACTACCGCTGCACGGCGGCTGAGGAACCAAGCCCGTCCGGCGTTTGAGGACGAGCCCGCAGGGCGACAAACGCACCTGCCAAGGCGACGCACACGCACAACCGGGCCCCCGCACCGGCGCATACACCGGACACGGGGGCCAAGTTGGAGCATCAGCCGAGGTCAACGGCCGACGCGACGCCAGTCGCGAACTCAGTCGCGAATACTGGAGCCGTCCTCCTCGTCCTCGGCGAGGATGAGATACAGCCGCTTGCGCGCCTCGTTGACCACGGCCAGCGCCTTCTCGCGCTGCTCGGGCGAACCGGTCGACCACACCTGCTGGAAGGCGCCGACCAGACCGCTGCCCGCCTTGCGGACCTCGTTCATGGCGTCCCAGTCGATGCCGCGGCCGGCCTCCTCCCACGGCGCCTCGGGCCCCGACTCCGCCTCGGCCGTGCCGGCCTCGGTCAGCGAGAAGAGCTTCTTGCCGCCCTCGCTCGCGTTGCTGATCAGGCCCTCGTCCTCGAGGAGCTGGAGGGTCGGGTACACCGAGCCGGGGCTCGGCTTCCAGGCGCCACCGCTGCGCTCCTCGATCTCCTGGATCATCTCGTAACCGTGCATCGGGCGGTCCTTGAGCAGCGCCAGGATCGAGGCGCGCACATCGCCGCGCCGTGCCCTGCCGCGCGGCCCGCCGCGCCCGCGGCCCCGGCCGCCGAACGGGGGCCCCTCTCCGAAGGGTCCACCGAAGGGGCCGCCGAACGGCCCGAACGGACCGCCCCCGCCCCGCATCCGCTCCGCGCCGGGGCGCCCCGGCCCGAAGTCGCCGTGACCGTGTCCGCCGCGACCGCGCCCGAAGCCGCGGCCGCCGAATTCCTGTCCCTGGGGTCCTTGCATACGCATGGTGCTCATCTCCTTCGTGAAGTTCAGCGAAGACCAGTCTTTGATCTGTCGCGATGCCTCAACGATATATCGGCGAACTTCGTTCGGCAAGGAAGCCGAGCATGATTCTTTGACTGGGCCTCCCCGACCCGATTCCGGGCAGGCTTCCGCCGGCCACCCGGGCCACTTCTCAAGGATTGGCCGTGGCCTGCGACGACGCACTCCGCGTACGGTCCGGCTCATGAGAATCCGTACCGTGGACGCCTTCACCGACCGCCCCTACGCCGGCAATCCTGCGGCCGTCGTGCTCTTCGAGGAGCCCGGCTTCCCCGAGGACGCCAGGCTCCAGCGGCTGGCGAACGAGCTGAACCTCTCGGAGACCGCGTACGCCCACCCGCTCACCGGCGATCCCGACGCGGACTGGGCCCTGCGCTGGTTCACCCCGCAGGTCGAGGTCGACCTGTGCGGCCACGCGACCCTCGCCACGGCCCACGTACTGCACGGCGACGGCCTGGCCTCCGGCGCCGTGCGCTTCCGCACCCGCAGCGGCGTGCTCACCGCGCAGACCAGCGAAAACGGCGCGATCACGCTGGACTTCCCCACCGCGCCGCTCACCCCCGTCGAGGCACCGGCCGGGCTCACCGAGGCCCTCGGCGCCGCGCCGGTCGCGGTCCACGACACGGGCCCGCTCGGCGATCTGCTGGTGGAGCTGGAGGACGAGAAGACCGTCCGCGATCTCGCGCCCGACCTGGGCGCCGTGGCGGCCCTGCCGCAGCGCGCGGTCCTCGTGACGGCGCGCGCCGCCGACCCGGAGGGCCCGTACGCCTATGTGTCCCGGCTCTTCGGCCCGGCCGTCGGCATCAGCGAGGACCCGGTCACGGGCAGCGCGCACACCGCGCTCGCGCCCCTGTGGTCCGGGAAGCTGGGCAGCGACGAACTGACCGGGCTCCAGGTCTCGGCCCGCACCGGCTTCGTCCGCACCACGCTGCGCGGCGACCGCACCCTGCTGACCGGCGACGCGGTCACGGTGCTGGACGCGGAGCTCAAGGCGGGGTTCTGAGCGCGGACCTCACGTCCGGCCGCTGAGCGGGGAAGTCGAGCGAGCACGGGGCCCGGGCCCGCCCTTGGTCAGCCGGTCGGCAGCCAGCCGACCTTCCCGGCGAGCAGCGCGTACCCGGCGAAGGCCACGATGTCGATCAGCGCGTGGGCCGCCACCAGCGGTCCCACGCGCTGCCAGCGCCGGTAGAGCAGCACGAAGATCACGCCCATCACGACGTTCCCGGCGAGCCCGCCGATGCCCTGGTAGAGGTGGTACGAGCCGCGCAGCAGCGAGCTCGCGGCGAGCACCGCGTACGGCCCCCAGCCCAACTGGTCCAGCCTGCGCACCAGATAGCCGAGCACGATCACCTCCTCCACCACGGAGTTCTGGATCGCGGAGGCTGCCAGCACGGGGAACTTCCACCACACGTCGGGCAGCGATTCGGGCACCACGGTCAGGTTGAACCCCGCGGCCCGCGCCGCCAGGTAGAGCCCGAGCCCGCTGCCCCCGATCACGGCGGCGACGCCCGCGCCGCGCAGCAGGTCGGAGCCGGGACGCCGCCGGTCGAACCCGAGCGCCCGCAGCCCGCCCGCGCGCTCCCGCAGCAGCAGGTGCGCCACCAGCACCACCGGCACCAGCGCCGTGCCGATGGAGAAGAGCTGCCAGGCCAGGTCCAGCCACGGACGGTCGGGCGCGCGCGAGGTGTTGAGGTTGGCCGCCTGGTCGGAGAGCCCGCCCGGCGCGGTCGCCGAACCGATGAAGCTGATCAGCGCCGACACCGCGCTGGCCCCCACCGAGAGCGCCAGCACGATCAGCGTCTCCTGGCCCAGCAGCCGCCGGGACAGCGGGAGTTCGCCCTGCGGCGGCTCGGGTGACGACGCGGTGTCGCCGGCCTGCGACTGCACTCTTGCCTCCAGCACGGCGGTCCTGTGTCGGGCCCGTGCAGGCTATCCGGTCACCCCGCCGCCGTCCCTCAGGGGCACACGGGCCACGTGTGCACCGGGGCTCCCTCCCGTGCCAGTTCGCAGTAGCGCCGGGTCACCGCGGTCAGCGCCTTCTCCCGGTCGAGCCCCGCCTCCGTCGCCCAGCGGTACGCCGCCGCCTGCCACGAGGCCCCGTTCGTACGCCGCCGGCAGCGCCCCTCGATCACCGAAAGGCAGCGGTCACGGTCACCCGGCTCGACCCCCCACGCGTCGAGCCCGGCGGCCGCCAGCGGCAGCAGCTCCTCCTGTACGAGGCGCACCGCGGGAACCTTGGCCAGTCCTGAGCCTCCGCCCCTGCCCGGCCGCGGCCACCACAGCTCGGCGTCGATCCCGTACCGGCAGGCCGCGTCGAAGTTGGCCGAGGCGTCCGTGAAGGCCATCCGCGTCCACACCGGCCGCGGGTCGTCCGCGAGCGCGCGCACCAGGCCGTAGTAGAACGCCGTGTTGGCCAGCACGTCGGTGACCGTGGGCCCGGCGGGCAGCACCCGGTTCTCCACCCGCAGGTGCGGGACGCCGTTGACCACCCCGTACACCGGGCGGTTCCAGCGGTACACCGTGCCGTTGTGCAGGGCGAGTTCGGTCAGCGCCGGGACGCCGCCCTCCTCAAGGGTCCGCAGCGGATCCTCGTCGCCGCAGATGGGCAGCAGCGCGGGGAAGTAGCGCAGATTCTCCTCGAACAGGTCGTAGGCCGACCCGATCCACCGCTCCCCGAACCACGTGCGCGGCCGCACGCCCTGCGCCGACAGCTCCGGCGGGCGGGTGTCGGTGGCCTGCAGGAACAGCGGCGGTCTGGACTCCCGCCACAGCTCCCTGCCGAAGAGGAAGGGCGAGTTGGCCCCCATCGCGATCTGCACGCCCGCCACGGCCTGCGCCGCGTTCCACACGTCGGGGAACCGCTCCGGGGTGACCTGGAGGTGGAGCTGCACGGAGGTGCACGCCGCCTCGGGGGCTATCGAGGCCGAGGTACGCCGCAGCCGCTCGACCCCCTCGATGTCGAGCACCACCTCCTCGCCCCTGGAGGCCATGATCTGATCGTTCAGCAGCGCGTAGCGGTCGGCCTCGGTGAGATTCGCCGACACCAGGTCCTCCGCCGTGAGCGTCGGCAGAATTCCGATCATGACGATTCCCGCGTCGAGTTCGCGCGCCTGCCGGTCCGCATATGCCAGGCCGGTGCGGAGTTCCTCGGCGAGCTGGTCGAGCACCCGCCCGGAGAGCCGGTGCGGGACGATATTGACCTCCAGATTGAACTGTCCGAGTTCGGTCTGGAAATCCCCGCTTCCGATGCGTTCCAGAACCTCCGCGTTCAGCATCCTGGGCATCCCCGAGGAGTCCGCGAGATTCAACTCGATCTCCAGCCCCATGAGATTGCGCGGCCGGTCGAACCTCTTCTCCTCCAGCAGTCTCGCCAGCCCCGTCAGGCACCTCCTGAGCTTGTGCCGGTAACGCTGCCGATCGGCCAGGTCGAACCTGTCGGCAGCGACCTTCTCTCCCATCGGGGTGTCCTCCTCGGTACGGCCGCGTCGTGTCAGCCATGATGCCCGCGCGGGTGATCGACAACGCGTCTCCGCGCGCCCCCGCAACCTCACCCGCTAGGCTGGTACCGGCAGTTGAGGACGGGCACATTCCACTGTCCCGTACCAGCGGCGCATTACCGGCGGGTTTCCCGAAGTCATACGGCGGCGGCGGAGACCAGCCGCACAGTCGTCCCGCACACTCGTCTCGTGAAAAACACCGACGAATTCGCGCCGACCACAACGTCCGCCTTTTCGCAGGCAGTTCATCCCGTACCCCGTACAGACCGGGAGAAAGCCCTCCCGGATATGGCCCTGATACGCCCTTGCGGAGAGCAGCGCTCCGCGCTAGTGGAAACTCCGCGTGAACTGCCGTCGTATAAACTCCCGGAGAAGGCTGAGACCCGGCTGATACCGGCCCCCCGAAGGCCCCGACGTCGACGCCCCCCCGTACCGCATTCCGCGGCTCTCCACCGCCGACAGCGTCGTCCGCGCCCGCAGAGCACCACGCGTCTTGTGAAGTGAGAGGCGACCCACCATGCCGCTGCACATCCCCCAAGCTCCGGCTCCCGCCCTGCGCAGCGTCCTCGCGGCACTCCGTTCCAGCACGGCAGTGCACGGCGCGCGCACCCCCGCGGCGGTCCGCGCCGCCCACGGCACCCTGCACCCCGAACTCCCGCTGCCGGTCCACGAGATGACCCGGGTACGCCGCTCCGACGGCCCGCCCCGCACCCGTCTCACCGGCTGGCGGTTCCTGCTGCGCCCGCACGGCGGCGAGGCAGCGCCGGCCGAGCCGGGCGGCGCCGGCGGGCACGCGCGCGCCTGCGTCGGCGCCGCCGAGGCCGTGCTGACCGCCGACGGCTGGACCTTCGGCGCCTTCGGCGAGGGCCCGTACGTCACCTCGACCGAGCGCGCCCTGCACCAGGCCGAGGCCCTGTCCCCCGGCCACCCGCCGTACCAGCCGCGGCTGCTGTCGCTGCCCGAGCTCTACATGCTCACGCTGTGGCTGCACCACGACCCCACCGCCGACCCGGCCGAGGGCGTGCCCGCACCGTCCGACGTCCTGATCCCGCTGGCCCCCGCGCCGCCGGGCATCGCCGCGCACCAGCCGCGCCGCCTGGAGACCCTGCTTCCGCTGCTGGCGCACCGTCTGGTCCCGGCCTCCACCGCACAGCTGGGCGCGCCGGCCTGACCGGGGAGCGCTGACACGCCGGCCTGACCGGGGAGCGCTGACACGCCGGCCTGACCGGCGAGCTCTGATCGTCCGCCTGCGCCGCATCACACACCGTCCTCGCGCCGGGGTATGTCCATACGCCCCGGCGCGCCGTTGTGTTCAACGGTCCGCCCTCCACACGGACTAGTCCTCGACGCGCCCCGAACCCCCCGAAGGGGCCGCAACCTTGGGGCAACCGCCCGCACGGGTGACGCGTCTCAATCCGGTGAGGGCCGCTGAGCCGAAATACCTGCGGAACGGAGCCCGTGGGGGAACACTGGGGGACCGAGCGAAGAACGGGGGGCGGCGATGAAAACGTTCAAGAGCCGCAGCGTATCCACCACTACACGACGGAAGACGAAGCCGACAATGTGCCAGCACCAGCCACCGTGCCCGTCCGCAGACTCCGCCGACCGGGAGGCCGCCCATCCGGTGGCCCACTTCCCGGAGCAGGGCTGGAGCCTGCTGTGCAACGGAGTTCTGCTGTTCGAGGACACGGGTGAGCTGCTGCCGGACGGCCGGGTCATCGCACCGCACAGGCCGCTCGGCACCCAGCACGTCGCCAAGGCCGCCTGACGCGGCACACCGGCAGCCCCGGCGACCAGCAGCCAAGTGCCCCACATATCCGCACACAGCAACCCCAGGGCCGGACGGCGAGACGCCGTACCGGCCCTGTCGCATGCGGTCCCTCCCTGAGCACCCCGCCGTGAGCGCCCCCGCACGCCGAGGGGCGGGCCAGGGAGACCCCTGACCCGCCCCTTCACTCAGCCGGTTTCAGAACCTCAGCCGTCGTACTCCTCGATGGGCGGGCAGGAGCAGACCAGGTTGCGGTCGCCGTAGGCGCCGTCGATGCGGCGGACCGGCGGCCAGTACTTGTCGGACGCCTGCACGCCGGCGGGGAAGACGGCCTCCTCGCGGCCGTACGGGTGCGGCCAGTCGCCCGCCAACTGGGCCCCGGTGTGCGGGGCGTTGCGCAGCGGGTTGTCGTCGGCGGGCCACTCGCCCTGGCCGACCTTCTCGACCTCGGCGCGGATCGCGATCATCGCCTCGCAGAAGCGGTCGATCTCCGCCAGGTCCTCGCTCTCGGTCGGCTCGATCATCAGCGTGCCGGCGACCGGGAAGGACATGGTCGGCGCGTGGAAGCCGTAGTCGATCAACCGCTTGGCCACGTCGTCGATGCTCACGCCGGTCTGCTTGGTCAGCGGCCGCACGTCGATGATGCACTCGTGCGCGACGAGGCCGTTGTGCCCGGTGTAGAGCACCGGGTAGTGCGGCTCCAGGCGCTTGGCGATGTAGTTGGCGCTGAGCACCGCGACCTGGGTGGCGCGGTGCAGCCCCTCGGCGCCCATGAGCCGCAGGTACGCCCACGAGATCGGCAGGATGCCGGCCGAGCCCCAGGGCGCACCCGAGATCGGCCCGATCCCCGTCTCCGGGCCCGCCTCCGGCTGGAGCGGGTGATTCGGGAGGTACGGGGCGAGGTGCGACCGCACGCCGATCGGGCCCACGCCGGGACCGCCGCCGCCGTGCGGGATGCAGAAGGTCTTGTGCAGGTTGAGGTGCGAGACGTCGGCGCCGAACTTGCCCGGACGGGCCACGCCCACCAGCGCGTTGAGGTTCGCACCGTCCACGTACACCTGGCCGCCGGCCTCGTGCACCGCGGCGCAGATGTCGCTGATGTGCTCCTCGAACACGCCGTGCGTCGAGGGGTAGGTGACCATGAGCACGGACAGCTCATTGCCGTGCTTCTCGATCTTGGCGTGCAGGTCCTCGGTGTCGACGTCGCCGTTCTCACCGGTCTTGACCACGACGACCTTCATGCCCGCCATGACCGCGCTGGCCGCGTTGGTGCCGTGCGCGGAGGAGGGGATGAGGCAGACGGTGCGCTGCTCGTCGCCGTTCGCCCGGTGGTACGCGCGCACCGCGAGCAGCCCGGCGAGCTCGCCCTGGGACCCGGCGTTGGGCTGCAGCGACACGGCGTCGTACCCGGTGATCTCGGCGAGCCTGTCCTCCAGCTCGCCGATCAGCTTCCGGTACCCGGCGGCCTGGCCGACCGGCGCGAAGGGGTGCAGCGCGCCGAACTCGGGCCAGGTCACGGCCTCCATCTCGGTGGTGCCGTTCAGCTTCATGGTGCAGGAGCCGAGCGGGATCATGCCGCGGTCCAGCGCGTAGTCGCGGTCGGCGAGACGGCGCAGGTAGCGCAGCAGCGCGGTCTCCGAGCGGTGCTCGTGGAAGACCGGGTGGGTGAGGTACTCGTCCTGGCGCAGCAGCCCGCCGGGCAGCGCGTCCCGCGTGGCCTCGTCCAGCGCCGCCACGTCGCCCTCGACGCCGAACGCGTACCACACGGCGCTGAGTTGGTCGCGCCCCGTGGTCTCGTCGCAGGCGATGCCCACGTGGTCGGCGTCCGTGTGACGCAGATTCACCCCGGCCTCGCGGGCCCGCTCCACGACCTCGGCGGCCCGTCCCGGCACCCGCGCGGTCACGGTGTCGAAGAAGTCGCCGTGCACGACCTCGACGCCGCCCGCGCGCAGCCCGGCGGCCAGCACCGCCGCGTAACGGTGGGTGCGGCGAGCTATCGCGGCCAGGCCCTCGGGGCCGTGGTAGACCGCGTACATCCCGGCCATCACGGCGAGCAGCACCTGCGCGGTGCAGATGTTGCTGGTGGCCTTCTCGCGGCGGATGTGCTGCTCACGGGTCTGGAGCGCGAGCCGGTACGCCGGAGCGCCGTCCTCGTCCTTGGACACGCCGACGAGGCGGCCCGGGAGGCTGCGCGCGAACTTGTCGTGCACCGCCATGTATCCGGCGTGCGGCCCGCCGAAGCCCATCGGCACGCCGAAGCGCTGGCTGGAGCCGACCGCGATGTCCGCGCCCAGCTCGCCGGGCGAGGTGATCAGGGTGAGCGCGAGCAGGTCGGCGGCCACGGTGACGATCGCGCCGAGCTCGTGGGCCTGCTCGATCACGGCACGGTGGTCGCGCACCGCGCCGGAGGCGCCCGGGTACTGCAGCAGCACGCCGAACACGCCGCGCTCGGCGATCTCCTGGGGGATCCCGTCGCCGAGCGGGGTGACCACGACCTCCACGCCGGTGGGCTCGGCGCGGGTGCGGATCACCTCGATCGTCTGCGGCAGGCAGTCCTCGTCCACCACGAACACGCCCTGCTTGACCTTGCCCACGCGCCGCGAGAGCGCCATCGCCTCGGCGGCCGCCGTCGGTTCGTCCAGCAGCGAGGAGTTGGAGGTGGGCAGCCCGGTCAGATCGGCCACCACGGTCTGGAAGTTGAGCAGCGCCTCGAGGCGGCCCTGCGAGATCTCCGGCTGGTACGGGGTGTAGGCGGTGTACCAGGCCGGGTTCTCCATCACGTTGCGGAGCACCACGGGCGGGGTGTGGGTGCCGTAGTAGCCGAGGCCGATCATGGGCTGGAGCACCTGGTTGCGGTCCGCGAGCTCCCGCAGCTCGGCGAGGACGTCGGCCTCGCTGCGGGCCTCGGGAAGCTGCAGCGCGCCCGCGCTCTTGATCACGTCCGGCACGGCGGCTGCGGTGAGTTCGTCCAGCGAGCCGTAGCCGACCTGGGCGAGCATCTTCGCCTGCGCCCCGGCATCGGGCCCGATGTGCCGGGCCTCGAAGGGGGTGTCCCGCTCCAGAGCGGAGAGGGGGATGCGGTTGGCAGTCATCTGCGGAGGCCTCCTGGTCTCTGCGACCTACGAGGGGCACCACATACGGGTGCCCGGACGACCTCCCCCTCTGTCATCTCCACCTGAGAGATTCACCGGCCCGTCCGGTTGCCCGGACCGGCTTACACCGTCGGCGAGGAGGGGCTTCGGCGCTCGTCCGGGCCCGCCCTGCTTTCCAGAGTGGCCTCGTCCACGCGGTACATGAGCCTGAGAGATTCCGGGGAGGAGTTGCTCCTTCGGCGCCCCCGGCACTTGTGCCACCGGAGGACTCTCCCGCGTGGGGTCGACAGCCGTTTCTGAGCCTACCAGCGCGGTAACCCGATGAAACCGGCTGTGCGCTCGAGTGGCCAACGACCGAAAATTGCCGTTTCGTTGTACTACCGCCCCAGGGGAACTCCTTGGTGCTGTTGCGACCTTTTTGGAGGGACCGTGCAGACCGACATCGATCCGCGGAGCCTGATCGGCCGCAAGGCGTTCGACACCCACGGCACGAAGATCGGCACCGTGGACGAGGTGTATCTCGACGACGCCACGGGAGCCCCTGAGTGGGCCGCCGTCCGCACCGGCCTCTTCAGCCGGGACGCCTTCGTGCCGCTGGAGCCCAGCGAGGTGGTGGACGAGGCCCTGCGCATCCCCTTCGAGCGGGCGCTGATCAAGGACGCGCCCGACTTCGGCGTGGGGCGGCACCTCTCCCCCGAGCAGGAGCTCCAGCTCTACCGCCACTACGGCCTCGACCTCCCGGCCGCGGCCCCCGCGCCCGCCGACCGCGACTTCGGCCGCATAGCAGGCTCCGAGAGCTGACCCCGCCGGCAGCGGCCCCGCGCCCGCGCCGTCCACTCCGCCCGCTCCAGCCGCCCGGGGCCGCCTCGGACCCCGCGGCGGCACCGATTGGTCGCACAACGTCACCATTCGCCCCCCTCCGTAATCGATGCCCTTACGCGGCCGAGTCGGCGGACGGCTGCCCACGCGCGTCCATGGGCGCCAGGGGCAGCGGCTCGGCGGGCCTCAGCGCCGGATCGTCCACCGCGAAGGTCCGCACCCGCCCCGGCGGATCCCCCGGCCGCTCGAAGCGCACCGTGACCCGCCCGACGCCGCTGCCCTGCACCCAGCCGTGACCGTGCTCGGCATGCCGCACGTCCAGGCCCGGCAGCCACCGCCGCCGCACCTCCGGCTCCCGACCGCCCTCCCCCGAGCCCTCCTCTGAGCTCTCCTCGCCGCTCTCAGCGCCCTCCGCGCCCTGCTCCGGCTCTTCGTCGCCCCCGGCCTCGCGCGCCTCCTCAGCGCCCGCTGCGCCTTCTGTGGTCTGCGCGGCCTGGGCAGCCTGCGCTGCCTGTGCGGCTTGCGCGGCTTGTGCGGCTTGTGCGGCTCGCGCGGCCTCCTCACCCTCGGCTGCCTCGGCCGCCTCCGCCGCCTGCGCGAACAGGTCCTCCTGCGTGAAGTCCGCGAGACCGCTCACCGCGACCCCCAGCAGCCGCACCCCCGCCGTGGTGTCCACGCCGTCGATCAGCCGCGCCGCCGCCTCCCGCACCACGCCGGGCGCGTCCGTGGGGCCGCGCAGCGTCTCGGAGCGGGTCAGGGTGGAGAAGTCGTAGCTCCGCACCTTGATCACCACGGTGCGCCCGGAGCGCCCCGCCTCGCGCAGCCGCTTCACGCACCGCTCGGCGAGCCGCGCGACCTCGGCCTGCACCTGCGTACGGTCGGTGAGGTCCACGTCGAAGGTGTCCTCCACCGAGATCGACTTGGCGTCCCGCTCGGCCACCACGGGGCGGTCGTCGAGCCCGAGCGCCATGCCGTACAGCGCGGTGCCGTGCGCCTTGCCCAGCAGCCGCAGCAGCTCCGCCTCGCCCGCCTCGGCGGTCTCCCCGACCGTGGTGATCCCCGATCTGCGCAGCGTCTCGGCGGTAGCCGGGCCCACCCCGGGCAGCGTGCGCACCGGCATCGGCGCGAGCAACTCCCGCTCGGAGCCGGGCGAGATGAGCACCAGGCCGTCCGGCTTCGCCTGCTCCGAACCGATCTTGGCGAGCATCTTGGAGGCCGCCAGCCCCACCGAGGCGCTGAGCCCGGTGGTCTCCCGTATGTCCCGCCGCAGCCGCCCCGCCACGGCCTCGACCTCCTCGGGCGAGGCGTCCTCGGCGACCGCGCCGCCGGCCGCCAGATCCACGAACGCCTCGTCCAGACTGAGCGGTTCGACCAGCGGGGACAGCTCGCGCAGCAGCTCCATCACCGCGTCGCTCACCTCGCGGTAGAGCCCGAATCTGGGGGTCAGATACGCCGCGTTGGGGCACAGCCGCCGCGCCTGCGCCATCGGCATAGCGGACCGCGCGCCGAACACCCGCGCCTCATACGAAGCGGTGGAGACCACCCCGCGCGGCCCCAACCCGCCCACGATCACGGGCTTTCCGCGCAGACTCGGCTTCGCCGCCTGCTCTACGGCGGCGAAGAACGCATCCATGTCCAGATGCAGAATCGTCGGTGCGGATCTCACGCAACCGATGGTGCCCCACGGCACTGACAATCGGCCCCGCGCACCCCGTCAGGCCCGGTCACCTGGCCCGGTCGGCGGACTCGGCCGGTGGATTCGGCAGGCGGTCCCGGCCGGCGGTTCCGGCAGGCAGGCGCCAGTCAGCCCGCCCGGTCAGCCCGCGCGGTTGCGCCGCTTCGCCAGCTCGTCCTCGGGGTGGTCGCGCACGATCGTCTCGCCGGTGTCGACGGACTCGGCGTGCAGGTGCGAGAGCGCGCCCTCGACGTCCTTCCACACCACGCCCACGGCGATACCGAAGACGCCCTGGCCCCCCTGGAGCAGATCCACGACCTCGTCCGGCGAGGAGCACTCGTACACCGTGGCCCCGTCGCTCATCAGCGTCATCTGCGCCAGGTCCGACATCCCGCGGGAGCGCAGGTGCTGCACGGCGGCCCGGATGTTCTGCAGCGAGACCCCGGTGTCCAGCAGCCGCTTCACGATCTTGAGTACGACCACGTCGCGGAAGCTGTAGAGCCGCTGGCTCCCGGAGCCGATGGCCGAGCGGATGCTCGGCTCCACCAGCCCCGTACGTGCCCAGTAGTCCAGCTGCCGGTAGGTGATGCCGGCGGCCGAGCAGGCCGTGGGGCCGCGATAGCCGACCATCGCGGAGGACCCGGCCCCGGAGGCCCCCGCTTCGGAGGATTCCGCCGGTGCGGACGGCGCGGGCCGTGCGGCGGCCGGGGAGACGCCCCCGGAGAGCGGTGCGGAGCGGTCCGCTGCCATGCCGTCGCCGCCGGTGTTACTCACGCCGACCTCCGTCCGTTACGTCCCGAGTCACCCCCGGAACTTGCCCACTTGGAAGGTAGGCAGTCACTCCAAGTGGGTCAACGATCGCCACACTCAGCACCGCGGGTGACGGTCACGCCGCGGCGGTTTCCTCTGCGATCGACGGGGGAAGGGCGGACCGGATGCGCGGGCCGCCGTCCCGGCGACGGGCCGTGGCCCGCGCCGGACGCGTCACTGGCTGCTGGTCCCGAAGTCCTCGGGCGAGATCTGGTCGAGGAACTCGCGGAACTTCTCCACCTCGTCCTCCTGTTCGTCCGGGATCGCGATCCCGGCATCGTCCAGCACTCCGTCGCTCCCGTAGATCGGCGTCCCGGTGCGCAGGGCGAGGGCTATGGCGTCGGACGGGCGGGCACTCACTTCGACCCCGCTCGCGAACACCAGCTCGGCGTAGAACACGCCTTCCCGCAGATCCGTGATCCGGACAGCGGTGAGCTCCTGCCCCACGGCTTCCAGTACGTCCTTGAACAGGTCATGGGTCAGTGGGCGTGCGGGCGTCATGCCCTGCTGGGCAAACGCGATCGCGGTCGCCTCCCCGGGGCCGATCCAGATGGGAAGGTACCGGTCGCCACCCACTTCACGCAGGAGCACGATCGGTTGGTTGGAGGGCATTTCGACCCGGACACCCACTACGTCGAGCTCGTTCACACAGCAACCCTAGGCTCTGCCACGCCTGTTTGGGTAGTCGGGGCCGCGCCCCGGCGCGGCCGGAATCCGACGTTCCGGCCCGTTCTGCGCGTATGACCCCGCGCACAGGGACGGTGCGGGGGGCCTCAGCTCCCGCGTACCCGCAGCACGGAAAGGACCAGCGCCGCGTGCAGCCGCGCCGACAGGCCCGCCACCTCGCGGGCGGTGGCCTCGGCGCCGGCACGGGTACGCGGATTGCGGTGCCGGCGCAGCGGGGCCACGATCTGCTCGACGAGATCCGCCTCACGTTCGGCCGCAGCCTTCACCGCACGCAGATGACGCGCCTCCAGACCGAAGCGGCCGAGCTCGGCGGCCAGCCGCACGACGTCGGCCTCACCGATGTCGTACGTGCCCTGGTCGTCGGGCGCCAGCAGCCCGTACGCCTCCCACTCGGCGAGCTCCTCCTCGCTCACCTCGGCGGCGGCGAGGAGCCCCGCGCGGTCGACCCGCTGCCCCTCGGCCGCCTCCTCCTCGGGCGGCAGCACGTCCTGCGGCTGCGCCGGTGAGGGCACCTGGGGGCGCTCGCCGCGGGAGAGCGCGTCGAGCTGCTCGCGGATGACCTTCAGCGGCAGATAGTGGTCGCGCTGCATCCGCAGGACATAGCTGAGCCGCTCCACGTCCTCGGTGCTGAACTTGCGATAGCCCGAGGGGGAGCGGCTCGGCTCGATGAGCCCCTCCGTCTCCAAGAAGCGGATCTTGGAGATGGTGACGTCGGGAAACTCCTCGCGGAGCACGTGCAGAACGGCGCCGATGCTCATCGGCCCGCTGTCCGCAGGGGCGGCGCCGCTCCCGGCGCCGCCCGAGGGTGAGTGCCGCATGCGCCCCTTCCTGGCTGCTGTCAGATGCTCCTGGGGCTGGGGAAGAAGACCAGCCGGTACTTCCCGATCTGCACCTCGTCGCCGTTGGCCAGGGGGACCCCGGCCTCGATGCGCTCACGATTCACATAGGTGCCGTTGAGGCTGCCGACGTCGGAGACCGTGAACGCGCCCTCGGGGCCGCGGCGGAACTCCACATGCCGGCGCGAGACCGTCACGTCGTCCAGGAAGATGTCGCTCTCCGGGTGCCGGCCCGCGGTGGTCAGCTCGCCGTCCAGGAGGAAGCGGCTGCCCGCGTTCGGCCCCCGGCGCACCACCAGCAGCGCCGAGCCGACCGGGAGCGCGTCCACGGCGGCCTGCGCCTCGGGGGGCAGCGGCGGCGTCTGCTGTCCTGTGACCTCGGCCTCGTACGCCTCGAGACCGGAAATCGAAATGGTGGAGGTGGTCTCCGATGACCCCTCGGCCGGCGCACCGCCGCGCAGCGGGGCGCCGCAGTTGGAACAGAACCGGCTCGCCTCCGCGGCCCGGGTGCCGCACCGGTTGCACACAGGCAAGGCAAACCCTCCACCCGTACTTGAGGTTGATGATGCCTCGGAACCTATGCGTCCCGACGCTCCGGGGTCAACAGAACCCGCACCGTGACCACTCGAATTGTCACCGCCCGGAGCAGCGACCTCGTCGCGGAACAGCGGGCGCTCACCCGCCGCGGCTTCCTGGCTCTCCGCCGCCTCGGCGTGCCGGGGAGCGCGGTGCCTGGCAGCGCCGCCGCCGTCGCCCTGACGGCTCTTGCCGAACAACTTCGCAAAAAAACTCACGGGCGATTCCCCTCGCACGAAACAGACCCGCCCGTGGGGCAGGACAGACCCTCGATGCTCTCACTTGGCCTAACCGGACACTGAGTAAACGTCCGCGACCCGTTGACAGTTTCCACCACGCTGCGCCCTATGGGCCCGCCGACCCCCCGGTCGCCCCCTCGCTTCTCACTGCGATGACGACCGAGCGTAGTCAGGCCGCTTCGACGGCCGCAAGGCGTCCACCGTGATCTTGTCGGAGCGGCTCACATCCACCGTGGCCTGCTCCTTCCTCAGAGTCTGCACGACCCCTCCGGGAATGTTGAGGGCGGGTTCGAGGTCCTGCGGCTTGCCGATGACCTCGAAGGTGTAGGGCTGCCGGACAGCGCGCCCGTCGACCTTCACGCCCCCGCCGGCGTCCGAGAAGTACGTGTCGGCCACCACGCGCACGTTGTTGACCTCGATCGCCTCGGCACCGGCGGCGCGCAGCTCCTGCACGGTGTCCAGCAGCATGTCGGCCTCCACGGCGCCGCCCGGATCGGAGACCTTCAGCTCGATGCCGGGCCCCTGCGCCCCGACCGTACCTGCCAGCACGCCGAGTTGACGTTCCTTCTGCCGAGTCTGCTTGCGGGCCTCCTCGGCCTGGTCCGAGCTGTTCTCCAGCTCGGTCCGCTGCCGCTCCAGACTCGTCTTCTCGTCCTCCAGGCGCTTGGTGCGGTTGTCCAGCTCGTCCAGGATCCGCACCAGGTCCTCGTGCCGCGCGCCGCGCAGCGCGCTGTTCTCGCTGGTGGAGCGCACCTGGATCGCCAGCCCGAGCCCCAGCACGAACAGCAGCAGCGCGACGATCAGTTGGGCGCGGGTCACCTTCGGCGGCCACAGCGCGCGGCGCAGCGCGGCGCGCCCCTTGGGCCGCTCCTCCCCGCCACCGGAGCCGGGGCCCTCCTCCGTACCGCCGCCAGAACCGCCGTCGCCCGCGCCGTCGGACGCGGAATCCGCAGAAGCGGAAGCGGGACCAGAGCCGGAACCGGCCCCGGAATCAGCGGAGTCGGCTCCGCCCGGCCGCTGGCCCCCGGACGCGCCCTGGACCCTCGGCACCTGCCTGCTGCCCGCCGTCGGATACGGGCGCGCAGCGGGCTTTACGCCCTCAGCGGACTCCGTACCGGAGGCTGATCCGTCACCCGTGCCCCGCTCGGCCTGCTGCTTCTCGCCCTTGCCCTGCGGCGCCTCGGGAGGCAGCTCCCCGGAACGGGACGACGAAGCCGTACGGAAGGACTCGCGCTCACCGCGACGCTCGGTGCTCTCGGCCGCCGCGTCCGTACGCTCATCACGGTCCTGGGCGTCCGCAGCGCGTTCGGTCCCAGCGCGGGCGGTCTCAGCACGGCCGGTCCCGGCGCACTCGGTCTCGCCACGCCGGCCCTCGTCGGCGCGCTCGACCTCGCCGCGCTCGTTGTCTTCGCGCTCGTTGTCGTCGCGCTCGTTCTCGTTGCTCTCGGTCATCGGTGTCACGCCCGGAAGATGTGCCGCCGGATCGCGGCCGCGTTGGAGAAGATGCGGATGCCCAGCACCACCACCACGCCGGTGGACAGCTGCGCGCCGACGCCGAGCTTGTCGCCGAGGAACACGATCAGCGCCGCGACCACGACGTTCGACAGGAAGGACACGACGAAGACCTTGTCGTTGAAGATCCCGTCGAGCATGGCCCGCAGCCCTCCGAAGACCGCGTCCAGCGCCGCGACCACGGCGATCGGCAGATAGGGCTCGACCACCGTCGGCACCACGGGCCGGACGACGAGCCCGGCCACGACTCCCACGATGAGGCCCAGAACGGCGATCACGATGTGCTGCCCTTTCCTGTCTGTGCGGGCTGTGCTGTACGTACGGACAGGCTCGGCGCGGCAGGCAGCCGCACCTCGCCCTGGGTGCTGATGCTGGTGCGCACGCCGTAGTTCTCCTGCAGAACGTGCAGGTACTGGCCGTCCGCGCTGTTCTGGAACGCCGTGCTCAGCTTCTGGCCAGGACCCACGGCCAGCAGCGTGTACGGAGGCGCGAGCGGCTTGTTGTCCACGAGTATGGCGTCGCCCGCGGCGCGGATCGCCGAAAGGCTGGTCAGGCGCTGTCCGTTGATGGCGACGGCCTCGGCGCCCGACTCCCACAGGCCGTTCACGACGCGCTGCATGTCGCGGTCGCGCACCCGCCCGGTGTCGGAGAAGCCGCTGCTCTCGCGCGGGCCGCTCCCCGAGTCGCTCGCCTCGGTGTTCTTGGCGTCGTTCACGACGAGCTTGATGCCGGGGCCCTTGACCGGGTCGGAACCGGACAGCAGAGCCGTCAGCCGCCCCTTGTCACCGCCGTGCTTCTGCAGCGCCTTGTGCTGCTTGGCGGCGACGTCCTCGCGCAGCCCGTCCACCTCGCCCTGCAGGTGGTCGGCGCGCTTGTTGCCGTCCTCGATGCGCTGGACGAGCTCCTCGCGCTCCTTGGCGACCGTCGGCGCGGAGATGCGCGCCTGCGCCGCGCCGACGGTGACCACCAGGGCCGCCAGTACGAGGCCGCCGGCCAGTCCCAGCTTCGCGCGCAGGGTACGCGGAAGCCCGGACCGGCCCTCACGGGCCGCGGCCTGCGCGTACCCGTCGTCCAGGCTGTGCTCCATCGCATTGGTCAGCAGCGACATGGAGGCGTCGGGCCGCGCAGGCCGCGATGCGGTACTCCGAACGGGGTGCTGCTGCGACATGACGCACATCGTCGCACGTCGTCGCGGCGCCCGCCGAACGGGCCCACCGCTGCCGCACACACCGGCACTTGAAGTCACCCACACGTGTGGGGCACACGGTGCAGAAGCGGACGACTCAGCGGCCCGCCCCGTCCACCACGGCGGTCCACTCGTCCAACAGTGCCTGCGCGGAGGCGTCGTCGGGGCCCTCCGCCCACAGGTGCGTGACCGCCTCGGCCGGGTCGGGCAGCACCATCACCCACCGGCCGTCCGACTCCACGACCCGCACGCCGTCGGTGGTGTCGACGTTCCGCTCGCCCGCCGCCTCCACGACGCTGCGCATCACAAGTCCCTTGACGGCCCAGGGAGTTGCCAGATCACGACGCTGTACGTGGGCCCGCGGGATCCGCGCGTCGATCTGGCTCAGCGTGAGCTGCGTACGCGCCACGAGCCCGACGAGCCGCACGAACGCCGCCGTACCGTCGAACACCGAGCTGAACTCCGGCACGATGAAGCCGCCCCGGCCGTCCCCGCCGAAGACCGTCGCATCGTCCCTGCCGACCCGTGTCAGATCGTCCGGCGAGGTCGTCGTCCACTCCACCTGGGTGCCGTGGTACGCCGCGACCTGCTCGGCGATGCGCGTCGTGGTCACCGGCAGCGCGACCTTCCCGCTGCGCCGCTCCGCCGCGATCAGGTCCAGCATCACCAGCAGCGCCCGCTGGTCCTCGATGATCCGCCCGCGCTCGTCCACCAGCGAGAGCCGCTCACCGACCGGATCGAAGCGGATGCCGAACGCCGCACGCGCCGAGGCCACGATCTCCCCCAGCCGCCCGAGGCTGGCGCGCCGCTCCTCCGCGGTCTCGGTGGGCCGCTTCTCGTCGAGCCCCGGGTTGATGGTCAGCGAGTCCACGCCCAGCCGGCCCAGCAGACTCGGCAGTACCAGCCCAGCACTGCCGCCCGCCGCGTCGACGACCACCTTCAGCCCGGCCTCCTCGACACCGTCCGTGTCGACGGACCGCAGCAGCGACCCCGTGTACGAGTCGTACACGCTGGACGGGAAGCGCAGGTCACCGATCTCCCCGGGGAAGGCACGCCGGTACTCCTGGCGCGCGTAGACCCGGTCCAGCTTCCGCTGCGCGCCCTGCGAGAGGTCCGCGCCGCGCTCGTCGAAGAACATGATGTCGACGTTGTCCGGCACCCCGGGCGTCGTACGGATCATGATCCCGCCCGCGCTGCCCCGGGCCGTCTGCTGCCTGGCCACGGGAAGCGGCACGTTCTCCAGATCGCGTACGTCGATGGCGCTGGCCTGGAGCGCGGAGATCATGGCGCGCTTGAGCGCACGGGCACCGCGGGAGTGGTCGCGCGCGGTGGTGACGGTCGAGCCCTTCTTGAGGGTGGTGGCGTATGCGCCGGCCAGCCGCACCGCGAGCTCGGGGGTGATCTCCACGTTGAGGATGCCGGACACGCCGCGCGCGCCGAAGAGGTGTGCCTGGCCCCGGGACTCCCAGATGACCGAGGTGTTGACGAAGGCCCCGGCCTCGATGGTCTTGAACGGATAGACCCGCACATTGCCCTGCACGATCGATTCCTCACCGATCAGGCACTCGTCGCCGATCACCGCACCGTCCTCGATGCGGGCGGCGCGCATCACGTCGGTGTTCTTGCCGATGACACAGCCGCGGAGATTGGTCTGCTGGCCCACGTACACGTTGTCGTGCACGACGGCGCGGTGCAGGAACGCGCCGGACTTCACGACCACGTTGGAGCCGATGACGGAGTGCTCGCGGATCTCGGTGTCCGCTTCGACCTTCGCGTAGTCGCCGATGTAGAGGGGGCCGCGGAGTACGGCGTCGGGGTGCACCTCCGCGCCTTCGGCGACCCACACGCCCGGGGAGATCTCGAAGCCGTCGATGTCGACCTCGACCTTGCCCTCCAGGACGTCGGCCTGGGCCTTCACATAGCTCTCGTGGGTGCCCACGTCCTCCCAGTAGCCCTCGGCGATATAGCCGTAGATCGGCTTGCCTTCCTTCATCAGCTGCGGGAAGACATCGCCGGACCAGTCCACCGGGACATCGGGCTCCACGTAATCGAAGACCTCGGGCTCCATCACGTAAATGCCGGTGTTCACCGTGTCGGAGAAGACCTGGCCCCAGGTCGGCTTCTCCAGGAAGCGCTCGACCTTCCCGTCCTCGTCGACGATGGTGATGCCGAACTCGAGCGGATTGGGCACACGCGTCAGACAGACGGTGACGAGCGCCCCGCGCTCCTTGTGGAAGTTGATGAGGTCGGTCAGGTCGAAATCGGTGAGCGCGTCACCGGAGATCACGAGGAACGAGTCGTCCTTCAGCGCCTCTTCCGCATTCTTGACGCTGCCGGCGGTCCCGAGTGGCTTTTCCTCATTGGCATAGCTCAGCTCCATGCCGAGCTCTTCGCCGTCCCCGAAGTAATTCCTGACCAGGGAGGCGAGAAATTGAACGGTGACCACGGTTTCGGTGAGCCCGTGGCTCTTCAGCAGCCGCAGCACGTGCTCCATAATCGGCCGGTTGGCCACCGGCAGGAGCGGCTTGGGCATGCTCGAAGTCATGGGGCGAAGGCGCGTGCCTTCGCCGCCGGCCATCACAACGGCCTTCATGTCGGAAGCGTCCTCCTTGCAAAGACGACGGTCATACCGACTTCACCCGTCCAAGGGCGACCCAGAGTCTCGCTGTACGGGCACCCGTCTGGCGCGAGGCTGGAAAGCAGCTCAGTCGGACGCGGTGTCCGCCCGGATCAGGCGGCGGACTTGAACCACGTAGAGGATGCCTGCCCACCAGTAGAGCGTCGTACCCCAACCGGCGAACGCCCATCCGAAAATAGCAGCGACCGAGGCGATCCAACCAGATCCGTCACTGAGAAGAAGCAACGGAAACGCGTACATCAAGTTGAAAGTGGCTGCCTTGCCAAGAAAGTTCACTTGTGGCGGAGCAAAGCCGTGCCTGTCCAGTACCCACACCATGCACAGCAACAACAGCTCGCGGGCGAGCAGTGCGATCGTGATCCAGAGCGGCAGGATCTCCCGCCAGGTGAGCCCCACCAGGGTGGACAGGATGTAGAGCCGGTCGGCCGCGGGGTCGAGGATCCGCCCGAGGCTGCTGATCTGGTTCCACCGCCGCGCGAGCTTCCCGTCCAGGTAGTCGCTCACTCCGCTGAGCGCCAGCACCAGGAGGGCCCAGCCGTCACAGTTGGGACCCCCGAACACCGGCCAGAGGATGAGCCACAGGAAGAGCGGCACACCTACGAGCCGCGCCATGCTGAGGACGTTCGGGATGGTGAGGACCTTGTCCGTCTGGACCCGCGTCTCCTGGACCTCCACCCGGGAGCCTCCTGTGAGTAACTGTGCCTACGCTGCCCCTTGACCTTACCGGCACGCTCTTCCCAGGGAAGTACCGGGTCCCTGAAACGCAAAAAGCTCCGGCCCGAACCCCCTTTACGGGGCCCGAGCCGGAGCTCTCATTC
>NZ_JBCFOK010000017.1:0-215548 GCF_039605595.1 Streptomyces odontomachicola
GGACGGCGGGGCGGGGCCGGTGGGGCACGGGGGGCCCCCCTCTCCATGTGGCGTGGCCCTCTTGTGGGTGCCCGGTTGTCTCGCCGGGGCGCCGCCCCCCCCCCCCCCCCGGCAATGCTCAGCTCACCGGTTCAGCAACCGCTTTCTCGTCCCATACGGTATCCGGCCCCGGCCCCTTCGGCGGGGCGATCAGCACGTACAGCGCGGCGGTCACGGCGGCGGAGAGCAGGAAGCTGAAGTCGAGGCCGCCGAAGGTGTCCACCAGCGGCCCTGAGTAGAGCGGCGTGTCCACGGCCAGCAGTCCCACGGCCGAGCCGAGGGCCCAGGCGCCGGCGGCGCGCGGGTTCCAGCCGGCGCGGTACCAGTACCTCCCACCGTGCGAGCGGCGGTTCAGCACCTGGAGCGCGTCGGCGTCGTACCGGCCGCGGCAGCGTGCGTGGCCGATCAGCACGATGACCGCCCACGGCGTGCCCACGGCGGTGAGCAGCAGCACGAAGGAGGTCATGGCGTCCTGCGCGTCCCAGATGAAGTGGCCGCAGAAGACCAGCGCCGTGGACACCCCGCCCACCGCCCAGGTGGCCCTGGTCCGCGTCGTGTTCGGCACGATCGCGTCCAGGTCGAGGCCCATGGAGTAGAGCATCAGCCCCGCGTTGCCCACGGATCCGGCCGAGGCCGCGAGGAAGAGCGGCCCGAGGAACCAGAAGGGCGCCCCGGCGACCAGCGGCCCCGCGTAGTCGGTGCTCGCGTGCGCGGCGTACGCGGTGAAGGTGCCGAAGAGCTGCGGCACCAGGAGCCCGCAGACCAGGCCCACGCACGTGGCCAGGTGGACGCGGCGCGAGGTGTGCCGCACCGGGGAGACGTACCGCGTGTAGTCGCCGAGCAGGGTGATGAAGGCCATCGGCCCGCTGAGCCCGGCCGCGACGACGGACAGCAGCCAGGTCGGCCAGAAGCTTCCGAGCAGGTACGGGGTGCCGTGCAGCGGGGCGGTGGTGAAGTGCGGCGCGTACGCGAGGAGTCCGACGAGGAGCAGCGCGCTCATGCCGACCGTCAGCACCTTGGACAGCTTGAGCAGCAGCCGGTATCCGTACACGGCGCCGAGCGCGGTGGCCGCGGCGAGCACCGCGTACGCGAGCGCGTAGCCGGTGCCGGAGCGGATCAGGCCCGGCATGCCGAGCAGGCGTGCGGCCGAGGCGACCATGGCGTCGCCGCCGACCCACAGGGTCAGCGCGGTGTAGCCGAGCGAGAGCAGCAGCCCGATCACCGAGCCGAGCAGCCGCCCGCGCACGCCGAACTGCGCTCCGCTGCTGGTGGAGAGGTTGGTGCCGGTGCGCAGCGAGACCAGCGCGAGCGGCGCGACCAGCACGGTGCCGATCAGGGTGCCGAGCACCAGTGAGCTGGCCGAGGCCCAGAAGCCGAGCCCGAAGGAGACCGGCAGCCAGCCGAAGATGATCACGCCGAGCGCGAGGTTGGAGCCGAGCAGGAAGGTCACCACATCGCGGGGCCTGCCGGTGCGCTCCTTCTCGGGGATGGTGTCGACGCCGTGTTGCTCTGTGTGCATGCGCTGCACTCCCTTGTGCTGGGGCCGCGGGCCTGTACCCGGTCGCGAGCCCTGACGTTCTTAGAGCAGCGCTCAATGTGAACCAGTCGCGCTGGCGGGTCAATACTTCGCGCTCTTTCCTTGACCGTGCTTGACTCTTTGAGCAGCGTTCTAAAGCATGGGGCGGACACGTACAGGAAGGCGGGTGGAGCGGAATGCGGCTGACCCCGACCGAGCGCGACCGGCTGCTGATCTTCGGCACGGCCGAGCTGGCCCGGGCCAGGAGGGCGCGCGGGCTGCGTCTCAACGTCCCCGAGGCCACGGCGCTGATCGCCGACACGGTCTGCGAGGCGGCCAGGGACGGGCTGCGGCTCGCTGAGGCCGTGGCGGCGGCGCGGTCCGTGCTGGGCCCCGACGACGTGCTGCCGGGTGTGGCCGAGGTGGTCACGGAGGTGCAGGTGGAGGCGGTCTTCGAGGACGGTTCGCGGCTGGCGGTGGTGGAGTCGCCGATCGCCTCGTCACCGGATGCGGAAGCGCCCGGCGCCGTGCTGCCGCGCACCGGGCCGGGGCCCGGACCCCGTACGGACGCGGTCGCCCTGCACGTGCGCAACACCGCGGCCGTGCCGGTCAGCGTCACCTCGCACTTCCACTTCTTCGAGGCCAACCCGCGGCTGGACTTCGACCGCGCTGCCGCGTACGGCATGCGGCTGGAGATCCCCGCAGGATCCTCGGTGCGCTTCGACCCGGGCGGCGAGCGCGAGGTGCGGGTGGTGCCCATCGGCGGCGACCGCGTCGCGATCGGCTTCGCGGGCCTGGTCGACGGCCCGCTGGACGCGCCGGGCGCGCGGGACGAGGCGCTGCGGAGGGCCGCGGCCTGCGGCTATCTCGGCGTACGAGGAGGCACGGGAGCACGCGACGAGCAGGGCCCCCACGGCGGGACCGGAGGAGTCGAGGGAGCGCAGCCATGAGGACGCCGCACGGAGCACACCGCGAGAAGGACACGAGCGCGCCCGCCGACGCGGCCGAGTACGCGAAGGTGCACGGCCCGCGCACCGGCGACCGGGTGCGGCTGGGCGACACCGGTCTTGTCGTGCGCGTGGAGTCGGACGCGCAGCGCGAGGGCGAGGAGTTCCTGGCCGGATTCGGCAAGACCGCGCGCGACGGACTGCACCTGAAGGCCGCCTCCGTGCGCGAGACCTGCGACGTCGTGATCAGCAACGTGCTGGTGATCGATGCGGCGCAGGGCATCCGCAAGACCTCGGTCGGCATCCGCGAGGGCCGCATCCACGCGATCGGCCGCGCGGGGAACCCGGACACCCTGGACGGCGTGGACGTGGTCGTCGGCACCGGCACGTCGATCGTGTCCGGCGAGGGCATGATCTGCACCGCGGGCGCCATCGACACCCACGTGCACCTGCTCTCTCCCCGGATCATGGAGGCCTCGCTGTCCTCCGGGACGACGACGGTCATCGGCCAGGAGTTCGGCCCGGTCTGGGGCGTGGGCGTCAACTCGCCCTGGGCGCTGGGCCACGCCTTCGGCGCCTTCGACGCGTGGCCGGTCAACATCGGCTTCCTGGGCCGCGGTTCGTCCTCGCACCCGGCGCCGCTGGTGGAGGCCCTGGCCGAGGGAGGGGCATGCGGCTTCAAGGTGCACGAGGACATGGGCGCGCACTCCCGCGCCCTGGACACGGCGCTGCGGGTGGCCGAGGAGCACGACGTACAGGTCGCGCTGCACAGCGACGGGCTGAACGAGTGCCTGGCGGTGGAGGACACACTCTCGGTGCTGGACGGGCGCACCATCCACGCCTTCCACATCGAGGGCTGCGGCGGCGGTCATGTGCCGAACGTCCTCAAGATGGCGGGCGTCCCCAACGTCATCGGCTCCTCCACCAACCCCACGCTGCCCTTCGGGCGCGACGCGGTCGCCGAGCACTACGGGATGATCGTCTCGGTCCACGACCTCAAGCCGGACCTGCCGGGCGACGCCGCGATGGCCCGCGACCGCATCCGCGAGGGCACGATGGGCGCCGAGGACGTGCTGCACGACCTGGGCGCGATCGGCATCACCTCGTCCGACGCGCAGGGCATGGGCCGCGCGGGAGAGACCGTGCGCCGCACCTTCCAGATGGCGGCCAAGCTCAAGGCCGAGACCGGCCCCGTGGAGGGCGACGGTGACGGCGACGACAACGCGCGGGTGCTGCGCTACATCGCCAAGCTGACCCTCAACCCGGCCATCGCGCACGGCCTCTCGCACGAGGTGGGCTCCATCGAGGTCGGCAAGATGGCCGACCTCGTCCTGTGGGACCCGGCCTCCTTCGGCGCCAAGCCGCAGCTCGTCCTCAAGTCCGGCTTCCCCGCCTGGGGCGTCACCGGCGACCCGAACGCGGCGACCGACACGAGCCAGCCGCTGGTGTACGGGCCCCAGTTCGGCGCACACGGCGCGGCTCCGGCCGAGCTCTCGGTCGCCTTCACCGCGGCGGCCGCCGCCGAGCAGGGCGGCGACTCGATGCCCACCAGGCGCCGCCGCGTGGCGGTGCGCGGCACCCGCGGCATCGGCCCGGCCGACCTGGTGCACAACTCCCGCATCGGCGCGGTGGACGTGGACGAGCGCACCGGCCTGGTCACCCTCGACGGCGACCCGCTCCGCTCCTCCCCCGCGGACTCCGTGTCCCTGAACCGCCTGTACTTCCTTTGAATCCAGCACGGCCCGCGAAGCCAGCACGGCCTGTGAATCCAGCGCAGCCCGCGACCCGCAGGGGTCCGCACACCTCCACGACTCCCGAGGAGCCGCACACCATGAGCACACCCGCCCAGGACGGGTTCCGCATGCCGCCCGAGTGGGCGCCGCACGAGCGGACCTGGATGGCGTGGCCTTCGCCCAACCCCACCTTCGACTGCGCCGAGTCCCTGCGCGACGCCCAGCACGCCTGGGCCAGGGTGGCCCGCGCGGTACGCCGCTTCGAACCGGTCACCGTGGTCGCCCCGCCCACCGAGGCCGCCGCGGCCCGCGAGCTGCTGGGCGCGGACATCGACGTGGTGGAGCAGCCGCTGAACGACGCGTGGATGCGGGACATCGGCCCGACCTTCCTCACCGGCCGGGGCGGCCGCCTCGCCGCCGCCGACTGGACCTTCAACGGCTGGGGCGCCCAGGAGTGGGCCCGCTGGGACCTGGACGCCAAGGCCGGCGCGTACGTCGCCGATGCCGCCGGCGCCCGTACGTACGCCTCGCACCTGGTCAACGAGGGCGGCGGCATCCACGTCGACGGAGAGGGCACGGTGCTGCTGACCGACACCGTGCAGCTCGGGCCCGAGCGCAACCCCGGCTGGACCCGCGCAGAGGTCGAGGCGGAGATCCACGCGCACCTCGGCACCAGCAAGGCGATCTGGCTCCCGCGCGGCCTGACCGCCGACAACGGCACCTTCGGCACCCGCGGGCACGTGGACCTGGTCGCCGCGTTCGCCCGCCCCGGCGTGGTCGTCGCCCATGTGCAGCCCGACCCCGCGCACCCCGACCACGCGCTCTCCCGCACCAACGTGGAGATCCTGCGCGCCTCCACCGACGCGCGGGGCCGCCCCCTGGAGGTCGTCGAGCTGCCCGCGCCGACCGTGACCGAGGTGGACGGCGAGCCCGTCGACTACTCCTACGTCAACCACTACCTGTGCAATCGCGGCGTCGTGCTCTGCGCCTTCGACGACCCGATGGACGAGCACAACGCGGGCGTCTTCCGGCGCCTGTTCCCCGAGCGGACGGTCACCCTGGTCGACGCCCGCACGATCTTCGCGGCCGGCGGCGGGATCCACTGCATCACGCAGCAGCAGCCGCGTACGGACGGCTGAGCGCCGGGCCCGTACGGCCAGCAGCCCCCCGACCGGCCGGAAGGCCGTGCGGGGGGCTGCCGCGCTTCTACGCTTCCGCGCTTCGGCGCTGCGCTTCCGTAGTGGAGCGTCAGCCGTCGAAGCCGGCGTGGTCGAAGCCGCCGTCCTGGTAGTTGCCCGAGGGGCTGCCGAAGGCCGGGCCCTGGTCGGTGTTGCTGGTGTCACCGGTCACGATGTCCGAGCCGTTGATGCCGCTCCCGTCGTGGAAGCTGCCCCCGCCCGGCTCGTTCGCGATGGCGGTGGCGGCGCCACCGAGGACGGCCGTGGTGGCCAGAGCGGCGGCGGCGAGTGTGGTGCGAATACGCATTTACTCTCCTTAGTCGAGGTTTGTGCCCAAGCACTCTCTAGCCACATCACGGAGCGAGAAATCATATTTACTGTGCGGTCCACCCGGACGGCCCAGCCCCTACGGGAACACCCGTGTTATTCGCCCGGGTCTACGGGCAATCCGGGACATATGACTCTCTGGGGATACACGATGATGACCGAGCAGGCCGGACCCCGGCAGCTCGTGGACGACGTCGTCGGCGCCGAGCGCGCCGGCTTCGACTTCTCGGTGACCTCCGACCACTACTTCCCCTGGCTGGAGAGCCAGGGCCACTCCCCGTACGCCTGGTCCGTGCTCGGCGCCGCCGCGCAGGCCACCGAGCGCATCCCGCTGATGACGTACGTGACCTGCCCGACCTTCCGCTACCACCCGGCGGTGGTGGCGCAGAAGGCGGCGACGCTCCAGCTCCTGTCCGAGGGCAGGTTCCGGCTCGGCCTCGGCTCCGGCGAGAAGCTCAACGAGCATGTGGTGGGCGGCGACTGGCCCACCTCGGCCGTGCGCCAGGACATGCTCGGCGAGGCCGTCGACATCATCCGCGCGCTGTGGAAGGGCGGCTACGTCACCCACCACGGCGACCACTACGAGGTCGAGGCGGCCAAGCTCTGGGACCCGCCGGAGCAGGCGCCGCCCATCGGGATCGCCACCTCGGGCGAGCGGTCCTGCGCGCTGGCCGCCGAGAAGGGCGATGTGCTGATCGCCACCGAGCCCAAGTCCGAGCTGGTCGAGGCGTACCGGCGGCACGGCGGCACCGGCGCGCGGATGGGCCAGATCCCGGTCTGCTACGACCCCGACAGGGACGCGGCGGTGGCCAGGGCGCACGATCAGTTCCGCTGGTTCGGGCTGGGCTGGCGCGTGATGTCGGAGCTGCCGGCGCCCCCGGCCTTCGCCGGCGCCACCTCCTTCGTACGCGAGGAGGACGTGACCGGGACCATTCCGTGCGGCGACGACGTGGGCGAATTCGTCGAGAAGATCCGCCCGTTCGCGGACGCGGGCTTCACCGAGGTGGCGCTCGTGCAGATCGGCGGCGCGCACCAGCGGCCGTTCTTCGAGTGGGCGGAGCGGAAGCTGCTGCCGGCGCTGCGCGAGCTGTAACCGGCGCCCGTCGGTGCCCGCCTTACGGATATCCTGCTGGCCTGCGACGACGGAGGAGGCGAGCAGGCAGTGCCGGCACGCACCGGGGGAGGGCGACCGCGCCGGTCGGCGCAGCCGCGCGAGCGGCTGCTGGCCACCGCGATGGAGACGATCGCGGAACACGGCCTGGAGCGGCTGACGATGGCCGGGCTCGGCCGCCGCGTCGGGATGAGCAGCGGCCATCTCCTCTACTACTTCAAGAGCAAGGACGAGCTGCTGCTCCAGACCCTCCAGTGGAGCGAGGAGCAGCTCGGCGCCGACCGCCGCGCCGCGCTGGCCCGCCGGGTGCCGGCGCGGGAACGCCTGGACACCTTCGTCGACCTCTACCTCCCCGAGGGCCACCGCGACCCGGCCTGGGCGCTGTGGCTGGAGGTGTGGAACAGGTCGGTCACCGCCGACGACGAAGTGCGCGCCCGCCAGCTGGAGTTGGAGCTCGCCTGGCACCGCGACCTGGTGGCGCTGCTGGTGGAGGGCGCGACGCGGGGCGAGTTCCGCGCGGTGGACGCCGACGCGTACGCGACCCGGGTGCGGGCCCTGCTCGACGGCTTCGGCACCCACCTGGTGGTGGGGCTGCCCGGCACCGGCAGGGCCGAGGTGGACGGCCACGTACGGGAGTTCTTCGACGAGACCCTGATGTCCCGCTGACTTCCTCCCGTACGGGGCCGGGGCGCCGGTCCGTGGGCGGCCGTCGTCGTACGCGGCCGGGGGCGGCCGTCGTCCGGCGTTACTCGGGCGGGTTCACACCCGCGCGGAGCAGGCCGTACGTGTAGCCGTCGTCCAGCGCGTGCCAGGACGCGGCGATGACGTTGTCCGCGACGCCGACGGTGGACCACTCGGCCGAGCCGTCGCTCATGGACACCAGGACCCGGGTCGTGGACTGGGTGCCGTGGGCGCCCTCCAGGATGCGGACCTTGTAGTCCACGAGGGAGAGCTTGGCGAGCTCGGGGTAGATGCGCTCGAGCCCGGCGCGCAGCGCGCGGTCCAGCGCGTGCACGGGGCCGTTGCCCTCCCCCGTCGTGACCAGGCGCTCGCCCTTGGCCCACATCTTCACGGTGGCCTCGTTGGCCTGCTCGCCGTCGGGGCGCTGCTCGACGATGGTCCGCCACGACTCCACCTCGAAGAACCGCCGCGCGCCGCGCTGCACCTCGTCCCGCAGCAGGAGCTCGAAGGAGGCGTCGGCGGCCTCGTACGTGTAGCCCTTGAGCTCCTGCTCCTTGACCCGCTCGACGATCCGGCCGACCAGCTCGCGGTCCCCGGCCAGGTCGTAGCCGAGCTCCTTGCCCTTGAGCTCGACGGTGGCGCGGCCCGCCATGTCGGACACCAGCATCCGCATGGTGTTGCCGACCAGCTCGGGGTCGATGTGCTGGTAGAGGTCGGGGTCCACCTTGATCGCGGACGCGTGCAGGCCGGCCTTGTGCGCGAAGGCCGAGGTGCCGACGTACGGCTGGTGCGTGGACGGCGTCAGGTTCACGACCTCGGCGATGGCGTGCGAGATGCGGGTGGTCTCGCGGAGCGCGCCCTCGGGCAGCACGTTCTTGCCGTACTTCAGCTCCAGCGCGGCCACCACGGGGAAGAGGTTGGCGTTGCCGACCCGCTCGCCGTACCCGTTCGCGGTGCACTGCACGTGGGTCGCGCCCGCGTCCACGGCGGCGAGGGTGTTGGCGACCGCGCAGCCGGTGTCGTCCTGGGCGTGGATGCCGAGCCGCGCACCGGTGTCCGCGATCACGGTGCGGACCACGGCCTGCACCTGCGCGGGGAGCATGCCGCCGTTGGTGTCGCAGAGGATCACGACCTCGGCGCCCGCCTCGTGCGCGGCGCTCACCACGCGCTTCGCGTAGGCCGGATTCGCCTGGTAGCCGTCGAAGAAGTGCTCGCAGTCGACGAAGACCCTGCGGCCCTGCTCGCGCAGGAAGGCGACGGTGTCCCGCACCATCGCCAGGTTCTCGTCCAGCGTGGTGCGCAGGGCCTTCTCGACGTGCTCGTCGTGCGACTTCGCCACCAGCGTCACGACGGGGGCGCCGGAGTCGAGCAGGGCCCGCACCTGCGGGTCGGTCTGCGCCGGTACGCCCGCCCTGCGGGTGGAGCCGAAGGCGACGAGCCGCGCGTGCTTGAAGTCGATCTCCTTGGGGGCGCGCTCGAAGAACTCGGTGTCCCGCGGGTTCGCCCCCGGCCAGCCGCCCTCGATGTAGCCGACGCCGTAGTCGTCGAGGTGGCGGGCGATGGTGAGCTTGTCCGCTACGGAGAGGTTGATGCCCTCACGCTGGGCGCCGTCGCGCAGCGTGGTGTCGAAGACGTGGAAGGCGTCGCTACTGCTCATGTCTGGTGGCTCTCCTGGGTCAGTGGTTCCGGAAGGAATCGCTCCACTTGCCCCCATCTTCCCGCGCCGCCTCGCCCCCGGCCGTGGTGGGGCCAGAAAACGAAAAAACCCCTCGCGGGTGCGAGAGGTCTGCGCGCGGGTCTGGGACACGGTTTCCGTTCGCCGCCTGGGTCTGCGGCAGACGGTCACTGCGGACCGGCGCGCCTGCGGCCAATAATGGTGGCGTACGAGGGCACGGCTGGAGTCTTCCACACGGGGGGCACACCCCGTGACGCCCGTCTCACGATGCGGATGTGAGCTTCACGACAGGTGGGGCTTTTGCGTCACCGCGTACGCAATCGCCCGCCCTTGACTCCGCCGATGAACGCACCCCACGCATCCGCCCCGAAGACGACCTCGGGCCCCGCAGACCGCTTACTGTCCCGGACGGGGAGTACGCCGGGGAGGCCGTCGGCGACCTCGACACAGCTGTTGTCCGAGGACGCGCTGTAGCTGGATTTGCGCCACTGCAGAGTGCGGTTCACGAGTATCCCTCCTTCAACACCTTGCGGATCAGCGTCGCGGACGCGTGCGGGGACAACGCCTTGCCTTGCAGTCGCGAGTAGAGCACGGCGTACCGCGTCACTCTGTCAGGTTCCTCGAACATCTCCCCGGAGTGAATACCTTCGGTGTACGCGATGCGCTCCCCCCTCCGGACAGCACGGCCAGTTCCGTGCAGTCGAACGTGAGCACCTGGACCTCGCAGCGCGGCCTCTCCCCCAAGTCCAAGAGGCGCACGAGCTGTTCCCCCATGACCTCGGCGGAGCCGACGACCTTGTACAGCACCGATTCGTCGACGATCACGGAGAACCACGGGGGCTGCTCGCGGGACAGCACCTCCTGGCGGTCCATGCGGGCCGCCACCACTTCGTCCAAGGCCCCATCGGCGAACACCCGGCCGGCGGCCATCAAGTGCCGCGCGTAAGGCTCGGTTTGGACCAGGCCGGGAATCACCTGCCCGAACTCCTGGATCGAAAGGGCCTCTTGCTGCAGCACCATGAAGCGCTGCGCCCATTCCATGTACGGCGACCTGCTGATGAGCCGCCAAAGCTCCATCAGCACATCCGTCACTCCCAGCGCTGCTTCCAGGCGCTGGGTCAGGTCCTTGCCTGGCGGCACGGTGGCCAGTTCGACCTGGGCGATGCGGGCGTGCGAGGTGTACGCCTTTCTGCCCAGCTCCCCCTGCGTCAGTCCCGCCGCCTCGCGGAGCCTGCGCACCTTGCAGCCGAGCAGCGCGGCCACGCTCGCCGTGGGGTCGAGTTCCTTGGGCACGGGCCGAGGCTAGACCGCCGGAGGACGCCGGGTGACGGCGTGCGGGTGTCACACCCGGGGCGCGGGCCCCATGCCCGCGCCCCGTACAACAGTCTGTCCGCTCAGGCCAGCCTGTGCATCCAGCCGTGGACGTCCTCCGCGCGGCCCGTCTGGACGTTCAGCAGCGCCTCGCGGAGTTGCATCGTGATCGGGCCCGGCTCTCCGTCGCCGACCTTCCACGCGCCGCGGGCCGACTTCACGTCGCCGACCGGGGTGATCACTGCCGCCGTGCCGCAGGCGAAGACCTCGGTGAGGGTGCCGTCGGCGTTGCCCTGGCGCCAGTCCTCGGTGGAGATGCGGGCCTCGGCGGTCTCGTAGCCCAGGTCGGAGGCGATGCGCAGGAGGGAGTCGCGGGTGATGCCGGGGAGCAGGGTGCCGGTCAGCTCGGGGGTCACGATGCGGGCCCCGGAGCCCGACCCGTACACGAAGTACAGGTTCATGCCGCCCATCTCCTCGATCCAGCGGCGCTCGTTCGCGTCCAGCCAGACCACCTGGTCGCAGCCCTGCGCGGCGGCCTCCTTCTGCGCGACGAGGGAGGCGGCGTAGTTGCCGGCGCACTTGGCCTCGCCCGTGCCGCCCGGCGCGGCGCGCACGTACTCCTCGGACAGCCAGACCGAGACCGGCTTGATGCCGCCGGAGAAGTACGGGCCGGCGGGGGACGCGATGACCATGAAGGTGTACTCGTTGGCGGGCTTCACGCCGAGGCCGACCTCGGTCGCGAACATGAAGGGGCGCAGGTAGAGGGACTCCTCGCCGACGCCGGGCACCCACTCCTTGTCCTGCGCGACCAGCAGGTCGCAGGCCTCGATGAAGGTCTCGACGGGCAGCTCGGGCATCGCGAGGCGGCGGGCGCTGTTCTGGAAGCGGCGGGCGTTGGCGTCCGGGCGGAAGACCGCGACCGAGCCGTCCGGCTGCCGGTACGCCTTGAGCCCCTCGAAGATCGACTGGGCGTAGTGCAGCGTCATGTTGGCCGGGTCGATCTGCAGCGGCGCGTACGGCTGGAGCTGCGCGTCGTGCCACCCGCGGCCCTCGGTCCACTTGATCGTGACCATGTGGTCGGTGAAGTGGCGGCCGAAGCCCGGGCTGGCCAGCACCGCCTCGCGCTCCGCCGCGGGCAGCGGCTGGGCCGAGGGCTTGAGGTCGAAGTCGATTCCGGTCATGTGAGCGCGTCCTCCGCTGAGTGTGATGTCGGACCGCGCTCCCGTGCCCGCAGTACGTGGACGTCCGAGCGTTGCCTCATATCGCGGTCCCACGTTCGATTATCGCGCGCGGGAGGCTGCGCCGGGGCGGGCGGTCCTGGGTTCGATGGTCGCACCCGGCCGCCGCACAGCACAGCGGCCGGGCACGGGGCCCGGCCGCTGAGGGATCAGCGAGTGTCCGGGCCTAGCCGGATACTCGTACGGCGATGGCGTCGCCGATCTCGTCGGTGCTGCGGGTCGTGCCCGCACGCTCGGCGAGGTCCGCCGAGACGGCCTCCTCGATGCGGCCCGCCTCGGCCTCGTACCCGAGGTGCCGCAGCAGGAGCGCGGTGGAGAGCACCGTCGCGGTGGGGTCGGCCTTGCCGCTGCCCGCGATGTCCGGGGCCGAGCCGTGCACCGGCTCGAACATGGACGGGAACTCGCGGGTCGGGTTGATGTTCCCCGACGCGGCCAGGCCGATGCCGCCGGTGACGGCGGCGGCGAGGTCGGTGAGGATGTCGCCGAAGAGGTTGTCGGTGACGATCACGTCGAACCGCTCCGGGTCGGTGACCATGAAGATGGTCGCCGCGTCCACGTGCAGGTAGTCGGTGGTGACCTCGGGGTACTCCGCGCCGACCTTGTCGAAGAGGTTCTTCCACAGGTGGCCGGCGTGCACCAGCACGTTGTTCTTGTGGACGAGGGTCAGCTTCTTGCGGGGCCGGTTGTTCGCGCGCTCGAAGGCGTCACGGACGACCCGCTCGACGCCGTACGCGGTGTTCACGCTGACCTCGTTGGCGACCTCGTGCGGGGTACCGGTGCGGATCGAGCCGCCGTTGCCCACGTACGGGCCCTCGGTGCCCTCGCGGACGACCACGAAGTCGATGTCCGGGCGGCCCTCCAGCGGCGTCTCCGTGTTGGGGAACAGCTTGGAGGGGCGCAGGTTCACGAAGTGGTCGAAGGCGAAGCGGAGCTTCAGCAGCAGGCCGCGCTCCAGCACCCCGGAGGGCACGCCCGGGTCGCCGATGGCGCCCAGCAGGATCGCGTTGTGCTCCTTGAGCTGCTCCAGCTCGGCGTCGGTGAGGGTCTCCCCCGTCGCGTGCCAGCGCTTCGCGCCGAGGTCGTAGTGCGTGGTCTCCAGCTTCACGTCCTGCGGCAGCACCGCGGACAGGACCTTGAGTCCCTGGGACACGACTTCCGGGCCGATTCCGTCACCGGGGATCACTGCGAGGCTGATGCTGCGAGACATGCCGTGGACACTACTCCTCGTCCCAGGCCATGACACAACCCCGTCCATATTGCGGACGCCCGGACCGGTGGGCGTGTGGGCGAACGGACCGGCAGACGGGTGCAGTTCACCGCGTGTATGACGCAGATACTTCCCGTCGTCGCCGCCCGCTGCGACCTTGCAGGTCATGACGACTGCGCGCGATCTACCGAACATGGGGATTCCCGCCCGGCTCGCCGAGCGGATGACCATGGCCGAACAACACGCGTACCTGCGCGAGAAGTTGACCCGCAACAAGGTCTCGCGGCGCGGGGTGCTGCGCACCGGGAGCATCGTCGGCGCGGGCGCGCTGGGCGGCGCCGGCCTGGTGGCGGCGGGCGACGCGGCGATGGGCGCCCCGGAGTCAGGGCCAGGACCCGCGCCGGCCGCCTCCCCCACGCGCGAGGTGGACGGCGCGCTGGTCGCGCCCTTCGGCCGCCACCTGGCCTTCGGCGCCGACCCGAAGACCCAGATGCGGATCTCCTGGCAGGTCCCCTTCGCGGTGCGCAAGCCGTACGTACGGGTCGGGCTGCGGCCCTGGGAGCTGAGCCAGAAGATCGAGGCCGAGGTGCGGGAGCTCAGGACGCCCTCGCTGTCGAAGAAGCTCCCGGAGGTCGAGCAGTTCTACCTGCACGCCGCGCTGGACGGGCTGCGGCCCGGCACCACGTACTACTACGGCGTGGGCCACGAGGGCTTCGACCCCGCCTCGGCCGAGCGGCTCTCCACCATCGGCTCGTTCACCACGGCGCCGGCCGCGGCGGATGGCGCCTTCGTCTTCACGGCCTTCGGCGACCAGGGCGTCAGCTACGACGCGCTGGCGAACGACCAGCTCATCCTGGGCCAGAACCCGGCGTTCCACCTGCACGCGGGCGACATCTGCTACGCGGACGACGACGGCCAGGGCAAGGAGTCCGACCACTACGACGCGCGGGTGTGGGACCAGTTCCTCGCGCAGACCGAGTCGGTGGCGGCGCGGGTGCCGTGGATGGTGACGACCGGCAACCACGACATGGAGGCCTGGTACTCGCCGGACGGCTACGGCGGGCAGGCCGCGCGCTGGACCCTCCCGGACAACGGCCCGGACGCGAAGAAGGCGCCCGGGGTGTACTCCTTCGTCTACGGCAACGTCGGCGTGATCGCGCTGGACGCCAACGACGTCTCGTACGAGATCCCCGCCAACAAGGGCTACACGGACGGCGCCCAGACGCGGTGGCTGAAGCGGACGCTCAGGGAGATGCGCGATTCGGGGAAGGTCGACTTCGTGGTGGTCTTCTTCCACCACTGCGCCTACTCCACCAGCACGCACGCCTCGGACGGCGGGGTGCGCGACGCGTGGGTCGAGCTCTTCGAGGAGCACCGGGTGGACCTGGTGATCAACGGCCACAACCACGTGTACGAGCGCACCGACCCCGTACGCGGCGGGCAGCCCGGCAGGAAGCTGCCGGTGGGCGGCAGCACGGACCCGGCGCGGGACGGCACGGTGTACGTCACCGCGGGCGGCGCGGGCAAGAAACTCTACGACTTCCCGGTGCCCGACAGCTACGAGGGCCACGTGAAGGACCGCGACAGCGTGCGCACCTTCCACTGGACCGAGGACAAGGCCGAGAAGCCGGAGGAGGTCGAGTGGTCCCGGGTGCGCTACACGGGCTTCTCGTTCATCGGCGTACGGTCCGACCCCGGCGCGCAGGGCCGCTCACCGGCGCTCACGGTCACCGCGCTCGCGGAGAGCGGCGAGCGGGTGGATCACTTCGTGGTCGAGCGCCGGGCTAGCTGAGGCGGCTGGGGGTGCGGGGGTCGGCCCCCGCAGTGCCGCAGCGTGGTCGAGCGCCGGGCTAGCTGAGCGGGCTCAGGGGCTGAGCCGTCTCAGATGAGCCGTCTCAAGGGGCGGACAGGCTCAGTGGCCCGTCTCGCCGCCGTTGTCGCGGCGGTCCAGGGCGCGCTGGAGGGCGGCCGCCGCGTTGCGGCGGTCGTTCTCGCGGGCCGTACGGGCGGCGGAGAGGCGGCGGGCGCGGGGAGCTGAGGTGTGGGCGCGGCTGGTGGTCGCAGCAGTCATGGCGGTCTCCTTAACGCAGGCACGCACCGAAGGACGTGCGGAAGGGAGTGCAACGCGCCGGAAGGGGCGGGGACTTGGGTGCGGCAGGGGTCACCTGCTCCGGGCACCCGTCTCATCCGCCGGTCGCTGGTCGGAGCGAGACGTTCGGCTTCCTACAAAGGTAGAAGCCGAGGGCCATGATGTCTCCCCAATTACTTGGGCTTCCTACTATCTGAGACGAACGCCACTCGCGCGGCGATCGCCGCTCGCACCGCAGACGGCCGAGCCCGGCGTCCCTAGACTGCGCCGCCATGACTGATGATCAACAAGGGCCCGCGGCCCAAACCCCGGAACAGCCCGGCCTGTTCGAGACCATGTCGACGATGCGGGCCATGCGGCGGCTCAAGCCGGACCCCGTACCCGACGAGCTGCTGGAGCGGCTGGTGCAGGCGGCGGTGTGGGCGCCGAGCGGGTCCAACCTCCAGCAGTACCGGTACGTGGTGGTGAAGGACCGGGAGGTGATGGCGCGGCTGGCGCCGCTGTGGAGGCGGTGTGTGAACGCCTATCTGGGCTCGGCGGGCAAGGCCACGCCGCCGACCATGGACCCGGACGCCTACCGGCGGATGGTGGCCGCGATCGAGTACCAGCGTGACCACTTCGAGGACACTCCGGCCCTGGTCATCCCCTGCTACCGCTACCAGCAGCCGAAGGGGAGCCTGGAGGGGCTGCGCGCGATGAAGGACGCGCTGGGCGCGGGGGCGCTGCTGCGGCTGATGCGGAGCAACGTGTTCGGGTCGATCGCGGAGTCCTCCAGCATCTACCCCGGGGTGCAGAACCTGCTGCTCGCGGCGCGCGGGCTGGGGCTCGGGGCGACGATGACCGTCTGGCACCTGATGCTGGAGCGGGAGTGGAAGCAGGCGCTGGGGATTCCGCGGGAGTTCAACACCTTCGCGGTCATTCCGGTGGGGTGGCCGAAGGGGAGGTTCGGGCCGGTGAGCCGGGTGCCGGCGCGGGAGGTCATGCACGTCGACGGGTGGTGACGGGACGGGCCCGGCCCCCGTGGGGAGGCCGGGCCCGTGGCGCACGGAGTGGGCTCAGCCCATGTGCGGGTACGGGTAGTCCGTCGGGGCCACCGCGGTCTCCTTGATGGCGCGCGGGGAGGACCAGCGCAGCAGGTTGAACTTCGAGCCCGCCTTGTCGTTCGTGCCGGAGGCACGCGCGCCGCCGAAGGGCTGCTGGCCGACGATGGAGCCGGTGGGCTTGTCGTTGACGTAGAAGTTGCCGGCGGCGAAGCGCAGCTTCTCCGAGACCTTGTCGACGACGGCCCGGTCCTTGGCCAGGATGGCGCCGGTCAGGGCGTAGGAGGAGACGGACTCCATCTGGTCCACGACCGCGTCGAAGTCGCCGTCCTCGTAGACGTGCACCGCGATGATCGGGCCGAAGTACTCGGTGTGGAACACCTCGTCCTCCGGGTCCGAGCAGGTCAGCACGGTCGGGCGCACGAAGTAGCCGACGCTGTCGTCGTAGGTGCCGCCCGCGACGATCTCGCAGTTGCCGGCGGCCTTCGCGCGGTCGATCGCGGCCTTGTTCTTGGCGAAGGCGCGGTCGTCGATGACGGCCGACATGAAGTGCGACAGGTCGGTCGGGTCGCCCATGGACAGCCCGTCGACCTCGGCGGCCAGCTCCTCCTTGAAGCCGCTGTCCCAGATGGAGCGCGGGATGTAGGCGCGGGATGCGGCCGAGCACTTCTGGCCCTGGAACTCGAAGGCGCCGCGGGTGATCGCGGTCTTCAGGACGGCCGGGTCGGCGGTCGGGTGGGCGACGATGAAGTCCTTGCCGCCGGTCTCGCCGACGATGCGCGGGTAGGACTTGTAGCCCTCGATGTTCTCGCCGACGGTCCGCCACAGGTACTGGAACGTCTTGGTCGAGCCGGTGAAGTGCACGCCGGCCAGGTCCGGGTGCGGCAGCGCGACCTCGGAGACGTCCTTGCCGTCGCCGGTGACCAGGTTGATGACGCCCTTGGGCATCCCGGCCTCCTCCAGCAGCTCCATCAGCAGGATCGCCGAGTGGGTCTGCGTGGGGGACGGCTTCCAGACGACCACGTTACCCATCAGGGCCGGGGCGGTCGGCAGGTTGCCCGCGATCGCGGTGAAGTTGAAGGGCGTGATCGCGTAGACGAAGCCCTCCAGCGGACGGTGGTCCATCCGGTTCCAGACGCCCTTGGGCTGGATGGGCGGCTGCTCCTCCAGGATCTGGCGGCCGAAGTGCACGTTGAAGCGCCAGAAGTCGATGAGCTCGCAGGGCGCGTCGATCTCGGCCTGCTGCGCGGTCTTGGACTGGCCCAGCATCGTGGAGGCGGCGATCCGCTCGCGCCACGGGCCCGACAGCAGCTCGGCGGCCTTGAGGATGATCGCCGCGCGGTCGTCGAAGGACATCGCGCGCCAGGCCGGGGCCGCCGCGAGGGCCGCGTCGATCGCGTCCTGCGCGTCCTGCTTGGTCGCGGTGCCGTAGGTGCCGATGACGGCCTTGTGGTTGTGCGGCTGTACGACGTCGACACGCGCGCCGCCGCCCATGCGCTTCTCGCCGCCGATGGTCATCGGCAGCTCGATCGGGTTCTCCGAGAGCTCCTTGAGCTGCTGCTCCAGACGGGCGCGCTCGGGGCTGCCGGGCGCGTAGGTGTGCACCGGCTCGTTGTACGGGGCGGGGACCTGGGTCACAGCGTCCATGGCTGCCGTGCTCCTTCGGGTTCGGGTGCGGAGGTCTTACGGGGGTTCGTACGGGGTCGTGCGGGGCCTGCGGTGCGCGCGGCCTGGCGGGTCAGCCCTTGGTGGCCAGCGAGCGCAGGAAGAACGCCAGGTTGGCCGGGCGCTCGGCGAGACGGCGCATGAAGTAGCCGTACCAGTCCGTGCCATACGGGACATAGGTCCGCATCCGGTGTCCCTCGGCCACCAGCCGGTCCTGCTCCGCCTCGCGGATCCCGTACAGCATCTGGAACTCGTACTGGTCGGGCTTGCGGCCGGCGCGGTGCGCCAGCTCCTGCGCGATGGCGACCATGCGCGGGTCGTGCGAGCCGACCATCGGGTACCCCTCGCCGGCCATCAGGACCTTGAGGCAGCGCACATAGGCGAGGTCCACCTCGCGCTTGTCCTGGAACGCGACCTCGGCCGGCTCCTTGTACGCGCCCTTCACCAGCCGCACCCGCGAGCCCTCGCCGGCGAGCCTGCGGCAGTCCTCCTCCGTACGGAAGAGGTAGGACTGCAGCACGGCGCCGGTCTGCGGGAAGCGCTCCCGGAGCTTCCCGAGGATCGCCAGCGTGGAGTCGATGGTGGTGTGGTCCTCGGCGTCCAGGGTGACCGTGGTCCCCGCGGCGGCCGCGGCCTCGACGACCGGCAGCACGTTCTCGTACGCCAGGTCCTCGCCGCCGTGCAGCGCCTGCCCGAAGGCGGAGAGCTTCACGGACATCTCGGCGCGCGGACCCAGGTGCTCGCCGGACAGCGCCTCGGCCAGGGCCAGGTAGGCGTCCCTGTTGCGGAGGGCCTCGGCCCGGTCGGTGATGTCCTCGCCCAGATGGTCGAGGGTGACCTCGAGACCGCGGCCGGTCAGCGAGCGGACCGCGTCGAGGCACGGGTCGAGCTCTTCGCCCGCCACGAACCGGTTCACGACGGGGCGGGTAACCGGCGCGGCCGACACGGCGCGGCGGATGCTGTCGCTGCGCGCGGCGGCGAGAAGCACGGGACCCAGCACGGGCACCTCCTCGGATGTTCTTGTCATGGCAGAGAAGCCACCCAGAAGTTAAGGATCGCGCCGTCCCCGCCACCATCGACAGGTGTCACGCATCCGTGGCCCGTATCTCAGACAGCTGTATGAGAATGGTCCACTGATACCGAGGATGTACCTGAGGGTGCCGCCCTGGAAACAGCCGCGGAAGCCTCGTACCCGAACAGGCGGGGCACCTCGGCACATGCCGGGACGGGCCGGGACGGACAGGAGGCGGCACGAGCGCCATGCGCGAGGACTACCAGGCGCTGATCGACGAGGTCAGCACGCTGCTCGGGAAGGCGGCCACGCTGGAGGGCAGGGACTTCGGGCTGATCGCCTTCGGCGCCCACGAGGGCGCGGACGAGGGCGGCGGCGACCCCTCGCTCAGCCTCGACTCGGTGCGCACCCGCACCATCCTCCAGCGCAGGTCGACGGCCGAAGTGCGGGCCTTCTTCGAGAGCTTCGGCATCGCGCGCGCCACGGCCCCCGTACGCATCCCGCCCGACCCGGCGGCGGGACTGCACGGGCGGCTGTGCCTCCCGGTGCGGCACGGCGGGACCGTGTACGGCTACATCTGGCTGCTCGACGACGGCGAACTGGAGCTCACCGACCCGCGCTTGGACGCGGCGATGACGACGGCCGCCCGGATCGGCTCGCTGCTCGCGGGAGAGGCACGCGCCGGTGCGCGCCGCGGCGAGCTCCTGCGCGAGGCGCTGACCGGCCCGGCACGCGAGCGCGAGACCGCGATGGCCGAACTCCGCGGCGCCCTGGGCCCCTCGGGCACCGGACCCGTGGCCCTGGTGGCCGTGCTGCCCTGGACCCCGGCGGAGGGCGAGGAGCACTCGGGCGTCGCCGGCGTCCCCAATGTCGCCGCCGGCAGCGCCGTCGCTGAGGCGCGCGGCGGGACCGACGGCTATGCGGCGCTGGTGCGGCTGCGCTCGGCCGACGGTCTCGGCCCCGCGTGTACGGCGGCCGAGCGGCTGCTCAAGTCGCCCCAGTCACAGGGGCGTTCCCCCTCGGGAGGCCCTGAGGACGGCCGCGCGGGGGCGGGGGTGAGCGCGCCGCGCAACGGGCTCGGCGAACTGGCGGCCGCCTGGCGGGAGGCGACAGCGGCGGCAGCGGCGGCGCGCGCCGAGCCCCGGCTCGGGCCGGTCGCCGAGTGGACCTCCATCGGCCCGTACCGCCTGCTGTCCGCACTGCGCGCCGAGCACGGGGGCAGTGCGGAACAGGACCCCGCGGTGCACACGCTGCTGCGTCCGGCGCACCGCGAAATGGCGCGCACGGCCGAGGTGTTCCTCGACTGCGCGGGCCAGGCGGGGCGTACGGCGGCGGCGCTCGGCGTGCACCGGCAGACCCTCTACTACCGGCTGGCCCGCGTGGAGAAGCTCACCGGACTCGACCTGGACGACGGCGAGCACAGGCTGCTCCTGCACATGGCGCTCAAGTCGGCCCGGCTGTAGGGCGACTGCCGAGACTGCTCCGCGGCGAGACCGCGGCGACACCGCGGCGAACCGGCGAGGACCGCGCGGTGAGCCCCGGCGGAGCCCGGCGCGCCCCGGGCGCGCGCCGCGCCGGGAACGGCTTGGTTGCCCCCTGCCCCTCACCGCTGGTGTGCGCGATGATACGGAGCGCAGTCACCGGAGGAGGGGTTCACGTTGACGACCGAGGCCAGGGGCACTGCGGCGGCGGACGAGGCGGTGGTGGTGGGTGCCGGGATCTCCGGTCTGCTCGCGGCGCACGCGCTGGCCCGGCGCTTCACACGCGTGACGGTGGTCGAGCGGGACGAACTGCCCGACGGCGCGCCCGGGTTCCGCGCGGGAGTACCGCAGTCGAGGCACGTGCACGTGATGTGGTCGCGCGGCGTCCGGGCACTGGAGGAGCTGCTGCCGGGCATCGTCACCGAGCTCAAGGAGGCCGGGGCCGTCATGGTCGGCGCCCCGCAGGAGATGCGCTGGCTCTCCCCCGCCGCGTGGTTCGACGGCGTACGGGGCTCGCACTATCTGTCCGTCTCGCGCGAGGTGCTGGAGTCCACGCTGCGCCGCAGGATCGCGAGCCGGTCAGCCGTCACCTTCCTGCCCCGCCACGAGGTGATCGGCCTCGACCCGGCAGGGGACACGGGCGCGGTCGGCGGCGTACGGCTGCGCGAACGCGGCAGGGAAGGGCGGGAGTCCACGCTGCGTGCGGGGCTGGTGGCGGTCGCCGGCGGGCGCAGCTCCCGGGTCACGGAGTGGGTGCGGCAGCTCGGCTGTCCCGCGCCGCTGACCGAGCGGTTCGACGCGCACCTCGGCTACTCCTCGCGCTACTACAGGCCGCCGGCGGACACGGGTCCGTGGAAGGCGATGTACGTGCAGGGCAATCCGGAGCTGCCGCGCGGCGGCGTGATCGTCCCCATCGACGGCGGGCGGTGGCTGGTCACGCTCATCGGACAGGGCGAGCACAGGCCGCCGACCGAGGAGAAGGAGTGGCTCGCGTTCGCCTCCTCGCTGCGCTCCGAGGAGCTGGCCGAGGCGATCAGCGGTGCCGAGCCGCTGTCGGACGCGGTCTCCTACCGGGCGACGGCGAACGAATGGACCCACTTCGAGCGCGCGAAGCGCTGGCCGCGCGGGCTGCTGGTGACCGGGGACGCGCTGTGCCGCTTCAACCCCGTGTACGGGCACGGCATGACGGTCGCCGCGCTGCAGGTCCAGGTGCTCTCCCGCCGGATCGCGGCGCGCTCGCCCGCGGAGATCGCCGCACGGGCGCGGAAGACGCAGCGGGCCCTGGCGAAGTGCCCGCGCGCCGCCTGGGCGATCGCCACCGGGGAGGACTCCCGCTATCCGGAGACGGACGGGCCGCGCCCCGGCCGGCTCGCCAGGGTGCAGCAGGACTACATGGCACGGGTGCTGACCGCGGCCAACACCGACCCGGTGGTGGCCGAGGCGTTCTTCGCCGTGCTGTCGCTCAACCGCCGCCCCGAGACGCTGCTCGCACCGCGGATCGCGGCAAGGGCCCGCCGCCGCGCCTGACCGGGGCGCCGCCCTGCGCCGGCACACCGGCGTACGCCGCACACGCCGGGCCCGGTCCCGTACGACGGCGGAGTCGCGGACGACGGCGGGCCCGGCCGCCGCGGCAGCCGGGCCCGTCCGTTCCTTGGGGCGACCCGCGGGTCAGTCCGTCAGGTTGACGCTCTTCGCCGAGGTCGCGCCGATCTCGCCCTTGATCTCGGTGAGGGTCGGGGCGGGGATGGTGTCGTCGACGGTGAGGGCCACCAGGGCCTCGCCGCCCACCGTCGCGCGGGAGACCTGCATGCCCGCGATGTTGATGCCCGCCTCGCCGAGGATGCGGCCGACGGTGCCGACCACGCCGGGGCGGTCGCCGTAGCGCAGGAAGGCCATGTGGTCGGTGAGCTGGAGGTCCACGTCGTGGTCGCCGACGCCGACGACCTTCTGGTGGTTCTTCGGGCCCGCCAGGGTGCCGGACACCGAGATCTCCTCGCCGTTGGAGAGGGTGCCGCGCACGGTGACCATGTTGCGGTGCTCGATGGACTCGCTGGAGGTGGTGAGGCGGACCTCGACGCCGCGCTCCTGCGCGAACAGCGGGGCGTTCACATACGAGACGGTGTCGTCCACGACGTCCTCGAACACGCCCTTCAGCGCGGAGAGTTCGAGCACCTTCACGTCGTGCTGGGTGATCTCGCCGTACACCTCGACGTCGAGCCGCACCGCGACCTCGCCCGCGAGCGCGGTGAAGATGCGGCCCAGTTTCTCGGCGAGCGGCAGCGCGGGGCGCACGTCCTCGGCGATGACGCCGCCCTGGACGTTCACGGCGTCCGGGACCAGCTCGCCGGCGAGCGCCAGGCGCACCGACTTGGCGACCGAGATGCCCGCCTTCTCCTGCGCCTCACCGGTGGAGGCGCCCAGGTGCGGGGTGCACACGACCTGGTCGAACTCGAAGAGCGGGGAGTCGGTGCAGGGCTCGCTCGCGTACACGTCGAGACCGGCGCCCGCGACGCGGCCCTCCTTGAGGGCCGAGGCCAGGGCGGCCTCGTCGACGATGCCGCCGCGCGCGGCGTTGATGACCCGCACGTTGGGCTTGACCTTGTGCAGCGCCTCGTCGCCGATCAGGCCGAGCGTCTCCGGGGTCTTGGGGAGGTGCACGGTGATGAAGTCGGAGACCTCGAGCAGCTCGTCGAGGGAGAGCAGCTTCACCCCCATCTGCGCGGCGCGTGCCGGCTGCACGAAGGGGTCGTACGCCGCGACCTTCATGCCGAAGGCGGACATCCGCTGGGCGACGAGCACGCCGATGCGGCCCAGGCCCACGACGCCGAGGGTCTTCTCGCTCAGCTCGACGCCGGTGTACTTGCTGCGCTTCCACTCGCCGTTCTTCAGCGCCGCGTTGGCCTGCGGGATGTTCCGCGCGGTGGCGACGATGAGGCCGCAGGCGAGCTCGGCGGCGGTGACGATGTTGGAGGTCGGGGCGTTGACCACCATCACACCGGCCTTGGTGGCGGCGGGAACGTCGACGTTGTCGAGGCCGACGCCCGCGCGGGCGATGACCTTGAGCTTTCCGGCGGCTCCGATGGCCTCGGCGTCCACCTTGGTGGCGGAGCGGACCAGGATCGCGTCGACCTCGGCGATCGCGGACAGCAGTTCGCCGCGGTCCGCGCCGTTGCATTGGCGGATCTCGAAGTCCGGGCCGAGTGCGTCCACGGTGGCGGGCGAGAGCTCTTCGGCGATCAGTACTACGGGCTTGCTCACGTGGTCTCCAGTCCTGACGGATCACCTCCGCCGCGACAGAGCGGCGGAGCTCGACGGCCGAGTCCCGTACGGCCGTGAGAACGGTGGAGGGTCATCATCCCCGCACACCCCCGATGCGGGGCAGAGGGCACTCTCCCCGTGGGGCGCGCGCAGGGGGCAGACGCACGACGCTGTGAGCCTGTGACGCGCTGCATTGCTTGCGCTGTGCAGTGTATATAGCGACAGCCCTCAGGAAGAGGGGCCCTCAGAAATCGGTCACTCTCGTGCGGGGCCGGGTGCACATCAGTGCACCCGGCCCCTCTTGCGCGGAGTGTCCCGTTACGGACGCCTGTCCCGGCGCCCTTACGGGGTGGAGGCTCAGGCCTCCTCGTCGACCCAGCTCATGAGGCCGCGCAGCTTCTCGCCGGTCTTGGCGAGCGAGCCCTCGGCGTCCTGCTTCTTGTACTCGTTGTACTTCGGCAGGCCCGCCTTGTACTCGGCCATCCAGTTGGTGGCGAAGGAGCCGTCCTGGATCTCGCCGAGGATCTTCTTCATCTCGGCCTTGGTGCCGTCGTTGATGACGCGCGGGCCCGAGACGTAGTCGCCCCACTCGGCGGTCTCGGAGATCGACCAGCGCATCTTCTCCAGGCCGCCCTCGTACATGAGGTCCACGATGAGCTTCAGCTCGTGCAGGCACTCGAAGTAGGCGATCTCCGGCTGGTAGCCCGCCTCGACCAGGGTCTCGTAGCCGGCCTTGACCAGCGCCGAGGTGCCGCCGCAGAGCACGGCCTGCTCGCCGAAGAGGTCGGTCTCGGTCTCCTCGGTGAAGGTGGTCTTGATGACGCCCGCGCGGGTGCCGCCGATGGCCTTGGCGTACGAGAGCGCCAGGTCGAAGGCGCCGCCCGAGGGGTCCTGCTCGACGGCCGCGATGCACGGGACGCCGCGGCCCTCCTCGTACTGCCGGCGCACCAGGTGGCCCGGGCCCTTCGGGGCGACCATGCACACGTCGACGGTCTCCGGGGGCTTGATGAAGCCGAACCGGATGTTGAAGCCGTGGCTGAAGAACAGGGCGTCGCCGTCCTTCAGGTTCGGCGCGATGTCCTTCTCGTACACCTCGCCCTGGATCGGGTCCGGGACCAGCACCATGATGACGCTGGCCTCCTTGACCGCCTCGGCCGGAGTGGCGACCTTGAGCCCCTGCTCCTCGGCCTTGGCGCGGGACTTGGAGCCCTCGTGCAGACCCACCCGGACGTCGACGCCCGAGTCGCGCAGGGACAGCGCGTGGGCGTGGCCCTGGCTGCCGTAGCCGAGAACCGCGACCTTGCGGCCCTGGATGATGGACAGGTCGGCGTCGTCGTCGTAGAACAGCTCGGCCACTTCGGATATCTCCTCAGAAATCAATGGGGGTTGTGCGGCCCAACCTAGTCCGGCCGGGCGGGGTTCGGGGACCTCGGGGCGCCTCAGGCGGAACGCTCTATGGCACGCAGGCTCCGGTCGGTGATGGAGCGGGCGCCGCGCCCTATGGCGATGGTCCCCGACTGGACCAGCTCCTTGATGCCGTACGGCTCCAGCATCTTGAGCATGGCGTCGAGCTTGTCGCTGCTGCCGGTCGCCTCGATGGTGACGGCTTCCGGGGAGACATCCACGGTCTTGGCGCGGAAGAGCTGGACGATCTCGACGATCTGGGAGCGGGTCTCGTTGTCCGAGCGCACCTTCACCAGAACGAGTTCGCGCTGGACCGCCGAACCGGGTTCCAGTTCAACGATCTTGAGCACGTTGACGAGCTTGTTGAGCTGCTTGGTGACCTGCTCCAGCGGCAGGTCCTCGACCTGCACCACGATGGTGATGCGGGAGATGTCGGGGTGCTCGGTGACGCCGACGGCGAGCGAGTCGATGTTGAAGCCGCGGCGGGAGAACAGCGCGGTGATCCTGGCCAGGACGCCGGGGGTGTTCTCCACGAGGACGGAGAGCGTGTGCTTGGACATGGGGTTGGTGGCTCCTCTTCCGTACTGGTCCTCGTCGGCCCGTCAGTCTTCGTCGTTGTCGCCGAAGTCGGGGCGCACCCCGCGGGCCGCCATGACCTCGTCGTTGGAGGTGCCGGCCGCGACCATCGGCCAGACCATCGCGTCCTCGTGGACGATGAAGTCCACCACCACGGGCCGGTCGTTGATCGCGTTCGCCTTCTCGATCACCGCGTCGAGCTGCTCGGGGTCCTCGCAGCGGATGCCGACGCAGCCCATCGCCTCGGCCAGCTTCACGAAGTCGGGGACGCGCGTGCCCTGGCAGCGCTCCCCCTCTTCCCCGTCGTGCAGCTTGGTGTTGGAGTAGCGCTGGTTGTAGAAGAGCGACTGCCACTGGCGGACCATGCCCAGCGCGCCGTTGTTGATGATCGCGACCTTGATCGGCACGTTGTTGAGCGCCGCGGTGACCAGCTCCTGGTTGGTCATCTGGAAGCAGCCGTCGCCGTCGATGGCCCACACCGTGCGCCCCGGCTGCCCGACCTTGGCGCCGAGCGCGGCGGGGACCGCGTAGCCCATGGTCCCCAGCCCGCCGGAGTTCAGCCAGGTCGCGGGCTTCTCGTAGTCGATGAACTGCGCGGCCCACATCTGGTGCTGGCCGACGCCCGCCGCGTACACGGTGTCCGCCGGGGCGAGCTGCCCGATCCGCTGGATGACCTGCTGCGGGGAGAGCGAACCGTCCTCCGGCAGGTCGTAGCCCAGCGGGTAGGTGTCGCGCCAGCGGTTGAGCTGCGTCCACCAGCCCGGGTAGCCGGCCTTGGCCTCCTCGCCCGCGGCGCCCGCCTCCTGGTCGGCCTGGACGGCGACGATCAGGTCGGCCAGCACCTCGCGCGCGTCCCCGACGATCGGCACGTCGGCTGTGCGGTTCTTGCCGATCTCCGCCGGATCGATGTCGGCGTGCACGATCTTCGCGTACGGGGCGAAGCTGTCCAGTTTCCCGGTGACCCGGTCGTCGAACCTGGCGCCCAGCGCGACGATCAGGTCCGCCTTCTGGAGCGAGGTCACCGCGGCCACCGTGCCGTGCATGCCGGGCATCCCCAGGTGCTGCGGGTGGCTGTCGGGGAAGGAGCCCAGACCCATCAGGGTCGTGGTGACCGGGGTCTTGGTGAGCTCGGCCAGCACCTTCAGCTCGGCGGTCGCGCCCGCCTTGAGCACACCGCCGCCGACGTAGAGGACCGGGCGCTGCGCCTCGGCGATCAGCTTGGCGGCCTCACGGATCTGCTTGGCGTGCGGCTTGGTCACCGGGCGGTAGCCGGGCAGCTCGGTGGTGGTGGGGAAGTGGAAGACGGTCTGCCCCTGGAGCGCGTCCTTGGCGATGTCCACCAGGACCGGGCCCGGGCGCCCCGTGGCCGCGATGTGGAACGCCTCCGCGATGGTGCGCGGGATGTCGTCCGGGTCGCGGACCAGGAAGTTGTGCTTGGTGACCGGCATCGAGATGCCGCAGATGTCCGCCTCCTGGAAGGCGTCCGTGCCGATGGTGTGCGAGGCGACCTGCCCGGTGATCGCGACCATCGGCACCGAGTCCATGTGCGCGTCCGCGATCGGGGTGATCAGGTTCGTCGCACCGGGGCCCGAGGTCGCCATGCACACCCCGACCCGCCCGGTGGCCTGCGCGTAACCGGTGGCCGCGTGGCCCGCGCCCTGCTCGTGGCGCACCAGCACGTGACGGACCTTGACCGAGTCCATCATCGGGTCGTACGCGGGGAGAATCGCTCCGCCCGGGAGACCGAATACGGTGTCGGCTCCGACCGCCTCGAGGGAACGGATGAGGGACTGCGCGCCCGTCATCCGCTCGCCGGTGCCGGCCGGTGCGGCCTGCTGCTGGTTTCCGCCGTTACGGGCCCGCGGCTGCGGCTTGGGGGCCCCGGTGGCCTGCTCGGTCATCGCTGTCTCTTCCCGGAGAGTGAGGCGTGAGGTGAGGGTTCGAGAGGTGCTGGTGCAACAAAAAACCCCCCGTGCCGTGAGGCAAGCGAGGGGAGCGCGCCGCTGAGGTCGCGGGGTGATGTGTGACCCCGGTCAGCCGACGCGCTGTCCAAGTACGAGAATTCCGGTGCGCATGGCACTGACCTTCTCCCCGTCAAGTACCGGGTGTCAAGTGGGTGGGACGGGCGTCTCAGTATTCGAGCGCATCGGGGGAATACCGGCCGGTTCCCCCACCGTGGCCGGATCCGGCACTTCTCCCCCATCTCCCGCGGCGACCCACGGGGGCAGCGTCTCGCGCCCCTCCTTGTGCCGTACGGGCAGCGCCCCGGCGACCACGACGGAGCGGCCCTTGTGCTCCTCGGGTACGGGGTAGATGCCGCGGTTCAGCGCGTGCCGCAGACGGTGCTCGTCCAGCGCGCCGGAGAACACCGCGCCCTGCCCGTGCGTGCAGCCCAACTCGCGGAGCGCGCTGACCTGCTCGGGCAGGTCCACGCCGTCCGCCACGGAGGTCAGGCCGAGGTCGCCCGCGATGCGCAGCAGCCCCGAGGTGATCTTCCGCTGGCGCGGCGACTCGGCGAGGCCGTCCACCAGGCCGCGGTCCAGGCGCAGGATGTCCACCGGCAGCTTGCGCAGCGCCGACAGGGCCAGATAGCCGCTGCCGAAGCCGTCCAGCGCCAGGCAGACGCCCATCTTGCGGAGCGCGGCCAGCCGCATCTCCAGCTCGTCGAGCGGGATGCGCGGATCGCTGTCGGACAGCTCCAGTATCAGAGCTCCAGGGGGCAGGTCGTGGCTGCGCAGCATCGCCTCGACCGAACTCAGCGACAGCGAGCGGTCGGTGAGCCTGCGCGCGGGGAACCGCACGATCACCGGGACCGGGTGCCCCGCGCGGTGCCGGGCCGCGGCCTGCGCCGTCGCCTCCTCCAGCAGCCAGCGGCTCACCTCGGCCGCCTTGTCGCCCTGCGCGCGGTCGGCCGGACCGCCCTCGGCGCCCTCGGTGCGCAGGAATTCGGCCGGGGTGAAGAGGATGCCCTGCTGGGAGCGCCAGCGCGGCTGGGCCGCCACGGCGGTCACCTTGCCGCTCGCCAGCTCCACCACCGGCTGGTGCAATAAGGCGAACTCGCCGTCGTGCAGCGCGCTGCGCAGCCTGGTGGCCAGCTCGGTGCGCTTGACCACCTCGGCCTGCATCTGCGGTGCGTACAGCTCGACGCGGCCCTTGCCCGCCTGCTTGGCGCGATACATCGCCAGGTCGGCGTTGCGCATCAGGGCGCTCGGCGAGATGCCGGGCTCGGCGAAGGCGATGCCGATGGAGGCGGCCACCCGCACCTCGGTGTCGCCCTCGACCTTGTACGGCTCGGAGAGGGTCACCCGCAGGCGGTCGGCGATCTCGTGGATGCGCAGCTCGCGCTCGGCGTGCGCGTGCTTGCTGGGGTCGCTGTCGCCGAGGATCAGCACGGCGAACTCGTCGCCGCCGAGACGCGCGGCGGTGTCCCCGGCCCGCACCGACTCCTGGAGCCTGCGCGCGGCGTGCACCAGGAGCTCGTCGCCCGCCTGGTGGCCGACGGTGTCGTTCACCGCCTTGAAGCCGTCCAGGTCGATGTAGAGCACGGCGGCCTCGCTGTCGCCGCCGCGGCGCCCGGAGAGCGCCTTGCGCACCCGCTCGGTGAACAGGGAGCGGTTGGGCAGGTCGGTCAGCGCGTCGTGCGAGGCGTTGTGCTGCAACTGCGCCTGGAGGCGCACGCGTTCGGTCACATCGCGGCTGTTGAAGATCAGCCCGCCCTGATAGCGGTTGACCGTGGACTCGACGTTGAGCCAGTGGCCCGCGCCGTGCCGCACCCGGCACTCGATCCGGGTGGAGGACTCGCTCTCCGGGGCCGCCGCGAGGAACCTGCGCAGCTCGTGCAGCACCCGGCCCAGGTCCTCCGGGTGGATGAGGGAGGCGAGCTCGGAGCCCACCAGGGCGTCGCCGTCCCGTCCGTACACCCCAGCGGCGGCCGGCGAGACATAGCGCAGCACCCCGGTGGACGAGGCGATCATGATGACGTCGCTGGAGCCCTGCACGAGGGAGCGGAAGTGGTTCTCCTTCTGCGCGAGCTCCTGGGTGAGGGTGACGTTGTCGAGCAGCATGATGCCCTGGCGCACCACGAGCGCGAGGACCACGGTGCACCCCGTGAACAGCACCATCCGGTCGATGTCGCGGCCGTCCAGGGAGTTGTAGAGGATCCCCAGCGTGCAGACGGCCGCGGCCAGATACGGGGTGAGCGCGGCGAGCGAGCCCGCGATGGGGCGTCCCGGCAGCGCGGGGTGCCCGCTCCCGGGCCGCGGGGCCGCGGCGGGCGAGGGGTCGCCGGCGCGCAGCACCGCGTCGTGCGAGGCGGCCGAGGCCGCATACCGCAGGCTGCCGTCGGCGCGGCGCGCGGAGTCGCGGCGCCCCGCCTCACGCGAGGCGGCCCACGGCGCATACGCCAGCAGCAGCGAACCGGCGAACCAGCCCGCGTCCAGGAACTGCCCCGAGCTGTAGTGCTGCTGCATCAGCGGCGAGGTGAACAGCGCGTCGCACAGCACGGTCAGCGCCAGCCCGCCGATCGCGGTGTTGACCGCGGTGCGGTGCGCGGACGAGCGCCGGAAGTGCAGCGCGAGCACCATGCTGACCAGCACGATGTCCAGCAGCGGATAGGCCAGGTCGAGGGCGGCTCCGGCCACCGACTCGCCCTGCCCGTACGCGGTGTGCGCGAGGGCGAGGGACCAGGAGAGGGTGAGCAGCGAACCGGCGATCAGCCAGGCGTCCAGGCTCAGGCACACCCAGCCGGCGCGCGTGACGGGCCGCTTGGCCAGGACCAGTAAACCGATGATGGCCGGGGGCGCGAAGAGCAGGAAGCAGAAGTCGGCGGCGGAGGGGCGGGGCAGCGGCTCGTTGAGCACGAGCTCGTACCACCCCCAGATGGCGTTGCCCGCGGCGGCCATCAGCGAGGAGATGCCGAACAGCACCCAGGCGGGGCGCGCTCCGGAACGGGAGCGCGAGCCGGGCCTGCAGCGGGCCCGCGCGAACCACAGGCAGGAGGCGGCGGCCAGCAGCCCCGCGATCGCCAGCCCGAAGTCGCCCATGAACAGCGCGACCTGCCGGGAGCCCCAGCCCACAGCGGCGCCGACGGCATAGCCGCCGCAGAGCACCACGAGGGTCAGCTGCGGGACCAGGGCGGGGCGGCCTCGGCGGCCGCCGCCCTTGCTGCGCCCCGGCCTGCGGCGCGCGGCGGGACCGGGCTCGGGCTCGGCCCCGGGCGCGTCCACGGTGCCGAAGGGCGCCAGGAGTTCACGGGTTTCGCCGGGGCCCCTGGTGTCCCGTGCGGCGGGACGGGGGCCGTGCGGGAGGGTCCGGGTCCGATAGCGGCCCTGCTCGGGGACCGCGCCGTGCACACTCATCGCGCCCCCCGACGGGACGGGGGCTTCCCTGCGCACACCGGCCTCGGCGTGCGCCGCCTGCGCCCCTGCGAAGGCCGTCCCGCGGGCCGTGACACCGCCGCGGCCTGCGGCTTCTTGCGGTGCCGCCGGTGCTCCCCGCGAACGGGCCCGTGCTCTCCACGGAGCCCACGGCGGAGCCGGCGACCGATCCCGTACCGGGTCCGGAGGTTCGTCCATTGGCCGTGCATTCGCCCGCTGCCCCCCTCGTGTCCGGGTAACGCCCCCGTCGGGACGATACACCAGATCCGTCACTCAGGGACATAGTTACGATACGGACCGTGACGACCAGGGCCGTTGCGGGTGCACGGAGCGTCCTGCCGGGCCAAGGGCCGCTTACCGGCTGCCCGTTGGGCCGTCCGCTCACTCCGCGACGGCCACCGTGTGCGCGAGCTCCGCACCGGCCGCCCAGCGCTTCAGCTGCTCCCTGAGCAGCCGCTTGGCGCGGGGCAGGAACGCCGTGGTCGGGCCGCCCACATGCGGGGTGATCAGCGCGTTCGGTGCCTGCCAGAGCGGGTGCCCGGCGGGCAGCGGCTCGGGGTCCGTGACGTCCAGCGCGGCACGCAGCCTGCCCGAATCCAGCTCGGCCAGCAGGGACTTGGTGTCCACGACGCCGCCGCGCGCGACGTTCACCAGCAGGGCGCCGTCCTTCATGCGGGCCAGGAAACCGGCCCCGGCCAGGCCACGCGTCTCCTCGGTCAACGGGGTGCACAGGACCACCACGTCGGCGGCGGGCAGGAGTTCCGGTAGGCGCGCGAGCGCGTGCACGGGCCCGCGCGCGGACTCGCGCGCCGTGCGGGCGACCCGGGTGATCTCCTCGACCTCGAAGGGGAGCAGCCGCTCCTCGACGGCCGCGCCGATCGCTCCGTACCCCACGATCAGCACCGACTTGTCGGCGAGTGCGTCATATGTCCCGGGCGCCCAGCGCCCCTCGTCCTGCGCGCGGACGAAGCCGGGCAGGCCGCGCAGCGAGGCGAGGGTGAGCGTGAGGGCGAGCTCGGCCGTACTCGCGTCGTGCACACCGCGTGCGTTGCACAGCAGGGTCCCACGCGGCAACTGCGGGACCGCCGGGGCGACATCGTCGATGCCGGCGGTGAGGGTCTGCACCACCCGCACCTGCGTCATCCGCTCCAGCGGCCGTACGGAGACGGCCTGTCCCCTCATGTACGGCACGACGTAGAAGGCGCAGCGGGCCGGGTCGGCGGGGAACTCCTCGCCGCCGTCCCAGAAGCGGTACGTGAGCGAGCCGGGGAGCCCGTCGATCTCTTCGGGCGGGATGGGCAGCCAGACCTCGGAGGCGGTGTCTGCGGCGGGCGTGGTGACCATGCCGTCAGGCTATGCCAGAAGCGGAAGCCCGCGCTCCCGGTCCTGTGCTCCGGCTGTCGGAGGCACCCAGTAGTTTGGGGTCCGGTCAGGAGGGAGCTCTTCCAGGTGGAGCGCAGGACAATCGGTGCGGCAGCCCTCGAAGTGGGCGGGGTCGGCCTCGGCTGTATGCCGATGAGCTGGGCGTATTCCGCCTCCGAACAGGACGGCGAGGAGTCGCTGCGCGCGGTGCACACGGCGCTGGACTCCGGGGCGACGCTGCTGGACACGGCCGACATGTATGGGCCGTTCACCAACGAGCTGCTGGTGGGGCGCGTGCTCAAGGAGCGGCGGGGCGAGGCGTTCGTCTCGACCAAGTGCGGGCTGCTCGCGGGGGATCAGCACATCGTCGCCAACGGCAGGCCCGGCTATGTGAAGCGGGCCTGCGACGCCTCGCTGCGCCGCCTCCAGACCGAGACCATCGATCTGTATCAGCTCCACAGGGTCGACCCCGAGGTCCCGGTCGAGGAGACCTGGGGCGCGATGGCCGAGCTGGTCACCGCCGGCAAGGTGCGTGCGCTGGGATTCTGCGCGGTGGGCGCGCGGGCGGAGCGGCGTACGTCGACCGTGACAGGCGCTCCCGGGGGTACGCGGGCGCCGGGCGGCATGCACGAGACGACGATCAGGCGGCTGGAGCGAATACAGCAGGTGTTCCCGGTCAGCGCCGTGCAGGCCGAGCTGTCGGTGTGGTCGCGGGAGGCGCTGGACGGTCTGGTGCCGTGGTGCGAGGCGCGCGGGGTGGGGCTGCTGGCCGCGATGCCCCTGGGTAACGGGTATCTGACCGGGCGGCTGACCACGGGGGGCGGCTTCGAGCCGGAGGACATGCGGGCGCGGCATCCGCGCTTCACCGCGGAGATGATGGCGGCCAACCAGCCGATCGTCGCGGGGCTGCGGCGGGTGGCCGCGCGGCACGGGGAGTCGGTCACGGAGGCTCAGGTGGCGTTGGCCTGGGTGCTGGCCCAGGGGCGGCATGTGGTGCCTGTGCCGGGGGCCAAGAAGGTGCGGTGGGTTGTGGAGAACGCCGCGGCTTCCGAGCTGTTGCTGAGCGCCGAGGACATGAGCGAGATCTCTGCTCTGCCGCGTGCGCAGGGTTCCTGGGACTGAGTTCCGGGGCTTCGGCCCCGGACCTCCTGTGCGGGCGATGACAGCGGAGGGTTCCGCGCTCACCATAGGCACCCGGAGGTGGGGATTGTGTGGAAGCGGGTTGCCGGGGTCGGGCTTGTGGCTGTTCTTGCCGTGGGGTGCTCCGGGGGCGGGTCCGGGAAGAAGGAGGGCGGGGCGGCGTCCAGCCCTCCCCCACACTCGTCGGGGCCCTCGCAGGTGAAGGTGGAGCGCACCGTTGCCAGTGGGCTCAACTCGCCCTGGGGGCTCGTGCCGTTGGGCGGGGGTGATCTGCTGGTCTCCTCACGGGACACCGGGAAGATCCTGCGGGTGGACGGGAAGAGCGGCAAGAAGACGGAGCTCGGCACCGTTCCCGGGGTCTCGCCGGACGACGAGGGCGGGCTGCTCGGCATCGCGATGCGGCCGGGCGACGACCGTACGGTGTATGCGTACTTCACCACCGCGCCGGACAACCGCATCGTGCGGATGTCCTACGACGCGAAGAAGCCGCAGGGCCGGCAGCTCGGCACGCCGGACATCGTGCTCAAGGGCATCCCCAACGGCCCCATCCACAACGGCGGCCGCATCGCCTTCGGTCCGGACGGGATGCTGTACGCGGGGACCGGCGAGTCCGGCAGCCGCGGGCTCGCGCAGGACCGCAAGTCGCTGGGCGGCAAGATCCTGCGGATGACCCCCGAGGGGAAGCCGCCGGCGCAGGGCAATCCCGATCCGCGCTCCGTCGTCTACTCCTACGGGCACCGCAACGTCCAAGGGCTGGACTGGGACGCGGACAACAGGCTGTGGGCCTCCGAGTTCGGGCAGGACACCTGGGACGAGCTGAACCTCATCCGGCCGGGGCGCGACTACGGCTGGCCCGAGGCCGAGGGCAAGGCGGGCAAGCGCGGTCTCACCGACCCGGTCGAGCAGTGGAAGCCGGCCGAGGCCTCGCCGAGCGGGCTGGCCGTGGCGAAGGGCTCGGCGTGGATGGCGGGGCTGCGCGGCGAGCGGCTGTGGCGCATCCCGCTGAAGGGCGCCGAACCGGCCGGGAAGCCCAAGGCGTTCCTGAAGGGCGAGTACGGGCGGCTGCGCACCGTCGTGTCGGACGGCCGCGACGGCCTGTGGCTGGTCACCAGCGAGACCGACGGGCGGGGCTCGCCGGAGGACGGCGACGACCGCATCCTGCACCTCAAGGTTTCGTGATCGGGGACCCGTTCAGGACAGACCAGCGCGGTGCGCCAGCGCCGCCGCCTCGCCGCGTCCCGAGACCCCGAGCTTGGCGAGGATGCCGGAGACGTGGACGCTCGCCGTCTTCGGCGAGATGAACAGCTCCTCGGCGATCTGCCGGTTGCTGCGGCCCGCCGCGACCAGCCGCAGCACCTCGCGCTCCCGCCGCGTCAGCCCGAACTCCTCGGCGGGGGCGGATTCTGGGGCGGCAGGCTCGGGTTCCTCGACGGCGGCGGCGCCCAGGGAAATCCGCGCCCGCGCGGCGAGTTGGCGGATCTCCCGGAGCAGCGGCGCCGCGCCCAGCCGCTCCGCCGTGCCGCGCGCCAGGTCCAGCAGCTCGGCCGCGTACTCCCTCTCGTCCCTGCCGTGCCCGGCGTCCAGCAGCGCCTCCGCCTGGCCGTGCCGGGCCAGCGCGCAGGGGTACGGGCGCGCCAGCGCACCGTGGGCGGCGGCCGCGCGCCCCCACTCCCCCGGCGCTGACCGTCCCTCGGCGCGGCCGAGTTCGGCGCCGGTGAGCAGGGAGTACGCGGACCAGACCGGGGACGGGTGCGGCAGCCGCCTGGCCGTCTCGCGCAGCCGCGCGAGCAGCGCGTCCCTCCCGCTCCTCGCCGCCGGTACGCCGCGCAGCGCTGCCTCGCCGGCGGCCGCCGCGTGCAGCAGTGGCCAGCCGTGCCGGTGCATGCCCGGCGGAAAGCCCAGGTCGAGCTGCTCGGTCAGCAGCCGCCGCGCCTCGGCGACTTCGCCGCGCCGGTACGCCAGGGCCATGCCGTAGTGGCGGAGCGGGATCGCGGACTGCGGCGGCGTCCGTACGCCCGCCGCCTCCTCGGCGGTGGTGTACGCGGCGGCCGCGCGCCCCTCCTCTCCGCGCAACAGGTGCAGCCGCACCGCCAACAGCGCCGCCCACAGGCGGCGGTCGGGAGTGCGGGCCTCCGCCGCGGCCTCCCCCGCGAGGCGCCCGGCCTCCTCCCACTCCCCCAGTTCGGTGAGCGATTCGGCCTTGTTGACCAGCGCGAAAACGGCGTGCGCGGGGCGGCCGTGCGCGCGGGCCGTGCGGAGGGCGCGCTCGGCCGCGCCGATCGCCTCGGGGGAGCGGCCCAGCGACTCCAGCTCGGCCGAGATGTTGATGTCGGCGCGCGCCGCCTCCCCGAACTCGCCCTCGGCCAGCGCCTCTTCGCGCGCCGCCGCCATGTCAGCGAGCCCGCCCCGTACGTCGCCGGCGTCGGCCCGCAGCGTGCCGAGGGTGATCCGGGCGCGCAGGCCCGTGGAGGCGGCGCCGACGACGCGGGCGAGTTCCACGGCGCGCTCCGCCGTCTCCAGCGCCTCGGGCCCGGGGCGGTGCATCATGCCCCAGCCCGCCGCGCCCGCCAGCACCTCGGCGTGCACGGCCGAGGGCGGGAGTCCCCGCACCAACTCCTGCGCGCGGGCCACCTCCTCCCAGCCGTCGCCCCTGCCCAGGTGCTCGGCCAGCAGCGACCGCTGCACCCAGAACCACGCGGCGCGCAGCGGATCGACGCCGCCGTCGGACGCCTCTCCGCTCCCGCTCCGCACCGACCCCTCAGGCCCCAAGCCCTCCGGACCGAAGCCCTCCGCCCCGAAGCCGTCCAGCGCGCGCCGGCTCAGCGCCAGCGCCCGTTCGGGCTCGCCGCCGATGCGCGCGGCCACCACCGCCTCGGCGAGCAGATCCGTGAACGAGAGCGAGGCTGGGGCCTGTTGCGGTGCGCTGACCAGGTCTCCCGTACGGGATTCCGCCGCACGCTGCGGGCGCTCGGCTCGTACGGGATAGACCTCGGCGTGGTCCACGGGCCGCAGACCGGCGCGCACCTCATCGGGCACCTCGTGCCACAGCTCGATGGCGCGCTCCAGCAACTGGTGCTGCTCGGCGTACGCGTGCCGGCGGCGGGCCTCGACGGAGGCGGCGAGCACGGCGGGGAGGGCGCGCGCGGGTTCGCGGCCGTGGTACCAGTGGTGCGCCAGCAGCGTGCGGCGTTCCTCCGCCCGTACCAGCCCGGGTTCCTTCTCCAGCGCGCCCGCGTACAGGCGGCTCAGGCACGCCCCCTCGCCCGGCAGCAGGTCGGCGGCGACGGCCTCGCGGAGCAGCGCGTGGCGGAAGCGGTACCCCTCGCCGTCCTCGGTAGGCCGCAGGACATGGGCGCCGACCGCCGTTCGCAGCGCGGCCAGCAGGTCCTCCTCCGGGAGCCCGCACACGGCGGCCAGCAGGGGGTGCGCCACCCGGGAACCGCCCTGCGCCGCGGCCCGCAGCACCCGCTGGACCTCCTCGGGCAGCGCCTCGACGCGTACGAGCAGCAGGTCGCGGAGCGAATCGCTGAGGGCGCGGGAGGAACGGGCGTCCTGCGCGAGGAGTTCCTCGACGAAGAAGGGGTTGCCGTCCGAGCGCGCGAACACCTCGTCGACCAGGGCGGGTTCGGGCTCGGGTACGCCGCGGATGCCGGCGATCTGGGCGCGCACGGCGTCCCGTCCCAGCGGCGGCAGCTCGATCCTGGCGGCGCCGCGCAGCCGGTCGAGCTCGGCGAGGAAGGGGCGCAGGGGGTGGCCGCGGCCGGTCTCGTCGGTGCGCCAGGTGGCGAGGAGCAGCAGCCGCGCGGGGCGGAGCGAACGGTGCAGGTAGCCGAGCAGTTCGCGGGTCGAGCGGTCGGCCCAGTGCAGGTCCTCCAGGGCGAGGACGACGGTGCGGGAAGCGGCCAGGCGCTCCAGCAGCAGCGCGGTCAGCTCGAAGAGGCGGGCGCGCGCCTCCTCGCCCTCGCCGTCCAGGGGTGGTGCGCCGGAGCGCGGGGCCAGCTCGGGGAGCAGCCGCGCGAGCTCGCGTTCGCGGCCGCCCGCCGCCTCGGCGAGCGCGGCGGGGCCCAGGGTGCGGTGCAGATCGCGGAGCGCGGTGACGAACGGCGCGAACGGGAGCCCGTCGGCGCCGAGGCCGAGGCAGGCGCCGGTCGCGGTGACCGCGCCCCGCGCACGGGCGCCGCTCAGGAACTCCTCCAGCAGCCGGGTCTTGCCCACCCCCGCTTCGCCGCCGAGCAGCAGGGCCTGCGGACCGGCCTCCGCCGCGCGCGCCAAGGCGGCGTCGAGCGCGGCCAGTTCGCCCTCGCGGCCCGCGAAAACGGGGCTGGGCGCGGGGTGTCCGGTACGGAGGGGCACGGTGCCAAGAATGACACCGGGCACACGGGCGGGCACGGGTGCGGGACCGGGCGCGGGCACCGGTACGGGAGCGGGCGCCACTACCCGCGGGGGCTCCGCCGCGCGAGGGCCCGCCGCGCGAGCGCGTGCTCGGCGGCCGATCGCCGCAGGTCGGCGACGCGGAGGCGGGCCACCTCGCGGACGGTGTGCGGCGCGTGCACATGGGTCATCTCCAGCTCCCTGCAACGAAGTCGAGGCACCGCGGAGTGCGGTGCCTCGACTGTCGTGCGCGGGGAGGGAGCGCCACATCGGGCGACTGCCCTGTACGGGGCCGCGTGCGGCCTCAGATCGGGGGCCCGGGGTCCTCAGACGACCACGCCGGGCCGGGCCCGACCCCTTGCTGGCCTTACTGGCCGGGGATCTTGGGCGCGGGGGCGAACAGGTCGAAGAACATGCCGCCGCACACGACCAGCCCGATCACGCCGAGCAGCAGGCCGCCGAGGGCCACGGGGCGGGCCCAGCCGCCGCGGTGCGCGCGGCCGGCGAGCACGCCGAGCAGCACGCCGCCGACGAGCACGGCGGCCAGCGCGAACATGCCGTTGAACAGGGCGGTCATGTGCCAGGGGCCGCCGTACATGGCCTGGATCTGGTCGCCGCCACCGCCGCCGGGGCCGCCCATCTGGGACTCGATCTGGCCCATGAGCTGCTTGCGCGCCTGCATCTGCTCGCTGAGCGAGGTGCCGGTGATCGAGGCGAGGCCGAGGCCCGCGCTGATGATCGCGGCGGCGCCTGCGCCGAGGCCCGTACGGCCCGAGTCCTTCGGCTCGTCCTCCTCGTCGAGGACGTACTCCGGGTAGGCGCCGGAGGGCAGAGCCGCCTCGCGGTCGTCGTGCCGCGCGTCGTCCCCGTCGTCCTCGCGGTCCTGTGACCGGTCCTCGTCGCGGGCCGCCGTGTCCTTCGCGAGGGCGGTGGTCTCCTCCCGCTCCTCCTCGGCCTCCGGCCTATCGGCCTTCGCCTCGTCGGCGGCCTTCGCCGCCTTCTTGTCGGTCTTGGTGTCGCTCTCGGTAGCCATGGGGCCCGACCGTAGAGGCCATACCTGAATTTCCCATGAGAACCGAGGGACGCTGTTCCGGAATCGTGATGTCCGCGTTCGCGAGCCGCTCCCGAGCCCCCTCCGAAGCCCCTTCGGGAGCCGGTCCGGAAGCCGGTTCGGGCGGCTCGATGCTGAACCTCGGCAGCCGCTTCTCCAGCCATCCGGGAAGCCACCAGTTGGCGCCGCCGAGCATGTGCATCAGCGCCGGTACGAGGAGGGTGCGCAGCACGAACGCGTCCAGCGCCACGGCCGCCGCGAGCCCCGTGCCGAACATCGCCACGACCCGGTCGCCGCTCAGCACGAAGGCGCCGAACACCGCGATCATGATGACCGCCGCCGAATTGATCACCCGCCCCGTCTCGGCGAGACCGATGCGGACGGCGCGGGCGTTGTCCCCTGTGCGGCGCCACTCCTCGTACATCCTGCTGACCAGGAAGACCTGGTAGTCCATGGACAGGCCGAAGAGCACCGAGACCATGATCACGGGCAGGAAGGGCTCAATCGGCCCGCCGCCGCCCAGGGTGTCCCCGAGGCCGCCGAGTCCCACGTGCTCCAGCAGCCAACTGCCCCAGCCCCACTGGAAGAGCGCGACCACGATGCCGAACGAGGCGGCCACGGCGAGCACGTTCATCAGCGCCGCCTTGAGCGGTATGCCGACGCTGCGGAAGGCGAGCAGCAGCAGCGCGCAGCCCAGCGCGATCACCACCCCGCCGAACAGCGGCAGCTTGCCGAGGATCAGGTCGGCGAAGTCGTCCTGGCTCGCGGTGAGCCCGCCCACCTCGGTGCGCAGCCCGCTGCCCTCGGCGGCGTCCGGCAGCACCTGGGTGCGCAGCCGCTCCACGAGCTGCGAGGTCCGCTCGTCCTGCGGCGCGCTGTCCGGCACGACGGTGAGGGTGCCGGTGGTGCGGTCGGCGTTCAGCTCGCCCGGGGAGACGGAGGCCACGCCCGGGGTGCCGCGCAGCCGGTCCGGGAGCTCGTCGAAGGCGACCTCGGCGGCCGAGCCGTCGATCTTCGCGACGAGCGTCAGCGGCCCGTTCGAGCCGGGCCCGAAACCCTTCGCCATCAGGTCGTACGCGGCCCGGGTGGTCGATCCGGGGCTGCCGTTGCCCTGGTCCGACGTCCCCAGATGGAGCGCGCCGACGGGCAGCGCGAGCACCAGCATCAGCGCTGCGGCCAGCCCTCCGAGCACCCGTGGCCTGCGCCCCACGAAGGCGGACCAGCGCGCGGCCAGACCCCGCGGGGCGGCCAGGCCCCGGGGCGCGGCGCGCTCGTCCACGCCCTCCGGCGGCACGCTCCGGCGCTCCCTCCGGCTCAGCGCGCGCCGCCCGATCACCCCGAGCAGCGCGGGGAGCAGCGTGACCGAGGCGAGCACGGTGAGCGCGACGGTCAGCGAGGCGGCGACGGCGACCCCGTTGAGGAAGCCGAGCCGCAGCACCAGCATCCCGAGCAGCGCGATGCACACGGTCGTGCCGGCGAAGACCACGGCCCGCCCGGTCGAGCCGACCGCGCGGGCAGCCGCCTCCGGCACGGAGAGCCCGGACTTCAGCCCCGTACGGTGCCGGGTCACGATGAACAGCGCGTAGTCGATGCCCACGCCGAGGCCGATCAGGGTGCCCAGCATCGGCGCGAAGTCGGCGACCGTCATGAAGTGGCTGAGCAGCCCGACGCCCAGGGTCGCCGTGCCCACCGAGACCACCGCGGTGATCAGCGGCAGCAGCATCGCGGCGAACGAGCCGAAGGCGAGCAGCAGCACCACGGCGGCGACGGCCAGGCCGACGCCCTCGCTGAGGTGGCCGCTCACGCCCTCGGTGAGCGCGACGCCCGCGCCGCCGGCCTCGACCCGGAGCTTCTCGGGGCCGCCCTCGGCCGTCTTGGCCTCGGCGACGACCTTGCGCACCTCGGCCTTGTCGAGCTGGTCGGAGGGCTTGGTGAAGGTCACGGTCGCGTACGCGGTGCGCCCGTCGCGGCTGACCTGGCCCTCGCCGCCCTGCTCGTACGGGCTCTGCACGCCGGCGACCCCGGGCAGCCCCTCGATGCGGTCGAGGGCGCGGTGCACACGCTGTTCGACGGTGGCCGAGGTCACCCCGGCGCCGCCGTCCCCGGCTCCGCGCCCGGTGTGCCAGACCACGGTGTCCGCGTCTCCCGCCTGGTCGGGGAAGCCGGACTTGAGCAGGGCGGTCGCGCGGCCCGATTCGGTGCCGGGGGCCTCGTACTCCGCCGAGTAGGCGGAACCGGCGAGTCCCGCGCCCGTTCCGGCCAGCGCGAGGACGGCGAGCCAGAGGGCGATCACGAGGCGGCGGCGCCGCAGGCACCAGCGGGCAAGGGCGGTCACGGAGGCCGTCCTCCTCCCAGGTCGGGGCGTCGAGCGGGTCCGTCCCGGGAGGCGGGCGGGGGCCGAGCGCGGTCGTACGGGGGTGCGTCCGGTGCACGATTGCAGCCCGGGGTGATCCTTTGTGTTTCTTGTGGTGATGCCCACAAAAAGCACGCACCGGACGCATCGCCCCTGTACGGGGGAGTCCGCTCAGCCGGAAACGGATTCCTTGCCGTCCTCGATATGCCCCATCAGACGGCGCCGGAACGAGTCGTCCCCCTCCGCCGTCAGCTCCAGGTCGTACCAGCCGTGCGCATCCGCGGCCGGGTGCGCGACGGTGCGGCTCGCCCCTGCGGAGATCCGCAGGGTGCGCGGCTTGGCGTCGCCGTACGCCAGCGGGCGCAGGACCAGCGCGAGTTCCGCCCTGCCCGTGTTGCGCACGGTCAGGTGGATCTCCCGGCGGCCCGCGTCCACGCGAGTGGACACCCCGGCCGCGGCCGCCGGCCCGTCCGCGCTCCCCTTGAACTCGCGGCGGAATCCGTTCGGCCCGGTCAGCGCGAAGTCGTACGCGCCGTCCTTGACCGGCACCCGCACCTCGGCCCCGGACCCCGCCGCCACGTCGTGGTGCTGCGGCGCCTCGTACTCCTCCGTGTACGGGTAGAGCGCGAAGTGCACGCTCTCGGTGCCGTCGTTGCGCAGCGCGAGCCGGAAGGTCCCGGCCTTCGCGTCGAGCCCGCCGTCGGCGTCCGGCTGGTACGGGAGCGCGCGTGCGGGGCGCGTGCCCTTCTCCTGCTGCGGGAGCTTCTGATCGGCGGGCGGGCGCGGCTTCCAGCGGCGGGTGAACTCCGGGATCTCCCCCGGCTCCTCGACCTCCGGCAGCCTCCTCGTACGGGAGAAGTCGAACGCCGAGGTCAGGTCGCCGGTGACCGCCCGGCGCCAGGCGCTGATGTTGGGCTCGCGCACGCCGGTCCACTTCTCCAGGAAGCGGATCATCGAGGTGTGGTCGAAGACCTGCGAGCACACGTAACCGCCCACGGTCCAGGGCGAGATGACGGTCATCGGCACGCGCATGCCGAGCCCGGTGGGGCTGTCCTCCCAGAACTCGTCCTCGGTCCCCGGCGGCGGAACGGGCGGCGGCACGTGGTCGAAGAAACCGTCGTTCTCGTCGTAGGTGAGGAAGAGCGCGGTGCGCCGCCACACCTCGGGGTGCTTCCCCAGCGCGTCGAGGATCTTGTAGACGAGGGTGGCGCTCTGGATCGGCGAGGAGCCGCCGGGGTGCTCGCAGTCGGCCTCCGAGGCGACGATGTACGAGACCTCGGGCAGCTCGCCCTCTGCGACATCGTCCGCGAACTGCTGCGCGGTGCTGCCCGGTTCGCCGCGGAACAGCGCCCGGTCGAACGTACGGCGCTCGCGCGGGCTCATCGCCTTGAGCCCCTTCTGGAGCTGGGCGTCCAGCTCCTTGCGGCCCGCCTCGTCCGCGTCCTGGAGCTTCTTGTAATAGGCGGTCATGTTGGAGGCGCCGCTCACCCCGGCGAGCGCCTTCTTCATCACCGCCTTGTAGCTCGCGTAGAACTCCAGGTTGTTGTCGGTGAAGTTGTCCCACTCCTGGTAGACGCGGTAACTGTGCCCGGCCTTCTCCAGCCGCTCCGGGTACGTGGTCCAGTCGTAGCCGGGGTGGGTGTCCTCCGCGTAACAGTCGTTGTTGACCGCGCGCCCCTTGCCGCCCGGCTCGAAGCCGGTCCAGCCGCTCACCATGTGGTTGCGGTTCGGGCTGGTCGAGCTGTGGATGGAGGAGTGGTACGCGTCGCAGATCGTGAACGTGTCGGCCAGCTCGTAGTGGAGCGGCACGTCCTTGCGGTCGTAGTACGCCATGGTCGCCGCGGTCTTGGCGGTGACCCAGTTGTCCATCCAGCCCTTGTTCCAGGCGCGCTTGGCGCCGTTCCACGAATGGTCGAGCGCGCCGATGTACTGGAGGTCCTGCTTCTGCTTCTCCGCCGCCTCCCGCACGGAGAAGGGCAGCACACTGCCGATGCCGAGCAGTCCTGGCTGCTCGAACACGCTCTTCCCGCCGGGGAGTTGGACGGCGTTGCGGTCCCCGTAGCCGCGTACCCCGCGCAGAGTGCCCAGGTAGTGGTCGAAGGACCGGTTCTCCTGCATGAGGATGACCACGTGCCGGATGTCCCGCAGACCGCCGCCCGGCGCCGCGGGCTGCTCGGCGATCGCCTCGCGCAGCGAGGGCGGCAGCAGCGAGCCCGCCGCCGCGGCACCGGCGGCGCCCGCGCCCAGGGCGAGGGCGCGGCGGCGCGATATGTCCGTGGCCATATGAGCCTCCTGTGGGGAATGTGGAAAGCGTGGGAAACGTAGCGGCGGCCCGTGCACGCGATCAATCCTCCGGAGGTACGCGGGATGAACGGGGGTGCGGGCGTTCCTGCGCACGTACGCGGCGGCGGTGGCCGTTGGCCGGTTGGCCGGTGACGAAATGCTGACGTCCTCGCGCGAAGGCTGGTCCGCCGCCGGGGACCGTGCTCGACTCGGCGTGTGGGCAGGGAACGTGGAGAGGGCGACGGGCGCGGCACCCCCGTGGGGCGCCGGGTGGTGCTCGGCATGGCCTTCGCGGGTGTCGCCGGAATCGCCGCGGCACCCTCGCTGCAGCGTGCGTACGAGGGCACCGTGGGCGCCCTCGCGCAGCGCGACCCCACGGGGCTGAGCGGACTCGTCCCGGCGGGCGGCGGCTTCCGCTACTACTCCGTCGCCGCCTCGGTACCGCACCGCACCGCCACCGGCTATCGGCTCACCGTGGACGGCCTGGTGGAGCGCCCCGCCTCGTACACCCTCGCCCAACTGCGCGCGCTGCCGCAGACGCGGATCGTGCGGGACGTGCAGTGCGTGACCGGGTGGCGGGTGCCGGGAACGCCCTTCGAGGGCGTACGGCTCTCCCGGCTGCTGGACGCCGCGGGGGTGCGGCCGGAGGCCGGGGCCGTGCGCTTCACCTGCTTCGACGGCACCTACAGCGAGAGCCTCACGCTGGAGCAGGCGCGCCGCGGCGACGTGCTGGTGGCCCTGCGCATGCGGGACGGCCCGCTGCCGCACGCGCACGGCGGCCCGGCGCGCCTCTATGTCGCCCCCATGTACTTCTACAAGTCGGCCAAGTGGCTGTCCGGCATCACCGTCACCGAGCACGCGCGGCCCGGCTACTGGGAGCTGCGCGGCTACGACGTGAACGCCTGGGTCGGCCACTCGAACGGGCGCGACGATGCCCCGACGCTCTGACCTCCGCCGCGAACTCCCGGGCTCCGTACGGCGCTTCACCCGCGCCGAGCGCTGGGTACACAGGTGCACCGCCACCCTCATGGCGGTCTGCGTCCTCACCGCCGGCTTCCTCTACCTGCCGTTCCTCGCCGAACTCGTGGGGCGGCGCGCCCTGATGGTCCGGGTGCACGAGTGGTCGGGGATCCTGCTCCCCGCGCCGCTCCTGCTGGGCCTCGCCTCGCGTGCGCTGCGCGCCGACCTCACGCGGCTCAACCGGTACGGCCCGCACGACCGCCGCTGGCTGCGCGCGGCCCTGCGACGGCGCCCCCGCCTGTCGGGCCGCCCCGCGGGCAAGTTCAACGCCGGGCAGAAGCTGTACGCGGCGTGGATCGCGGGCGCCGTGCTGGTGATGACCGGCACGGGCCTGCTCATGTGGTTCACCCACCTCGCGCCGCTGGTGTGGCGCACGGGCGCGTCCTTCGTGCACGACTGGCTGGCGATGGCGGTCGTGGTGGTCATCGCCGGGCACGTGTGGATGGCGTACGGCGACCCCGAGGCCCGGCACGGCATGCGCACCGGCGAGGTCACCGAGGAGTGGGCGGAACGCGAGCATCCGCTGTGGGAGCACGGCGCGCGGGAGGGCGGAAGGAGGGAGAACGCTGGTTCTCCCTCCGACGGCGACGGCTGACGTACCGCCTCACAGCAAGGCCGCCCCCAGCTCCGCGAGCTGCCCCGCGCCCAGGTCTCCCTCCCCCGGCGCGACCAGCGGCTGGACCGCCACGTGATCGGCCCCGGCCTTGTGGTGCGCGGCCACCCGCCGCCGTACCGTCTCCTCGTCGCCCCAGGCCACCAGGGAGTCGACCAGCGCGTCGCTGCCGCCGTCGGCGAAGTCGTCCTCGGAGAAGCCGTACCGCCGCAGATTCCGCGTGTAGTTGGGGAAGCCGAGGTAGAACGCGAGGTGCGCGCGCGCCGCCTCGCGGGCCTTCGCGGGGTCGGACTCCAGCACCACCGCCTGCTCCACGGCGAGCAGCGCGCCGCCGCCCATCGCCTCGCGCGCGGACGCGGTGTGCTCCGGCGTCACGCAGTAGGTGAGCGCACCCGCGGCGCGCTCCGCCGCGAGCCCGAGCATCTTCGGGCCGAGGGCGGCGAGGACCCGGGGCGGGGGCCCGGTGGGCGGGAGCGCCGCGTGGAACTCGGCGGCGTCCAAGCCGTCCAGGTACGACCGCATCGCCGCGAGCGGCTTCTCGTACGTGTGCCCGCGCACCTCCACCTGCGGCGCGTGGCTGGCCCCGAGCCCGAGAACGAACCTTCCCCCGTGGGCCTCGGCGAGGGTGAGCGCCGCCGCGTTCGCCGCGGTGGCGTCGCGCACCCAGATGTTGGCGATGCCCGTGCCCACGGCCAGCCGCTCGGTCGCGGCGAGCAGCAGCCCCGCGTGCGTGAACGCCTCCTTGGTCGCGGCACCCTCGCCGAACCACAGCGCCCCGTACCCCAACTCCTCGACCCGCGCGGCGAATCGGCGCGCCTCCTCGGCGGGCGCCCGCAGCAGCGCGCCCTGGAACACCCCGACCCGTCCGAGCCGCGCCTTCACTCCCTCGTGGTCCTGCGACACGGTCGCCCACCCCTCCCTGATCCGGTGATCGCTTACAGCGAGTGCACCGTAACCCCGTACGCCCCCCGCACACGCGAAACGGCCGTCCTCCCAGGGGACTTGCCCCGGGAGAACGGCCGTTCTCGCACGCATCAGCGCAGCTCAGCGTGGTTCAACGCCACTCAGCGCCGGTCCACTCCGCGTGGAGGGCGCTCAGCCCTCCACCCCAAGCTTCTCCAGGATCAGCTCGCGCACGCGGGCCGCGTCGGCCTGGCCGCGGGTGGCCTTCATGACCGCGCCGACCAGCGCGCCGGCGGCCTGGACCTTGCCGCCCTTGATCTTCTCGGCGATGTCCGGGTTGCCGGCCAGCGCCTCGTCCACGGCGGTGTTCAGGGCGCCCTCGTCGGAGACGACCTTGAGGCCGCGCTTCTCGACGACCTCGTCCGGGCTGCCCTCGCCCGCGAGCACGCCCTCGATGGCCTGCCGCGCGAGCTTGTCGTTGAGCGAGCCCTCGGAGACCAGCGCGCAGACCCGCGCCACGCCCTCGGGCGTGATCGCCAGGTCGGAGAGCTCGACGCCCTCCTCGTTGGCGCGCCGGGCCAGCTCGCCCATCCACCACTTGCGGGCCGAGGCGGCGTCGGCGCCCGCGTCGGTGGTGGCCACGATGAGCCCCACCGCGCCGGCGTTCAGCACCGACTGCATCTCGTGCTCGGAGATGCCCCACTCCTCGCGCAGCCGGTTGCGGCGTACGCGCGGAAGCTCGGGCAGCCCGGCGCGCAGCTCCTCGACCCACTCGCGGGACGGGGCGACCGGCACCAGGTCGGGCTCGGGGAAGTAGCGGTAGTCCTCGGCGTTGTCCTTGATGCGGCCGGACGTGGTCGAGCCGTCCTCCTCGTGGAAGTGCCGGGTCTCCTGCACGACCTTCTCGCCCGCGCCGAGCACCGCGGCGTGCCGCTGGATCTCGAAGCGGGCCGCGCGCTCCACGCTGCGCAGCGAGTTGACGTTCTTCGTCTCGCTGCGGGTGCCGAACTCGGCGGTGCCCTGGGGGCGCAGCGAGAGGTTCACGTCGCAGCGCATCTGGCCCATCTCCATGCGGGCCTCGGAGACGCCGAGCGCCTTGATGAGCTCGCGCAGCTCGGCCACGTACGCCTTGGCCACCTCGGGGGCGCGGGAGCCCGCGCCCTGGATGGGCTTGGTGACGATCTCGATCAGCGGGATGCCGGCGCGGTTGTAGTCGAGCAGCGAGTGCGAGGCGCCCTGGATGCGGCCGGTCGCGCCACCGATGTGGGTGGACTTGCCGGTGTCCTCCTCCATGTGCGCGCGCTCGATCTCGACCCGGAAGACCTCCCCGTCCTCGAGCTGCACGTCGAGGTACCCGTCGAAGGCGATGGGCTCGTCGTACTGCGAGGTCTGGAAGTTCTTCGGCATGTCCGGATAGAAGTAGTTCTTCCGGGCGAAGCGGCACCACTCGGCGATCTCGCAGTTCAGGGCGAGGCCGATGCGGATCGCGGACTCCACGCCGGTCTCGTTGACCACCGGCAGCGCGCCGGGCAGTCCGAGGCAGACGGGGCAGACCTGGCTGTTGGCGTCGGCGCCGAGCGCCGTCGCACAGCCGCAGAACATCTTGGTCTTGGTGCCGAGCTCGACATGGACCTCCAGGCCCATGACGGGGTCGTAGGACTCCAGAGCGTCCTCGTACGACACCAGGTCAGTGACGGTCACGGAAACGTAAGCCTTTCTTCTTCCGCGTCGCGGGGGCAGCGTGCGGCGGCCGGGGCCGCCGGTCAGCCGTCCGCGAGGACGTCGTCGGAGTCCATCCGCCGCAGCTCGCGCACGAGCAGGGCGACGCCGGTGGCGATGGCGGCGGCCGACACGGCCGCGTCCAGCAGGCGCAGCTTGTCGCCCTCGCCGCGGGCCTCCCTCGCCTGCTTCGCGACGCTCACCGCGCCGAAGAGGGTGGTGCCGATGGACAGGTAGGTGCCGGGCTTGGACTTCTTAAAGTTCTTCGCCTTGTTCAGCTTGCCACTCACAGCGACGGTGCCTCCTCGAGCAACGGGTGACCCCAACGTGCCTGGTAGGCGGACTCGACGGCCGCACCGACACGGTAGAGACGGTCATCGGCCAGGGCGGGGGCGATGATCTGGAGCCCCACCGGGAGCCCGTCCTCGTCGGCCAGCCCGCACGGAATCGACATGGCGGAGTTGCCGGCCAGGTTGGACGGGATGGTGCACAGGTCCGCGAGGTACATCGCCATCGGGTCGTCGGCGCGCTCGCCGATCGGGAAGGCGGTGGTCGGCGTGGTCGGCGAGACGATCACGTCCACCTCGCCGAAGGCCCGCTCGAAGTCCCGCGTGATGAGGGTGCGGACCTTCTGCGCGCTGCCGTAGTACGCGTCGTAGTAGCCGGAGCTGAGCGCGTAGGTGCCCAGCATCACGCGGCGCTTGACCTCGTCACCGAAGCCGGCCTCGCGGGTGAGCGCGGTGACCTGCTCGGCGGAGTGCGTGCCGTCGTCGCCGACCCGCAGCCCGTACCGCATCGCGTCGAAGCGGGCCAGGTTGGAGGAGCACTCCGAGGGGGCGATGAGGTAGTACGCGGCGAGCGCCTTGGTGAAGGAGGGGCAGGAGAGCTCGACGACCTCGGCGCCCAGCTCCTTCAGCAGCTCGACGGAGTCGTGGAAGCGGGCCATCACGCCCGCCTGGTAACCCTCGCCGCTGAACTCCTTGACGACGCCGACCCGCAGGCCCTTCACGCTGCCGCCCTGCGCGCCCTCCTTCGCCGCCGCGACCACGTCGGGCACCGGCTGGTCGATGGAGGTGGAGTCGCGCTCGTCGTGCCCGGCGATGACCGAGTGCAGCAGCGCGGCGTCCAGCACCGTGCGGGCGCAGGGTCCGCCCTGGTCCAGCGAGGAGGAGAAGGCCACCATGCCGTACCGCGAGACCGCGCCGTACGTGGGCTTCACGCCGACCGTGCCGGTGACCGCGGCGGGCTGCCGGATGGAGCCGCCGGTGTCGGTGCCGATGGCGAGCGGGGCCTCGTACGAGGCGAGGGAGGCGGATGAGCCGCCGCCCGAGCCGCCCGGAATGCGGGTGAGGTCCCAGGGGTTGCCGGTCGGGCCGTACGCGCTGTTCTCCGTCGAGGACCCCATGGCGAACTCGTCCATGTTGGTCTTGCCGAGGATGACGACGTCGGCTTCCTTGAGCTTCTTCGTCACCGTCGCGTCGTACGGCGGGACCCAGCCCTCGAGGATCTTGGAGCCGACGGTGGTCGGCACGCCCTCGGTGGTGAAGATGTCCTTGAGCGCGAGCGGGACGCCGGCCAGCGGGCCGAGCTCCTCGCCGCGTGCGCGCTTCTCGTCGACCTCCTGCGCCTTGGCCAGCGCGCCCTCGCGGTCGACGTGCAGGAAGGCGTTGACCTTCTCGTCGACGGCCGCGATGCGGTCCAGGTGTGCGGTGGCGACCTCGACGGCGGAGAGCTCGCCGGTGGCGATCTTCTCCGCGGTCTCGGCCGCGGTGAGCTTGGTCAGGTCGGTCACGTCGGTCACTCCTCACCCAGGATCTGCGGCACCTTGAAACGCTGCTGCTCCTGGGCCGGGGCGCCGGCCAGCGCCTGCTCCGGGGTCAGGCCAGGGCGCACCTGGTCGGGGCGCATCACATTGGTGAGCGGCAGCGGGTGGGAGGTCGGCGGTACGTCCTCGTCGGCCACATCGGAGACGGCGGCGACCGCTCCGATGATCTCGTCGAGCTGTCCGGCGAAGTGCTCGAGCTCTTCGTCCTTCAGCTCCAGACGCGCCAGCCGGGCGAGGTGGGCGACCTCCTCGCGCGAGATGCCAGGCATGCAGCGATCCTCTGGGGGTGTGAGTTGGGCTTTCCGCCCCAATCCTATGGGGCCTCCCATCCTATGAGGACGGCCGCCGCCCACGGCGCCCCTTTTCCGGGCGGCGGGCGGCTCGCGCGCACACCTGGCGCGATATCTTGGCGGGCCGCCGTCAGGGGTCAGGGGGGATTCCGGTGAGCTCCGGTCACGACAGCGCGGGAGAGAGTACGGACGCGAGTGCGGATACGGGCGCGGGTGCGGGTGCCGGGCCGTTGCGGCCCGTGACCAGGTCCCGGCTGTACGAGCAGGTCCTCGCGCGGCTGCGGGAGCACGCCGCGGCCGCGGGGCTGCGACGGGGCGACCGGCTCCCCTCCGAACGGGAGCTGGCCGAGCGGCTCGGCGTCAGCCGCTCCTCCGTGAAGCAGGCGATCGTGGTCCTCGAAGCGCAGGATCTGGTCGAGATCCGGCACGGCGGCGGCACCTATCTGCTCAAGGACGGTCTGTACGCGGCCGCCGAACCGGTCGCGGCGCTCGCCGAACGCCGCAGGCGGCTGCCCGACGTACTGGACGCGCGCGAGGCCCTGGAGACCAAGCTCGCGGAACTCGCCGCCCTGCGCCGCACCGAGGAGGACCTGCGCGCGATCACCGCGGCCCTGGAGACCATGCGGGCGGAGAAGGAGTCGGGCGGGAACGGCGAGGAGGGCGACCGGCTCTTCCACGCGGCCGTCACGGCGGCCGCGCACAGCGAGCTGCTCGCCGAGTTCATGCGCGGGATCGCGGGGCCCATCGCCGAGAGCCGCCACGAGTCGCTGCGCGAACCGGGCCGGCCCGCGACCTCGCTCGCCCAGCACACCGCGATCGCCGGGGCGATCGGGGCCGGTGACGCGGTGGGCGCCGCCGCGGCCATGCGGGAGCACCTGGAGACCGTACGGCAGGTGCGGCTCATGGACTGGCAGCCGGACGCGGAGGGGTGACCGCCGGCGGCTGCGGCCCCGCCCCGCCCGCGTAACGCGCCCGCCACCTGCGGCACTTCGCTCCCCCAGGGCCCCAACTGCGCCTCGCGTCACGACCATTGACAGCGGTCCCACCCGCGCCGAAAGTGGACCAGCCAGTGAGCCACCCCGCGCCGTGCCCCGCCGTGCCGCGGAGTGCGGCCGGACCGGCGTACGAGGAGGCGGGCACCGTGTCACCGGAGCTGATATCCATCGCGGCGCTGGTCGCGGCCTTCGCGCTGGCGACCGTGCTGTCGGTGAACATGGGCGTGCTGGCCTTCGCCGCCGCCTTCCTGGTCGGCCGCCTGGCCGGCGGGCTCAGCGACGAGGAGATCTTCTCGGGCTTCCCCGGCGACCTGTTCGTGGTGCTGGTCGGCGTCACCTACCTGTTCGCGATAGCGCGCGCCAACGGCACGACGGACTGGCTGGTGAACCGCTCCGTACGGCTGGTCGGCGGGCGCATCGCGGTGATCCCCTGGGTGATGTTCGCGATCGGCGCCGCGCTCACCGCCATCGGCGCGGTCAGCCCCGCCGCCTGCGCGATCGTCGCGCCGATCGCCCTCGACCTCGCGCACCGCTACCGCATCAGCCCGCTGCTGATGGGCGCCATGGTGGTGCACGGCGCGCAGGCGGGCGCGTTCTCGCCGATCAGCGTGTACGGCACGATCGTGAACGGCGTGGTCGCCAAGAACCACCTGCCCGGCAGCCCGCTGGTGCTGTTCCTGGGCACGCTGGTGGTCAACACCCTGATCGCGGTCGTCGTCTACGTACTCTTCGGCGGGCTGAGGCTGCGGCGCGGCGCGGGCGTGCCGGACAGCGCGGGCAATGCGGGGACGGGCGCAGACGCCGATGCGGGGGCCGACGCTCCTGCCCCGGAAGCCGGGCGCCTCACCCGGGACCGCGCGCTCACCCTCCTCGGGCTCGGCGTGCTGGTCGCCGGGGCGCTCGTCTTCGACCTCGACGTGGGTCTGCTGGCGCTCACCATCGCCGTGGTGCTCGGCCTGGTCTCGCCCTCCACCAGCCGCAGAGCGCCGTCCGAGGTGGCCTGGCCGACCGTGCTGCTGGTCTGCGGCGTGCTCACGTACGTCGCCGTGCTGGAGACCATGGGCACCATCGACTACGCCGGGCACGCCGTCGCCGGGGTGGGCATCCCGCTCCTCGCGGCGCTGCTGCTCTGCTACATCGGCGCCGTGGTCTCCGCCTTCGCCTCCTCGACCGCGCTGCTCGGCGCGCTGATCCCGCTCGCCGTCCCGTTCCTGCGGGACGGGAGCGTGGGCGCCGTGGGGATGGTGACCGCGATCGCCGTGGCCGCGACGGTGGTGGACGTCAGCCCGTTCTCCACCAACGGCGCGATCGTCCTCGCCAACACCAGGAGCGCCGAACGGGACGCCGTGTACCGGCAGTTGCTGCTCTACGGGGGCGCCGTGGTGGCCGTGGTCCCCCTGTTCACCTGGCTGGCCTTCGTCCTCCCGGCGTGACGCCCGGCCCTGCTCCCGGCCCTTCGCCCCGTACCCGGTCGACGTTCCGCACCCTCGGAAGGAGCACCGCATGCCGCAGGACGCGAGCCGCAGGAGCTTTCTCGGTACGGCGGGCGCGCTCGGCGCCGGGCTCGCCGTCGGCGCGCCGGGCCCGGCCGCGGCCGCGGGTGGACCGGGCGCCGCCGTACCGGGTACGGAGAACGCGGAGTCCCCGCACCCCAAGGAGCCCCGCATGACCCCGCACTCCCCCGTACCCGGCCCCGAGCCCGAGGGCGCGGCGGCCCTCGACGCGCTGGCGCTCTCCCGCGCGATCAGGCGCCGCGAGGTGTCCTGCGCCGAGGTCATGACCGCGTACCTCGACCACGTCGAGCGCGCCAACCCGCGCGTGAACGCGCTGGTCGGGCTGCGGGACCGGGAGTCCTCGATGGCGGAGGCCGAGGAGCGCGACCGGCAGCTCGCGCGCGGCGAGTACCTGGGCTGGATGCACGGCCTCCCGCACGCCGTGAAGGACCTGGCGGCGGCCGAGGGCCTGCCCTGGACCGAGGGTTCTCCGCTCTACAAGGACCGCATCGCGGACCACGACGACCTGCACGTACGGCGCATCAAGGCGGCCGGCGCGATCGTCATCGGCAAGACCAACGCGCCCGAATGGGGACTGGGTTCGCAGACGTACAACCCGGTCTGGGGCACCACGGGCAACGCCTACGACCCGGAGCGCACGGCGGGCGGCAGCAGCGGCGGCGCGGCCTGCGCGCTGGCGACGCGGATGCTGCCGGTCGCCGACGGCAGCGACTACATGGGCTCGCTGCGCAACCCGGCCGCCTTCAACAACGTCTACGGCCTGCGCCCCACCTGGGGCCGGGTGCCCGCGCCCGGGTTCGTGGCGCAGCTCGGGGTGGCGGGCCCGATGGCCAGGACCGTTCCCGAACTCGCCGCGCTGCTGGGCGTGATGGCGGGGCCCGACGCGGGCTCCCCGCTGGGCCTCCCGGACGACCCGCGCCTCGGGGAGCGTCCTGAGCGCCGGGACTTCTCCGGTACGCGGATCGCCTGGGCCGGCGACTGGAACGGGCGGCTGCCCATGGAACCCGGCGTCCTCGATGTGTGCGAGCGGTCCTTCGGGCCGCTGCGCGCGCTGGGCTGCGAGATCGAGGAGGCGCTGCCGGACTTCTCCCTCGACGAGATCTGGCAGACGTTCCTGACCTGGCGCTGGTGGGACAACCTCAGCCTGAACGCGCTGTACGAGGACCCCGCGAAGCGGCGTCGGCTGAAGCCCGAGGCGGTGTGGGAGGTCGAGCACGGGCGGGAGCTCGGCGCGCTGGACGTCCAGCGCGCGGTGGAGGCGCGTGACCGGTACTACGCGTCCGTGCTGCAGCTCCTGGACACGTACGACTTCGTCCTGGCGCCCTCGGCGCAGGTGTTCCCCTTCGACAAGGCGGTGCACTGGCCCGGGGAGATCGCTGGGCGTGCGATGGACACCTACCACCGCTGGATGGAGACGGTCGCTCCCTGGTCCCTGACGGGCCTCCCGTCCCTGGCCATGCCAGCCGGCTTCGACGCCCGGGGCCTCCCGATGGGAGTCCAGGTGATCACCCGCCACGCGGGAGAACGCGACCTGTTGCAACTGGCCCTGGCGTACGAGACCGCCCGCTGAAAACCGCCGACGGCCCCCGTACGGGGTTGCTTCCCGCTGCGGCGGGATTCGGGTGGGTGGTTGCGCCCGACTGGTGAGTTACGGCCCGGCCTACGACGCTCCGCGCCTCCGGCCGAGCCTCGCTCTGGTCTGCGGCGTCCCCGGATGACGCACGAACGAGCCGTCGCGCCACGCTGCTGGGTCCGCGCCCCGCGTCTCGCTGCGGGCAGCGGCTTCCGTGCGGGCCTCTCTACTCCCTACGAGCTGTGGGCATTCGTTCCGCAGGGGCGGAACGGGTGGGCACAGCGGACCGCAGCCCCAAGCGCCAGCGCCCCCGCACCCAACGGGGCCCGGGGCGAAGCCCCGCTACTCCGCCGTGGCGGACACCGACGTGCCCGCCTCGGGACTCCAGGCGCGGACGCCGTTCCCGTTGACCCCGTCACCGGGCGCAACCCCATTCCGCGCCCGGAGCCAAGCCGTCGTCTCGCCGGGCGGCATAGCAGCGGCCACCAACCACCCCTGCACCGCGTCACACCGCAGATCCCGCAGCCGCTCCCACGTCTCGTCGTCCTCGACGCCCTCGGCGACCACCAACAGCCCCAGGGAATGGGCGAGATCGACCGTGCAGCGCACGATCTCCGCGTCCTCGGTGTCCACCGCCAGCCGCGCCACGAAGGACCGGTCGATCTTCAACTCGCTGACCGGCAGCCGCCGCAGGTGGACGAGGGACGAATACCCGGTACCGAAGTCGTCCAGCGACATCTTCACGCCGTGCCCGGTCAGCCCGGCCAGCGTGTCGGCCGCCTGCTGCGGGTCCTCCAGCAGCACGTGCTCGGTGATCTCCAACTGGAGCGCGCCCGCCGGAACCCCGTGCCGCGCGAGACGAGCGGCGATCGCCCCGGCGAAGCCCGGCGAATACACGTCACGCGGCGAGACGTTCACCGCGACCGGCACGGTGAGCCCGGCGGCGCGCCAGCGCGCGATCTGCGCGAGGGCCGTCTCCAGCACGTACTCGGTCAGCCGCGGCATGAGACCAGACGTTTCTGCAATCGCGATGAACTCGTCCGGAGGGACCCGGCCCCGCTCGGGGTGCACCCACCTGACCAGGGCCTCCAGGCCCGCGACCGCGCCGTCGAAGCGGACCTTCGGCTGGTAGTGCAGCTCGACCTCGCCCGCGTCCAGCGCGCGCCGCAGGTCGGCCAACAGGCCCAGCCGGTCGGGGGTGTTGCCGTCCCGCGTCGCCTCGTACACCTCGACGCCGGAGCGCTCCCGCTTCGCCTCGTACATCGCCACGTCGGCGCGGCGCAGCAGGCCCTCGGCCTCGCGCGCGTGCTCGGGGAAGACCGCGACGCCCGCGCTGGCCTCCAGCACCAGCGTCAGGCCGTCCAGGTCGAGCGGCGAGCTCAGCGCGGAGACCAGCGCCCTGGCCACCCGCTGCGCGCTGGTCGTGGAGTCGGCGACCGGCAGCAGCACGGCGAACTCGTCGCCGCCGAGCCGCGCGGCCTCGGCGCCCCGGGGCAGCGCCGTGCGCAGGCGCTCGGCTATCTGCAACAGCAGCCGGTCGCCCGCGAGATGGCCCAGGGTGTCGTTCACCGAACGGAACCGGTCCAGGTCGATCAGGACCAGCGCCGCGCGGTCGCCGGTGCGGTCGGCCTCGTCCAGCGCCGACCACGTACGCTCCAGCAGCCACTGCCGGTTGGGCAGCCCGGTGAGCGGGTCGCGGAGCTGCTCCTCCGCGCGGATGCGGGCGATCCACAGCGTGGAGTCGAGCGCGATCAGGGGCACGGCGAACAGCGGGAGCAGCAGCGGCATCGCGTCCGCCACCACCGCGATCAGCGGCGAGATGCCCAGCAGCGCGAGGCCCACCATGCCGTGCCGGAGCAGCCCGGTGCGCACCGCCGTGGGCACCCCCGCGCCGCGTGGCGGGAAACCACTGGTGCGCGGGTGGAAGCAGAACCACAGCAGCACCCGCGTGACGAGCAGATACGCGGCGGCGCCCAGCACCACGGCGGGCACCGCCCACAGTCCCCACGTCTCCGGTCTCCAGGGCGACTCCACCGTGGGACGGCAGCCGAACGCGGTGAGCACCAGGGCCGCGGCCCCGATGCCGAGGATGTCCACCGCTCCGTGCACCACGGCCTGCCGCCAGTGGTGCCGGCGCGCTGCGCCGACCAGCAGCACCACCGAGAGGCTGACCAGCACGGCGGGGACCCAGCCGAAGAGCAGCAGGATCGCCAGGGTGAGGGTGGCGCCGGAACCGGTGCCGCTCCACCATCTGTCCCTGCCGAGCGCCACCAGGTGCCCGACGATGATGCCGGTGAGGACCGCGAAGGACCAGCCGACCGCCGAGTCGGGGAACAGCGCGTTCCCCCCGCTCAGCACCCGGAAGACGCCGACCGCGAGGGCGAGGCCCGCGACGGCCACGACGGCGGCCGGCAGCCCCGGCACCCGCAGTGCGGCGGCACGCTGAAGCCGGGACATCTCCTCGGCGCCCGCACCGGACGTGCTCGTGCTCGTACCCATCGCTTGATATGTGCCCGTGGCAGTGGGCGAGTACGTGCCCGATCGCGCAGAACCCTTGCCGCCACGCATACGCCGCGCCCCCGCGGAGGACAGGCGGGAGTACAAGGGGCGCCCGCCCCCGGGGGTTTCCTGCATGCCCGTCCCTCTCGCTGCCGTTCACTGGCGGCGCCCGTCCTCGCCACGACAGGCTCCGTCTTCAACAGTAGGCCGCACACGGCTGCCAGGGGCAGCGATCCGCCGGTGTAGCACCGATGCGATCCGGCCGATATTGGCCAACTCACCTACGGTGTACGGGCGATGTGATAGTCCCGTGAGGAACCGGGAACGGAACAGCGGCGCAGACGTGCGGAATCGGTGCCGCACGCCGCGCCGCCCCCGCTCACTCCGCCGCGTCCTCCGGCGGGTTGACGGCGCGCTCCCTGGCCGCGTCCGGACCCTCGTCCAGCAGAACGGCGAGGCCGTCGTCGTCCAGAATCGGCACCTTCACCTGGACCGCCTTGTCGTATTTCGAGCCGGGATTGTCACCCACGACCACAAAACCGGTCTTCTTCGAAACCGACCCGGTGACCTTGGCGCCCCGCTCCTGGAGCGCGGCCTTGGCGGCGTCCCGGGTGTACGTCGCGAGGGTGCCGGTGACCACGACCGTGATCCCCTCCAGCGGGCGCGGCCCCTCCTCGCCCGTGGACTCCTCCTCCATGCGCACCCCGGCGGCCCGCCAGCGCTCCACGATCCGGCGGTGCCAGTCCTCCGCGAACCACGCCTTGAGCGAGGCCGCGATGGTGGGCCCGACGCCCTCGGTCGCGGCGAGGGTCTCCTCGTCGGCCTCGGCGATCCTGTCCAGCGAGCGGAACTCGCGGGCCAGCGCCTCGGCCGCCACGGGCCCGACGTGCCGGATCGACAGGCCGGTGATGATGCGCGCGAGGGGGCGCTCCTTGGCCGCCGCGATGTTCTCCAGCATGGCCGTGGCGTTCTTGCGCGGGGTGCCCTGCTGGTTGGTGAAGGGCGTGGCGATCTTCTCCTCGCCCGTCTCCGGGTCCCGCTTGGGCAGACCGCTGTCCTGGTCGACCACGTACGCCTTGATGGGGAGGAGGTCCTCGACGGTCAGGTCGAAGAGCCCGCCCTCGTCCTTGAGCGGCGGCTCGGAGGGCTCCAGGGGCTGGGTGAGCGCGGAGGCCGCCACGTACCCGAAGTGCTCGATGTCCAGGCACTTGCGCCCGGCCAGATAGAACAGCCGCTCCCTCAACTGCGCCGGACAGGAGCGGGCGTTGGGGCACCGGAGGTCGATGTCGCCCTCCTTCATGGGGCGCAGCTCGGTGCCGCAGTCCGGGCAGTGCGAGGGCATCTCGAACTCGCGCTCGCTGCCGTCCCGCAGGTCGGCGACCGGCCCCAGGATCTCCGGGATCACGTCGCCGGCCTTGCGCAGCACCACAGTGTCCCCGATGAGGACGCCCTTGGACTTCACGACCTCCTGGTTGTGCAGGGTGGCGAACTCGACCTCGGAGCCGGCGACGGTGACGGGCTCGACCACCGCGTACGGCGTGACGCGTCCGGTGCGGCCGACGCCGACGCGGATGTCCACCAGCTTCGAATTGACCTCTTCCGGCGGATACTTCCAGGCGATGGCCCAGCGCGGCGCGCGCGAGGTGGAGCCGAGGCGGCCCTGGAGCCGGATCTCGTCCACCTTCACCACCACGCCGTCGATCTCGTGCTCGACGGAGTGCCGGTGCTCGCCGTAGTACGCGATGAAGTCGCGCACGCCCTGGACACCGTCGACCACCCTGGCGTGCGGGGTGGTGGGCAGGCCCCACTCGCTGAGCAGGTCGTACGCCTCCGAGAGCCGGGCGCCGCGCTGGTCGGTCCCGTCGGCGAAGCCCTCGCGGGCCCCGATGCCGTGCACCACCATGTGCAGCGGGCGGGTCGCGGTGACCTTGGGGTCCTTCTGGCGGAGCGAACCCGCCGCCGCGTTGCGCGGGTTGGCGAAGGGCTTCTCGCCCGCCTCGACCAGCCGCTTGTTCAGCTCCTCGAAGCGCTCCATCGGGAAGAAGACCTCGCCGCGCACCTCGACGAGCTCCGGCACACGCTCGCCCGTCAGCCGCTCGGGGATGTCCGCGATGGTGCGGACGTTGGGCGTGATGTCCTCGCCCGTGCGGCCGTCGCCGCGGGTGGCGGCGCGGGTGAGGCGGCCGTGCTCATAGGTGAGGTTGACCGCGAGGCCATCGATCTTGAGCTCGCACAGGAAGTGGTAGGGCACGCCCTCCAGTTCGCGTGCGATCCGGTCGGCCCACTCCCCCAGCTCCTCGTCGTCGAAGGCGTTGTCCAGCGAGAGCATCCGCTCGCGGTGCTCGACCTCGGTGAACTCCGTCTCGTACTGCCCCGCGACCTTCTGGGTCGGCGAATCCGCGGTGACCAGCTCCGGGTGCTCTGCCTCGACGCCCTCCAGCTCCCGCAGCAGCCTGTCGAACTCGGCGTCGCTGACGACCGGCGCGTCCTTGACGTAGTACCGGAAGCGGTGCTCCTCGATCTGCTCCGCCAGTCGCTGATGCCTCTCCCGCGCCTCCGCGGGCACCGTCTGCTGCGCCTGCTGCTGACCAGCCACCGTCTCGTCCATCCTTCCCGTCACTCAGGGTTGTCAGCGAGAGATCTCGCGGCCCGGACGCAGTGGGCGAGCACCGCACGCGCGTACGCGGGCGAGGCGCCGGCGAGACCGCACGCCGGGGTGACCACCACGGATTCCGGGAGGAGCTCCGGGGACAGCCCGATCCTGCGCCACAGCGACCTGACTCCTCCGACGCTACCGGCCGGGTCCGACAATTCGGCGGCGTCGGCGCCGTCACCGGGCACGACGCCCGTGAACAGCGCCGTTCCGCCCTCGACCGCCTCGCCGACGGCCTCGTACAGCTCCGCGTCCTCACGCTCGGTGAGCACCCGCGCGTCCAGCGAGATGCCCGCGGCGCCCGCCCTCCTCAGCAGCCGCACCGGCACCTCGCGCGCGCACGAGTGCACCACGCTCGGCCCGTCGTGCACGGCCATCAGGTCGCGCAGCGCCCCCTCGGCCACGGCCCGGTCGACCGCGGCGTGGGTGCGGTACCCGCTCGCGGTCTTCACGCTCCCGCGCAGCACCCGGTCCAGCAGCGGCTCGTCGAGCTGGAGCACCACGCGCGCGCCCGGCACCCGGCGGCGCAGCTCGGCGAGGTGCCCCGAGAGGCCCTCGGCGAGCGAGGCCGCCAGGTCGCGGCAGGCGCCGGGGTCGCCGAGCATGGCCTCGCCGTTGCGCCGCTCCAGGGTGGCGGCCAGGGTCCAGGGGCCGACGGCCGACACCTTCAGCGCGCCCTCGTAGCCCTGCGTGAACTCCTCCAGCGCGTCGAGGTCTTCGCGCAGCCAGGCGCGCGCCCTGCGGGTGTCCCTGCCGGGCCGGTCGCTGATCCGCCAGCCGCTCGGCTCCAGGTGCGCGTACAGCTCGCTGAGCAGGCCGACGGTGCGGCCCGTCATGTCGGCGCCGGGCCCGCGCGCGGGCAGCTCGGGCAGGTACGGGAAGGACTCCAGGGAGCCCGTGACGGTCTTGGCCGCCTCCCGCGCGTCCTCACCCGGCATCGAGCCTATGCCGGTCGCGGCCGCGCGGGGCCAGGGGAACTTCCGTGCGTTGTCGGTCACTTGGCGCAGGCTCCTCAGCCGCCGGGCCGTACGGACAGATCGGTCACCTCGGTGCCGCGGGGCAGGTCGAGGGCGGTGAGCAGGGTCTCCGCGACGGCGTCGACGGAGGCGTACTTGCCCGGGTCGTACTCCTTGCCCTCCTGCCGGTGCACCTTCTCCTGCATGGGCGTGGCGGTGCGGCCCGGGTAGACGGAGGTGACGCGGATGCCGTTGCCGCCCTCCTCGGCGCGCAGCGAGTCGGCGAGCGCCTTGAGGCCGTGCTTGCTCGCGGCGTACGCGCTCCACTCCGGGTTGGCGCGCAGCCCGGCGCCGGAGTTGGCGAACAGGACGTGGCCGCGTGCCAGCCGGAGCTGCGGCAGCAGCAGGCGGGTCAGCTCGGCGGGCCCCACGAGGTTGGCGGCGAGGGTGTTCTGCCAGACCTTGGTGCTGGTCTCGCCCACGGTGCCGAGCTCGACGACGCCCGCGATGTGCTGGAGCGAGTCCAGCCGCTCGGGGAGTTCCTGCTGGTCGAGGGCCCAGGAGAGCCGGTCGGGCTCGCCCAGGTCGCCGACCACGGTGCGGGCGCCCTCGAAGCGCTCGGCGAGCTCCTTGGCGCGGCCGGCGTTGCGGGCCAGCAGCCAGATGTCATCGCCCCGGTCGAGGAGCCGCTGCGCGAGCACGGCACCGATGCCGGAGCCCGCGCCGGTGATCAGATGTGTAGCCATGCCTCAATGTTCTCGCACGCCACGGGGTGTGCGGCGACCGCCCGGCCCGCCGTGCGGAGAGATCACCGCAGCGCGCGCTCAGCCCGCTTCCAGCAGCTCCAGCGCCTGCCGCCCGTCGTCGGCGAAGGACACCAACTCACCGAGCGGGATGGGGAGGAAGCCGTCCTCCTCCATGCGGGCGAGCTGCCACTTCAGGCCGTCGTAGTAGCCGGCCGTGTTGAGCAGGACGACCGGCTTGGAGTGCATGCCGTGCTTCTTCAGCTCCAGGATCTCGGTGGCCTCGTCGAGGGTGCCGGTGCCGCCGACCATCACCACGATCGCGTCGGCGCGCTCCAGGAGCTGCGCCTTGCGCTCCGCGAGGTCCGCCGTGATCACCATCTCGTCGGCGCCCGCGCGTGCCTTCGCCGCCAGGAACTCCACGGAGATCCCGACCAGTCGGCCGCCACTGCCCTGCACACCGTCGGCCAGCACCTTCATCAGCCCCGTGTCGGAGCCGCCCCACACCAGGGTGTGCCCCCTCTTCCCGAGGAGTTCGGCGAACTCCCTCGCGGGTCCGGTGTATGTCTCGGAGAGGTCGGCGGCGGAGCAGAAGACACAGACATTGGCCATGACCAGCACTGTATGCGGCGGGTCCGCACACGCCGCGAGGGGGCGCCGCCCCGTGGACGGCGCCCCCTCCTCAGCGGGTCGCGCGGCGCGCCTCAGCGCGCGGGCCTCACCGCTTGAAGTGGAAGATGCCCCAGGTGAGCCGGCCGGCCTTGCCGCCGTCCACCCAGTGGTTGAGGCCCTTCTTCATGTTGGTCAGGTACTCGTTGCTGACCTTGCGCTCCAGACCGCGGCCCTCCTGCGCCTCGGTCTCCTGGAGTACGCGGCCGTAGTGGTTGATCAGCTGCTGCCTGTGGTCCTCGAAGCCGTTCTTCACACCCTTGCCGCCCTGGGCGGTGAAGCCGAGCCGCTTCAGCTCCTTCTGGTAGAAGCCGGGCGAGCCCATGTCGTCCAGGTGTATTCGGTCCAGGATCGGCTGCAGCTCCGAGACGTCAGCGCCGTCGGCGGCCATCGGGTCGGTGAAGACGAGCTGGCCGCCGGGCTTGAGGACCCTGGCGATCTCCTCCAGGACCCGCAGCCGGTTGCCGCTGTGCAGGAACGCGTCCTGCGACCACACGACGTCCACGCTGTCGTCCTCGTACGGGATCTCCTCGAAGGAGCCGTCCACGACCTCGATCTTGTCGGTGAGGCCGCGGATGGAGTTCATCTCCCGGTTGCGCTGGTTCTCCACCTCGCTCAGGTTCAGGCAGCGGACCGTGCAGCCGTGCGTCTCGGCCAGGTACCGCGCCGAGCCGCCGTAGCCGGCGCCCAGGTCGAGGACGACGTCGTCCTTGCCCAGGCCGAGCCTGCCCGCCATCCGCTCGACGGTCCTGCGGCTCGCGTCCGCGATGGGCTCGCTGTCGCTCTCGTACAGGCCGACGTGGATGTCCTCGCCACCCCACACGGAGTGGTAGAAGGTGTCGGCGTCGTGCGAGTTGTAGTAATCGCGGGCGGTGCTGACCGACGCGGAGTAGCCGGTCTCCTCCTCATCCGCGCGGTACTCCTTCTCCGCGACGTGGATGAAGAAGTCCGGTGCCTCGCCGGCCTCGGCGTCGCTCTGGTCGAAGTCCCCGTACGTGTCGATGTGCTGGAAGCCCACATCCGACATGAGCTTCCGGGTGTAGTCCTTCCGCAACGGGAACATGTTGAGGAAGTACTCCTGACCGTCGGAGAAGCGGTACCGCATGCGGCACAGCCCCTCGTCGACGTGCGCGGGCGCGACGTCCACGTCCTGCCCGGCGTATACGTTGTGCTTGCTCTTGTACCCCTCGTCCAGCATCAGGTCGTAGTTGCGCTGATCGAGGATGAGGATGCCGTCGTGCTTCAGCATCGCGTAGAACTCGGCCAGCGCCTTGCGCCGGTCTCGCTCGGAGAACAGGTGAGTGAAGGAGTTGCCGAGGCAGACGATGGCGTCGTACTCACCGTGGACGTCACGGTTGAGCCAGCGCCAGTCGGCCTGGACGACCCGCAGGATGTGACCGCCGTGCTTGCTGCCGTTCTCGAACGCCTGGGACAGCATCTCTGCGCTGCCGTCCGCACTCACGGTCTCGAAGCCGGCCTCCAGCAGTCGCACCGAGTGGAACCCGGTCCCCGTCGCGACGTCGAGAACGCTCCTCACCCCCCGCTGACGCAGCAGGTCGATGAAGAAGTTGCCTTCGCTCTTGGCGCGTCCTTCCCAGTCGATGAGTGCGTCCCACTTCTCGACGAAGGTGGGGACGTACTCCTCGGTGTAGTGCCCGGTGTCCCGGACCTCGACGGGGTTGTCTCCAAACTCCTGTGCCGGTCGCGCGGTAATGACGAAACCTCCAGTTACTGAGACGGTGGCCTACGGCGCGGCCACCCAGGACGCCTCGTCAGCAAGTCAGGGACCGCGCACGGACTCCAGCGCATAGCTATCCAGAGGGACGGGATCTATGCCACCAACTCCCCAGGTCAGCCGTAATCTTGACGTCAAAAGCGCTCCCGACCAGCACTTTCTCCGTTCGAGATTCCTCAGGGCCGCCGCATACCCATAACTGGACGTTCGGTATGCTGCGCTCCCAGCACGACAAATCGGCACACCACGCACCGAAGTACGGCGAGTCCATATGGCAAAGAGCAACTCGTTCAGCACCGGCGACATCGGCATAGATCTCGGCACCGCCAACACCCTGGTCTACGCACGCGGTCGCGGCGTCATCCTCAACGAACCCTCCGTGGTGGCGGTCGACTCCACCACCGGCAAGGTCCTCGCCGTCGGTTCCGAGGCGAAGGCCGCGGTGGGCCGCACCCCCGGCACCATCACCGCGACCCGTCCGCTGAAGGGCGGCGTGGTCACCGACTTCGAGGCCACCGAGCGGATGCTGCGGCACTTCATCCGCTCGGCGCGGGGCAGCCGCGGCAAGCGCTCACCCCGTGTCGTGGTCTGCGTACCCAGCGGCGTGACCGGCGTGGAGCGGCGCGCCGTCCTGCAGACCGCCTCCCGCGCGGGGGCGCGCTCCGTGCACCTCATCGAGGAGCCGATGGCGGCCGCCATCGGCGCGGGGCTGCCCGTGCACGAGGCGCACGGCTCGATGGTGGTGGACATCGGCGGCGGCTCCACCGAGATCGCCATCCTGTCGCTGGGCGGCATCGTGGCCTCGCACTCGGCGCGGATCGCCGGCGACGCGCTGGACACGGCGATCGCCTCGTACATAGAGGAGTCCCACGCGATCGCCGTCGGCGAGCGCACGGCCGAGGACATCAAGCTGTCCCTCGGCGACTCCGACGGCGCTCCCGTGCAGGTGCGCGGCCGCGACCGGCACACGGGCATGCCCAAGACGGTGGAGCTGACCACCGAGGAGGTGCTGGAGGCGGTCGAGAAGCCGGTCCGCTCCATCACCGACGCGGTCCGCGCCGCCTTCGACGGCTGCCCGCCCGAGCTGTACGGCGACATCATGGAACGCGGCATCGTCCTCACCGGCGGCGGCGCCCTCCTCCACGGCCTGGACCGCCGCCTGGCGGAGGAGACGGGCATGCCGGTGGTAGTGGCCGAAGACCCCTTGGGCTGCGTGGCCTTGGGGACGGGCCGCTGCCTGGAGGAATACGACAAACTGGAAACGGCTTTCAGCTCACCGGCCGCCTAGCCGTGCCACCACGGCTGCGCGCAGTCGGAACCGCACCCGCGAGCGCAAACCGCCCCCGCACCCAACCCGGGCGCGGGGGCGACTTCATGAGACCTCACGCAGGCTGCGCCGCCCGCTCGGTCGACGCGATCGTCGCGGACCCCACGACCCGCGTCCCGTCGTACAGCACGATCGCCTGCCCCGGCGCGACGCCCCGCTCAGGCACGTCGAAGCGGACCCGCAGCTCTCCCTCCGAGGTGACCTCGGCCGTCACCTCGGACTCCGCACCGTGCGCACGCAGTTGAGCGGTGAAACGCCCCTCCCCCACCGGAGGCGTCCCGCACCACCGCGGCTTGACCGCCGTCAGCGCGGACACGTCCAGCGAGGCCGCAGGACCCACCGTCACCGTGTTGTCGACCGGCGAAATGTCCAGCACATAGCGTGGCTTGCCGTCCGGCGCCGGGCGGCCGAGCCGCAGCCCCTTGCGCTGGCCGATGGTGAAGCCGTACGCGCCCTCGTGCGTGCCCAGGCGCTCGCCCGACTCGTCCACGATGTCGCCCTCGGCCTTGCCGAGCCGGTCCGCGAGGAAGCCCTGCGTGTCACCGTCGGCGATGAAGCAGATGTCGTGGCTGTCGGGCTTCTTGGCGACCGCGAGCCCGCGCCGCTCGGCCTCGGCGCGGATCTCGTCCTTGGTGGTGAGGGTGTCGCCGAGGGGGAACAGGGCGTGCGCGAGCTGCCGTTCGTCCAGCACGCCCAGCACGTACGACTGGTCCTTGGCCGCGTCGCTCGCCCGGTGCAGCTCGCGCGAGCCGTCCTCGCGCTCCACCACCGTCGCGTAGTGCCCGGTGCACACCGCGTCGAAGCCCAGCGCCAGCGCCTTGTCCAGCAGCGCCGCGAACTTGATCTTCTCGTTGCAGCGCAGGCACGGATTGGGCGTACGGCCGGCCTCGTACTCCGCGACGAAGTCCTCGACCACGTCCTCGCGGAAGCGCTCCGCGAGATCCCACACGTAGAAGGGGATGCCGATCACATCGGCGGCGCGGCGCGCGTCGCGCGAGTCCTCGATCGTGCAGCAGCCGCGTGCGCCCGTGCGGAAGGATTTCGGATTCGCCGAGAGGGCCAGGTGGACCCCGGTGACCTCGTGTCCCGCCTCGGCGGCGCGGGCCGCGGCGACGGCGGAGTCCACGCCGCCCGACATGGCGGCGAGCACCCGGAGGGGGCGGTGGGGCGTACGGGCGGCGGACGTGCTGCTGGAGGCGTCAGTCATAACGTCTCCAGGGTAGTCGGAACCGGTCCCGCGCCCGGGGGCGTTATCGCTTGCATGGAACGGATCTCCCGGCGTGCCCTCCTCCTCGGCGGCGGCACCGCCCTGGCCTTCGGCGTCGCGACGACGCTGACCTGGGATAAGAGCTCTTCTCTGTGGTGGCGGGTGCCCGGCGTCGACAAGCAGCGCACCGAGGGTGAGGTCGATCACCGGGGCGCGCGCTGGATACCGGCGTCGGCCGCCAATCTGCGCACCGCCGACCGGCCGGACGACTATGCGATCGACCGCATCGTGATCCATGTGACCCAGAGCGACTTCGCGACAGCGGTGAAGGTGTTCAAGGACCCGGTGCACCAGGCCGCCTCGCACTACGTGGTGTCCAAGGAGGGGCGCATCGTGCAGATGGCGCGCGAGCTGGACGTGGCGTACCACGCGGGCAACGTCGAGTACAACGAGCGCAGCATCGGCATCGAGCACGAGGGCTTCGTGGACCGCCCGCAGGACTTCACGGCCTCCATGTACTTCGCCTCGGCGCAGCTCGCCGCCGACATCTGCGCACGGCACGGGATCCCCGTGGACCGCACGCACATCATCGGCCACAACGAGGTGCCGGGCGCCGACCACACCGACCCGGGGCCGAACTGGGACTGGGACCACTACATGCGGCTGGTGCGCACGCAGCGCGACACGCTCGGCGACAAGGGGCAGCACCAGGGCTGACCCCCGCACCTTCCGGCCGTTTTTCCCGACAGGGCGTCGGGAACATGTTGACGCGAGGGGTCCCGCACCGCGAGAGTGCTGGGGACGTTGCTGCTCAGCGCCGGGAGGAACCAGTGACCACGCCGTTCTCGACCCTCATCAAGGAGGCGTCGGCTCAGCAGCACACCGAGGCGGAGAACTCCTCCTTCATGGGCGACATGCTCGGCGGCCGCCTCGGCCTCGACGCGTACACGCGCTACACGGAGCAGCTCTGGTTCGTCTACCGCGCCTTGGAGGAGACCGCCGGCGAGCTGGCCGACGACCCGGTGGCCGGCCCCTTCATCCGCTCCGGGCTCTTCCGCCTGCCGTCCCTGGAACGGGACTTGGCGCACCTGCACGGCGACCGCGAGGGCTGGCGCGAGGAGCTGCGCCCGCTGCCCGCGACGGCGCGGTACGCACGCCGCGTGCGCGAGGTGGCCCGCGACTGGCCCGGCGGCTACGTGGCGCACCACTACACCCGCTATCTCGGCGACCTCTCCGGCGGCCAGATCATCCGCGGCACGGCGGAGAAGACCTGGGGCTTCGCCCGCAAGGGCGACGGCGTCCGCTTCTACGTCTTCGAGGACATCGCCAACCCGGCGGCCTTCAAGCGCGAATACCGCACGGCACTGGACGAGATCGCAGCGGACGACCTGGAGAAGCAGCGCATCGTCGCCGAGTGCAGGAACGCCTTCGCGCTGAACACCGCGGTGTTCGCGGACTTGGCGGACACCTTCGCCCAATCCGCTTGAGACTGCGGGCACTCGCCCCGGAAGGAGCCCCTCAGCTCAGCCCCGCCCCCCGCGCCCGCTCCACCGCAGGACCGATCGCGTCGGCGACCGCCGTCACGTCGGACTTGCGGGACGTGTGGCCGAAGGAGAAGCGGAGGGTTCCTCGGGCCAGGGCGGGGGTTACGCCTGTGGCCAGGAGTACGTGGCTGGGCTGGGCCACCCCTGCCGTGCAGGCCGAGCCCGTGGAGCACTCGATCCCCTGCGCGTCCAGCAGCAGGAGGAGCGAGTCGCCCTCGCAGCCGGGGAAGGAGAAGTGCGCGTTCGCGGGGAGCCGCCCCGCGGGGTCGGGGTCGCCGTTCAGCACCGCGTCGGGCACCGCCGCCCGCACCGCGTCGACCAGCGCGTCGCGCAGCGCCCCCGCGTCCCGGGCGAACTCCGCGCGCCGCTCGGCCGACAGCCGCGCGGCCGTGGCGAACGCGGCGATCGCCGGCACGTCCAGCGTCCCCGAGCGCACCTCGCGCTCCTGGCCGCCGCCGTGCAGCAGCGGCACCGGGGCGTACTCGCGGCCCAGGAGCAGCGCGCCGACCCCGTAAGGACCGCCGGTCTTGTGCCCGGAGACGGTGAGCGCGGCCAGCCCGGACGCGGCGAAGTCGACCTCCACCTGGCCCACCGCCTGCACGGCGTCGGCGTGCAGGGGCACCCCGAACTCGGCGGCCGCATCGGCGAGTTCACGCACCGGCATCAGCGTGCCGATCTCGTTGTTGGCCCACATCACGGTGGCCAGCGCCACGTCGTCGGGATCGCGCGCGATGGCCTCGCGCAGGGCCTCGGCGTGCACCCGCCCGTACCCGTCGACCGGCAGCCACTCGACGGTGGCCCCCTCGTGGTCGGCCAGCCAGTGCACCGCGTCCAGCACGGCGTGGTGCTCGACGGGGCTGGCCAGCACGCGGGTGCGGCGGGGGTCGGCGGCGCGGCGCGACCAGTACAGGCCCTTGACGGCGAGGTTGTCGGCCTCGGTGCCGCCCGAGGTGAAGACCACCTCGCTGGGCCGGGCGCCGAGCGCGGCGCCCAGCGCCTCTCTCGACTCCTCCACGGCGCGGCGGGCGCGGCGCCCTGAGCCGTGCAGCGAGGAGGCGTTGCCGGTGACCGCGAGCTGCTCGGTCATCGACTGCACCGCCTCGGGGAACATCGGCGTGGTGGCGGCGTGGTCGAGGTAGGCGGAGGCGGTCGTCGGGGGCTGGGCGGTGTCGGCCATGGTTCTTCCGATTCTACGAGCAGCGGCCCGCCTCCCCCGCAGCGCCCGCAGGCCCCCGTCCGGGAGCGCGGGCCCCTGTCCGGGATCCGCCCGTGAGAGCCCCTGCTAGGGTCGGCGCCGCTCACCGGAGTGACGTACGGCACGGAAAGCGACCGGTGGGGCAGCAGTTACGGGGACAACGGGGAGGGGCGCGCAGCCATGCCGCAGATTCGGGTGCTGGGCAAGGGAGCACAGATCACGGGCGGGATCTTCGTCCTGCTCCTCGCCGCGCACACCTGGTCCTGGATCGTCTACGACCTCGCGCACCACGGCCTCGCCGACACCTGGGGCGTGTGGACGAACAGCCTCGCGCCCGACCGGTTGCCGGCCACGGTCCCCGTGACCTCGGCGACCGACCTCGGGCTCGGCGTGCTCCAGGCGGCCACCGCGTTCGCCGCGCTCTCCCGCGTACGCGCCTGTGGCGGGATGCTGGCGGCGACGACCGCGCTCACCTTCGGCTACCGGCTGCCTGTGCTGTGGCAGACGGTCATGACCAGCCCGGACGACTCCTTCTACGGTCCGCCCAAGCTCGAATACGGCGGCGACGACCTGGAGTTGGGCCTCTCCTTCGGCACCTGCCTGCTGGCGCTCCTGCTGTGCTTCGTGCTGGCGATCGTGCTGATGGCGGGCAACAGCACGTGGCCGCGCCCGGCCGCCCCCGGCCCCGGCCTCGTACCGGGCCAGGCACCGCAGCCCCTCCCCGAGGACCCGCCGCAGCGGCCCACCCCGGCAGGCGCCGCTGTAGCCGGGATCTTCCTCGCCCTGCTGGCCGTGCTGGACCTCGCGTGGATGCTGTACGTCGTCGTGCAGGGCGGCGGCCCCGGCGCGCTCTTCTCCTCCGGCCGGGGCTCCCTGGTCTCGGTGCTGTCCGTGCCCGCGTACTGGTCCTGGCTGCTGGAGTTCCTCCTCTGCGGCATCGGCGCACTGCTGGCGTTCAGCAAGCGGCTCTCGGCGCGCGGCTATGCGCTGGCCTTCGCGCTGCTCACGCTCCCCACGCTGATCACCGGCCTGTCGGGGTTCCTCAGCACCGGCGCGCTCTTCGACTTCTCCGGCCCGGCCCCCGGAGTGGCCGTGCTGGCCCACATCAGGCTGCTGGCGACGCTGGCCGGAGCGCTCGCGGTGCTGGTACTCACGGTGCGCCCCGGGGTTCCCGCCGAGCCGGGGGCGCCGGGGCCTCCGCTGTTCGGGCAGCCGCCGTTCGGTCAACCGCCCATGGGGCAGGCGCCGTTCGGGCAGCCCCCGTACGGTCAGCCGGCCGGCGCCCCCGGGGTCCCGCCGCAGCAGCCGTACGGGTCGCCCGCCGGAGCCCCGGCCCCGGGCGTGCCCGGCTACGGCTACCCGCAGCCCCCGGCCCAGCCCCCGCAGGGCCCGCCGCCGCCCCAACAGCCCCCGTCCGGCGGCGGTTTCGGGCCGCCGCCCGGGGCCTGACCGGGGCGCGACCGGGCTCGCCGCGAAGCCGCGAAGGGGCCCGGAGCCCGCGGCGGCACCCGTACGTACGGAAGCGCCGCATCCGCGGGAGGCGGCGTGCGTACGGGAAGTTACGCACGCGGCGCCGTCCACCGCGCGCGCCCGCCGGAGCACTCTGGGGATCCATGCCGGATTCCGGGACGAAGGGCGGGCCACCGATGGCGAATCCGCTGGTGATGGACAGGGCGAGGTCGAATCTGACCAGCCGCGCCTTCTGGGTCGCGACGCTGGAGCGCATGATCCGCACCTTCGCGCAGGTCCTCCTGGCCAAGCTCGGCCTGGAGTCGGTGGGGATCATCCACGCGAAGTGGAGTGAGGGGCTCTCGCTCGCGGCGGGCGCCGCGCTCGCCGCGCTGCTGACCGCGGTCGCCACCTCGGGCACGGCCAGCGGCGGCCCCGGGCTGACCGAGCAGCCCGACCCCCGGGTGACCGGGACGGCGGGCGGCCACCCGGCGCCGAAGCCCTGACGGGGGCCGGCGGGACCGGCGGGGGCCGCCCGCGCGCAGGGCGGCCCGGGCCGCTACTTCTCCTCGAAGACCAGGTCGGTCGGCGGGCGGTTCAGCCGCACCGTGTCGCCGGTGACGTCCACCACCGTCCCGAATCCGGTCGACTGCCCGTTGGAGATGATGAACAGCCGGTCGCCGCGCTGCTCCAGATAGCTCTTGAAGCCGTCGAGCGAGGCGTCGCCGTCGTTCAGCGCGAGGTAGTCGGCGAGCCGCCGGAAGAGCTTCGGCAGGATCACGTCGCTGTCCGTGAGCGAGGCGATGCCCTGGACCTTCGCGCCGCGCTCGGTGACGTCCTCGGGCCACAGGCCCTTGCCCGCCTCCTGCGCCTGGTGCACGGCGTCCGTCAGCGCCTCGCGCAGGTCCACGTACAGCTTGCGGTAGTACGTCGGGTAGGCGAGGCCCTCGGCGATCTGGTGGTAGTTGACGGTGCGGCGCAGCAGGTCGACCCCCGCTGTCACCTCGCTCCCGCTCCGCCCCGGCGCGTCGCCGCGGCCCGCGAGGGACACGCACCTGCCGTACATGTCGGCGCCGCGGGTCAGTATGTAGCCCGGCGTGCTCTGCGGCTCGGCGTGCGTGACGATGCCGGCCTGGTCGCGCTCGACGCCCGAGAAGCCCAGCCAGGACAGCAGCTCTGCCGAGGCCTTGTCGCCGAACTCGTGCGGCTGGTGCAGCTCGCGCCCGTGCTGCGGGCGGTAGTGGGTCTCCAGCGCGTCGATGGCGTCCAGCCGGAGCTGGGCGCCGCCGCCCCGGTTGTGCCGCACACCGCCGGGGACCTTGCCCCACTCCTGCGGGTGGTCGGGGTAGAAGCGTATGGAGTCGCCGTCGGGGCTCGCCCCGAGCACCCGGTACGACCCCTTGATCACGAGCATCGGCATGACGACCGCCCCCTGTCGGGTGTGCTCCGCGAACTCCCGCTGTCGGTGCCTTGATTGGAGCACAGCGGGACACCTCTGCCCAGACATGGGGAAGACGCCGGAAAAGGAGCACACCGCGCGGGGGCGGTCCGGGGCGCTATCCGCCGGTGGCGCCGTACGGCAGGACCGGCTGGGCGCCCAACTGCCCGCCGTCAGCGGGAGATTGGCCGGGACTGTACGGCGCCGACTGCTGGCCCGGGGCGCCCCCGGGAGCGGCGCCCTGCCCCGGAGCGTGCCGCCCCTCGTGCGGTCCGGGACACGCGTGCGCGACGCCGGCGGCACCGGCGGCCAGCAGCACGGCGGCGGCCGTGAACAGGAAGCGGGAGGTACGGCGGTACGCGGTCGCGGCGCTCGGAGCCGGCGCGGACATCGGATCCGTCACGGACGTCGGGTCCTGCGCGCTCGGGGCCTTCGCGGCGTTCGGGAATCTCATCACGCGCGCACGCTCACAGCCCGCGGCGCCGGGCGCGGGTCCGGCACGCCGTCCGGCGGCGCGGTGCACCCGCCCGGCGGAAAGGGGCACCCCCGGCCGGGGCAACGCGCAGGGAAATGCGGGGCGCAACGGGGGACGCGCGATACAACAATCAGGCCGATCAACCGACTTGGGAGTATCTATGCGCATTCGCACCGCAGTAGTCGCCGGCGCGCTGGCCGCCGGCGCCGTCCTGGGCAGCACGGGGGCGGCCCTCGCCGACTCCGGCGCCCAGGGTTCCGCCACCGGGTCGCCCGGCCTCGTGTCCGGCAACAACATCCAGGTTCCCGTGCACATCCCGGTGCAGGTCTGCGGCAACAGCATCGGCGTCGTCTCGATCGCCAACCCCACGTTCGGCGACAAGTGCGCCGCCGGCTGACACACCGCGCCTCCGCTGCCCCCGCCACCGGCGGGGGCAGCCGTGCGTCCGGCCCTCCCGTACGGGTGAAGAACCCGCTCACCGGGGGACGTTCGGGGCCGGGCCGCCCCCGGTGGCTGCTACACCTGTGGGTCCGTACAGAAAGGGGAGATCTCTCATGCGCCGGCTCGCCGCACCGCTGATCGGGGCCACCGCCGCCCTCTCCGTCCTCGCCGCACCGGTCTCGGCCGCCGCGGCCGGCACCGGGGCCTCGGAGAGCGCCCCGCCGCTCAAGGGCCTGCTCAAGCGCCCGCTGCTCAAGGACCAGGCGAACGACATCTGCCTGGCCCCCACCCAGTTCGGCCGGCCGAAGCAGGGCCCCGCCTGCGGCAGCCCGGGCGGAGCGACCTCGACCGCGGACTGACCCCCGCGCTCTCCCCAGGGCACAAGCGGCCCCGGCACCCGTAAGGGCTGCCGGGGCCTTTTCGAGCGGCCGGCGCGGCGCTGACGACCGGGACGCCGCGTCAGCCGCGGTGTTCGGCCTGGAACATCCAGTGATGCTTCTCCAGGTCTCCGACCAGCGAGATGAAGATGTCCTCCGTGACGGGGTCGGGCTCACCGACGGCCCGCATGCGCTCCCTGGCCTTGCCGATCACGGCGGCCAGCGCGTCCACCATCGCCTGCACGGCGTCGGAGTCCTGCTGCCAGCCGTCCTTCACGGGGCCGATCGCGCTGCCGGAGGCCACGGTCGCGGAGCGGCCGTCCGGCGCGATGCCCAGGGCCGAGGCCCGCTCCGCCACGGTGTCGGAGTAGCCGCGCGCGGTGTCCACGACCTCGTCGAGCTGGAGGTGGATGGAGCGGAAGCGCGGGCCGACGACGTTCCAGTGGATCTGCTTGGCCACCAGGGAGAGGTCCACGAGGTCCACGAGAGCGCCCTGCAGCGCCTCACCGACGGTCTTCAGGTCTTCCTCGGGGAGAGTGCTCTTGACTGCGTACGCCACGACTGGATCGCTTTCTCTCGGTCGACGGTTCTGCCACCAACGTACATGTATGTGGCGAAAACGGACTAAGATCTCTTTTCGCTCTTAGCGTTCGTCGTCCGGGTGCCCAGGAGCGGCTGGCCCGAATCTCCCGATTCCTGGCCCCCGCGCCGCTGTCACCGCCGTGATCGGCCCGGCAGTCTGAGGCGCATGATCACCGACGACGACTGGCGCCTGGACCGCAGCCACCGCAGCCCCTCGGGCACCGTCCGCTGGGCCTCGCTCGGCACCCCGGGACAGCCGCCCGTGGTGCTCCTGCACGGCACGCCCTTCTCCTCGTACGTCTGGCGCGGGGTGGCACGCGCGCTGGCCAGGCGGCACCACGTGCTCGTCTGGGACATGCCGGGGTACGGGGTCTCGGAGCGGCACCGGGGGCAGGACGTGTCGCTGGCCGCGCAGGGCCGGGTCTTCGCCGGGCTGCTGGAGCACTGGCGCGCTGAGCTGGGCGTGGAGCGGCCCGCCGTGGTGGCGCACGACTTCGGCGGCTGCGTCGCGCTGCGGGCGCATCTGCTGCACGGCGCGGAGTACGCGCGCCTCGCCCTGGCCGACCCGGTGGCGCTGGCGCCGTGGGGCTCGGATACGTACCGGCTGCTCGGCGCGAACGCCGGGGTCTTCGAGCGGCTGCCGCCCGCGCTGCACGAGGCGCTGGTGCGCGAGTACGTCTCCTCGGCGAGCGCGCAGGGGCTGCGCCCCGGGGTGCTGGACCGGCTGGTCGCGCCGTGGCTCGGCGAGGAGGGGCAGCCGGCCTTCTACCGGCAGATCGCGCAGAACGACCAGCGCTGGACGGACGAGATCGAGGGCAGGTACGGGGAGGTGGCGGCGCCCTCGCTGGTGTGCTGGGGCGCCGAGGACACCTGGATCCCGCCGGAGCGCGCGCACCGCCTGGCCGCCGCACTGCCGGGCGCCGAGGTGCGGCTGCTGCACGGCGCGGGGCACCTGGTGCAGGAGGACGCTCCCGGGGAACTGGCCTTCGTGCTCGGCGACTTCCTGGCGGGCTAGGCGTACGGGGCCGGGGCCCTCAGCCGTCGAGCAGGCGCTCCGCCAGGTACTCGATCCTGGTGCGGCCCGCCGTCATCGCGTCGGCCCGCCGGTCCGCGTGCTCGGCCGAGCCGGTGACGGTCAGCACGAGGCGCGCGCCCTGCCCCGTACCTGCGCCGAGCTGCCAGCGGACGCGGCCCACCGGGCGGCCGCCCGCGAGCCAGGCGTACTCCAGCAGCCCGAAGGGCTCGTGCGCGAGGCGGTCGCCCAGCGGGAAGAGCGCGCCGTCCACGTCCGGCGCGGCCTCGAAGGACGCCCAGGCCACATCGGCGGGACGGACGAGCTGGCGCTCGAAGCGGACCTCCCAGCCGCCGTCGGGTCCTGTGCCAGCGGCGCCCTCGGTGAGATCGAAGTCCCGCACATAGCGCTCGTGGACCTGCTCCAGTTCGCCGGGTCCTGGCAGCGGTCCGGGGTCCTCCCCCGCGGCGACCGCGGACAGCCGCTCCATGCACGCCGACCAGCCCGCGGCGAAGCTGGCCGCGCCGAAGTGGTCGTCGAAGGTGTGGGTGAGGGTCAGCACCGAGCCCCAGCCGTCGCTGTCGCCGTCCGGGCACAGCTCCCAGTCCAGCAGCTCGGCGCCCCACTCCAGCGCGGCACGGCGGGGCGCGGTCAGCTCCCGTACCCGGCCGGTCATCCGGATGTCCGTGCCCGCGAAGCGGTAGACCAGCCCGGCGCCGGTGCGGAGCGGGCCGCCGTCCTCGGCCGCGACCTCGCAGGGGTACCACCGGGACATCGCCGCGGGCTCGGTCAGCGCGGGCCACACCTGATCAGGCGGCTGGGGGACCCTGCGGTGCAGCCGGAGCCTGGAGCGGCCTTCGGGGGTGCGGTCGAGCGCGTCCTGCAGAGGAGGCATGCGCCCACGGTAGGGAGGGGCGCGCCGCGGGCGGCAAGGGCTCGCCGGGGCACGTCCGCTCCGTTCCGGCCAAGGGGGCGCGGGCCGGGGTGCGGGCCCCGTCAGCCGTACGGGGCGCGGAGCTCGTCAGCCGTGCGGGCGCGGGTCAGTCGTGCGGCGCGCGGGCGAGCTGGCGGGACTGGCAGACCAGGCGGTCGGCGGTGTCCCAGATTTCCACGTCCTCCTCCAGGAAGCCGCCCGCGTGGTTGCGGGTCGTGATGGCGACCCGCAGCGGACCCGGAGCCGGCCTCGCGCGCACGTGGACGGTCAGCTCGACCGTGGGCACCCAGCCGCTCAGGCCCAGCTCGAAGGCGGTGGGCGGCAGCGCGTCCACGGTCATCAGCAGGGAGAGCGGGTCGGCGTCGCGGCCGTCGGCGAGCTCGAACCAGGCCCGCATCTCCCCCGCGCCGCTCGGCGCGCCCACGGCCCAGCCGCAGGTCGCGGGGTCGAGCCGCAGGTCGAGGCGCTTGCCCATCTCGGGTCCAGCGTCGGCGCCGCCGGGGTTGTCGCGCTGCCCGAAGCACTGCTCCATCGGCGGGATGTGCGGCGGCTTCGCGCTCGTACGGACGCTTTCGGAGAGGCCCGCGAGGTCGCCGTAGGTGGCGAGGACGCGGATGCGCTCCACGTCGTTGCCGCCCGCGTCGGTCTGGAACAGGCTCGCCGAGCCGGTGGAGAGGGTGCGCCCGGTGCGCGCGGTGTAGGTCCGCACCGTCGCGGGGCCCGGCGCCGTGGCGGTCAGATAGTGCGCGCTCACCGTGAAGGGGTCGGAGTGCTCCAGGTGCTCGCCCAGCGCGCGCCCGATCACCGCCAGCAGATAGCCGCCGTTCAGCACGTGCCCGATGGCCCAGCCCGGGGAGAGGTCCACGTCGTGGACGCCGGGGTGTCCGGCGCGCGGGCGTATCGCGGTGTCCCGGTCGAACTCGCTGAGCGGGGTGCTGGTTTCGGGCATGACCGCACCGTACACCGAAAGGTTACCCGCAGGTAGGGGCCTCCCTCCGCGCGGCCCCTACCGCATACGCGCACCTGCCCCCTACAGCGACTCCGTGTCCTGGGGCTGCTGGTCCGGAGCGTTCTCGGGGTGGTGGCAGGCGACCTCGTGGCCGGGGGCCAGGGCCGTCAGCGGGGGCTCCTCCACCGCGCAGATCTTCGTCGCCTTCCAGCAGCGGGTGTGGAAGCGGCAGCCGGACGGCGGCTTGATCGGCGAGGGCACGTCGCCCTGGAGCAGGATCCGCTCCCGCCCGCCGGCCTGCTTGCGGCGCGGGTCGGGCACGGGGACGGCGGAGAGCAGCGCCCGGGTGTAGGGGTGCATCGGCTCGGCGTACAGCGAGGTGCGGTCGGTCAGCTCCACGATCTTGCCGAGGTACATGACCGCGATCCGGTCCGAGACGTGCCGGATCACCGACAGGTCGTGCGCGATGATCACGTAGGTGAGGCCCAGCTCGTCCTGGAGGTCGTCGAGCAGGTTCACCACCTGGGCCTGGATGGAGACGTCCAGGGCCGAGACCGGCTCGTCGGCGACGACCAGCTTGGGGTTCAGTGCGAGCGCCCGCGCGATGCCGATGCGCTGCCGCTGGCCGCCGGAGAACTCGTGCGGATACCGGTTGTAGTGCTCGGGGTTGAGGCCCACGACCGACAGCAGCCGCTGGACCTCGGCCTTGACCCCGCCCTCCGGCGTGACGCCCTGGAGCTTGAACGGGGCGCCCACGATGGCGCCGACGGTGTGCCGCGGGTTCAGCGAGGAGTACGGGTCCTGGAAGATCATCTGGACGTCCCTGCGCATCGGGCGCATCGCCCCGGTGCCCAGGTGCGTGATGTCCCGGCCCTCGAACTCCACGGTGCCGCCGGTGGGTTCGAGCAGCCTGGTGATCAGGCGGCCCATGGTGGACTTGCCGCAGCCCGATTCGCCGACCACGCCCAGGGTCTCCCCCGCGCGCACGTCGAAGTCGATGCCGTCCACCGCGCGTACGGCGCCGACCTGGCGTTTCAGCACGCCCTTGGTGATCGGGAAGTGCTTCTTGAGGCCGCTCACCCTGAGCAGGGTCTGCCCCGGCTCCGGGTCGGGCGAGGTGCCGGCGAGCCCGGCCGCTGGAGTCGTCATGGTGGTGTCCTTCGTTCCGGAGCTCACAGCTTCGGCGCTATCTCTTCGGTCCAGATGCGCCGCCGGTCCTCGGCGGACATGTGGCACGCGGCGAGGTGCCCGTCGCCCGGTTCGCCCGCCTGCCGCAGCTCGGGCCGCTCTGTGCGGGTGACGCCGCCGGCCGGCACGTCGGCGTAGGGGCAGCGCGGGTTGAAGGCGCAGCCCTGGGGGATGTTGATGAGGCTGGGCGGGGAGCCCTTGACCGGGATGAGCCGTTCGGTCTCCTCCCTGTCCACCCGGGGCATGGAACCCAGCAGCCCCCAGGTGTAGGGGTGCCGAGGCTCGTAGAAGACCTGCTCGGCGGTGCCGTACTCGACGCAGCGCCCGCCGTACATCACCAGGATGTCGTCGCTCAGCTCGGCGACCACGCCCAGGTCGTGGGTGATGATGATGACCGCGGAGCCGAACTCCTTCTGCAGGTCCCTGATCAGGTCGAGGATCTGCGCCTGCACGGTGACGTCGAGCGCGGTGGTCGGCTCGTCGGCGATGAGCAGTTCGGGGTTGTTCACGAGCGCCATGGCGATCATCGCGCGCTGCCGCATGCCGCCGGAGAACTCGTGCGGATAGCTCTTCACGCGCTGGTCCGGCTGCGGGATGCCGACCCGGTCGAGCAGTTCGACGGCCCGCGTGTACGCCTTCTTCTTGTCGACGTCGTGGTGTACCCGGTACGCCTCGACGATCTGCTGCCCGATGGTGAAGTACGGGTGCAGCGCGGAGAGCGGGTCCTGGAAGATCATGGCGACCTCGCGGCCGCGCAGCTTGCGCACCTCGTCCGGGTCCGAGCCGAGCAGCTCCTTGCCGTCGAGCCAGATCTCGCCCGAGATGTCGGCCCGCTGCCGGCCGTACTGGCCGACCGTGTGCAGGCCCATGATGCCGAGCGAGGTGACGGACTTGCCTGAGCCCGACTCGCCCACGATGCCGAGGGTCTTGCCCTTCTCGAGCTGGAAGGAGAGCCCGTCGACGGACTTGACCACGCCGTCCTCGGTCGGGAAGTGCACCCGCAGGTCGCGGACTTCGAGGAAGGCGCGCGGCGGACGGGAGGCGGCGACCGGCTCGCCGAGCGCCGAGGCACCGCTCTCGCCGACGGCCGAAGTGCCGGTGCCCTCGGTCTTGTTCATGTCCGGTGCCTCGTTCACGCCAGCCTCACTCGTGGGTCGATCACGGCGTACAGGATGTCCACCACCAGGTTCGCGATGATGACGGCCGACGAGGTGATCAGCACGACGCCGAGGATGATCGGCAGGTCGCGGTCGTAGATCGCCTTGAGCACGGCCTGTCCGAGGCCCGGGATGGAGAAGGTGGTCTCGGTGAGGATGGCACCGCCCATCAGCGCGCCGAGGTCGATGCCGAGCAGGGTGAGGATCGGCGTCATGGTGGAGCGCATGGCGTGCTTGCCGATGACGACGGGTTCCCTCAGTCCCTTCGCTCTCGCGGTGCGGATGTAGTCCTCGCCCATGACCTCCAGCATGGTGGCCCTGGTCATCCGCGCGTACATGGCCCCGTGCAGGAAGGCCAGGGTGATCCAGGGCAGGATCATTCCGGCGAACCACTTGGCCGGGTTCTCCGAGAAGGCCACGAACTCGCCATCCAGCCACCCCAGTCCGTAGGAGAAGATCGCCAGCGAGAGCAGGCCGGTGAAGTAGATGGGCAGCGAGACGCCGCCGAGGGCGATCGCCATGGCGATCCGGTCCCACAGGGTGCCGCGCTTGAGCGCGGAGACCACGCCGGCCGCGATGCCGAACAGCAGCCACAGCACGGCCGCGCCGGCCGCCAGCGACAGGGTGATCGGGAAGCGGTCCTCCAGGGTGGGCCACACCGCCTGCTCGGTGCGGAAGGAGTAGCCGAAGCACGGCGCCGAGCAGTGGATGGTGTCGCCGCCGCCCGTGTAGTCGCGGCCGACGAAGATGCCCTTCACGAAGTCGAAGAGCTGCACCAGGATCGGGTCGGCCAGGCCGAGCTTCTCGCGCACGCCCTCGATGGCCGCCGCGTCGGCCTGCTTGCCGACGTACATCGCGGCCGGGTCCACGCCCGTCCACTTCGGTACCAGGAAGAAGATGCAGAAGGTCACCAGCATGACGACCAGCAGCATCACGATGACGGCGAACATCCGCCGGATGAGATATGCGAGCACCGCTCTCGGCCGCGGGCGGCCCCGGGTTCGCCGGGACCGCCCTGGCCCTCACCTGCCCTTCGCTTCGCGCTCGGCGGCTGTCGTTACTTCTGCACGCCGATGGAGGCGTAGTCGTAGAAGCCGTTGTTGTTGGTGGTCGTGTAGACGTTGGTCAGCCGGGAGCTGCGCCACTTGATGTTCTTCTCGAACACGAACGGCAGGTATACGGCGTGCTCGGAGACCTTCTTGTTGATGTCCGAGTAGATCTTCGCGGCCTCGTTCTCGGTCTTCGCCGCGATGGCCTGCGCGAACATCTTGTCGATCTTCGGGTCCTTGAGTTCGCTGTAGTTGTTGTTGCCGTTCGGCAGGATGTACTTGGAGTGCACCAGCGGCATCATGTAGCCCTGCCCTGACCCGAAGTCGGGGCCCCAGCCCATGATGATGATCCCGTAGTTGTGCTTCTTGACGTAGTCCGGGTTGCCGATGATGCCGGTGGTCTGGGCGCCGTCGTACTGGTCGAGTTCGGCGTTGATGCCGATCTTCTTCAGCGAGGCCTGGAGCGACTCGGCGGAGGCCACCTCGACCGGCTTGTTGTTGCGGACCGCGATGGTGGTCTTGAAGCCGTTCGGCTTGCCGCAGGCCTTCAGCTCCTCCTTGGCCTTGGCGGTGTTCGGCTTCCCGCCGTTCGCCGTCGCGCCGTAGGGGTCGTACGAGGGGTCGTTGCCCGGAACGGTCTTCGGCAGCATGTTGGTGCCGATGTCACCGCCGGCCAGCGGGCCGCCGCGCGCGGTCTGCAGGGACTTCTTGTCCGCGCCGTAGATGACGGCCTTGCGGCAGTGGATGTTGTCGAAGGGCTTCACCGTCTGCGGGAAGACCGCGTAGCGGATGTAGCCGGTGTCCGGGTTGTCGAGGTTGCCCTTGGCGTCCTGGATCGCCTTGGTGCGCCCGGCCGGGCTGAGCCCAGTGCCGTTCAGGTCGACGTCGTAGTCGCCGTTGATGAGGCGGTTGTCCATCTCGTCGGCGCTGGTGATCAGGTTGAGCGTGATCTTGTCGGGCAGCGCCTTGCGGACGGTGTCGGTCTTCGGGTCCCAGTTGGTGTTGCGGACCAGGACCATCGACTTGTTCGGGGTGTAGGCCTGCCACTTGTACGGGCCGGCGGAGAACGGCTTCAGGCCGTACTTGCCCTTGGTGTCCTTGTCGGCGCGCACCGGGGAGCCCGAGGGCATCGCGAGCATCTTCTCGAAGTCCACGTTCGGCTTCGGCAGCTTGAAGACGATGGTCTTCGCGTCCGGCGTCTCGATCGCCTTCAGACCCAGCTTGTCCTTGGACTTGTCCTTGTAGGGGCCCTTGTACTTGCCGTCCGGGTCCAGCACGTCCTTGAGGTAGACGGGGCCGCCGGAGATGACGTCCTGCGCCCAGATCCGCTCGATGCCGTACTTGATGTCCTGGGAGGTGATCGGCTTGCCGTCCTCCCACTTCACCCCGGACTTGAGCGTGTAGGTATACGTCTTGCGATCAGGGGATATTTTGGCCGTGGAGGTCGCCAGGTCGGGAACGAGCGTCTCGCTCTCCTTGCCCGGGGCGGCCTTGTTGGTGATCAGCGTGCGCGTGTAGTAGCGCGCGAAGTCCCACATGAAGCCGTAGTAACCGCGCTGCGGGTCCCAGGAGTCGGCGTCCTGCGTGCCGATGTACTTGAGGGTGCCGCCCTTCTTGGTGGAGGCGTTCAGCACCTTGTCGTTGGCCTTGTCGTATCCGGGACCGGCCTTGTCGCCGCCGTCGTCGCCGCCTCCGCCGCACGCCGCGGTGGACAGCAGAGCCGCGACCACCATGGCCGCGCCGGCGGCATGTTTGCCCTTCGCCGAGCGTTGAGTTGTCACGATCTCGCATCCTCCGTGTGGGTCTCGGCCCGCACACCCTGGTGCGGTGCCGGGTTGGGGAAGTGCCGGCCGGTCACGGGGGATCGGCCGGAACAGCCGGAGCAGCCGGGAGAACAGCCGCTGAGGTCCCGCATCAGCGGGAGCCCTTCGGGTCGAGCGCGTCGCGCACCCCGTCGCCGAAGAGGTTGAACGCCAGTACCGTGATGAAGATCGCCGCACCGGGCACGATCATGAACATGGGGTCGGACTCGAAGGTCCTGATCGCCGTGGAGAGCATCTGCCCCCACGAGGACGTCGGCGGCTTGACCCCGACGCCCAGGAAGCTGAGCGCGGCCTCGGTGAGGATGTTGGTCGGGATCATCAGCGTCATGTACACCGTGATCGGCGCGACCAGGTTCGGCAGCAGCTCCTTGAACAGGATGTACGCGCGCCCCGCGCCGAGACTGCGGGCCGACTCCACGTACTCCCGCTCGCGCAGCGACAGCGTGAGGCCGCGCACGATGCGTCCGATGTACGGCCAGCCGAACAGGCCGATCACCGTGACCAGCACCCCGATCCGCAGCCCCGTGCCGGTCAGCCCGAACAGCTCGCTGGGCACCACGGAGATCAGCGCGATGGCGAACAGCAGCTGCGGGAAGGAGAGCAGCATGTCCATCACGCGGCTGATGACCGAGTCGATCCAGCCGCCGAAGTAGCCGGCGATGATGCCCAGCACGGTCCCGAGCGCCACCGCGACGATCGCCGCGAGGAAGCCGACCAGCAGCGAGACGCGGGCGCCGTAGACGATCCGGCTGAACACGTCGCGGCCGTTGACCGGTTCGACGCCGAGCAGGAAGTCGTGGCTGATGCCGCCGAGCGGACCGATGGGCGTCGAGGTCAGCGGGTCGATCTTGTCCTCGTGGTACTCGTTCGGCGGGTGGCCGAAGGCGCCCACGATGAGCGGGGCGAAGACGGCCACCAGCACCAGGAAGATCACCACGGCGCCGCCGGCCAGCGCCAGCTTGTCGCGCTTGAGGCGGTTCCACGCGATGCGGCCGAGCGAGCGGCCCTCCACCGAGGACTTGGACGCCTGCGCCGCGGCTTCGGCGTCCGCGGCATCGGACACCGGAGTCGGCTCGTGCAGTGGTGCCGTCATCGCAGTGAGAACTCCTCCCGGCCGGTGGTGACCAGCCCCCAACTGCCGCCGGATGGGCGGCCAGTGCGCAAGCAAGCAGTTCGTACACAAGGCCGACGGCCTCATGGCTGGGGAGTCTTCAACGTGGCATGGATCACCCGCCAGCCTCCGGCGTCAAAGGATGCGTAACCGTGATGTGGGGGGCCAGCTTCCGTTATACGGACGGGAGTTGACGTACAGCGGTATTCGCGGAGGGGTTATCTCCCGATTCGGTACGGGATAGCCCTCTGGACAGGCAGAAAGCGGAAGGCACCCTCCGGCCGGCACGGCGGGAGGGTTCACGAGGGGTGCGCGGGAGGCTCGCCCAGCTCGGCTCAGTAAGCGCGCGGGTAGCCGTACCCCTGCCCGGGGCCCGTGCCCAGGGCCGCGCCCGCCGGCGCCTCGCGGTCGAAGAAGGGGCGGGAGTTGCGCCGCAGCCACATCGCGACCGGGTCGTAGTCGTCCGCCATGGCGACGCTGGAGACCGGCAGCCCCTCCGGCACGGCGGCCACCGACTGCTGCATCATCTGCCGCACGGCCGCCACCGACTGCTCCCCGCTGTCGTAGAGGTCGAGCCCGATGGCCAGATACGGGGTGCCCAGCGCGGGCTGCACCCAGCAGCGGCGCAGCGAGCGCACCGCGGGGGTGCGGTGCGCGGAGTGCGTGAGCTGGGCGTAGAACTGCGGGATCTCCAGGGCCGGTTCACCGATGCGGAGCGGTCCGGCCGGCAGGCGGTCGAGGCCGCAGGCGATGCGCCGCAGGTCGAGCCAGGGGATGCCGACGCCGCCGCCGGGCGCGTGCGGATTGAGCCAGATCCCCCAGCGCTCGGGGAACAGGGCGGTGGCGATCTCCCGTCCGGGGACCACCTCGTGGGCGCGGTTCCACCCCGAGACGGCGAGCTCCTGGGCCGAGGTCACACAGGGGGCGTAGCCATAGCCGCCGACCTCCATGTTTCCGTACTGCGCGTCGGGGGCCCCGGCCTGTCCCGTCCACAGGAGCATCCAGAGCTCCGCACCGGCGAGCGCGTGCAGCAGCGCCTCGTAGGTGTCGAACCGTCCGGGCGACACCTGTTGCAGAAGCTGCTCGACGCTTCCTCCCGCGCTCACGTAGCCGCCCCATTTCTGCTCTGGTCACCGTGCCCGCACTCCCGTACGAGCGCGCCCCGTCATCTCACCAGCTTAAGAGGCGGATACGACAGGCCGCCGCCGACTCGTCGCTTCCGCATGGAGGGGTGTACGGGAGGCCGCGCGACGGTCCGTGCGCCGGTGCGCACACACGGGCCGCACGCGCCGCACGGCCTCGCCGTCGCACCGGCCGGCCGTCTTCGCGAGCGTGACCGGCCGGCCTCGCGTACGGGCCCGGCCGCCTCAGCCCTCTTCGCGGGCGTAGAAGGGCCGCACGCAGTGCCGCATCCAGTCGGCCACCGGATCGGTCTGCGCCGCGTCCAGGAACACGAGCTGCACGGGCCACTTGACGGACTCCCTGCCCAGCGCGCGGCCCAGCGCGTCGTGCGCAGCCTGCCGCGCCTCGGGGTCCAGCAGGTCGAGTTCGACGCCGACGAACAGCGCCGGAGGGTCGCCCTCGCTGCTCGCGAGCGCGCGCCGCGCGGTCCGTACGGGACCGAGCACCGCGAACTCGCCCGCGGCAGCCGCCAGGAAGTCGACCGGCTCCTCCTGCCAGTCCGGCTCGAAGAGCCGCACCCGCGCCCCCCGCGCCACGCCCCAGGCGGCCTGCTCGTTGGGGTTGTTCTTGCACAGCTCGGCGACGGCCTCGGGGGGCAGCGGCACGCCGACCGTGCCCTCCGGGTTCACCGCGATGCCGACCTGCGGGGGCAGGCCGCGCGCGAACTCCCGCGCCGGTGCGATCGCGAACGACATGTGGGAGCCGACGACTTGGAGGAACTGCTGCTCGGAGCTGAAGACCGGCGTGTACGGAGCGCCGCCGAGCTGGATGGTCGGCAGGTCGAGGTCGCGGCTCTGCGGGCCGCCGCCCTCCGGCAGCGGCACCCACACGCTGCTGCGCCCCAGCACCTCCAGCAGCCTGGCGCCCGCGTTGGGGACGTTCAGCGAGGCGGCCAGCGCCTCCTCCAGCTCGTTGCCCGGCCACCCTCCGCCGTGGCCGGGCCCGAAGTCCTGCAGCATGCTCATGCGATCACCCTATCCGGGGTTCCCGAGCGGGTGTTCCCGCCGCCGCTGTTCCCCATCGGGCTCTCTCCCGGCGTACCCCCGCACCGGCCGACGGCGGTCCCCCCGGGGGGGGCGGTCCCGCTACTCGAAGGCGATCCCCGTCAGGGAGCCCGCTGCCGCGCGGTCCAGCAGGACGACGGAGGAGCAGCCCCGCGGCGCACGCCCCGACTCCGCGAGCCCGATCAGCCGCGCGACCGCCCGCCTGTGCCGTACGAAGGCGTACCCGGAGACGCCCCGGCCGCGCGCCGCCTGGCCCTCCAGCGCGGTGCCGGGCGGCACGTCGAGCAGCACCAGGTGCATGCCGCGCCCGCGGCGCCTGGCGTCCCGCGCGACCCAGCGGCGCACCCAGCTCTGGGTCCCGCAGTCGTGCACCACCACGCTCGCGCCGGAGGCCAACGCACCGCGGAGCCCGGCGAAATGGGCCAGCCGGACAAAGGGTCGGTACATCCCGTACGGGAGCCAGTCGGGCATCCGGTGCTCCCAACGCTCGCGCATGTCCTGGGAGTCGATGCGCCGCACCGCGTCGCCGAGCGCGAGGGTGCGCCGCATCAGCGTGGACTTGCCGCTGCCCGGCAGCCCTGAGACGACCAGCCGGTCGCCGGCCGCGAAGCGCAGCACGCCGTCCGGGGCCGTGCCCCGCAGGTCGCGGCGCTCCGCCGCGGGGAAGGGTGCCGCGGGCGCGGCGCGCGGCGCGGGCACGGCGGGCTCGGGCCCGCCCTCCGTGCCGCTCCCGGTCACCGTCGCGCTCACCGCGGCGTACGCACTGCGCAGGCTGCCCACCCGATCGCCCTCCCCGCATCCGGCCGCTCGCCGCGGCTTTCCCCGAGAGTGTCAAGGATCGGTAATGCGGTTCAAGGCGAGCGGACTCCGGCCCTCCGGCCCCGGCGGGGCGCCGCCGCCCCCGGAAAGTCCGTGCGCTGCCCGTACTCGGCCACAAGGCGGCGGAAAAAAGCTGCTCGGCCGGGGGGACCCGGGGTGGAGGCCCATGCCATGATGTGCGGGCCAACTCCATACCGGCCGCTTGAGCCCGCGCGGGAGAGTCCCCGTCCGCACACCGACGGGGCGCCGAAGGAGCAAGTTCCTCCCTTGAATCTCTCAGGCCCCGATACCGCGCAGGGTGAGGCAGATCTGAAAAGCGGGCCGCCGCCCCCGGACACCCGGGCCGTCGGAGGCTCCACCCAAGGTGCAAGCCGGGCCCCGCGCAGCGGGGATGGCGGCGAACCTCTCAGGTTCCGATGACAGATGGGGAGGACAACCGCGTCCCCACACACCGGGAGCCTGAACCGTGACCGACACACCGCCCTCCCCGCGCAAGACCGCGCTGGATGCCACGCACCGCGCGCTCGGCGCGACGATGACCGACTTCGCCGGCTGGGACATGCCGCTGCGGTACGCCAGCGAGCGCGACGAGCACAACGCCGTGCGCACCCGGGCAGGACTCTTCGACCTCTCGCACATGGGCGAGATCACCGTCTCCGGGCCGCAGGCCGCCGAGCTGCTGGACTACGCGCTGGTGGGCAACCTCACCAAGCTCGCCGTCGGCCGCGCCCGCTACACCATGATCTGCGACGAGAACGGCGGCATCCTCGACGACCTGATCGTCTACCGCACCGGCGAGCAGACCTACATGGTCGTCGCCAACGCCGCGAACGCCCAGGTCGTGCTGGACGCGCTCACCGCGCGCTCGGACGGCTTCAAGGAGGCCGAGGTCCGCGACGACCGCGACGCGTACGCGCTGCTCGCGGTCCAGGGCCCGGAGGCAGCCGGCATCCTCGCCCGGCTCACCGACGCCGACCTGGAGGGCCTGAAGTACTACGCGGGCCTGCCCGGCACCGTCGCGGGCAAGCAGGCGCTGATCGCCCGCACCGGGTACACCGGCGAGGACGGCTTCGAGCTGTTCACCGACCCCGCCGACGCGGTCGCCGTGTGGGAGGCGCTGACCGAGGCGGGCCAGGACGCGGGCCTCGTCCCCTGCGGGCTGAGCTGCCGCGACACCCTCCGCCTCGAGGCCGGCATGCCGCTGTACGGGCACGAGCTCTCCACCGCGAGCACCCCCTTCGACGCGGGCCTCGGCCGCATCGTGAAGTTCGAGAAGGAGACCAACGGCGGCCGCTTCGTGGGCCGCGAGCCCCTCGAGGCCGCCAAGGAGCGCGCCGAGAAGGCCCCGCCGCGCAAGCTCGTCGGCCTGATCGCCGAGGGCCGCAGGGTGCCGCGCGCCGGATATCCGGTGGTCTCGGCCGCCGACGGTACGGTCATCGGCGAGGTCACCTCCGGCGCGCCCTCCCCCACCCTGGGCAAGCCGATCGCGATGGCGTATGTGGACGCCGCCCGCTCCGAGCCCGGCACCGAGGGTGTCGCGGTGGACATCCGGGGCAAGCACGAGCCGTACGAAGTGGTCGCGCTCCCCTTCTACAAGCGGCAGCGCTGAGCTCTCCCGAGCGACGGCGCAGAGCACGCGCCATATCCGTACGAAAAGGGCCCGCCGGAGCACCCGGAACGCTAAACCTCCAGGGCACGGACTGTGGGTCTCGTCCCACCTTCCGGGACCGTTTTCCTCCGCACACCTCTCATCCAGGAGAATCGCACCATGAGCAACCCCCAGCAGCTTCGCTACAGCAAGGAGCACGAGTGGCTGACCGACGCCGAGGACGGCGTCTCGACGGTCGGCATCACCTCGCACGCGGCCGACGCGCTCGGCGACGTGGTCTTCGTACAGCTCCCTGAGGTAGGCGACTCGATCACCGCGGGCGAGCCCTGCGGCGAGCTGGAGTCCACCAAGTCGGTGAGCGACCTCTACGCGCCGGTCTCCGGCGAGGTCACCGAGATCAACCAGGACGTGGTGGACGACCCGGCGCTGGTGAACTCCGCCCCCTTCGAGGGCGGCTGGCTGTTCAAGGTGAAGGTGACCGAGGAGCCGGACGACCTGCTGTCCGCCGACGAGTACACCGCCTTCGCCGCGGGGGCCTGAGCACCGCCGCTCACGGGCCTCAGCCCTTCATGACCCAACGCCCGCTCCTGAGGGATGGATCCATGTCGCTTCTGAACAGCTCTCTCCACGAGGTGGACCCGGACGTCGCCGCCGCAGTCGACTCCGAGCTCGACCGCCAGCAGTCCACCCTGGAAATGATCGCCTCGGAGAACTTCGCCCCGGTGGCCTCGATGGAGGCCCAGGGCTCGGTTCTCACCAACAAGTACGCCGAGGGCTACCCCGGCCGCCGCTACTACGGCGGCTGTGAGTACGTCGACGTCGTCGAGGACATCGCGCGCGACCGCATCAAGGCCCTGTTCGGCGCCGAGGCCGCCAACGTGCAGCCGCACTCCGGCGCGCAGGCCAACGCGGCCGCGATGTTCGCGCTGCTCAAGCCGGGCGACACGATCATGGGCCTGGACCTGGCCCACGGCGGTCACCTGACGCACGGCATGAAGATCAACTTCTCCGGCAAGCTCTACAACGTCGTCGCCTACAAGGTCGACGAGCAGACCAGCCAGGTCGACATGGACGAGGTCGAGCGGCTGGCCAAGGAGCACCGCCCGCAGATGATCGTCGCCGGCTGGTCCGCGTACCCGCGCCAGCTCGACTTCGCCGCCTTCCGCCGCATCGCCGACGAGGTCGGCGCGCTGCTCATGGTCGACATGGCGCACTTCGCGGGTCTCGTGGCCGCGGGCCTGCACCCCTCGCCGGTGCCGTACGCGGACGTGGTGACCACCACCACGCACAAGACCCTCGGCGGCCCGCGCGGCGGCGTGATCCTCTCCAAGAAGGAGTACGCGAAGAAGATCAACTCCGCGGTCTTCCCCGGTCAGCAGGGCGGCCCGCTGGAGCACGTGATCGCGGCCAAGGCCGTCGCGTTCAAGATCGCGGCGACCGAGGAGTTCAAGGACCGCCAGCAGCGCACGGTCGAGGGCGCGAAGATCCTCGCCGAGCGGCTGCTCAAGGAGGACACCGTCGGCGCGGGTGTCAACGTCCTCTCCGGCGGCACCGACGTCCACCTCGTCCTGGTGGACCTGCGCAACAGCGAGCTGGACGGCCAGCAGGCCGAGGACCGGCTGCACGAGATCGGCATCACCGTCAACAGGAACGCGGTCCCCAACGACCCGCGCCCGCCGATGGTGACCTCCGGCCTCCGCATCGGCACCCCGGCGCTGGCCACCCGCGGCTTCGTCGCCGAGGACTTCCGCGAGGTCGCCGACATCATCGCCGAGGCGCTGCTGCCGGCCTTCGACGAGGCCAAGGCCAAGTCGCTCTCGGCACGCGTGACCGCGCTCGCCGAGAAGCACCCGCTCTACCCTGAGCTGAACAAGAAGTAGGCCAGGGGCCGAACCGGAAGGGGTGCCCCGCGAGCCCAAGCGGGGCACCCCTTCGGTCCCTCGGAGCCTGTACCGCCTCCCCGACCGGGAACGACGGCACGGGCTCTCCGCACCACCCCTTCACGGACGCAGGAGTCCGCCACCATGGCCATTTCCGTCTTCGATCTCTTCTCGATCGGCATCGGGCCCTCCAGCTCGCACACCGTAGGACCGATGCGCGCGGCGCTGATGTTCGCCCGCAGGCTGAAGAACGAGGGGGTGCTCGCGCACACCGTCTCGGTGCGCGCGGAACTGTACGGCTCGCTCGGCGCCACCGGGCACGGGCACGGCACGCCCAAGGCCGTGCTGCTCGGCCTGGAGGGCGAGTCGCCCCGCACCGTCGACGTCGACACCGCCGACGAACGCGTCCAGCGCATCCGCACCTCCGGCAGGCTGCGGCTGCTCGGCGCCGAGATAGGCGACGCGCACGAGATCGACTTCCACGAGCCCAAGCAGCTCGTCCTGCACCGCCGCCGCTCGCTGCCGTACCACGCCAACGGCATGACCCTCTTCGCGTACGACGCCGAGGGCACGCCTCTCCTGGAGAAGACGTACTACTCGGTCGGCGGCGGCTTCGTCGTCGACGAGGACGCGGTCGGCGAGGACCGCATCAAGCTCGACGACACGGCCCTGCGCTACCCCTTCCGCACCGGCGACGAGCTGCTCAGGCTCACCCAGGACACCGGCCTGTCCATCTCCCGCCTGATGCTGGAGAACGAGAAGGCCTGGCGCACCGAGGCCGAGATCCGCGCCGGACTGCTGGAGATCTGGGACGTCATGCGCGAGTGCGTCTCGCGCGGCCTGTCCCAGGAGGGCATCCTGCCCGGCGGACTCAAGGTCCGCCGCCGCGCGGCCACTTCGGCGCGCCAGCTCCGCGCCGAGGGCAACCCGGAGGCGCTCGCCATGGAGTGGGTGACGCTGTACGCGATGGCGGTGAACGAGGAGAACGCCGCGGGCGGCCGCGTCGTGACCGCGCCGACCAACGGCGCCGCGGGCATCATCCCCGCCGTGCTCCACTACGCCATGCACTTCGTGCCCGGCGCCGACGACGACACGGTGGTGCGCTTCCTGCTCGCGGCCGGCGCCATCGGCATGCTCTTCAAGGAGAACGCCTCGATCTCCGGCGCCGAGGTCGGCTGCCAGGGCGAGGTCGGCTCGGCCTGCTCGATGGCGGCCGGCGGCCTCGCCGAGATCCTGGGCGCCTCGCCCGAGCAGATGGAGAACGCCGCCGAGATCGGCATCGAGCACAACCTCGGCCTCACCTGCGACCCGGTCGGCGGCCTGGTGCAGATCCCCTGCATCGAGCGGAACGGCATGGCAGCGGTGAAGGCCGTCACCGCGGCCCGCATGTCGCTGCGCGGCGACGGCCGCCACCACGTCTCCCTGGACAAGGCCATCAAGACCATGCGCGACACGGGCGCGGACATGAAGGTCAAGTACAAGGAGACGGCGCGCGGCGGTCTCGCGGTCAACGTGATCGAGTGCTGAGACGGCACGAGAACGGGCTCCCGCTCATCCCGTGAGCGGGAGCCCGTCATATCGCGCGGATCAGTCCCGCTGCGCCCCCGGCGGCAGTTGACGGAGGGTCAGCTTGGTGGCGGTCTTCTGCTTGAAGGCCCAGTCCAGCATCCTCGTCGCGTCCGGGTACCGGTCGTTGCTGTTCAGGATGGTCCCGATGACCGTGCGCCCGTTCCGCGTCGCGGAGAACACCAGGCACGGCCCCGCGGCGGTGCCGGTCCCCGTCTTGATGCCGGTGACGCCCTTGTACGAGCCGAGCAGCTTGTTCGTGTTGTACCAGGTGTAGGTCCGGCCGTTGGTGGCCTTCTGCACGCCCTTGGTGCTCTTCACCACGGTCTGGACGTTCTTGCTCGTCATCGCGTACCGGCCGAGCTTGGCCATGTCCCGCGGCGTCGAGTAGTTCTTCCCGCCCTTCGATATGCCGTCGAAGGAGTCGAACTTCGTGTTCTTCATGCCCAGTTGGGCGGCCTTCTTGTTCATCTTCGCGATGAAGTCCGCGGTCCGCTTCGCCGACGTACCGCCCTTGCCGTACGTGTCGGCCAGCGCGTACGCGGCGTCGCACCCGGAGGGCAGCAGCAGCGCGTACAGGAGCTGCCGCGCGGTCAGCTTGTCACCGGTGCGCAGGTCGGCCGTGCTGCCGCCCCACTTGGTCACGTAGTCCCGGTATTCCTTCTTGACCGTGACCTTGGTGTCCAGGCTCTTCCCGCCACCCGCGCTGAGGCTGGTGACCAGCGCCGCGGTCATCACCTTGGTGGTGCTGGCCATCTGACGCCTGGTGTCGGAACCCTTGCCCCACAGCGTCTTGTTGGCCCCGCTGTCCAGCAGGAAGGCCCCCTTGGCCTTGATGCCGGACGGTCCCCCCGCCGCCTGGGCCTGCGCCGGCGCCAGCGGCCCGGCCGCCAGCACGGCGCCCGCCGCGACGGCTGCGGCGGCGGCTCTGCCGCCCGCCTTGGATATGCGTCTCACTCAGTCTGCTCCGTCGTCCTGTGCCATGGATATGGCCATGGGATACAGCTCGGTCGCCAGCACAGACGGACGAGGTGAGCCGAAAGTTGTAGGAGATACGCAGACTTGGGCGGCTTATTACGTGATGCCGCGGACGCCCTGGGGGCCGAGGGACCGGGTGACGGCGCGCGGGGCCTCGGCCGGGGCCCCGGCGGCCGCGTCCGCACAGCGAAAAGGCCCCGCCGGAGCGGGGCCTTCTGCCTCTGCGTCGCGTCAGCAGCCGACGAGTACGGGTCGACCTCAGCCAGCGGCGCAGGTGTTGCCGAAGGCGGGGTTCAGCAGCCCGATGATGTCGATGCTGTTCCCGCACAGGTTGACCGGCACGTGCACCGGAACCTGGATGTTGTTGCCCGAGACGACGCCCGGGGAACCGGTGGCGGAGCCGGAAGCACCGCTGTCGGCGACGGCGGCACCGGCCCCCGCACCGGCGGCGAGACCGGCCGTTGCGACGACCAGAGCGGCCTTCTTCGCAGCATTCATGGAGTACCCCTCCAGACGGATTCCTCGCGGCCCCTTCTTGACGCCGCACAAGAATGAACGGAACGCCGCCGGAAACGTTGCGGGCACGCGGCAGCATTCCGTCGATTGGCTCAATAAGCGAAACCGGTACGGGAGTTCGCATATTCCCCGCCCGGCCCCCGGCGACACCCGGTCGGTACACAGCCGTAACCGCTGGTCTGCGGCGGGATGAACCTATGTTTTTGTGCCATCCGAGTGAATCGACGGAACCAAACCAGCAACCGCGAGTTGATCAGGTCGCTCCGAAGCTGGCACTCCGCATCCAGAAGGGTGAAACATGATCAAGAACGCGCTCGCCGCGGCCGCCGTGGCCACCGCCATCGTCGGCCTCGGTGCCCCCCAGGCCATGGCCGACGACGACCTCGGCACCACGGACTCCGCCAACGGCAAGACCGTGAACGGCAACGGTGCCCAGCAGAACTACGGCAACCAGGCCACCCACGGCACCATGGCGCCGCAGTCCAGCCTGGTCCAGGGCTCGCTCGACAAGCTCTGCCTCGACCTGCTGCACGACACCGAGATCCAGAACATCGTGGCCCTCGTCAATGTCGGCCTCCAGGACGTCCCGATCCTGTCGCAGAAGCAGCAGCAGGTCTGCGCCGAGAACTCCACCCAGGCCGAGGGCGACGGCCAGCTCTCCAACCTGGTCGAGGACCTCCCGGTCATCTCGGAGAACGGCGCCGGCAACAGCTGACCGGTATTCCCGGAGAGGGTCCGGGTCATTCGGATTCCCGGACCCTCGTGTGCACCCGCGCGGCACGGCACAAATTCGCGGCCCGCTCCGGTGGGTCGCGAATCCCCGAGCTGCGTCGAGCCGCGCGGGTCATCCCTTGAAAAACAGCAGCGGAGAAGCGGGCGCCCACGGGCGTCCGGTGGGCACATTCGTGCTCCCGGCCGCTCCGCAGCGGAAAGGTGAAGAGCATGAAGTACATGAAGACCGCGGCGTTCGCCGCCGGCACCCTGATGGCGCTGGGCACCGCTGCACCGGCCATGGCCGACTCGGGTGCGCAGGGTTCGGCCACGGGCTCCCCCGGTGTCATTTCCGGTAACAACATCCAGGTCCCGGTGCACATCCCGATCAACGCCTGCGGGAACAGCATCGACATCATCGGCCTGCTGAACCCCGCGTTCGGCAACACCTGCGCGGCCGGCTGACGCAGGAATTCCGTAACCGGAATGGTTCCTCCCCGTCGTGGCCCCGGAGCATTTATGTTCTCCGGGGCCATTTCGGGGTCCCGGAACCGTTTCCGGCACCGGCCGCGCTCGTTGGGAACAGGGAGCCTCAGTCGAAGAAGACGATCCCGGGAGAATCCCATGAAGTATGCGAAGTCCGCCGCCGTGGTCGCCGGTTCACTCCTGGCGCTGGGCTCCTGGACTCCGGCCTTCGCGGACGCTCCGGCCCCGGCGCCGAACCCGGACGCGGCCAGCGATTTCGCGGCCGGTGCCGACGGGCCGAACTTCGCCCTGGATGACGGACTCGCCCAGGCGACCCGCAAGCACAGCATTGTGGGGGCGGCACTGCGCGAGGGTCCCGTCGGCGTCTCGGGACCGCAGGTCGACGGCCTCAAGAAAGCCGTTCTGGGTGGTCTCGCCCAGCCGAAGTGAAGCGCCCGGAATTCTCCGAGCACCAATCAGGTGAATCTCGATAACTCAGCGCCGCAGCACAAGTTAGGCAATGTGCCCCAGGGCTGAGCTACGCACGATGCAAAGGGAGCAGAAGAAGATGATGAAGAAGATCCTGTCGGCGACCACGGTCGCCGTCGCCGCGGTGGGCGCTTCCGCGGTTGCCGCGCCGCACGCCATGGCCGACGACGACCTGGGCAGCGCCGACTCGGCCAACGGAACCAGCAACAACGGCAATGGTTCCATGCAGCAGTACGGCAACCAGTCCACGCACGGCAACATGAGCCCCCAGATGGCCATCATCCAGGGCTCGCTGAACAAGCCCTGCCTGGACCTGCTGCACGACACCGAGATCCAGAACATCGTCGGCCTGGTCAACGTCGGCCTCCAGGACATCCCGATCCTGTCGCAGAAGCAGCAGCAGGTCTGCACCGAGAACTCCACGCAGGCCGAGGGCGACGCGCCGCTGTCGCACCTGCTCGAGGACGTGCCGATCGTCGGCGAGAACGGCGCCGGCAACAGCTGATCGGCCCACGGCTTCCGCCGTGCGAAGAGCCGGGCCCGGGGCGGGGTCACACCCCCGCCCCGGGCTTCGCGCGTTCCGGCGCCGTGGCACGCGGCCGCGCAGCACGCCGGCGTTCCGCACCGATGCCGCCCGCCGGTGCTCCGCAGGGCGCCGCTCACACACGTGGGGCCCGCCCCGGAGGGCGGGCCCCACACGCATGCCGGGCGGGCGGCGCGTCAGCCGGGAAGGGACTCGGTGACCGGGCCCGTGACGGGGAGTTCGTCGAGGGAGGCGCCGCGGGCCAGGGGCTCGGTGATCATCCTGGTGCTCACGCCCTTGAAGTCGCCGATCTGGGTGCCGATCCCGTTGTCCAGGGGGTCGACGCCGGTGTTGGCCAGCGGGTTGAGCTGGAGCTCCTTCACCCCCATGAGGCCGCCGTCGAGCGCGGCGCCGAGGCCCTGGCCCGTGCCGTTCACGGCCTCGCCGATCTCCTTGGCGCCCGGCATCTCACCGGAGCCCGCCGGAACGGGCTCCGCCGCGTGGGGAGTTGCCGCGCTCGCCGCGACGCCTCCGGCGCCGAGTGCGGCGCCGGCCACGGTGGCCAGGAGGCCGGCGCGGAGGAGAGCGCGAGGAACGGGAAACGCCGGACGACGGGCGCGATGGGCGTGCGCTGCCACAGGAACCACCAGTCACAGAGGGGACGTAGGGACGTCGGGTACGGAAAACCGAATAACGGTCACGCTAGGTACTCATACGCCTACATACCGTAGTCCAGGTAAATGGGGCATTCCAATCCGCAGAGCGGCACACGCCGAGGACGACACGCACGGGGGACGCCTCACGGGATGAACGACGAGATTGGCGTGAACACCCGTGCCCACACGGCGGGTTGAGGCCGCCGCGCACGGACCCCGCACGCCGCCCCCGTACACGAATCCGTACATCGACCCCGCACGCGAAACCGTACGCCGACCCCGTACGCCGCCTCAGTGGTCCGCGAGGCGCATCTCGAACCAGGTCGTCTTGCCCCGCGGCAGGAGGTCCACGCCCCAGCGGTCGGAGAGGGTGTCCACCAGGAACAGACCGCGGCCGCTGGTGTCCATCTCGTGCACGGGGAGCAGGCAGGGAAGGCCGCGCGAGGGGTCGCGGACCTCGACCCGCACCCAGCCGCGGCGGCGCAGCACGCGGAGGCCGAAGACGTGGGCGCCGGTGTGCCGGACGGCGTTGCCGACGAGCTCGGAGACGAGCAGCACGGCGTGCTCGGCGAGCGGGGCTGGGAGCTGCCAGCACTCGCGCAGGACCACGTGGGTCAGCCGGCGCGCGGTGCTCGCGGACTCGGGGCGGTTGGGGAGCCGGATCTCCTCGGCTGTCGGGTCGCCGACCAGCTCGAGGACCTTGCTCGCGGCGTCGTCCCCGCCCGGCTCTCCCGAGCCCTCCGGAACCCTCTCGGTCACGCTCGCCACATCTCCCTGACCCGCCATGGCCACCATCATGGCGCCGTCGGGGAGATCAGGGAGCCGTTCGGGCCAATCCGCCATCACGGAACACCCCCTTCCGGGCTGCTCGTCATGCATATGCCTAAGGCAGTGATACTTCCGGGGAGCGCCCGTGACCAGCAATGACATCGGGTACGGGCAACATCACTGACCGCAACGACGCGACGTTGTTTAAGGTTCCCTTAATGCGGGACTCAATCCCCCACAAGGTGGGGCGTGCGGGTGGACGGGTTGCGCGCCACCCCCAACCACCCCACCCGTACGAGGAGTTGTCACCCGCCGGCGGACCGCGGCAGCGGGACCGTCAGAGGAACTTGGCCTTCCCGGGGCCCTCCTCCACGAAGCTGCGCATCCCGCGCTCCCTGTCCTCGGTCGCGAACAGGCCGGCGAACCAGTTCCGTTCCACGGTCAGGCCGGTGTCGATGTCCGTCTCCAGGCCGGTGTCCACAGCCTCCTTCGCGGCGCGCAGTGCCATCGCGGGCCCGGCCGCGAGCCGCGCCGCCCACGCGTGCGCCTGCTCGTACACCTCGGCGTCCGGGACCACGCGGTCGACCAGGCCGAGGGTCAGGGCCTCGTCGGCCTTCACCTGGCGGCCGGTGAAGATGAGGTCCTTGGCCTTGGACGGGCCGATCAGGCGGGACAGCCGCTGGGTGCCGCCGGCGCCGGGGATCAGGCCGAGCAGGATCTCCGGCTGGCCGAGCTTGGCCTTCTCGCCCGCGATACGGATGTCGGCGCACAGCGCGAGCTCGCAACCGCCGCCCAGCGCATAGCCGTTGACGGCGGCGACGACCGGCTTGGGGATGCGCGCGATGGCGGTGAAGGCGTCCTGGAGGCCCTTGGAGCGGGCGACCATCGCGGCGTGGTCCATCTCCCGCATCTCCTTGATGTCCGCACCGGCCGCGAACACCTTCTCGCCGCCGTACAGCACGACGGTGCGGACGTCGTCGCGTGCGGTGATCTCGCGGGCCAGCTCCAGCAGCCGGTCCTGGGTGGCGATGTCCAGCGCGTTCATCGGGGGGCGGTCCAGGCGTACGGTGGCGACGCCCTCGGCGACCTCGAGATTCACAGTCATGGGGGAAGGCTAACGGGGCCGCGCGGGGCGGGAGTTGCCCGCGCGGCGGGTGTGCGGGGCGTTACTGCTTCGCCGTCCACTTCTCCCAGCTCATGTTCCAGCCGTTGAGGCCGTTGTCGGGCTGGACGGTCTTGTCGTGCGAGTTCTTGATCTCCACCACGTCGCCCACGATCGAGTTGCGGAAGAACCACGCGCCCGGCGTCTTCGTGGAGCCGCCGCCGCGCAGGTCGTACAGGCCGACGCAGCCGTGGCTGACGTTCGCCCGGCCGAAGGTGGACTGCGGGTTCCAGTAGTTGCCGTGGATGAAGGTGCCGGAGGTGCTGAGGCGCTGGGCGTGCGGGACGTCCTTGATGTCGTAGCCGCCGGCGCCCTCGTCGCGCCCGAAGCCGACCGTGTTGCCGTCCATCCGGGTCTCGGTGAGCCGCTCGCTGATGACCATCCGGCCGTTGTACGTGGGGTGTTCGGGGCTGCCCGAGGTGATCGGGATGGTCTTGATCTTCTTGCCGTCGCGGGTGACGGTCATCTTCTTCGTCTTCGCGTCCACGACGCTGACCTGGTGCCGGGCGACCGCGAAGCGGACCTTCTTGTCCTGGGTGCCGTAGACGCCCTTGGCGCCCTCGACGCCGTCCAGGCCGAGGTCGAGGGTGACGTCGGTGCCCTTGGCCCAGTAGTCCTCGGGGCGGAAGTCCAGGCGCTGGTCGCCGAACCAGTGGCCCTCCACCCGCACCTTCGGGTCGGCGGTCACGGATATCGCCTTCTCGACCGCGGCGCGGTCCTCCACCGGGCGGTTGAACTCGATGGAGACTGGCATGCCCGCGCCGACCTTGTCGCCGTCCTCCGGGGTGAAGCGGCCGAGCAGGGGGTTCTTCGGCTTCAGGGTGGTGAACGACGCCTTCTTCGTGGCCGTGCGGCCCTCCGCGTCCTGCGCAGAGGCCCGTACGGAATAGCGGGTGCCGGTGGACAGGTGGGCCGCGGGGCGCCAGGCGGCGCCGCCCTCGGTGATCTTCCCGTCGACCGGCCTGCCGTCCGCGTCCTCGACGGCGACCTTGGTCAACTTGCCCTTTTCGGCGGTGACTTCGAGCTTCCCCGTGGGGGCGACGTCCTTGGCGTCGTCACCCGGGGATATGCGCACGACCGCCTCCGAGGGCTTGTCGGCGTCCTCCTCGGCGCCCACCGGCTTCTTGCCGTTGCCCTCGGCGCCGCTGCCGCCGCCGCAGGTGGTGAGGGTCAGCAGCAGCACGACCAGCACGATCGCGAGTCCCGCCGCCGAACCGCCGATCACCCGCGCCCTGCTGTCCCCCTGCACGGACGAGAGACTCAGCTTCTCCTTGGCGATGGCCTTGAGATCCAAAACGGACCGCTCCCCTCACACGACTCGCGCACCGTGTGCGCCCCCGAACGTGCGCCGTGCTCCGGCAAACACCCCTGCTGCCGTTAGATAACCACACCGGAGTGACAGGGGTCTGCCCGCAGGGGTCACCGTTCAGTCGCGGTTTCGGGGAGATGCGTGGAGGTCGGAAAGGGTCTGCGAGGACGGGACATTGCTGGTCAGTTGAGGGCGCTTCCGGCCTTCCAGCGATGCCAGCCCATGTTCCAGCCGCTCAGCCCGTTGTCCGGCGCGACGGTGGATTCCGCCGAACCCCGTACGGTCACCACGTCGCCGATGAGCGATTCGCCGTAGAAGCGCCCGGCGGGCGTGCGCGGGCTGCCGCCGCGCGCGTCCCGCAGGCCGACGCAACCGTGGCTGGTGTTGGAGGAGCCGAAGGTGCCGCTGGGGGCCCAGTAGTTGCCGTGCAGGAAGGTGCCGCTGTCGGTGAGGCGCATCGCGTGCGGCACGTCGTCGATGTCGTACTCGCCGCCGAAGCCCACGGTGTCGCCGTTCATGCGGGTCACGTCGTACTTCTCGGAGATCACCATGCGGCCGTTGTACGTGGGGTTCCCCTTGTCGCCCGCGGTCACCGGGACACGGGCCACCGTGTGCCCGCCGCGCCGCACCGTCATGGTGTGCCGTCGCGCGTCCACGGTGCTGCGCTGGTCGCGGCCGACGGTGAAGCGCACGGTCTTGTTCTGCACACCGTAGGCACCGGGCGCGCCCCGTACATCCCGCAGCCGCAGCGTGAGCGAGACGCGGGTGCCGGGGCGCCAGTACGTGCGCGGGCGGAAGTCCAGGCGGGAGCGGCCGAACCAGTGCGCGGCGACCTCGGTGCGCGGATGCGCGGTGACCCGGATGGCCCGCTCGACCGCGGCCCGGTCGGCGATGGGCCGGTCGAAGTCGATGGAGGGGATCATGCCGGTGCCCACGGTCTGGCCGTTCTCCGGGGTGAAGAAGCCGATGAAGCGGTGCTCGGGCGCGCGCGTGGTGAAGTCGCTGTGTCGCGCCGTGCGGCGCCCGTGCCCGTCCACGGCGAGCGCGTCCACGGTGTACTTCGCCGCCATCGCGAGGCTGCGCGCGGGCCGCCAGGTGCGGCCGTCGGCCGAGAGCCGCCCGGGCAGCGCGCGGCGCCGCACGTCGCCCTGGCGCAGCACCCGTACGCGCTCCAGGCGCCCCTCGCCGACCGACACACGGAGCGGTGCGTCGGCGCGTACGTCCTCGGCCCCGTCGCGCGGCGTCACCCGGATGGCCCGCTCCGGGGACTTCGGGTCGCCGCCGCCCGGACCGCAGCCGGCGGCGGTGGCGCAGACGGCCGCGCACGTCAGGAGGGCGAGCGCGGTACGCAGTGTCCGCGGCCCTCTCCTCGCCCGGCGGCCCGCGCCCTCCGCCGCTCCCGCCCCGCTCTTCCCGCCGTTCCCGCCGTTTCCGTACCGGTCGCGCATGCCCCCGGATTCCGCCCCTCAAGATCGCCACGATCGCCGTACGGGGAGACCAACGACCGGGGTGCGGACGGGAAACGAGCCGGTCACCGGGTGTGAGGCGAGTGTCCCGTTTGGGAAGAATGGCGGGGAAGAGAACCGGACAGCGGACGACGATCACGGCGCGCGGTGCCGCGGGCCGCGGGAGGCAGAGACGTGTCGCACGTACACGGCCGAGGGGTCGCGGCCGGGCCCGTGAACGGCGGCGCCGGCGTGCCCGTCGCACCGCCGACCGGGGCCGGCGGCAAGTCCGGCGGGGCCGAGGACGGTGAGGGCCGGAGCACGCAGCACGCGGAGCGGCCGGTGCCGGAAGCGGGCCGCGGCGGGGGCGCCGAGGTGTGGCCGGGCAGCCCCGAGCCGCTGGGCGCACGGCACCACGCGGGGCCCGAGGGCGTGGCCGGGACGAACTTCGCGCTGTGGGCCGGCGGGGCCGAGGCGGTCGAGGTGTGCCTGTTCGACGACGAGGAGGACGGCGAGGGCGGGGAGGCCGTCGAGCGGCGGTACGCGCTGCCGGAGCTGACCCATGAGATCTGGCACGGCTTCATACCGGGAGTGCGGCCAGGGCAGCGGTACGGATTCCGGGTGCACGGGCGCTGGGACCCCTGGACGGGCGCCCGCTGGAATCCGGCGAAGCTGCTGCTGGACCCCTATGCGCGCGCGGTGGACGGCGAGTTCGACGCGCTGCCGGCCGAGCTGTACGGGCATGTGCGGGACTGGCCGCAGCCGGAGCTCGCGGACACGGTGCGCGACGAGCGCGATTCGGCGCCGCACGTGCCGAAGGGCGTGGTGGTGCACGACCAGGACAGCTGGGCCGACGACCGCAGGCCGAAGACGCCGTGGGCGGACTCGGTGCTGTATGAGGTGCATGTGCGCGGCTTCACGATGCGGCACCCGGAGGTCCCGGAGGAGCTGCGCGGCACGTACGCGGGGCTCGGGCACCCCGCCGTCGTCGGGCATCTGAAGCGGCTGGGGGTGACGGCGGTGGAGCTGCTGCCGGTGCACCAGTTCGCGCACGAGGACCATCTGCTGCGGCGCGGCATGCGCAATTACTGGGGCTACAACTCGATCGGCTACTTCGCGCCGCACGCCGGGTACGCGGCGACCGGCACGCGCGGGCAGCAGGTCGGGGAGTTCAAGCGGATGGTGCGGGCGCTGCACTCCGCGGGGATCGAGGTGATCCTCGACGTGGTCTACAACCACACGGCCGAGGGCAGCGAGCACGGTCCGACGCTCTCCCTGCGCGGCATCGACAACCGCGGCTACTACCGGACGGTGCCGCACGACCAGCGCAGATACGCGGACTACACGGGCTGCGGCAACACCCTGCACGTGGTCCAGCCGCATGTGCTGCGGCTGATCACGGACTCGCTGCGCTACTGGGTGCAGGAGATGGGCGTGGACGGCTTCCGCTTCGACCTGGCCTCGGCGCTGGCCCGTTCGATGCACGACGTCGACATGCTCTCGCCGTTCCTCGCGGTGATCGCGCAGGACCCGGTGCTGCGGCGGGTGAAGCTGATCGCCGAGCCCTGGGACGTGGGCAGCGGCGGCTATCAGGTGGGCGCCTTCCCGCCGCGCTGGACCGAGTGGAACGACCGCTACCGGGACACCGTGCGGGACTTCTGGCGCGGCGCGCTGCCGGATGTGCGGGACCTGGGCTACCGGCTCTCGGGGTCCAGCGACCTGTACGCCTGGGGAGGGCGGCGGCCCTACGCCTCGGTCAACTTCGTGACGGCGCACGACGGTTTCACGCTGCGCGACCTCGTCTCGTACGAGCACAAGCGGAACACCGCGAACGGCGAGGCCAACCGGGACGGCACGGACGACAACCGGTCGTGGAACTGCGGCGCCGAGGGGCCGACCGACGATCCGGACGTGCAGGCGCTGCGGCGGCGGCAGGTGCGGAACCTGCTCACCACGCTGCTGCTGTCCACCGGGGTGCCGATGCTGGTGGCGGGCGACGAGATGGGCCGCACCCAGGGCGGCAACAACAACGCGTACTGCCAGGACAACGAGGTCGGCTGGGTCGACTGGTCGCTGCTGCGCACGCCGGAGTGGAACGGTCTGTTCGAGCTGGCCTCGCGGCTGGTGCGGCTGCGCGGGGAGCACCCGGTGCTGCGCCGCAAGGCGTTCTTCTCGGGGCGCGCGAACGGGGCCGAGGGGCTGCGGGACCTCGCGTGGTTCACCGGCGAGGGGCGGGAGATGACGGAGGACGACTGGTTCGCGCCGAGCGGGACGCTCGGGATGTACCTCTCCGGCAGGGACATCCCGCACCGCGACGCGCAGGGCGTGCAGATCACCGACGACAGCTTCCTGTGCATCCTGCACGCGGGCGACGGGCGGCGCGCCGTGCGCCTCCCCGACGCGCGGTGGGGCACCGCGTACGAACTCCTCGTCGACACGGCCCTGGAGGACCAGTCGGCCCCGCCCGGCACGGTGCACGAGGCGGGCTCGACGCTGGAGACGCCGGGGCGGTCGGTGCGGGTGCTGCGGGTGGTGGGGCTCAACGGCGCGCGCGGGTGAGGCGCGCGCGGGTGAGGTACGCGGTCGCCGCTGCGGTCGGCAGGAGTACGGAGGCCGCCAGCACCCCGAAGGCCGTGAGGGTGTGGGCGGCCGTGCCGAGGGCCGCCACGCACAGGCCCGCGCCCAGCTCGAAGGAGGTCTCCTGCAACGCGGCGGCCTCCCCCGCGCGTTCGGGCCCCGCGGCCCCCATCACCGCGTCGGCGCCCAGGGTCATGACGGCGCCCGCCGCGGTGCCCGACACGAGCAGGCAGGCCACCAGCGCCGGGTAGCCGCCCGCCGCCGCGGCCGGGCCGACCGGGGCGAGGGCGCAGCCGAGCAGGAGCATCGCGGCGGGGAGCGCACGGCGCGCGCCGAACCGCCGCGCGCACCACGGCGCGGCCACCGCGCCCGCCGCGCTCGCCGCGGCGAGCGGCATCAGCGCGAGGCCCGCCTCCAGCGGCGAGCGGCCCGCGCTGCGCTGGAGCCACAGCGTGAGGAAGAAGAGCAGCGCGATGTGGCTGCCGAAGCCGGTGAGGATGCAGCCGAGCGCGGTGGCGATGCGGCGTTCGGCCAGCAGTTTCAGGTCCAGCAGCGGCTGTGCGGCGCGGCGTTGGCGTCGTACGAAGGCGCAGAGCAGCAGCGCGCCGGCCAGGCCCGCTGCGATCGGCGCGGGGTCGCCGCCTGCCACCCCGCCCGGGTGCTTGAGCGCGTAGACGACGGCGGCGAGGCCGGACGCCGAGAGCAGCGCTCCTGCCGCGTCCCAGCGCCGGGGCAGCGGGCTGCGGGACTCCGGGACCAGGCGGGCGCCCGCGGCCAGGGCCACGGCGGTGACCGGCACGTTGACCAGGAAGACCGCGCCCCAGTGCCAGTGCTGCACGAGCAGCCCGCCGAGCAGCGGGCCCAGGGTGGCGCCCGCGCTGTGCGCCGCGGTCCACACGCCGAGCGCGAGGGTCCGTTCGCGCGCGTCGGGGAAGAGCGCGCGGATCAGCGCGACGGTGCACGACATGATCATGGCCATCGCGGCGCCGAGCAGCACCCGCGCGGCGATCAGCGCTCCGGGGGAGGGCGCGTACGCGGCCAGGGCCGAGGCCGCGGCGAACAGGCCGAGCCCCGCGAGCAGCAGGCGCCTGCGCCCGTACCTGTCGGCGAGCGTGCCGCAGGTGACCAGGAGGGCGGCCACGGTGAGCGGGTAGGCGTCCACCGTCCACAGCAGCGCGGCCCTGCCGGGGCGCAGGTCGGCGAGGATGCTGGGCACGGCCACCTGCAGCACGGTGAGGTCCATGCCGCCGAGGAACAGCCCGGCGCACAGGACGGCGAGGACGGCCCAGCGGTTACCGGAAGCCGTCTGCTCCGGCGCCGGCACAGGACCCGGGCTCGGCTCCGTACGGGCCGTCGGGTGATCGCATGCGGTCATGCCCGCACTATCGTGATCACCGGAAGGCGGCCACAAGAACGGTCTTTTCTGTGCGGTAGGCACAGTCCGTATACCTCCGCAGGTGGGAGCGGTGTGCGGGGAGAGAGCCGTACGGGAGGGCCGCTAACGCGTCGTACGCGGGAGCTGGGCATGCGGGGAAGCGCCGAGGACACGGCGGACCACTGCGCGGTGGAGCTGGCCATGGAGGTGCTGGGCGGGCGCTGGAAGCTGGCGATCCTGCGGAAGCTCATGGACGGCACACGGCGCTTCAACGAGCTGCAGCGCGAACTCCCCTCGGTGACCCAGCGGATGCTGACCCGCCAGCTCCGCGAGCTGGAGGCGGACGGCCTGGTGCGGCGGACCGTGTACGCGCAGGTCCCGCCGAAGGTCGAGTACGCGCTGACCGGCACGGGCCGCAGCCTGGACGAGATCACCCGGCGGCTGGACGCCTGGGGGCGCTGGTACAGGGACGCGCGGCGGGAGGGACGAGAGGCGGCTGACGGGAGCGGGGCGCGGCCGGAGGCGGCGGACGGGGGCGGGGCCACGTAACACCCCAGCCTCGTAACACCCCTCCCCTGCACGGGAATTGGCGCATATCGGCTGGTCCGCGTGCCGGCCGTTCCGCTGACGGGAAAAACGGATGAGCGGTGTCAGTGGGCGTCCGTACTCTCGGAGAGATGGCGGGCGGTGCGGGGTGCGGAGCGGGGCGTGAGGGCGTACGGCGGTCGGCCGTGCGGTCGTTGTGGCGGCTGTGGCCTTATGTGCGGCCGGTGCGCGGGCGCATGCTCGCCGCGGCCGGCGTGGGCATCGGCGCCTCGCTCATGGCGCTCGCGGTCCCGCTGGTGCTCAAGTGGCTGGTGGACGGGCCCGTCGCGGCGCGGGACGCCGGAGGGGTGTGGCTCGGCGGGGCGCTGCTGCTCGCGCTGGGCGTGGCGGAGGCGGTGCTCGTCGGCATGCGGCGGTGGCTGCTCGCGCGCCCGCTCGCCGGGGTGGAGGCACGGCTGCGCGCCGACCTGTATGCCCAGTTGCAGCGGCTACCGGTGTCCTTCCACGACCGCTGGCCCAGCGGTCAGCTCCTCTCGCGCGGCACGACCGACCTCCAACTGCTGCGGCTGTTCCTCGCGTTCCCGCTGACGTTCCTGGTGGTGAACGGCAGCACGGTCCTCGTGGGGTACGCGGTGCTGCTCTCCCAGCAGTGGACGCTGGGCCTGGTCGTCCTGGGGCCGCTGATACCGCTGGTGGCGCTCTGCACGGCGCTGGAGATGCGCTACTCGCTGGCGGCGCGCGCCGCGCAGGACCAGCTCGGCGACCTGACCACGCACATCGAGGAGGCGGTCCTCGGCATACGGATCATCAAGGGCTTCGGGCGGCACCGCGGGCAGGCCCGCGCGTTCCGCAGGGACGCGGCGAAGCTGCGCGGCATCGAGCTGGGCAAGGCCCGGATACTCGCGCTCATCTGGACCGTCGTGGTGCTGCTGCCCGAGCTGGCGATCGGCGCCGCGCTGGTGCTGGGCAGCGTGCAGGTGGCGGACGGCACACTGTCGGCCGGGACGCTGGTGGCCTTCCTGTCCACGGCGCTCGCGCTGCGCTGGCCGGTCGAGTCCTTCGGGTTCCTGCTGGCCATCAGCAACGACGCGGCGACGGCGACGGACCGGTATTTCGAGGTACGGGACACGGCGGTGCCGGAGGAGGGGCCGGAGGAGGGGCCGGAGGAGGGGCGGGCGGTCCGGACTCGTACGGCCGCACCGCGTGCGGAAGCCCAACCCCGTTGCGGCGGGCTCCGCTTCGAGGGCGTGCGCTTCCGTTATCCGGACGCGCCCGCCGCGGCGCCGCCCGTGCTGGACGGCCTCGACCTGCACATACGGCCGGGCGAGACGATGGCGCTCGCCGGGGCCACGGGGAGCGGCAAGACCACGCTCACCGCGCTGGTGCCGCGGCTGTACGAGGTGTCGGGCGGCCGCATCACGCTGGACGGCGCCGACATCGCCGCGCTGCCCCGCGCGGAGCTGCGCGGCATGGTGGCCGTGGCCTTCGAGGAGCCGACGCTGTTCTCCGCCACGGTGGACGCCAACGTACGGATGGGGGCGGGCGGTCCGGGTTCCGGCACCGGCAGTGGCAACGGCACCGATAGCGGCAGCGGCTTCGGCTCCGGGAATGTGCGGCGCGCGCTGCGGGTGGCGCAGGCCGACGGCTTCGTCGACGCGCTGCCCGAGGGCGTCCGCACGCAGGTGGGCGAGCAGGGCCTGAGCCTCTCCGGCGGCCAGCGGCAGCGGATCGCGCTGGCCCGCGCGGTGGCCGGGCGTCCCCGCTTCCTGATCCTGGACGACCCGCTCTCGGCGCTCGACGTGCACACCGAGGCGGCCGTCGAGGCGGCGCTGCGCGAGGTGCTGGCGGAGTCGACGGCCCTGGTCGTGGCGCACCGCCCGTCCACGGTGCAGCTCGCCGACCGGGTGGCGCTGCTCTCCGGGGGCCGGATAGCGGCGGTGGGCACCCACAGCCAACTGCTGCGGGACAGCGCGGAGTACAGACACCTGATGTCCGACGAACACGAGGAACACCAGGAACGCCAAGAACGCCAGGCACGCCAGGCACGCCAGGCACGCCAGGCACGCGACGAGCACGAGGGACACGACGAGCGCGGAGAGCACTGAGAGCACGGGAAAGGGGGACGGTGACCAGCGGGACCACGTGGCGCACGGGGCGCGACGACGAGGAGGAACCGGAGGAACCGGAGGGTCCTGAGCCGAGACCTGACCCGGGAAGGGAGCGCGGGCCGAAGACCGAGCGGGAGCAGAAGGAAAACGCTCCCGACCCCGACGACGCCTTCGAGCGCGACCGCCTCCCCGCCCCGCGCCGCCTCCTCGCCTCGCTGCTGCGCCCGCACCGCGGCCGGGTCGCGGTGGCCGCCGCGCTGCTGCTGGTGCAGCAGGCCGCGGCGCAGGCGGGGCCGTTCCTGGTCGCGCTGGCGCTGGATCGCGCCGTGCCCGCGCTGCGCGCCGGGGACCGGGGGCCGCTGTTCGCCGTGGCCGCCGCGTACCTGGGCTGCGCCCTCGCGGCGGGCGGCCTCAAGTACCTGTTCACGCGCACCGCGGCCCGGGTCAACCAGGACGCGCTGCTCGCGCTCCGCCAGCGCATCCACCGCCACGCGCAGGCACTGAGCATCGACTTCCACGAGCGCTACACCTCGGGGCGGCTGATATCCCGCGCCACCACCGACATCGAGGCACTGCGCGAACTCCTCAGCGAGGGCCTGGAGGAGCTGCTGACGCTGGTGCTGTCCACGGTCTACATCACGGTGCTGCTGTGCTGGCTGGACGCCGGGCTCGGCGCGGCCGTGCTGCTCTCCTTCGTTCCGCTGGCCTTCCTGGTGCGGGACTTCCAGGGGCGGCTGCTGCGGGTCTCGCGCCGGCGGTCGACGGCCATCGCGGCGGTGATCGTGAAGTTCACCGAGACGCTGAACGGCATACGCCCGGTGCAGTCCTTCCGCCAGGAGGCGGCCAACGAGCGGGAGTTCGCCGGGCTCAACGCGCGGCACCGGGAGGCCAACGGGCGCGCCACACTGGAGATGGGCCGCTATGTCTTCCTCTCCCGCCTGGCGGGGAACCTCGCGGTCACCGCGCTGGTGGTCTGGGGCGCGTACCGGGTGGCCTCAGGCGGGCTCGCGCTCGGCGTGCTGGCGGCGGCCGTGCTGTATCTGCGGCGGCTGTACGAGCCGATCGACCGGCTCGGGATGTTCCTCAACGCGTACCAGTCGGCCGCCGCCTCGCTGGAGAAGATCGCCGGCCTGCTGGCCCAGACGCCCTCGGTCCCGGAACCGGACCGCCCGCGCCCGCTGCCCGCACGCGGCGGCGGGGACGGATCGCGGGGCCGGCGGGTCGACTTCGAGGGCGTGGCCTTCGGCTACCGCACCGGCGGCGAGGTCCTGCCCCCCTTCGACCTGACGCTGCCCGCGGGGCACACCACGGCGGTCGTGGGCGCGACGGGCGCGGGCAAGTCGACGCTGGCCAAGCTGCTCGCGCGGTTCTACGACGGGACGGCGGGGCGGGTGCTGCTGGACGGCGTGGACCTGCGCGACCTCGATTCCGCCACGCTGCGCCGCGAGGTGGTCATGGTCACCCAGGAGGCGTTCCTCTTCTCCGGCACGGTCGCGGAGAACATCGCGGTCGGCCGCCCCGACGCCTCCCGTACGGAGATCGAGCGGGCCGCGCGTGCCATCGGCGCGCACGGGTTCATCGCCGCGCTCCCCGAGGGGTACGACACCGACGTACGCAAGCGCGGCGGCCGCATATCCGCCGGTCAGCGCCAACTCGTGGGCTTCGCCCGGGCGTTGCTCGCCGACCCCTCGGTCCTGGTGCTGGACGAGGCGACCTCCTCACTGGACATCCCCGGCGAGCGCGCGGTGCAGCAGGCCATGCGCACCGTGCTGCGCGGCCGCACCGCGATAGTGATCGCCCACCGGCTGTCCACGGTGCGAGTTGCGGACAGGGTTCTGGTCATGGAGGCGGGCCGCGTGGTCGAGGACGGACCGCCCGGCGAACTGATCGCGGCGGAGGGACACTTCGCCTCGCTGCACGCCTCGTGGCGGGACAGCGTGCACTGACCAGGGGTTTTCCGCCCCGTACGGGGAATCGGGGCGGGGCTCGGCCCTCGTACGAGGCCCCTGCGACCGGCCCGCGCCGTGCCCGCCGACGTCCGGTGAGCGGACACGGGATTCGGTCAACGGACAACTTCCGGCCATTGTGCGGCCGGACCGTACCGCTTGACGCGCAACGGTGTCAGTCTTCCCTCGCCGCGCACGGCGCCTCCGTACCACCTCCCCCCACGCTCCGCCCCGACTACGGCCGTATCAGGCGCCCCCGTCGGGCAGCTCCACCAGTTCTGCACCACATCGCAGAAGGAGTTCGCGTGAGACATCTGCCCCGCAAGAGATCGGCGGCGACCGCCGCCACCGCGCTCGTCGCCGCGTCGGCCGTGGCCGTGCTCGGCCTCCAGGCCCAGGCGAGCGCCGCACCCCAGGCGCCGAAGGTGCCGGCGGCCAAGCCCGACCCCGGCCGGCTGCCGGTCAAGCTCTCCCCCGCCGAGCGCACGGCCCTGGTGAAGAAGGCCGACGCGGCCGAGTCCGCCACCGAGAAGACGCTGAAGCTCGGCGCCCAGGAGGACCTGCGGGTACGCGACGTCGTCAAGAACGCCGACGGCACCACGCACACCCGCTACGAGCGCACCTACGCCGGACTGCCGGTGCTGGGCGGCGACCTGATCGTCGAGAAGACGACCAACGGCAAGACGGACGTCGTCAAGGCGACGGACGCCAAGCTCGCCCTCCCCACCACGGTCGCGCCCGCCGCGCACAAGCCCGCCACCCCCAAGGGCAAGGGCAGCGTCGCGCCCCGCAAGGTCGTCTGGGCCGCCGACGGCAAGCCGGTGCTGGCCTGGGAGACCGTGCGCGGCGGCGTGCAGAAGGACGGGACCACCCCGAACGAGCTGCACGTCGTCACCGACGCGGCCACAGGCAAGGAGCTGCACCGCTGGCAGGGCGTGCACGAGGGCACCGGCACCAGCCAGTACAGCGGCAAGGTGACCCTCGGCACCGCGCAGTCCGGCGGCCAGTACTCGATGACCGACACCGGGCGCGGCAACCACAAGACGTACAACCTGAACCACGGCTCGTCCGGCACCGGCACGCTCTTCACCGACGCCGACGACAACTGGGGCGACGGCACCCCGTCCAACGCACAGACCGCCGCGGTGGACGCGCACTACGGCGCGGCCGCGACCTGGGACTACTACAAGAACACGCACGGACGCAGCGGCATTCGCGGTGACGGCGTCGGCGCCTACAGCCGGGTGCACTACGGCAACAACTACGTCAACGCGTTCTGGCAGGACTCCTGCTTCTGCATGACGTACGGCGACGGGCAGGGCAACTCCAAGCCGCTCACCGCGATCGACGTGGCCGGCCACGAGATGTCGCACGGCGTCACCGCCGCCACGGCGAAGCTGGTCTACAGCGGCGAGTCCGGCGGCCTGAACGAGGCGACCTCGGACATCTTCGGTACGGCCGTCGAGTTCTCCGCGAACAACTCCAGCGACGTCGGCGACTACCTCATCGGCGAGAAGATCGACATCAACGGCAACGGCTCGCCGCTGCGCTACATGGACAAGCCGAGCAAGGACGGCGCGTCCAAGGACGCCTGGTACTCGGGCATCGGCGGCGTGGACGTGCACTACTCCTCGGGCCCCGCGAACCACTTCTTCTACCTGCTCTCCGAGGGCAGCGGCGCCAAGGTCATCAACGGCGTCCCGTACGACTCCCCCACCTCGGACGGCAAGCCGGTGACCGGAATCGGGCGCTCGGCCGCGGAGAAGATCTGGTACAAGGCGCTGACCGAGCGCTTCACCTCGAACACCAACTACGCGGGCGCGCGCACCGGAACGCTCCAGGCCGCGGCCGACCTGTACGGGCAGGACAGCGCCCAGTACAACGCGGTGGCCAACGCGTGGGCCGCGGTGAACGTCGGCTCGCGCCCCGGCGGCGGCGACCCGCCCGGCGGCAGCAACGAGAACACCACCGACTACGCCATCCCGGACCCGGGCACGGTGGAGTCGCCGATCACCGTCGACAAGGCGGGCAACGCCTCGGCCACCACGAAGGTCGACGTGAACATCGTGCACACCTACCGCGGTGACCTGCAGATCGACCTGGTCGCCCCGGACGGCACGGCGTACCGGCTGAAGAACTCCAGCTCCTCCGACTCGGCCGACGACGTCAAGGAGACCTACACGGTCAACGCCTCGTCCGAGCTCGCCAAGGGCGTGTGGAAGCTGCGGGTGACCGACAAGTGGTGGAGCGACTCGGGCTACATCGACTCCTGGAAGATCACCCCGTAAGTCCCGGGCGCCGGGCTCCGAGTCCCTGACCCGGACTCGCAGTTCCCGGCCCCGCACCCCAAGTCCCGACCGCACAGGGCCCCTTGGGCCGGTGCACGGCGAAGGCCGCGTCCGCACTCCGGACGCGGCCTTCGCGGGAACGGACGATATCCGGCCAAGCTATGGCAGATTGCCCCTCGCACCGGTGACATGCACACACCCCGGGTGGCAGGCTCACGGCGCACGGCGACCTCTCGTACGCCGGCAGCGCACTCGCACCACCGTTCCGCAGTTCTGCATCACCCCCCGGACGGCGCCTCTTCCCCGTCGCGCACCGTCCGGTTCCCTTGGCAGAAGGAGCCACCGAGTGACCTCGAACAGAAGCAGCGGCAGAACCTCAGGCGGCAGACCCACCGGGCGCACCCGCACCGCCACCCGCGCTGCGGGCGCCCTCGCCGCCACGGCCGCGCTGGCCCTGGCAGGCGTCACGGCGGGCACGGCGAACGCCGGCACCGCCCAGCCGGGCCCGAACCCCGCCCCCCGCCAACAGGCCCTCCCCGCGCCGCTTTCCGGCGCCGAGCGCGCCGCGCTGATCAAGGCGGCGAGCGCCCCGGAGGCCACGGCGGCCGACGCCCGCGCCCTGGGACTCGGCGCCGGGGAGAAGCTGCACGTCAGGGACGTGGTGAAGAACAACGACGGCGCCACGCACATCCGTTACGAGCGCACCCTGGACGGGCTGCCGGTGCTCGGCGGCGACCTCGTGGTGCACAAGTCGGCCTCCGGCAAGCACCTCGGCAGCACCCGCGCCACCACCGCGAAGCTCGCGGTCCCGAGCACCCTCGCCCCCGCGGCGCACAAGCCGGACACGCCGAAGGCCGAGGGCAGTTCGGCTCCGCGCAAGGTCGTGTGGGCGGGCGGCGAAGGCAAGCCCGTGCTGGCCTGGGAGACCGTGCACGGCGGCACCCAGAAGGACGGTGTCACCCCGAAGAAGCTGCACGTCGTCACCGACGCCGCCACCGGCAGGGAGCTCCAGCGCTGGCAGGGCGTGCAGGAGGGCATCGGCAACAGCCAGTACAGCGGCAAGGTCAAGCTCGGCACCTCGGGCTCCAAGGGCAAGTTCACGCTCGTGGACAAGGGCCGCGGCGGGAACCGCACGACCAACCTCAAGGGCGCCGAGGACGGCCAGGGCACGCTGTTCACCGACAAGGACGACGTCTGGGGCAACGGCAAGGTCTCCAGCGCGCAGACCGCCGGCGTCGACGCGCACTACGGCGCGGCCGTGACCTGGGACTACTACAAGTCGGTGCACGGCCGCACCGGCATTCGCGGGGACGGCAAGGGCGCGCTCAGCCGCGTCCACTTCGGCAAGGACTACGTCAACGCCTTCTGGGACGACTCCTGCTTCTGCATGACGTACGGGGACGGCGAGGGCAACAAGAAGCCGCTGACCTCCATGGACGTCGCGGCCCACGAGATGTCCCACGGCGTCACCTCGGCCACGGCGAACCTCATATACGAGGGCGAGTCCGGCGGTCTGAACGAGGCGACCTCGGACATCTTCGCCGCGGCCGTCGAGTTCAAGACGAACAACAAGAAGGACGTGCCGGACTACCTGGTCGGCGAGAAGATCGACATCAACGGGAACGGCACCCCGCTGCGCTACATGGACAAGCCCAGCAAGGACGGCGAGTCGCTGGACTACTGGTCCAAGAACGCCGGCAAGGTCGACGTCCACTACTCCTCGGGCATCGCCAACCACTTCTTCTACCTGCTCTCCGAGGGCAGCGGGAAGAAGACCATCAACGGCGTGAAGTACAACTCGCCCACCGCCGACGGCAAGAAGGTCAAGGGCATCGGCATCAAGGCGGCCGAGAAGATCTGGTACAAGGCGCTGACCGAGAACATGACGTCGAAGACCAACTACGCGGCGGCCCGGAAGGCCACCGTGAAGGCGGCCTCCGACCTGTTCGGCAAGAACAGCACCCAGAAGAAGACCGTCGAGAGGGCGTGGACCGCGGTCAAGGTCAAGTGAGCGACCGCCTTGCGGCACGCCGACTGACCCGCGCCTGAACGCAGTCGCGGCCCGCCCCCGTGAGCCGGGGGCGGGCCGCACCGCGTCCATACGGGATCAGCCGCTCACCTCATCAGCAGCCCCGCCGCCTCACCGGAACCCGACTCGGCCCCCTCGTCCGCCGGCACCGCCATCAGGCCCATCTCGGCCGGCGAGGTGAGCAGGGGGTGCGCGGGGAGGATGCGCACCGTGTAGCCGAAGGGGCCCGTGCGGTCGAGGGCCAGCGAGCCCTCGTACAGCCAGCGGCCCTCCAGGTCGGGGCCGCCTGTGGGCTTCAGCGCCACCCGGCTCGCGTCGGCCCCGGAGATCCGGTCGCTGTCGTCGACCCGTCCCGCGACCGCCTGCACCTCCACGTCCCCCGGCTCCAGCGCGCCCAGCGCCACCCGCACCCGCAGCGCGAGCCCGGAGCCCAGCTCCAGCGCGTCGCCCTCACCGGCGGGCACACCGGGGATGCCGTCGGCCGTGGCCGAAGCCGCACCCGGGCCCGGGACACCAGCCGGGACGGCATCGCCCGACGGCGCCCCCTCGGGCGACCTCGCCGACTCCACGTGGTCCACCGCGACCCCGCGCCACTCCTCGCGGATGCGCGCCTTCCATGCCGCCAACTCGCGCGCGGTGTCGGGCCGCAGCTCCCGGTGGGCCTGCGCGGCCGGTGCGTACAGCTTCTGCACGTAGTCCCGCACCATGCGGTCGGCGTGCACCTTCGGGCCGAGCCGGGTGAGGGTCTGGCGCACCATCTCCACCCACCGGTCGGGGACACCGCCGCCGTCGGCGCCGCGCTCGTAGAAGGCGGGCGCCACGTGCTCCTCGATCAGCTCGTACAGCGCCGCGGCCTCGATCTCGTCGCGCCGGTCGGGGTCCTCGGCCGCCGCGCCGTCGGCGCTGGGCACGGCCCAGCCGAAGTCCGGCTCGTACCACTCGTCCCACCAGCCGTCGAGGACCGAGAGATTGAGGCAGCCGTTCAGCGCGGCCTTCATGCCGCTGGTGCCGCACGCCTCCAGCGGGCGCAGCGGGTTGTTCAGCCACACATCGCAGCCCGGATACAGCTTCTGCGCCATCCCCATTCCGTAGTCCGGCAGGAACACGATCCGGTGCCGCACGCGCGGGTCGTCGGCGAACCGCACCAGCTCCTGGATCAGCCGCTTCCCGCCGTCGTCCGCCGGATGCGCCTTGCCCGCGATCACGAGCTGCACGGGGCGCTGCGGGTGCAGCAGCATGTCCATCAGCCGGTCGCGGTCCCGCAGCATCAGGGTCAGCCGCTTGTACGAGGGGACGCGGCGGGCGAAGCCGATGGTCAGCACGTCCGGGTCGAGGACGCTGTCGATCCATCCCAACTCGGCCTGCGCGGCGCCCCGTTGGCGCCAGGACGCGTGAAGCCGCGCGCGCACCTCGCGTACGAGCTGCTCCCGCAGCGTGCGGCGCATCCGCCACAGCCCCGAGTCGGTCATCCGGTGCACCCCGGAGGGGACGTCGGGCGCCACCCAGGTCGCGGCGTGCACGCCGTTGGTGACCGAGGCGATCGGCACCTCCTCGGGGTCGAACCCGGGCCACAGCCCGGAGAACATCCCCCGGCTCACGCTGCCGTGCAGGGTGCTCACGCCGTTCGCTCGCTGCGCGAGCCGCAGGCCCATGACGGCCATGTTGAAGAGGTTCGGCTCGCCCTCGGGGTACGTCTCCATGCCGAGCCGCAGCACGTCCTCGGCGTCCACGCCCGGCAGCTCGCCCTCGGGACCGAAGTGCCGCGCCACCAGCTCGCGGTCGAACCTGTCGATGCCGGCCGGCACCGGCGTGTGCGTGGTGAACACGGTGCCGGCGCGGACCGCCTCCACCGCCTCGGCGAAGCCCAGCCCCGGGTCCTCGGCCAGCTCCCTGATCCGCTCCAGGCCCAGGAACCCGGCGTGCCCCTCGTTGGTGTGGAACACCTCGGGCGCGGGATGGCCGCCGATCCGGCAGTACGCACGCACAGCCCGTACGCCGCCGATGCCGAGCAGCATCTCCTGGAGCAGCCGGTGCTCGCTTCCGCCGCCGTACAGCCGGTCGGTCACGTCGCGCTCGGTCGGGGCGTTCTCCTCCACGTCGGAGTCCAGCAGCAGGAGCGGGACCCGGCCCACGCAGGCGCGCCACACGTGCGCGGCGAGCGAGCGTCCCGCGGGCAGCCGCAGCGCGATCCGCACCGGGGTGCCGTCCGGCTCGCGCAGCAGCTCCAGCGGCATCTCGTCGGGGTCGAACACCGGGTAGTGCTCCTGCTGCCAGCCGTCGGCCGACAGGCTCTGGCGGAAGTAGCCGTGCCGGTAGAGCAGCCCGACACCGATGATGGGGACGCCCAGGTCGCTGGCCGCCTTGAGATGGTCGCCCGCGAGGATGCCGAGCCCGCCGCTGTACTGCGGCAGCGCGGCGGTGATGCCGAATTCGGGGGAGAAGTACGCGATGGCTTGCGGGAGTTGGCCGTCCTCCTCCTGATACCAGCGGGGCTCGCCGAGGTAGTCCCGCAGATCGCCGCTGACGAGCTGGAGCCTGCGCAGGAAGCCGCGGTCGGCCGCCAGCTCGGCGAGCCGCGCCGGCGGCACCGAGCCGAGCAGCCGCACCGGATCGCCGTCGGCCGCCTGCCAGGCGGCCGGGTCGATGTCACGGAACAGCGCCCGGCTCTCGGGATGCCAGGACCAGCGCAGATTGCGGGCCAACTCGGCCAGCGGGCGCAGGGGTTCGGGAAGGACGGGGCGCACGGAGAAACGACGGATGGCCTTCACGGATACGACGGTAACGCCCGCGCCGAGGGGATTGCTCCTCTTCACCCGGTTTCCGCGCGATGTCCACCCTCCCGAGCGCCCCCTCTCCGCTGCCCCTCCCCCGCACGCCTCCCGCGAGCTCCCGTACGCCGGGTCTTGTGCGCTCCCGGCACGCGGGAGAAGCTGCTTCTCCGCGCCGCCGAGCGCACGACAAGCGATGACAAGGGGGACATCGTCATGTCACCGAGATCCCAGTCCCGTACGACCCGTTCGGCCCGGACGCCCCGCACGGCCCGTACGGGAAGAGCAGGAGCGCGCGGCGGAAGTGCCTCGCGCGCCGCGTTAGCCGCAGCGGCATCCGCGGCGATGCTGGCCACGGGTGTGCTGCCCGCGCAGGCCGCGCCCCGGACACCGGATGAGGGGCGCGTCGCGGGGTACGGCGCGCCGGACGCCGTGCGCGGCAGCTACCTCGTCACCATGCGCCCCGGCGCCCGCCTCGCCGACCGGCACGGCGCCTCCGTACGCCACACGTACCGCACCGCACTCGACGGCTACGCCGTGCGGGCCACACCGGAGCAGGCGCGCCGGCTGGCCGCCGAGCCCGGGGTGGCCTCCGTCGCGCAGGACATCACGGTCCGCATACGGGACGTCCAGCGGCGCCCGCCCTCCTGGGGCCTGGACCGCATCGACGAGACGAGGCTGCCGCTGGACAAGCGCTATGTGCCCACCAAGGGCGACGGCCGCGGTGTGAAGGTGTACGTGATCGACACCGGCGTGCGCGCCGCGCACCGCGACTTCGGCGGCCGGGTCAGGGGCGGCTACGACTTCGTCGGCCGCGACCGCACGGCGAACGACGCGAACGGGCACGGCACGCACGTCGCCGCGACCGTCGCGGGCACGCGGTACGGGGTGGCCAAACGCGCGACGATCGTCCCGGTGCGGGTGCTGAACGCGCGCGGCGAGGGCACGTTGACGCAGGTCATCGCGGGCATCGACTGGGTCACCAGGAACGCGCCCAGGGGCTCGGTCGCCAACCTCAGCCTCGGCGGCGGCGCGCTGCCCCAACTCGACGCCGCCGTGCGGGCCTCCCTACGCAAGGGCATCACCTACACGGTGGCGGCGGGCAACGAGGACGCGCCGGCGAGCGGCGGTTCACCGGCCCGTGTGCGGGAGGCGCTGACCGTGGGGGCCACGGACGCGCGGGACCGGCGCGCCGCGTTCTCCAACTATGGCGCGGCGGTCGACCTGTTCGCGCCCGGTGTGCGGATTACCTCGGCCTGGCACAAGAGCGACACCGCGCGGGCCACCCTCTCCGGCACGTCCATGGCGGCACCGCACGCCGCGGGCGCCGCGGCGCTCTATCTGGGGCGGCACCGGGGCGCGTCCCCCGCCCAGGTGGCGCGGGCACTGGTCGCGCGCGCGGACAAGGGCCAGGTCAAGGCGCCGGGCAAGGGCTCGCCCAACCGGCTGCTGCGGGTGCCGTGAAGCGAGATGCCGTGAACGTGGGGTGCCGTGAGCGGGGCGGCGTACGTCACGCGCCGTCCGGCTCCTCCCAGCACTCGATGCTGCGCACCGTGTCGGAGAACATCCGCGAGTAGAAGTCCCAGTCCTCCATGTCGGGGGTGGTCATCTCCAGGGTGAGCAGCTCGCGTTCGTTGGGCAGCGGCACGAAGACCTGGATGCTGCCCAGCCGCACGTGCCGCCGCTCCCCCGCGTACGCCTCCGCCACCTCCACCGTCTCCGGCGGGAACGGCGCCGTGCGCCCCTCGACCTTGGCGACGGCCGGGCCGCACGGGAGCGCCATGCGGTGCACCGAGGCGTCCGGGTGCGCGGAGCGGAGCGCGGCGGCGAACGTGGCGGCCGTGGCCTCGGGCGCATCCGGCTCGCGCAGGCCGGTGTGCGTGATGACCACGTTCGCGGTGCTGTTGCGGCCCTCCATGTCGAGCAGGCAGAAGCCCGCGTACACGGCGCGCGCCTCGTGCAGCGCGTCGAGCTGGGACACCGTCAGCAGGATCCACGCGAACCAGTCGTCGGTGTCCCCTCCCGGCATCAGCTCCCGCGCGGCGGCGAGCAGCGCCTCACCGGTCTCCTCGGCGTCGCCGCCGACCGGGATCTCGTGGAAGAACGGCGGCAGCACGTACCGCACTTGGAGCCGCGTCGCCGCGTCCTGAACGGTCACTGCCCAGCCTTCTCCGGTACGGGGGTGGCCGCGCGGTACGTGGCGTTGATGCGCATCTCCACGACGTGCGGGTAGAAGCGCGGGATGTCGGCGCCGTTCTCCCGCGCGGCCTGGACGACACGGCGGTAGCCGTTGCACCGGGCGCGCATGTTCTTCCGCTCCCGCGACATGTAGACGCGGAGGACCCACCAGAAGTAGGGGGTGAGGAAGAGGAGGATCAGCAGGATGTTGGCGCCCAGCAGGGCCATGGCGATGGGCGGGTCGTTGCTCTCCTTCAGCGAGCTCGCCTGCGCGAGGGCGGGGAAGCAGAGCAGGGTGGCGGGCAGCACGGTCCACCGCCCACGCCTGTACCGCGTGTCCCACTCGTCCCTGCGCAGCCGCAGGAGTCCGGTGACCGCCGCGTCGTCCCGGAAGTCGAAGTCCAGGCGGCGGCCCTGTTCCTCGGCCACGGCGGCCGTGCCGGGGTCTTGGATCAACTGCTGAGCGGGGATCAGCCGTCGCACCGCGCCGATCGGCGTCCCGTGGTACAGCAGGTCGTCTTCTTCTGACATGTGTCGTTCCTCGTCGTACGGGGTCAGCTCGTGGCCTGCACGAAGGGCTGGGGTGAGGGCTGCGCGGGTGCGAGCGTCTGCTTGCCGTCGTCGAGGTGCGACTCGGCCCAGCGGTGTCCGTTCGACGCCGAGCCCGCGCCCTTGATGGGGATCTGCATCAACTGGGAGTCCGGCAGCGTCTTGCCGAACTTCCCCGCGGCCCAGTGCGCGGCCTTCATGCTCAGCGGGTTGGTGAACGACTCGGACAGGCCCGCAGTGGCTGCTTCCCCGCGCGCCGCCATGCCCGCGCCCCTCGCCAAGGTGAGCCCGCGCCCCGCCGTGGCGAAGCCCTTGATCGCGCCGACGCCGGGGAGCAGCCCGAGACCGTCCATGCCGATCTTCGCCATGGAGGTCCCGTTGCCGCGCTCGCGGCCCATCCAGTGCCCGGCCATCGCGCCGCCCGCCGCGCCCATGGAGGCGAGTACCAGTCCCACGGGCGCGCCGACACCGGTGAGCGAGAGCACGAGGCCGACCGCCGCGAGGCCGCTGCTCACCGCCGACAGCAGGTCCGCGTTGTCGACCAGCCAGTCCTTGGAAGCGCGCCACGCCTCCTTCACCCCGTCCTTGAGGCGGTCCCACACCCCCGGATCCGGCGGATGGTTCTCGGACGCCTTCAGGATCGCGCGTTCGGCCTCGCCCGCCAGGGTCTCCCAGCGGTCCTCCAGCTTCTTCGCCCTGTCGATGATGTCCTGGAGGTGGTCCTCGGCCCGGTCCGCGTCCGTCGCCGCGTCGTCCGCGTGACGCGACGCCTTCTGCTCCTGCTCGGGCGGCACCATGTCGCTGATCGCCTGCTGGTGGGCCTGCCGCGCGCTCGTACGGGCCGCTTCCGCGTGCTCGGCGCGCTGCCGCGCCCGCCGCGCGTCCCGCTCCAGGCCGCCCGCCTCCTTCTGCATGCCGGTCAGCCGGTCGTGCCAGGTCTCCAGCGCCCTGGCGCAGTCGTGCATGGAGTCCTTGCCCTGGCGCAGCAGCTTGGGCAGTTCGCCGACCTTCTTGCCGAACGCGTCGGCGGCGCGCCCCTCCCAGACGCCCTCGGACCTGCCGATGGAGTCCAGCAGCCGGAGCGCCTCGCCGAGTTCGTCGCCGACCGTCCTCACGTCGTGGGCCAGCGACCTGACGGTGAAGGCGTCGCCCTTCGCCGGGTTGAACTGGAGCCCCGGCCAGCCCTGTTCCTCAGCCATGCACGCTCCCGTGCCCGCCTCCGTGGCCGCCCCGCTTGCCGTCGGCGAAGATGCGGGCCACCCGCGCGTCGTTGCCCATGTGCAGCTCCAGGGCCGAGCGCAGTCCGTCGGTGACCTTCCGCGTGGCCTTGCCGATCTTGTCGATGCCGTTCTCCCACTGGCCCTGGAACTCGGCGCAGGCCTCGTCCAGCGCCTCGGTGCCGAGCCCCTTGGGCCCCGCCTTCTCCAGCCGCCGCACCGCGCCCTGCATCCGGTCGTCGCTCTCCCTCAGCCGGTGGACGAGCAGCCGCATCTTGTCGTCGTCCACCTTCAGGTCGGGGTCGCCGCCGCCGTGACCGCCCGCGCCGTGACCGCCGCCCGGGGCGCCGTTGCCCGAGGGACCGTGACCGCCGCCGGCCGAGCCGCCTCCCCCGGCGTCGGCAGCGAGCGAGGCGAGCGACATCCGGGGCTCGCCGCCGCCGTCACCGCCGGCCGGTGAATTCCCGCCGCCTGCGGGCCGGTTCGCGGAATCCAGGAGCTTCTGCCAGCTCTCCGAATGCTGTCCCGACATCGTGCTGAACTTTCCGGTCGCTCCGAATTACTAAATGCATGTCGTAGCACCGTGCACCCCCGCCATCAGGGCGCTCACCTGCCACAACCGACAACTCATCATGCCAGCACCGCGGAGCGGCGAACCCGCCCGGCAATTCTCGCCGAGTGCACATCGCGTGAAGAATCGGCGCTGCTTCGGAGAATCCCGCACGCGAAGGAACCGGAATTACGGAATATCCCGAGCTGTCCCCTGGCATTCCCGCACGGGGCGGCAACCCGCCCTTCCCGAAAGGGAGTTCACCACCCCTGCCCCGGAGCGCGCGCCCCACACCTCCCCGCACCGCCCCGCGCGCCCGCCGTCCGGTGCCCCTCAACTCACCCCGTGTCAAGAACCCGTTGACCGCCCACCGGCTACGTACGGGTAGTTCACCCGGCGGCGGATTGCCCGCATGAACGGCCGGGGCAGGATTTCCCGTACTCCTCCCGTACCGGCACAGAGCCGACGTACGGCCCCCACCCGAGTGAACGCGCACAGGAGCGCAGATGCCCGCAGCCCGTAAGACACCGGTGGAGCAGGTACAAAGAGCGGAAAACAAGCAAAACCCCCCGAGATTTCCGCTGCCCGCGGCAGCCGCCGCGCCCGCTTCGCATCCAGGTGAGCCCATGATCGGTCGCATCCCCGTCCTCGACGTCCGTCCCTCCGTGGACTGCGGGCGCCGCCCCGCGAAGGCGGTGACCGGGGAGACCTTCCAGGTCACCGCCACCGTCTTCCGCGAGGGGCACGACGCCGTCGGCGCCAACGTGGTGCTCCGCGACCCCGCGGGCCGCCAGGGCCCCTGGACCCCCATGCGCGAACTCGCCCCCGGCACCGACCGCTGGGGCGCCGAGGTGACCCCGCTCGCCGAGGGCCGGTGGACGTACGCGGTCGAGGCGTGGAGCGACCCCGTCGCCACCTGGCGGCACGCGGCGCGGATCAAGATCCCCGCCGGCATCGACCCCGAACTGACCCTGGAGGAGGGCGCGCTGCTGCACGAGCGCGCCGCCGCCGGAGTGCCCAAGAGCGAGGGCAGGTCGGCGGTGCTGGACGCGGTCGACGCGCTCCGCGACGCCTCCCGCACCCACGCGGCGCGCCTCGCCGCCGCGCTCGCCCCCGAGGTCACCGAGGTGCTCGACCGCTGCCCGCTGCGCGAGCTGGTCACCTCCTCGCAGGCGATGACCCTCCAAGTCGAGCGCAGGCGCGCGCTGTTCGGCTCCTGGTACGAGATGTTCCCGCGCTCCGAGGGGGCCAAGGTCCAGGAGGGGCGCCCGCCGGTTTCCGGCACCTTCCGTACGGCGGCCGAGCGGCTGGACGCGGTCGCGGCCATGGGCTTCGACGTGGTCTACCTGCCGCCCATCCACCCCATCGGCGACTCCTACCGCAAGGGCCCGGACAACGCGCTGTCCGCGGGCCCGCACGACGTGGGCTGCCCCTGGGCGATCGGCTCGGCCGCGGGCGGCCACGACGCGATCCACCCCGACCTCGGCACCTTCGCCGACTTCGACCGCTTCGTGGCCAGGGCGAAGGAGCTGCGCATGGAGGTCGCGCTCGACTTCGCCCTGCAGTGCTCGCCGGACCACCCGTGGGTGAAGGAGCATCCGGAGTGGTTCAGGCACCGGCCCGACGGCAGCATCGCGTACGCGGAGAACCCGCCGAAGAAGTACCAGGACATCTATCCGCTCAACTTCGACGGCAACGGCGGCGGCGACCCGGCCGCCTTCCGCGGCATCGTGCGCGAGACGCTGCGGATCCTGCGCTTCTGGATGGACCGCGGGGTGCGGATCTTCCGGGTGGACAACCCGCACACCAAGCCGGTGGTCTTCTGGGAGAAGGTCATCACCGACATCAACCGCACCGACCCCGACGTGGTCTTCCTCGCCGAGGCGTTCACCAGGCCCGCGATGATGCACACGCTCGCGCGCATCGGCTTCCAGCAGTCGTACACCTACTTCACCTGGCGCAATTCCAAGCACGAGCTGACCGAGTACCTCACCGAGCTGTCCGGCGAGACCGCCGCCTACATGCGGCCGAACTTCTTCGCCAACACGCCGGACATCCTCCATGCGTACCTGCAGAACGGCGGGCGCCCGGCCTTCGAGGTCCGCGCCGTGCTGGCGGCGACCCTCTCCCCCTCCTGGGGCGTCTACGCGGGGTACGAACTCTGCGAGAACGCCCCCTTGCGCGAGGGCAGCGAGGAGTATCTGCACTCCGAGAAGTACGAGCTGCGGCCCCGCGACCGCGCGGCCGCCGAGCGGGACGGCACGTCCATCGCACCACTGATCACCACACTGAACCGCCTGCGGCGCCGGCACCCCGCGCTGCAGGACCTGCGCTCGCTGCGCTTCCACCACGTCGACAACGACCAGGTGATCGCGTACTCGAAGAGCGTGACCTGCCCCGAGGGACCCGACGGCGGCGAGGGCTCCGCCGACACGGTGCTCGTGGTGGTCAACCTGGACCCACACCACACCCACGAAGCGACGGTGTCGTTGGACATGCCGGCACTCGAAACATTCGGCCTGGCAGACGCTCAGATGAGCGTTTCCGGGTCCGTGCCGACCTTCCCGGTGCGCGACGAGCTCACCGGCGAGACCTACCACTGGGGCAGGGACAACTATGTGCGGCTGACACCGGGAGGTGACGGAGGCGCCTCTCCCGCCGCGGCGCACATCTTCACCCTGCGACCGTCCTCACAGACCGGAGGGTCACCCGCATCATGACCGTCAACGAGCCCGTCCCCGACACCTTCGAGGACACGCCCGCCAGAGACCGCGATCCCGAGTGGTTCAAGCGGGCCGTCTTCTACGAGGTCCTGGTCCGCTCCTTCCAGGACAGCAACGGCGACGGCATCGGCGATCTCAAGGGCCTCACCGCGAAGCTCGACTACCTGCAATGGCTGGGCGTCGACTGCCTGTGGCTGCCGCCGTTCTTCAAGTCCCCGCTCAAGGACGGCGGCTACGACGTCTCCAACTACACGGCGGTGCTGCCCGAGTTCGGGGACCTGGCCGACTTCGTGGAGTTCGTGGACGCCGCGCACCAGCGCGGCATGCGCGTCATCATCGACTTCGTCATGAACCACACCAGCGACCAGCATCCGTGGTTCCAGGAGTCCAGGAACGACCCCGAGGGGCCGTACGGCGACTACTACGTCTGGGCCGACGACGACAAGGCGTACCAGGACGCGCGCATCATCTTCGTGGACACCGAGGCGTCCAACTGGACCTTCGATCCCGTACGCAAGCAGTACTACTGGCACCGCTTCTTCTCGCACCAGCCGGATCTCAACTACGAGAACCCGGTCGTCCAGGAGGAGATGGTCTCCGGGCTGCGCTTCTGGCTGGACCTGGGGATCGACGGCTTCCGGCTGGACGCGGTCCCGTATCTGTACGCCGAAGAGGGCACCAACTGCGAGAACCTGCCGCGCACGCACTCCTTCCTCAAGCGCGTGCGGGAGGAGATCGACGCGCACTACCCGGACACGGTGCTGCTCGCCGAGGCGAACCAGTGGCCGGAGGACGTGGTCGACTACTTCGGCTCGTACGAGGCCGGCGGCGACGAGTGCCACATGGCGTTCCACTTCCCGGTGATGCCGCGGATCTTCATGGCGGTGCGGCGGGAATCCCGCTATCCGGTCTCGGAGATCCTCGCGAAGACCCCGCAGATCCCCTCGGGCTGCCAGTGGGGCATCTTCCTGCGGAACCACGACGAGCTCACGCTCGAAATGGTCACCGACGAGGAACGCGACTACATGTACGCGGAGTACGCCAAGGACCCGCGTATGCGGGCCAACATCGGCATCCGCCGCCGGCTCGCGCCGCTGCTGGACAACGACCGCAACCAGATCGAGCTGTTCACGGCCCTGCTGCTGTCCCTGCCGGGATCGCCGATCCTCTATTACGGGGACGAGATCGGCATGGGCGACAACATCTGGCTCGGCGACCGCGACGCGGTGCGCACGCCCATGCAGTGGACGCCGGACCGCAACGCGGGCTTCTCCTCGTGCGATCCGGGGCGGCTGTATCTGCCCACGATCATGGACCCGGTCTACGGCTACCAGGTGACGAACGTCGAGGCGTCCATGTCCTCGCCGTCCTCGCTGCTGCACTGGACCCGGCGCATGATCGAGATCCGCAAGCAGAACCCGGCGTTCGGGCTCGGCACCTACACCGAGCTGGAGTCCTCCAACCCGTCGGTGCTGGCGTTCCTGCGGGAGCACGAGGACGACCTCGTGATGTGCGTGCACAACTTCTCGCGCTTCGCGCAGCCGACGGAGCTGGATCTGCGGGTGTTCAACGGGCGGGTGCCGGTGGAGCTGATCGGCGGTGTGCGTTTTCCGGCCATCGGTGAGCTGCCGTATCTGCTGACCCTGGGCGGCCACGGCTTCTACTGGTTCCGCCTGCGCGAGAACTCCGCGGGCTGAGCCCGCGCTCCCGCTCTCGCGCCCCCCGCTCCGAGCTGTGGGCAATCGTTCCGCAGGGGCGAGGGGGGTACCTCCCTGCTCGGAGCGAAGCCGGAGAGCTTGGGGGAGGGTGGGCACAGCGGACCGCAGCCCCCGCACCCGCGCAACCCCAGCAGGCCGGGGCCAACCCCCGTGCGCAGCACGGATAGGGGCTGGCCCCTTGGCCAACCGCCCCCGGCGAGCGCCTCGTTGGGCGCGGGGGGCCTGGGGCCTCGCGGGTGCGGTTCCGCTCCGGTGTGCCCGCCCGTTCCGCCCCTCGGCGGACCGATCGCCCACACCGGAAGCGGGGCGGCGGCGCCGCGCGTGGCGAGGGCTCAACCGCCAAACGGGGCGGCCGGATTAGGGCCTCACGGCCGGGGCACTCTGTCTGCACCCCGTGCCCTCCTAGCCCGCACGGTCGATACTCATTCGACACGTCCCGCACAGCCGGACAGACTCCCCGCAATCCGGGACACTCTGCCGTACCTTTCGTGTGCCCGGGGAAAGGACGCCATGTCGGAAAGCTCCTTGCCCCTTACCGCGGTGCCACACTCCTCCGCGCTGTTGAGTTCTCTCTCACCGCTGCTCGCGCAGTGGCTGCCGCGGCAACGCTGGTTCGCGGGGAAGGGGCGGCCGGTCAGGGACTTCACCCTGGTCTCGGCAACCGAGATCCTGCCCATGTCCGGGCGCCCGGCCGGCCTGCTCCACCTGCTGGTGCGGGCCCGCCAGACGCCCGTACCGCATCCGGCGGAAGCGGAGGCCCCCGACGGGGGCGCCGCGCACGCCGACTGCTATCAACTCCTGCTCGGGGTGCGGGAGACCGCGCCGCCCGAGCTCGCGCCTGCCGTGCTCGGCCGCGCCGAGGGCGGCCCCCTCGACGGCCGCACCGTGTACGACGCGCTGCACGACCCGCGCCTCACCGCCGTACTCCTGGAGCGGCTGCGCACGCCCGGAGCGCTGGGGCCGCTGCGCTTCGGCCGCGCGCCGGACGCGCCGCTGCCCTCCGGCCTGACCGCCAGGCCGCTCGCCGCCGAGCAGTCCAACTCCTCGGTGGTGTACGGGGATGCGTACATCCTCAAGCTGTTCCGCCGGGTCAGCCCGGGGGTCAATCCCGATCTGGAGCTGCCCAGGGCGCTGGCCCGCCGGGACGCCGTGGGCTCGGAGCGGGTGCCGGCGCCGGTCGCCTGGTACGAGACCGCGGCCGGCGAAGACGGCGAGCCGATGACCCTCGGCGTGCTCCAGCCCTTCCTGCCCGGCACGCGCGACGGCTGGCAGCTCGCGCTGGAGGCGCTCGGCGGGGAGCGGGACTTCACCGCTGACTCCTATGCGCTGGGCCGCGCGACCGCCGAGGTCCACACGGGGCTCGCCGAGGCCCTGCCGGTCGCCGAGCTGGACAGGGAGCACCTGGAGGGCGTGGCGGCCCAGATGACCGAGCGCCTGGAGGCGGCGGCCGTCGTGGTGCCCGCGCTGCGCCCGTACGTCTCCGGGCTGCGCGGCGCCTTCGCCGACCTGGTGCGGGCCACGGGTCCGTGCCGGGCCCAGCGGGTGCACGGGGACCTGCACCTCGGGCAGACCCTGCGGAACGGCGACGGGCACTGGTCGCTGATCGACTTCGAGGGCGAGCCCGCGCGCCCGCTGGCCGAGCGGCGCAGGCCGCAGCCCCCGGTGCGGGACGTCGCGGGGATGCTGCGCTCCTTCGACTACGCGGCCTGCCAGTCCACCGGCGGCTCGGCCGTCGCCGAGGAGTGGGCGGTGGCCAACCGGCACGCGTACTGCGCCGGTTACGCCGAGGCCGCGGGCGCCGACCCGCGCGAGGACGCGGCGCTGCTGCGCGCGTACGAGACCGACAAGGCCGTCTACGAGGTGCTGTACGAGGCGCGGCACCGCCCTGACTGGCTTCCCGTCCCGCTGGCCGCCGTCGGGCGGCTGGCCGACTCCCCCACTCTCAGGAGGTTCTGACCGTGATCGCCCCTCAGCCGCCGACCCGCCCGGAAGACGGCGGCCCGCGTGTGCCCCCGGCCTTTCTGCCAGGACCCGCCGACGGAGACGGCACCGCAGCCGACGGCGCCGGCGGAGACACGGGCGCGGGCGCTGAGGAGACCGCGGAGGCCGCGGAGCAGGAGGCCGCAGCTCAGGAGGCCGCAGCTCAGGAAGTCAGGGGGACGGCTGCACCCGATACGGAGCTCCCCACGACCCCCGCCCCCCGCAGCGCGGACACCCGCGACCCGCAGGGCGTGCTGCCCGCTCCGCCGGTGCCCGAGGGCGAGCGGCGGCGGCTGCTCGCGGGCGCGCACCACGACCCGCACGCCGTGCTCGGCGCGCACGCGGTGCGCGGCGGCGTGGCGTTCAGGGCGCTGCGCCCGTACGCGCGCGAGGTGACGGTGCTGGCCAAGGGCCTGCGCGCTGAGCTGCACCACGAGGGCGACGGGCTGTTCTCCGGGGTGCTGCCGCTGCCCGAACTCCCCGCCTACGAGCTGCTGGTGCGCTACGGCGAGGAGCCGGGCGAGGACGAGCTGCTGGTGGAGGACCCGTACAGGTTCCTGCCCGCGCTCGGCGAGATGGACCTGCACCTGATCGCGGAAGGCCGGCACGAGCAGCTCTGGCACGCGCTGGGCGCGCGGCCGATGACGCACGACGGCATCGCGGGCACCCGCTTCACCGTGTGGGCGCCGAACGCGCAGGGCGTGCGGATCGCCGGGGACTTCGACTACTGGGACGGCACCGCGTTCCCGATGCGCTCGCTGGGCTCCAGCGGGGTGTGGGAGCTGTTCCTGCCGGGGGTCGGCGAGGGCGCGCTGTACAAGTTCGACGTGTGCCGCCCCGACGGTACGCACACGCTGCGCGCCGACCCGATGGCCCGCCGCACCGAGTGCCCGCCCGCGACCGCCTCGGTGGTGCACGCCTCGGAGCACGTGTGGTCCGCGGGCGACGCCGCGTGGCTCTCCCGGCGCGCGGAACGGCCGGCGCACGAGGCGCCGATGTCGGTGTACGAGGTGCACCTCCCCTCCTGGCGCCCAGGGCTGAGCTACCGCGAACTGGCCGAGCAGCTCCCCGCGTACGTGAAGGACCTCGGCTTCACGCACGTCGAGCTGATGCCGGTCGCCGAGCACCCCTTCGGCGGCTCGTGGGGCTACCAGGTCACCGGCTTCTACGCGCCGACCGCGCGGCTGGGCACGCCCGACGACTTCAAGTACCTGGTGGACGCGCTGCACCGGGCCGGCATCGGCGTGCTGATGGACTGGGTGCCCGCGCACTTCCCGAAGGACGAGTGGGCGCTGGCGGAGTTCGACGGCACGCCGCTGTACGAGCACGCCGATCCGGGCCGCGCCGAGCACCCCGACTGGGGGACCCTGGAGTTCGACTTCGGGCGGCGCGAGGTCCGCAACTTCCTGGTCGCCAACGCGGTGTACTGGTGCGAGGAGTTCCACATCGACGGCCTGCGCGTGGACGCCGTGGCCTCGATGCTCTACCTCGACTACTCGCGCGAGGACGGCGGCTGGACCCCGAACGTCTACGGCGGCCGGGAGAACCTGGACGCGGTGGCCTTCCTCCAGGAGATGAACGCCACCGTCTACCGCCGCTGCCCCGGCGTGATCACCGCCGCCGAGGAGTCCACCGCGTGGAGCGGCGTCACCCGGGCCACCCACCACGTGGGCGAGGGCGGATTCGGCGGGCTGGGCTTCGGCTTCAAGTGGAACATGGGCTGGATGCACGACTCGCTGGTCTACATGTCCAAGGAGCCGGTGCACCGGAAGTACCACCACGACGACATCACGTTCTCGATGGTCTACGCGTACTCCGAGAACTACATCCTGCCGATCTCCCACGACGAGGTCGTGCACGGCAAGCGCTCGCTGGTCTCCAAGATGCCCGGCGACTGGTGGCAGCAGCGGGCCAACCACCGCGCGTATCTGGGCTTCATGTGGTCGCACCCGGGCAAGCAACTGCTCTTCATGGGGCAGGAGTTCGCGCAGGGCGCCGAGTGGTCCGAGGGCCACGGCCCCGACTGGTGGCTGCTCGACCCCGCGTACGGGGCCGAGCCGGACCACCGCGGGGTGCGGGACCTGGTGCGGGACCTCAACGCCTGCTATCTGGCCACCCCGGCGCTGTGGCAGCGGGACACAGACCCCGGCGGCTTCTCCTGGATCGAGGGCGGCGCCGCCGAGGACAACGTGCTGGCCTTCCTGCGCTACGACGCGGAGGGCGCGCCGCTGCTCGCGGTGGCCAACTTCTCGCCGGTGCCGCGGAGTCCGTACCGGCTCGGGGTGCCGGACGGGCACGAGGCGTGGCAGGAGGTGCTGAACACGGACGCGCTCCGCTACGGCGGCGGCGACGTGCTCAACCCCTCGCCGGTCAAGACGGAGGCCGTGCCCTCGCACGGCCGTCCGGCCTCCGTCGCGCCCGTGCTGCCTCCGCTGGCGACGGTCTGGTTCACTCCCCTCGCGTGACGCCCCCGGCGCCGGCGGCGGTCTCGTCGTCGGCGCCCGCGACGCCCGCCTCCCGCAGCGCGGCGGGCAGGTCGCCGGTGTGCACCACATCCAGGGTGCGGGTGGCACGGGTCAGCGCCACGTACAGGTCGCTGGTGCCCAGGCGCTGCGGCTCGGCCACCACCACCGCGTCGAACTCCAGGCCCTTGGCCTGCCGGGGGCCGAGCACCACGGCCGAGCGGGTCAGGTCCGGGTTCGGGCCCGCCTCGGCGTCCGGCACGGCGGCGGCGATCCGCTCGCACAGGTCGTCCGGCGCGATCACCGCGAGCCGCCCCTCCTCCGGGGTGGCGGCCGCGACCGCGCGGGCCACCGCCTCGTACAGGTCCTCGCCGCTCTCCCACAGCCTCGGCGGGACCCCGGTGGACCGCACCGAGCTGGGCGGCTCGAAGCCGGGGTGGCTCTCCCGCAGCACCCCGGCAGCCGCCTCCATGATCTCCGCGGGCGTGCGGTAGTTGACCCCGAGCCTGGTGTGCTCCCAGCGGTCGCCCACGTACGGGTCGAGGATCTCCTTCCAGGAGCCGACGCCCGCCTCCTCGGCGGTCTGCGCGGGGTCGCCGACCAGCGTCATCGAGCGGGCCGGGCAGCGGCGCATCAGCAGGCGCCAGGCCATCGGCGAGAGCTCCTGCGCCTCGTCCACGATGATGTGCCCGAACGCCCAGGTGCGGTCGGCCGCCGCACGCTCCGCCGGGGTGCGGTGGTCCACCTCCTCCTGCCGCTCGGCCATCCGCTCCGCGTCCATCAGGTCCTGGACGCCGAGCACCTCCGAGTCCTCGTCCTCCTTGTCCTCGAACTCGTAGGTGCGGGAGGCGTACGCCACGTCCAGCACGCCCTGCGCGTACGCGATCTGCTCCCGCCGCTCGGCCTCGGCGGCGGCGCGGCGCGCGCGGTCGTCCTCGCCGAGCAGCTCGGCGGCCTCGTCCAGCAGCGGCACGTCGGCGGGCGTCCAGTCCGGCACGGAGCGGCGGATGGCCGCGGCGTCCTCCTCGGACACATGCGTCGGCTCCGCGAGGAAGTCGGCGACGAGCTGCCGCGGCGTGAGCACCGGCCAGAGCTGGTCGATCGCGGACCAGACCTCGGGGTTGGAGCCCAGTTCGTCGCGGATCTGGGTCAGATCGGCTTCGTCCAGCAGGCTGCCGCCGTCGTACGGGTCGGTGCCGATCTGCTCGGCGTGCATCTCGGTCAGCGTGTTGAGGATGTAGCCCTCGAAGTGCTCCCGCGCCTCGTTGTGCGGCAGGTCCAGCGCACGCGCGCGCTCCCGCGCCACGTTGGCCAGGTCGGCGTCGAGCATCAGCACGCTCTTGTCGTGCTCGATGGCGATCACCGGCTCGGGCAGCGCCTGCCGGTCCCGCACCACGGCGGCCAGCACCCCGGCCATGTCCGCTCGGCCCTTCACGGCGGCGGCGTGCGGGGTGTCGGTGCCGGTGGCGTGCAGCCCGGGGAAGAGCTCGCCGAGGGTGGAGAGCAGCACCCCGGTCTCGCCCAGCGAGGGCAGCACCTCGCCGATGTAGCCGAGGAACGCCGGGTTCGGGCCGACGACCAGCACGGCGCGCTTGGCCAGCAGCTCGCGGTGCTCGTAGAGCAGGTACGCGGCGCGGTGCAGCGCCACCGCGGTCTTCCCCGTGCCGGGCCCGCCCTCGACGACCAGGACACCGCGGTGCGGGGCGCGGATGATGCGGTCCTGCTCGGCCTGGATGGTCTGCACGATGTCGCCCATGCGGCCGGTGCGGGCCGCGTTCAGCGCGGAGAGCAGCACGGCGTCGCCGCTGGGGTCCTCGTACCCGGTGCGCTCGCTGTCGCCGAGGTCCATGATCTCGTCGTGCAGCGCGGTGACCTCGCGGCCCTGCATCGTGATGTGCCGCCTGCGCCGCAGCCCCATCGGGGTGTGCCCGGTGGCCAGGTAGAAGGGGCGGGCGACCGGGGCGCGCCAGTCGATGAGCACCGGCGTGTGCTCCTCGTCGTCCTCCCTGAGCCCGATCCTGCCGATGTGGTGGTGGCCGCCCTCGGCCAGGTCGATGCGGCCGAAGCACAGCGCGTTGTCCACGGCGTTCAGCGCCGCGAGCAGGCCCGAGCGCTCGGCCACCAGCACGTCGCGCTCCAGCTTGGCCTGCATGGTGCTGCCCACGGGTTCCTGCGCGCTCTCCACGGCGTTCTCGGTGTGCCCGCGCAGCGCGTCCACGCGGCGGTAGAGCCGGTCGATGAATTCCTGCTCTTCCCGCAATTCCTTGTTTGACAATCCAGCTCCCGGCCGCATATACTGTGAACTCAGTGATTTTCTTTGTGACTTGGGGAAAGCAGTCACGAAGGATCGAATATACGCGAGGAAAACCCCCGTCCGCAATTTGCGGGACGGGGGTTTTCCTTGTCCCCGCTCCCCCGTGTCCGGAACGGGCAACGGCTGTGTCCTGTACGGGAAAGCCGCGGGCCCTCCCGGCGCGCTCTACTCGGTGACGACGTACGCAGCCGAGGGCCGTGAGGCCGGGAGGAGGGCCGTGCCATGCCGGAGGAGCCGGGCACGGAGTTCTGGCGGGACCTGAAACCGATCACGAACTCCTTTAAGCCGGACGCGCTTCCCGAGGTGTATCTGCCGGACGCGGCGACCGAGGACGACCGCTACTACGCGCCGTTCTCCCCCACCGTGGGGTCGCGGCCGCTGTGGATCAATGTGAAGGACAACTCCTGGTGCGACATCCTGCGCGCCAAGGAGGCCGGACTGGTCAACCGGCATTACCACCCGCACGAGGTGTTCGCCTACACGCTCTCCGGGAAATGGGGCTATCTCGAACGCCCGTGGACCGCCTCGGCCGGCGACTTCGTGTACGAGTCACCGGGCGAGGGCCACACGCTCGTGGCGTACGACAGCGGGGAGCCGATGCGGACCCTGTTCCTCGTCAAGGGCCCGCTGATCTGGCTCGACGAGGACGGCGCCAGCGTCGGGCACTTCGACGTGCACGACTACATCGCGCTGTGCCGCGAGCACTACGCGGCGGTGGGGCTGGGCGCGGACAAGATCGACGCGCTGTTCCGGTGAGCGGGTTGCCGTGGGCGGTTGGCGCGCTGTTCGCTGTTCGCGCTGTGACCGCCGGTCGGTTGCGTGTGTGGTCGCTTCCCGCCGCGGCGGGATGCGGGTGGTTGCGCCCGCCTCGTGAGTCACGGGCCGCCCTACGACGCTCCGCGCCTCCGGCCGGCCCTTGCTCCGGGCTGTGGGCGGACGCCGGTTGAGTACGAGGGATCGCGGTCCGTGGGAGACGGGCCGCGCGGTGCGGCGCGGGCGAGTACAACCTGTGCGCGCGGTCCGGCTTCGCGGGGCTGATGGGCGACGGCGGGCTCGCGGAGTACGCGACGGTGCCCGCGTACATGGCGCACCCGCTTCCCGACGGCGTACCGCTGGAGCAGGCCGCGCTCTTCGAGCCGGCCTCGGTGGCGCTGCACGCGCTGCGGCGGTCGGGCGCCGGCCGGCCCCGGCGACTCGCTCGCCGTCCTCGGGCTGGGGCCCGTGGGCCGACACCTATCCGGAACTCGTGCGCCTCGTCGCCGAGGAGGGCGTGGACCTCGCCCGGATCGTCAGCGCGGTGCTCCCGCTGGAGGAGGTGGTGGAACGCGGGTTCGCGGCGGAGCCGGAGGGCGGGCACCTCAGGCTGCTGGTGGCGCCGGGAGGTTGAGGAGCGGGAGGGGCGGGTGCGCCGCCCATTGAGGGGCGCGGCCGCGCGGATTACCCTCGCCGCGTAGCCGTCCGGGCCGCCGCCGAGGAGGCCGCGATGACCGCGCACGCCGTGCAGGTGCTCTCCCGGGTGTCCACCGACGCCGTGCCGCCGGGCGAGCGCGTGGACTTCTGGGAGGAGCACAACCGCCGCGCCCTGGTGGGCCTCGCCTGCTCCCCGTACGCGGACGGCGGGCTGAGCGCGCGGCAGACCAACCTCCGCTTCGGCGCGCTGCGGCTGGCGGACATCCGGGGCAACGAGCACGTCATCGAGCGCACGCCGGGCATCTGCCGGCGGCTGCCCAAGGACTCCGTCTTCGCCTCGCTGGTGCTGAGCGGCGAGGCGGTCTTCTACCACGGGAGCGGCTGCCTGACGCTGGGCGCCGGCGACCTGGCGCTGTACGACACCCGGGGCCCGTACCTCTTCGGATTCGCCTCCGCCATGCGGCAGTTGCTGGTCGACGTGCCGGCCGCGCTCTTCCGCGAGCGGTGCGCGGCGGAGGTCCCGGAGCCGCTGCGCTTCCGCGGCGGCGGTACGGGGCCGGGTACGAGGCCGGGTACGGGGTCCGGCGCGGGCGAAGGGGCCGTGCTGGACGCGCTGCGCGGCGCGCTGGAGCGGGTCGCCGGGGGCGGGGCGGAACCCGGCACCGACGGCGTCGTGCTCGACCTGCTGCGCACGCTGGTCACCTCGCGCTCGGGCGGCCCGGCCGCGCCTCCCCCGCTGGCGGCCGCGTACGCCTATGTCGAGCGGCACTTGGGCGACCCCGGGCTCTCGGTGCCGCGGGTCGCGGCGGCCGCCGGGGTCTCCGAGCGGCACCTCGGGCGGCTGTTCGCGGCCTCGGGCAGTACGCCGGGGCGGCACATCCTGCACCGGCGGCTGGACGAGGCGTACCGCGAACTGTCCGCAGCGCGCGGCGGGTTCGGCACCGTCGCGGCGCTCGCGCACCGCTGGGGCTTCGCGACGCACGCGCATTTCACGCGCAGCTTCCGCGAGAGGTTCGGCCGCACGCCCGGCGAGGTACGCACGCCGTAGCGCGTCAGGGGCACGGTGGGGGACGCGCCGGCACGGCGCCCGGCGGAGCGCACTTCGCAACGGGTCGTACGGGCTTGCCCGCGCTCCCCCACGACGGCCCTCCGGCACGTAGCGTGGACCTGCGAACATCGAGCGAGGAGGAGAAGCCTCATGCGGCTGGGGATCACCGGGCACCGCGGACTGCCGGAGAAGACAGAGCAGTTGGTGCGGGAGGCGCTGGCCGAGCTGGTGCGGGAGTACGAGCCCGGGAAGCTGACCGGAGTGAGCTGTCTGGCGGAGGGGCCGGACACCTGGTTCGCCGAGGCGGTGCTGGAGCACGGCGGGAAGATCGAGGCGGTCGTCCCCTCGCGGACCTATCGCGAAGCGCTTCCCGACCACCATGTGCCCACGTACGACCGGCTGTTGGGCCAGGCGGTGAAGGTGTACGACACCGGGCTCTCGGAGTCCAACCCGACGGCGGACATGCTCGCCAACGAGAACCTCGTGGGGCTCGTGGACGAGCTCCTCGCGGTGTGGGACGGGCGGCCCGCGCGGGCCTACGGGGGCGCGGCGGACGTGGTCGCGCACGCGGAGCGGCAGGAGGTGCGGGTGCGGCGAGTGTGGCCTGAGGGCTCTACGCGGACGTGAGCCCGCACGCTTGATCTGAACGGGGCTGCGCCCCGGGCCCCGTTCACCGTGTGGTGACGCGGGTGCCCGGGGCGCCGGTCCGCTGTGCCCACCCGTTCCGCCCCTGCGGAACGACTGCCCACAGCTTTATATGCGGGTCAGACCTTCGCAGGTTCCGGCTCTGCGGCCTCCTGCTCGGACGGCTCCTCCTCCGACTCCGACATCGTCGCCTCGTCGAAGGGGAGTTGGCCCCGGAGTACCTGGTCGACCCTCTCCGTGTCGACCTCCTTCGTCCAGGTGCCGATCAGGACCGTGGCGACCGCGTTGCCGGCGAAGTTGGTCAGCGCGCGTGCCTCGCTCATGAAGCGGTCGATGCCGACGATCAGGCCCACGCCGTCGACCAGCTCGGGGCGGTGCGACTGGAGCCCGCCCGCGAGGGTGGCCAGGCCCGCGCCGGTGACGCCCGCCGCGCCCTTGGAGGCGATGACCATGAAGACCAGCAGCGAGATCTGCTGGCCCAGCGCGAGCGGCTCGCCCATCGCCTCGGCGACGAACAGCGAGGCCATCGTGAGGTAGATGGCCGTGCCGTCCAGGTTGAAGGAGTAGCCGGTCGGCACCGTGATGCCCACGACCGGACGGCTCACGCCCAGGTGCTCCATCTTCGCGATGAGCCGCGGCAGCGCGGACTCCGAGGAAGAGGTGGAGAGGATCAGCAGGAACTCCCGGCCCAGATACTTGAGCAGCAGGAAGATGTTGACGCCCGCGAAGATCCGCAGCAGCGCGCCCAGCACCACCACCACGAACAGCAGGCAGGTCACATAGAAGCCGATCATGATGACGGCCAGCGACTTCAGCGCCGCGATGCCGGTCTCGCCGACCACGGCGGCCATCGCGCCGAACGCGCCGACGGGCGCGACCCACATGATCATGCCCAGCACGCGGAAGACCAGCTTCTGTATGTGCCCGATCCCGCGCAGCACCGGCTCGCCCGCCTTGCCCATGGCCTGCAGCGCGAAGCCGATGAGCAGCGCCACCAGCAGTGTCTGCAGCACCTCCTGCGAGGTGAAGGCGGACACCAGGGTCTTCGGGATGATCCCCATCACGAAGTCGAGGGTGCTTCCGCCGCCCTTGGCCTCGGCTGCGCCCGCCTCCCGCGCGGAGTCGCTGAGGTGCATGCCGTGGCCCGGCTCCAGGATGTTGCCGACGACCAGGCCGATGCCCAGCGCGACGGTGGACATCACCATGAAGTAGCCCAGCGCCAGGCCGCCGACCGCGCCGACCTTGGCGGCCTTCCGCACCGAGCCGATGCCCAGCACGATGGTGCAGAAGATGATCGGCGAGATCATCATCTTGATCAGGTTGACGAAGCCCTCGCCGACCGGTTTCAGCTGTTTCGCGAAGTCCGGCGCGGCGAGGCCCAGCACAATGCCGAGGATCGCCGCGGCGATGACCGCGATGTAGAGGTAGTGGGTGCGGTCCCTTTTCTTCCTCGCGGGCGCGGCGGCCTGTCCGGCCGCCGGCTGTGTCTGCTCCGACACATCGGCTCCTCGTCAGTGGGTGTTGCGGCTCCGACCCGCCGGAGTGCCGCCCCTGCCGCGCGTCCGTACGGCCGCGCGGCCACCCCGCCGCGAGTCCCGGCGACTATGCAACGCCAGGTGACCCAGGTCACGCTTTCGTGCATTACGTGCACGGAAACTTCACGTGCAAACTGTCCGAATGCGCGCCGACTCCCGTTCACCTCGCCGCATACGGCGCCCCCGCAGGCCCCGCAGCCTCGCGGGCCAGCTGTTCGCCATGCAGGTGGTGCTCGTCGCGCTGGTGGTCTCCTGCTGTGCGGCGTTCGCTTACGTAACGGACCGCATCCAGGCACGCGAGTCGGCCACCCACCGGGCCTCGGCCTGCGCCCGCGCGATCGCCGACTCGCCCTCGGTGCGCGAGGCGATACGCGAGGAACGCCGTCCGACCGTACGTCTCCAGCCGTACGCGGAACAGGTGCGCAAGGACACCGGCGTCACCTTCGTCACGATCATGGACACCCACGGCGTGCGCTGGACCCACCCGGACAGGAAGCAGATCGGCGGCCGCTTCGCCGGGCACACGGGGCCTGCCCTGAAGGGGCGGACGTTCGCCGAGACCTACACCGGCACGCTCGGCCCCTCGGTGCGCGTGGTCACCCCGATCCGCGACGGCGGCCGCATCGTCGGACTCGTCAGCGCGGGCATCACGGTGGACACCATCAGCGAGAAGCTGCGCGGACAGCTTCTGCCGCTGCTCGGCGTCGCGGGCGGCGCGCTGGCACTGGGCGGCCTCGGCACGTACGTGGTCAACGCGCGGCTGCGGCGCAGCACCCACGGCATGAACGCGGCCGAGCTGAGCCGCATGCACGACTACCACCAGGCCGCGCTGCACGCGGTCCGCGAGGGCCTGCTGATGCTGGACGGCGAGCGCAGGGTGGCGCTGCTCAACGACGCCGCGCGCGACCTCCTCGGCCTCACCGGCGACGTGGTCGGCGCCCCCGTGGACTCCCTGGGCCTGCCCGCCTCGCTGTGCCGGGCGCTCACGGCGCAGGAGCAGCGGGTGGACGAGGTGCACCTCGCGGCGACGCGGGTGCTGGTGGTGAACACCTCGCCGGTCTCGGGCGGCGAGCGCCGTGGCACGGTGGTGACGCTGCGGGACCACACCGAACTCCAGTCGCTGACCGGCGAGCTGGACTCGGTGCGCGGGTTCGCCGAGGCCCTGCGCTCGCAGGCGCACGAGGCGGCGAACCGGCTGCACACGGTCGTCTCGCTGATCGAACTCGGGCGCACGGAGGAGGCGGTGGACTTCGCCACCGAGGAACTGGAGCTCGCGCAGGAGCTGACCGACCGCGTGGTGACCGCGGTCGGCGAACCGGTGCTGGCCGCGCTGCTGCTGGGCAAGGCCGCGCAGGCCGCCGAGCGCGGGGTCGAGCTGACGGTGACCCCGGACAGCGAATGGCACGACGAGGACGCGGGCCAGACCGCGCAGGCCCTGCCCCCGCGCGAACTGGTGACGGTGCTGGGCAACCTGATCGACAACGCGGTGGACGCCGCCTCGGCCGCGCGCGGTCCCGCGCATCCGGCGGTGGACGTCACGGTGCGGGCCGAGGACGGCCGGCTGCTGCTGCGGGTCGCGGACAACGGTCCTGGGGTGCCCGCGCACGCCACCGAGGAGATCTTCGAGCGCGGCTGGTCGACCAAGCCGTCGCCCGACGGGCCGGCCCAGCCGTCGAGGGACGGGCAGCGCACGGGCGGCCCGCGGGGGCTCGGCCTGGCCCTCGTACGGCAGACCGCGTACCGGCACGGGGGCTCGGCCGAGGTGACCGGAGCGCCGGGCGGCGGCGCCGAGTTCACCGTGCGGCTGCCGCTGCCGGAGCCGGCGGCGGGAGTGCCGGACGGACGACGTACGGAGGACCCCGCGTGAGCACCGAACCCATCCAGGTCCTGGTCGTGGAGGACGACCGGGTGGCGGCCGACGCGCACGCGCAGTACGTGGCCCGGGTGCCCGGATTCGCCGTGGCGGGCGTCGCGCGCTCCCGCGCCGAGGCCGTACGCGCCCTCGACCGCACCCCCGTCGACCTGATCCTGCTCGACCTGTATCTCCCCGACGGGCACGGGCTCTCGCTGCTCCGCTCACTGCGCGGCGCGGGCCGCACCACGGACGTGTTCGCGGTGACCTCGGCCCGCGACATCGCCGTGGTGCGCGAGGGCGTGGCGCTGGGCGTGGTGCAGCACGTGCTGAAGCCGTTCACCTTCGCGACGCTCCGCGACCGGCTGCTCCAGTACGCGGAGTTCCGCAACAGCACGGCGGACGGCACCGCGACGGTCACCAGCCAGGCCGAGGTGGACCGCGCGCTCTCCGCGCTGCGCACCCCGCAACGCCCGTCGCTGCCGAAGGGGTTGAGCGCGCCCACCCTGGAGCGGGTGGTCACCGCGCTGCGCGAGGCCGGCCAGGAGGGGCTGACCGCGAGCGCCGCGGCGGCCGAACTCGGGGTCAACCGCATCACCGCGCGCCGCTATCTGGAGCACCTGGTGACGGCGGCCCGCGCCGAACGGCGGCCGCAGTACGGGCAGGTGGGGCGGCCGGAGTTCTGCTACCGCTGGCAGTTCTGAGCGGTCTGCGCCCCCGTACGCATCCCGGCGTGCCGCTCCTATTGTCTGGACCAATCCGTCCCGCTAGCGTGCCGCACCATCCGACGCACCAACCACCCCAGTTGGATGGGAGAAGCCGTGCGCTCTCGTACCCCCCACACCCACCGTGCCCGGAACAGCGAGGCCGGCCGCAGACGGAGACGCGCCGCCGGCGCCGCGGCCGTGGCCGCCGCGCTCACCGCGGCAGGGGCCTTCGCCGTCACCGCACAGGCCACACCCGAGGACAGCGCCTCGGCTCCGAGCGGGCAGCAGGGCCCGTACCTCTACCTCGGCTGGGGCAACCCGCCGGACGCGGCCGACTTCATGAAGAAGACCGGCACCAAGCAGCTCACCATGGCGTTCATCCTGGCCAAGGGCGGCTGCGACCCTGCGTGGGACGCCCAGCGCCCCCTCAAGGGCGGCGAGGACGAGAAGACCATCAAGGCCGTGCAGCAGGCGGGCGGTGACATCACGCCCTCGGTCGGCGGCTGGTCCGGCGACAAGCTCGGCGAGGCGTGCTCCAGCGCGCAGGACCTGGCCGGCGCCTACCAGAAGGTGATCGACGCGTACGGGCTCAAGTCCCTCGACGTGGACATCGAGTCGACCGAGGTGGAGAACGCGCAGGTGCGCCAGCGGGTCGTGGACGCGCTCAAGATCGTCAAGGAGAAGGACAAGGACCTCAAGGTCTATCTGACCTTCGGCACCACGCCCAAGGGCCCCAACGAGAACGGCAAGGACCTCATCGCGAAGGGCGCCAAGGCCGGGCTCGACGTGGACGGCTGGACCGTCATGCCCTTCGACTACGGCGACGGCACGACCGACATGGTGGCCGCGACCAAGGGCGCCGTGGACGGGCTGGCGAAGCAGGTCGCCGCCGCGTACGGGATCGGCACGGACGCCGCGTACGCCAAGTCCGGCTTCTCGTCCATGAACGGGATGACGGACCAGCAGGGCGAGAAGATCACTCCGGACGATTTCCAGGAGATGCTCGCCTACGCGAAGGAGAAGAAGCTGGCCAGGGTCAGCTTCTGGGCGGTCAACCGGGACCGCTCCTGCGCGGGCGGCGGCAGCCCGGGCGACTCGTGCAGCGGGATCGAGCAGCAGGAGTGGGAGTTCTCCAAGCTGCTTGCCGGATACGGGAGTTAGCCGCCGACAGGGAGGCCGTCAGGGGTTTGCGGCGCCGCGGGCGTATGCATAACAACGTTGTCACGTTGCCTGCCTGCGGCGCTGCACGGCCATTGACCACGGGCTCACGGTCGGGCCACCGTACGGTCACGCCGCAGCTCCACGTGCCGGCGGCCCGTGCGCGGCAGGCACGCGGGCCGGGCGGCCGTGGCCGAGGAGGTCATGCCAGTGCGCTCCCGCTCCCGCACCATGCACCGCCGTTCCGCTCGCCGCAGCACCCGCCGCACCGTCCCCACGCGTCGCACCGCAACGCCCCTGGCCCTCGCGCTCGCCGGGGCGCTCGCCGCCGCCGCGCTAAGCGGCTGCGGCGGGGGCAGCGGCGGCGACAAGGACACCGTCAAGATCGCCTTCAACAAGGACACCAACGCCGATGTGACGGTGCGGGACGACTTCGTCAAGAAGGTGGCGGAGGAGTTCGAGAAGACGCACAAGGGCAAGAAGGTCGAACTGGTCCCGATCCAGGCGTCCCCGCAGGACTACTACACCAAGCTTCAGCAGATGATGCGCTCCCCGCGCACCACTCCGGACGTGGTCTACGAGGACACCTTCCTCATCAACTCCGACATCAAGAGCGGCTATCTGCGCCCCCTCGACGGCTATCTGTCGAAGTGGAGGGAGTGGGGCCAGTTCGAGCCCACGGCGAAGGCCGCGGCACGGGCCGCCGACGGGAAGACGTACGGGGTGCCGGACGGCACGGACACCCGCGGGCTCTGGTTCAACAAGAAGATCTTCAAGAAGGCCGGGCTCCCCCAGGACTGGCAGCCGAAGGACTGGAACGAGGTCCTGGACGCGGCCCGCACCATCAAGAAGAAGGTCCCGGGCGTGACCCCGCTCAACGTCTTCACCGGCAAGTCGGCCGGTGAGGCCGCCGCGATGCAGGGCTTCGAGATGCTGCTCTACGGCACCGGCGAGGACCCGCTCTACGACCCGGGGGCCAAGAAGTGGGTCACCGGCAGCAAGGGCTTCCGCGACAGCCTGGACTTCGTACGGAAGGTGTACGGGGAGAAGCTCGGCCCCGACGTGAGCCAGGCGCTCAGCCCCACCATCCAGACCCGGGTCGTCACCGAGATGCTCCCCAAGGAGAAGCTCGCCATCGACCTGGACGGCTCCTGGCTGGGCCAGCAGTGGATCAAGTCGGGCGGCAGCCCGTGGCCCGGCTGGGAGAAGACCATGGGCCTGGCCAAAATGCCCACCCAGCACGGCCAGGCACCCGGCGAGGTCAGCATGTCCGGCGGCTGGACCTGGGCGATCTCCGCCAAGTCGCAGAAGCCCGACCTGGCCTGGCAGTTGATCAAGTCGCTGCAGACCAGGAAGAACGCGGTGGAGTTCTGCGTCAGCAACGCCCAGATCGCGGTGCGCAAGGACGTGGCGGCCGACCCGCGCTACAAGAGCTCGATGCCCGGCGTGAACTTCTTCACCGCCCGCGTGAAGCACAGCAACTACCGGCCCGCGCTGCCCGTCTACCCGCAGGTCTCCACCGCGATCACCGAGGCCATGGAGGGCGTGACCACAGGCGACGCCTCGGTGTCGGGGGCGGCCAAGACGTACGACGAGCAGCTCGGTTCGATCACCAGCGGGGCGGTCGTCGAGAAGTGAGCGCCGCACAGATCACCGAGCCCGCCGCTCCGGAGGCGCAGGCGACGCCGCGTCCCGAGCGACGGCGCCGGAACCCCGCGCGGTGGCTGCCGGTCGCGCCGGCCACGGCCCTGCTGCTGCTCTTCCTGCTCGGGCCCATCGGCTACTGCGCCTACATCGCCTTCACCGACCTGCGGCTGACGGGCCAGGCCTCGCCGTCCTTCGTCGGCTTCGCCAACTTCACCCGGGCCTTCGGCGATCCGGCCTTCCGCAACGCGGTGGTGCTGACCCTGGTGTTCACCGTGGTCTCCTCGCTGCTGGGGCAGAACACCCTGGGCCTCGCGCTCGCGGCGATGATGCAGCGCGCCTCGCGGGCGGTGCGCACGGTCACCGGGGCCGTGGTGATCTGCGCGTGGGTGCTGCCCGAGATCGTGGCGGGCTTCCTGCTCTACATCTTCTTCAACAAGCAGGGCACCCTGAACGCCGTGCTGGAGTGGCTCCATCTGCCCACCCAGAACTGGCTGTTCACGCTCCCCATCCTGGCCGTCTCCTTCGCCAACGTCTGGCGCGGCACCGCGTTCTCGATGCTGGTGTACTCCGCGGCGCTGTCCGGGGTGCCGCGCGAGGTGACCGAGTCGGCGGAGATGGACGGGGCGAGCCGGTGGCAGCGCATGTGGCACGTCACGCTGCCCATGATCCGCCGCTCCATCGGCACCAACCTGATGCTCAACACCCTGCAGACGCTCTCGGTGTTCGGCCTCATCTGGGCCATGACCCGCGGCGGTCCGGGCAACCGCAGCCAGACCCTGCCGGTGTTCATGTACGACCAGGCCTTCAACAAGTCCCTGATCGGCTACGGGACGGCGGTGGCGCTGCTCCTGCTGCTGGTCGGCGCGCTGTTCTCGGTGCTGTATCTGCGGCTGCTGCGCGAGGAGGTCTGAGCCGTGGCCACTCTGCTCCCGCGCCGTACCCGCGAGCGGCTGGCCGTGGACGCCGGACTGCTCGTCGTGGCGGCCGCGTTCGCGGTGCCGCTGATCTGGCTGGTGCTGGCGTCCGTCGACCCGAAGGCCTCGCTGCGCGTCGCGCTGCCCGGCTCCCCCAGCCTGGACAACTTCGACAAGGTGCTCACCGACGAGATCACCTTCACGCCGATGGCCAACAGCCTGATGCTGTGCGGCGGCGCCACCCTGCTGACGGTCGGCTGCGCCGCGCTGGCCGCCTACCCGCTCTCCCGCTACCGCTCCCGCTTCACCCGCCCCTACCTGCTGACCGTGCTGTTCACGACGTGCCTGCCGGTGACGGCCGTGATGGTGCCGGTGTACGGGCTGTTCGTGCAGGTCAACCTGATCGACACGATGTACGGGACCGGCCTTTTCCTCGCCGCCTCCCAACTCCCCTTCGCCGTCTGGCTGATGAAGAACTTCATGGACGGGGTGCCGGAGATCCTGGAGGAGGCCGCGTGGACGGACGGCGCGTCCCGCTTCCAGTCGCTGACCCGGGTGGTACTGCCGCTGATGGGACCCGGCATCGCGGTGGTGGCCATCTACAGCTTCGTGATCATGTGGGGCAACTTCTTCGTCCCCTTCATGCTCCTGCTCTCCCCCGACCAACTGCCCGCGTCCGTCAGCATCTTCACCTTCTTCGGCAGTTACGGGTCGGTGGTGTACGGGCAGCTCGCCGCGTTCTCGGTGCTCTACTCGACCCCGGTGCTGGTCCTCTACGTCCTGATCGCCCGGCGCCTGGGCGGCGGTTTCACCCTCGGCGGCGCGGTGAAGGGATGAGGCGGTGACCGAGGGCTGACCGGTGAAGGGACGGGCCCGGGCGACACCCGGTGCCGCGCGCCGGAGGCCCACGCCGATGGAGCTTCCTACGATCCTCGGGTTCGGCGGATCACACCGTAGGGCTCACCGCAAGGCCCACTTAACCTGTGCCGATGCAACACCGCCCGCCGTCACGCCGCGACGCCGCCGCACCGAGCCCGTTCGACGCGGCGGCCGCACGGCGGCTGCGCCTGGAGCTGGGCATGACCCCGGGACACGTCGCCTACGGGATGTGGGCCGCGTACGGGCTGCGGGTCGCGCCGAAGACCGTCGCCGCCTGGGAGCAGGGCGTCGGCGCCCCCGACGAGAGCCAGCTCACGGCGCTGGCCGGCGCCCTGTGGTGCGCCCCGGGCGACCTGCTGGGCAGCCCCTCGACACTGCGCGAACACCGGCTGGCGCGCGGGCTCGCGGTGCAGGACGCCGCGCTCGCAGCGGGCATCGACCGTGCCGCGTACGAACGGGCGGAGGCGACCGGCGAGTGGACCGGCACGCCCCGCCAGGCCGAAGCGCTGGCCGAGGCCCTGCGCCTGCCGCCCGACGTGCGGCTCGCGCTCACCGGCGAGGCCGGGCGGCTGGCCGACCTGCTGCGCAGCGCGGTCACCGGCCGCTGGCAGCCGTACGTGCGCCCGGTGGCGAAGCTGGTGCCGCTGCCCCGCGCCGAACTGTCGGCGGTGCTGCACGAGATGCACGGCACCTACCAGTCGGCGACGGCGGGCTCGCACGTGTGGGGCTCCCCCGACGAGGCCCCCGAGGAGGCCGCGGCACGGGGCCGCGCCTTCCTCGCGGACATCCTCGACCACTTCTGGCGGCGCGCCGGGACCGGTGAGGGGGACTCCTGACCCCGTCAGGCCTGCCGGAGCCGCTCACGGCGCTTCGCCGCGGCGTACATCGCCTGCCCTGCGGTGAGGACGGCGGTGAGGGCCAGGAACAGGACGATCAGCGGGGTGATTCTCTGGACGTCCGTGGTGACGTCGAGGCCGCCGCCGGGCTTCTCCATCACCGCGTACGTGAGGATGCCGAAGAAGCGGTCGCCCATGATGCGGACGTCCCCGGTCTCGAAACCGCCGCCCGCTGTGAACTTCAGCCACAGCAGTCCGCCGACCGTCGCCGCCACCGTGACCAGCGCTGCCGCGACGGCGCCCCGTACTGCCCAGCGTGCCTTGAACATTGCGTCTCCTCGTCTCGCATGCGACATCTCGCACCGGCTGTCCCGCATGTGCGGATTCCCTGGAGAGCAGATCAAGGCGCGGCGGCCCGCACCAAGCCAAGAACCGATCTTGTGGTGCGCTTCACTCGGAGCGTCACGGAGCCGTCACAACCGGGTGATAACCGACCCACTGAGGACAACCTGAGCAGCCCGGAACGACGCGTGCCCGCCGCGCCCCAACGGGCGCGGCGGGCACGGAAGAAGGACGTTCCCGTACGCCGCTCAGAAGACCGCTTCGGCCTCGTCCATCCGCGCCTGCGGCACGGTCTTGAGCACGGTCACCGCGTCGGCCAGCGGCGCCATCACGATGTCGGTGCCGCGCAGCGCGGTCATCTGCCCGAACTCGCCGCGGTGCGCGGCCTCCACGGCGTGCCAGCCGAAGCGGGTGGCCAGCACGCGGTCGTACGCGGTGGGGGTGCCGCCGCGCTGCACGTGGCCGAGGATGACCGGCTTCGCCTCCTTGCCGAGCCGGTGCTCCAGCTCGGTGGCCAGCATGTTGCCGATGCCGACGAACCGCTCGTGCCCGTACTGGTCGATGGTGCCCTTCTGGTACGCCATCGAGCCCACGGCCGGGCGTGCTCCCTCCGCGACGCACACGATCGCGAACTTCTTCCCGCGCGCGAAGCGTTCCTCGACCATCTTCACGAGATCGCTGATCTCGAAGGGGCGCTCCGGGATGCAGATGCCGTGCGCGCCGGCGGCCATGCCGGCCTCCAGGGCGATCCACCCCGCGTGCCGGCCCATGACCTCCACGACCATGACCCGCTGGTGCGATTCGGCGGTGGTCTTGAGGCGGTCCATGGCCTCGGTGGCGACGCCGACCGCGGTGTCGAAGCCGAAGGTGCGGTCGGTCGCGGAGATGTCGTTGTCGATCGTCTTGGGAACGCCCACGACCGGCAGGCCCGCGTCCGCCAGCATGCGCGCGGCGGTCAGCGTGCCCTCGCCGCCGATCGGGATCAGCGCGTCCAGGCCGAGGCGCTCGATCAGTTCCTCGGAGTTGTCGCAGGCGGCCTGGAGGCGGTCGCGCTCCAGCCGGGCCGAGCCGAGGATGGTGCCACCGCGGGCGAGGATGCCGGAGACCGAGTTGATGTCGAGGGGCATGTAGCGGCCGTCGAGCAGCCCCTTGAAACCGTCCTCGAAGCCGATCACCTCGTCGCCGCGGTCGTGCACGGCGCGGTGGACGACGGAGCGGATCACAGCATTCAGCCCGGGGCAGTCGCCGCCGGCGGTGAGGACTCCGATGCGCATGGGGTTCGCTTCTCCTGCTCGGTGAGGTACCTGCTGATCCAAGTGTGGGTGAGCCGATCTGACCGGGGGGATTGTTTCACGTCTTGAACGCACCCGGCACTGCCCGTCCGCTCCCCGGGCTCACCAGCGACGTTCCGGGAGGTCATGCGGGGGGCGAGCGACATATCCAGACGCGCAGGTATTGTCAAGGGTATAGGTGTGGCCATTACGGGCGCTTTTCGGCAGATTCCAGGGGGGAACCGGCCACAGGCATCGATCCGCCACGACGAGAGGGAGAGCACGCGTGACGCGCAGCGTGTACGTGACCGGCATCGGCCGGGGAGACGGCCGACAGGTCGTGGAGCTCGGAGTCATGGAGCTGTTGACGCGTCAGGTGGACCGGGTCGGGGTGTTCCGGCCGCTGGTGCACGACGGCCCGGACCGCCTGTACGACCTTCTTCGCAGCCGCTACCGGCTGACCCAGCCCGCCGGGACCGTCTTCGGCATGAGCTATGACGAGGCCATGGCGCTCCAGGCCGAGCAGGGCGTGGACGAGCTGCTGGCCCGGCTCCTGGACCGCTTTCACGCCGTGGCGAAGGACTACGAGGCGGTGCTCGTGCTCGGCACCGACTACGCCGACACCCAGCTCCCCAACGAGCTCTCCTTCAACGCCCGGCTGGCCAACGAGTTCGGCGCCGCCGTGCTGCCCGTGGTCTCGGGCCAGGACCAGGGCGCCGAGTCCGTGGTCGCCGAGGTACGCAACGCGCACCACGCCTTCACCTCGCTGGGCTGCGAGGTCGTCGCCATGATCGCGAACCGGGTGACCGGGCACGAGGCGCTGGACGCCGTGCGCGGCCTCGGCGAGGTGCTGCCCGAGCCGGTCTACGTACTCCCCGAGGAGCCCGCGCTCTCGGCCCCCACGGTCTCCCAGGTCAAGGACACGCTGGGCGCCGAGGTGCTGCTCGGCGACCACGCGGGGCTGGCGCGCGACGTGCGGGACTTCGTGTTCGGCGGTGCCCACCTGCCCACCTTCCTCCCGGCGCTGACCGAGGGCTGCCTGGTGATCACCCCGGGGGACCGGGCCGACCTCATCGTGGGCTCGCTGGCCGCGCACTCGGCGGGCTCCCCCGCGATAGCCGGCGTGCTGCTCACCCTGGACGAGTCGCCCGGCGAGCGGACCATGGAGCTGGCCGGACGCCTCGCGCCCGGCACCCCGGTGCTCTCGGTGCCCGCCGGCTCCTTCCCCACCGCCGCCGAACTCCTCACGCTGGAGGGCAAGCTGACCGCGGCCACCCCGCGCAAGGCGGAGGTCGCGCTCGGCCTGTTCGAGACGCACGTGGACACCGCGCGCCTCACCGGGCTGCTGTCGGTGAACAGGAGCGAGCGCGTCACGCCCATGATGTTCGAGCACCAGCTCGTGGAGCGGTCCCGCACGGCCCGGCGGCACATCGTGCTGCCCGAGGGCACCGAGGAGCGGGTGCTGCGCGCGGCCGAGGTGCTGCTGCGCCGGAACATCTGCGACCTGACCCTGCTCGGCGACCCGGACACGGTCCGCAAGCGCGCCGCCGAGTTCGGCATCGGCCTCGATCTGCTGGGCGAGGACGAGGTGCCGGAGAGCGGCAACGCCACGGCGCGCGCCGTGGACCCGCACACCTCGCCGCTGCGCGACCGCTTCGCGGAGCTCTACACCAAGCTGCGCTCCCACAAGGGCGTCACCTTCGAGCTGGCCTACGACGTGGTCGCGGACGTCTCGTACTTCGGCACGCTCATGGTCCAGGAGGGCCTGGCCGACGGGATGGTGTCAGGCGCCGTGCACTCCACGGCCGCGACCATCCGCCCGGCCTTCGAGGTGATCAAGACCAAGCCGGACGCCTCGATCGTCTCCTCGGTCTTCTTCATGTGCCTGGCCGACAGGGTGCTGGTGTACGGGGACTGCGCGGTCAACCCCGACCCGGACGCCGAGCAGCTCGCGGACATCGCGATCCAGTCGGCCACCACGGCCGCGCAGTTCGGCGTCGAGCCGCGCATCGCGATGCTGTCGTACTCCACCGGCACCTCAGGCTCTGGCTCCGGCGTCGACAAGGTGCGGGACGCCACCGAGCGGGTACGCGAGCGGCGCCCCGATCTGCTGGTCGAGGGCCCGATCCAGTACGACGCCGCGGTGGAGCCCTCGGTGGCCAGGACCAAGCTGCCGGACTCCAAGGTCGCCGGGCAGGCCACGGTGCTGGTCTTCCCCGACCTGAACACCGGCAACAACACCTACAAGGCGGTGCAGCGCTCGGCGGGCGCGGTGGCCGTGGGCCCGGTGCTCCAGGGCCTGCGCAAGCCGGTCAACGACCTGTCGCGCGGCGCCCTGGTCCAGGACATCGTCAACACCGTGGCGATCACCGCCATCCAGGCGCAGGGCGGGAAGGCCCCGGCGGAGACGGCCGCGCCCGGCGCCCGTACCGGCGAGGGCGACGGCACCGGCAGCGACGACGCCTGACCCCGCGACCCCGCCCCCACATACCCCCACCCCCACGTCAGAAGGCAGAACGACCCGTGAGCGACACCCGTCCATCCCGCATCCTCGTCCTCAACTCCGGCTCCTCCTCGGTCAAGTACCAGCTCATGGACATGACCGACGGCTCACGGCTGGCCGTCGGCCTGGTGGAGCGGATCGGCGAGGAGACCTCCAGGCTCCAGCACACCCCGGTGGCCACCGGGGGCGCCGAGCGCGAGCACACCGGCCGGATCGCCGACCACGAGGAGGCGCTCAAGGCGGTCGCCGAGGAGCTGAGCTCGGACGGGTACGGCCTGGACTCCCCCGAACTGGCCGCGATCGGCCACCGCGTGGTGCACGGCGGCAAGATGTTCACCCAGCCGACGCTGATCGACGACGCGGTGCTCGCCGAGATCGAGCGGCTGGTCCCGGTGGCCCCGCTGCACAACCCCGCGAACCTCACCGGCATCCGTACGGCCCAGGCGCTCAACCCGGACGTCCCGCAGGTCGCGGTCTTCGACACCGCGTTCCACTCCTCGATGCCGGAGCACGCGGCCCGCTACGCGATCGACGTGAAGACCGCCGACGAGCACCGGGTGCGCCGGTACGGCTTCCACGGCACCTCGCACGCGTACGTCTCGCGCAAGACGGCGCTGCTGCTGGGCAGGGACCCGGCCGAGACGAACGTGATCGTGCTGCACCTGGGCAACGGCGCCTCGGCCTCCGCGGTGCGCGGCGGCGAGTGCGTGGACACCTCGATGGGCCTCACCCCGCTGGAGGGCCTGGTCATGGGCACCCGCTCCGGCGACGTGGACCCCGCTGTCGTCTTCCACCTGGGCCGGGTGGCGAACATGTCGCTGGACGAGGTCGACGAGCTGCTCAACAAGAAGAGCGGGCTGTACGGCCTGTGCGGCGAGAACGACATGCGGGAGATCCGCCGCAGGATCGACGAGGGCGACGAGCAGGCGAAGCTCGCCTTCGACATCTACATCCACCGGCTGAAGAAGTACATCGGCGCCTACTACGCCGTGCTCGGCCGGGTGGACGCGATCGCCTTCACCGCGGGCGTCGGGGAGAACGCAGCCCCGGTGCGCGAGGCCGCGGTGGCGGGACTTGAGGAGCTGGGCCTCGCGGTCGACAGTGATCTCAACGCCGTACGCGGGGACGAGCCGCGGCTGATCTCCCCGGAGTACGCGCGGGTCGCGGTGGCCGTGGTACCGACGGACGAGGAGCTGGAGATCGCACAGCAGACCTTTGCCCTGGTGGGCGGCGGGCAGCAGACTGCCGCCGAGGACGGCCCGTCCGCCGGGTCCGGCGGCTGAGGCCCGCGGGCCGGGTCCGGCCTCCTCCCCGCTTCGTTCCGCCCGTAAACAAACCGATAGGATCGCCCCTATGCGCCGTTCCAAAATCGTCTGCACCCTGGGCCCGGCCGTCGACTCCTACGATCAGTTGAAGACGCTGATCGAGGCCGGCATGAACGTGGCCCGCTTCAACATGAGCCACGGGTCCCAGTCCGAACACCAGGAGCGTTACGACCGGCTCCGCAAGGCCACCGAGGAGACAGGCCGCGCGGTCGGCGTCCTCGCGGACCTGCAGGGGCCCAAGATCCGCCTGGAGACCTTCGCCGAGGGCCCCGTCGAGCTGGTCCGCGGTGAGGAGTTCACCATCACCGCCGAGGACGTCCCCGGCGACAAGACCATCTGCGGCACCACGTACAAGGGCCTGCCCGGTGACGTCACCAAGGGCGACCCGATCCTGATCAACGACGGCAACGTCGCGCTCCAGGTCATCGAGGTCGACGGTCCGCGGGTGCGGACCATCGTCATCGAGGGCGGAGTGATCTCCGACCACAAGGGCATCAACCTGCCCGGCGCGGCCGTGAACGTCCCCGCGCTGTCCGAGAAGGACGTCGAGGACCTCAAGTTCGCGCTGCGGATGGGCTGCGACATGGTCGCGCTGTCCTTCGTGCGGGACGCCGCCGACGTGCGCGACGTGCACCGCGTCATGGACGAGGTCGGCCGCCGCGTGCCGGTGATCGCCAAGGTGGAGAAGCCGCAGGCGGTCGCCAACATGGAGGAGGTCGTCGACGCCTTCGACGCGATCATGGTGGCCCGCGGCGACCTGGCGGTGGAGTACCCGCTGGAGAAGGTCCCGATGGTCCAGAAGCGTCTGGTGGAGATGTGCCGCCGGAACGCGAAGCCGGTGATCGTGGCCACCCAGATGATGGAGTCCATGATCGAGAACTCCCGCCCCACCCGCGCCGAGGCCAGCGATGTCGCCAACGCCATCCTGGACGGCGCGGACGCGGTGATGCTCTCCGCCGAGTCCTCGGTCGGCAAGTACCCGATCGAGACCGTGAAGACCATGTCGAAGATCGTCGAGGCCGCCGAGGGCGAGCTGCTCTCCAAGGGCCTCCAGCCGCTGGTGCCCGGCAAGAAGCCGCGCACCCAGGGCGGCTCGGTGGCCCGCGCCGCCTGCGAGATGGCGGACTTCCTGGACGGCAAGGCGCTGGTCGCCTTCACCAAGTCCGGCGACACGGCCCGCCGCCTCTCCCGCTACCGCGCGGCCCAGCCGATCCTCGCCTTCACCACCGACCCCTCCACCCGCAGCCAGCTCACCCTGAGCTGGGGCGTGGAGACCTTCGTGGTGCCGCACGTCGACCACACCGACGAGATGGTGGACCTGGTGGACGCCGAGCTGCTGAAGCTCCAGCGGTACGACAGCGGGGACACCATGATCATCACTGCCGGTTCGCCCCCCGGCGTGCCCGGCACCACCAACATGGTGCGGGTCCACCACCTGGGCAACGAGCAGCAGTAGGCAGCACAGGAGCGGGTCCGGCCGGCCGCGGTAGGGCGCGCCGCGGCCGGAGCCCGGAGGACCCGCGCCGGAGTCCCACGGACGGACAGACGAACGGAAGGGCCCGTCCCGCAGAAGCGGGGCGGGCCCTTCCGTGTACCGGCTCCCGGAGCGGCCTCTTATGGGCGGGGGAAGTCCGGGGGCCGGTGCGGCGGCGCGGCCGGTGTGACGGTACGCGCGCCGCCGGGAGCGGTCGGCCGTACGGGGGTCAGTGGCCGATCGTGGTGCGCAGGCCCGGCACCGTGAGGTTGCCGCCGAACTGTCCTGCCTGGGTCACCTTCACCTTGGTGAACAGCGCCTCGGGCACGTTGATCGGCGGCGGGTGCTCGGGGTCGAAGACGACCGGGATCAGGCCGAAGAGGTTCCCCTGGAGCCGCTCGGTGTACATGGTCACCTTGCCGCCGCGGATGCTGGAGTTGGAGCCCTCGGAGGCGCGCACGTGGTACTTGATGCCGCCGGGGCCCGGCACGATCTGGTGCAGGTCGCCGATGTCGAGGGAGTCCGCGGTGAACTTCAGCACCTGCTTCTTGGTGCCGTCGGCCGTGGTGACGTTGCGTACGCCCTCGTAGTTCAGGCCGTGCAGGGCGAGCTTGGAGGACTGGAGCTCGAAGGGGTCGTTGGGGAGCGTGACCGGGGTCTGCTCGTCCTTGCCGCCGGTCTTCTTCTCCTCGACGCAGGGGAACGCCTTCTTGCCGTCCTCCGAGCCGTTGGCACCGCCTGCCGTGGGCAGCTTGTCGGTGGCCTTGCCGACCTCGTCGCCGGCCTTGCCGACCTCCTTGGTCGCGTCGCCCGCCGCGTCGCCCAGCTTGTCGGTGGTGTCCTTGAGCCCGTCGCCCGCCTTGTTGACGGCGTCGCCGACCGGCTTCGTCGGGTCCTCGGCGCTCTTGGAGCCCGCGCCGGCCTGGGAATCGGAGCCGGAGTCCGAGCCGCTGCCCGCGTCCGAAGTGCCGGAGTCCGCCGAGGACTTGGCGTCGGAGTCCGACGCGTCCTGCGCCGCCTTCTCCTTCTCCTCCTTCGGCGTGAGCAGGTCGTCGAGCTTGTCCCCGACGCCCAGCGGGTCGAGCGGGTTGTCGCCCTTCTCCGAGTCCGAACCCGAGCCCGAGTCCGTACCGGAGTCGGAGCCGGTGGAGCCCTTCGGGTCCTGCGCGTCCGAGCCCGAACCCGAGTCGGAGGAACCGGAGCCGGAGTCGGACGCGCCGTCCTTCTCCTGCTTCTCCTTGGCCTCCTTGGCGGCGTCGAGGCGCTTCTTCGCCGTCTCGGCCTTCTTCTCGAGCTTCTCGCGCTCCCGCTCCTGCTTCGCCTTCTGTTCCTTCTGCTCCTTCTCGTCCTGCGCCTTCTCCTTCGCCTCGTCCCGGTCCTTCTGGGAGACGCAGGGGCCGGACTTGAAGGGGTTCTTGGGCATCGGCTTGGCGCTGGCGAGCTGCGGGGTGAGCCCCATGCCCATCAGGACAGCCGACGGCATGGCCGCGATGGCTATCGCCTTGCCCGCGGGCACATGAAACCGGTTCAACAGCGGTTTCCTGGGGGCCGCGTGGCGCGGCCCGGTTCTTCCGTTGCCGGCGTCCGGCACGGAACTCACCGGACCACCTGCCTCCTCGTGCAGCTCGTCACCCGGCACGGTGCCTCCCGTTCCCGTGATTCGCGTCAGCTCCTGTCGTCGAAGCCGAACCGAAGACTGAAAGGTCGTCCAGGGCACCGCCGGTGCCCGTGTTGCGGCCCGCGCCGCCACCGCCGCCGGTCGTCGTCTCGCCGGGCGTGCGCTTGGGAAGGCCGGGCGCGGGATCCGAGGAGTACGTGGGGCTCGACGGAGCACGCTCGGGCTCGTCCTCGCCACCCGCGTCGCCGGCGGCGCCCGCCTCCGAGGGCTTCGCCGGGGCCCAGGCGACGCCCAGCGCACCGCCGAGCAGCCCGAGCAGGAAGCCGATCAGGAAGGCGCCGACGTTGGAGACGACCAGCGACACCAGGGACAGCAGGATCGCCGCGATGCCGGCGAACACCCGGGACGAGGGCTGGAACCACATCGTCAGGCCGAGGACGACGAGCAGCACGCCGATGATCAGCGAGCCGGCGCCCGCGGTCGTCGACATGCGGATCGTCAGCGAGCCCAGGGTGATGTTCTGGTACGGGATCCACATGATGGGGATGCCGGCGAGCAGCGTCAGCAGACCGCCCCAGAACGGGCGCTGCCCGCGCCATTCCCGGAACTGACTGCGCTTCTGGCCGAATGTGTGCTTCAGGCCGTGTCGCGTCTCGGCGCTCATGTCGTACGGCTCCTCGGGACTGGCGCGAACTTGCTTGCTTGGAGCGGTGATCCGTACGGACACGGAGGGGGCCGGCGGGATCCCGGCCCCCGCCGCTCCGCGCCCGGACGGTTGCGGGTCAGCGGTGCCCTGGGCTCAAGCGCCTCAGTAGCACTCCTGCTTCCCCTTCTTGACGGCCATCTTGAGACCGCTCAGCTTGAACGTGCCGGCCGTGGTGGCCCACGCACGCTGCTTGACATCGGTGAAGGTCGCGCTCTGCGCCTGCTGCGCGAACGAGCCCTTCGCGTAGTTGTCACCCTTCGAGGGGCCGGGGCCCTTCGTGGTGTCATCGGCCGAGACGCCGATGTCGATGTTGTTGAACTTCGCGTCGGCGCCGAGGTCGTCGGCGTCGATGTAGAGCTTCTTCGCGTCGACCTTCGGGCCCGAGGTACCCGCGGTCAGCTTCATGGTCATGTCGCCGAAGGCCGGGACCGGCACGACGACCGACTGGCACAGGTTCCGGATCTGCGCGGAGTCGAACCCGACCACCGCTACCGGCTTCTTGCCCTTCTTGGTGCTGTCCACCGCGCCGTACTGGACGAACCCCTGTCCGTCCAGCTTGTCCGCGGTGACCTTGAACTGCTGGCCGGAGACGCTGAACGACGCCGCCAGCGCACCCTGCGACAGCGCGACGCCGATTGCGGCCGTCGCGGCGACGCTCGGCACCATGACGACGGCGAAACGCTTCCATCTGGTCCCGCCACGAGCCAGAGACTCCATGACTTTCCTCCTTCTCGGACGTACATCTCCGGCCTGGTCCGGCCCGCTCCTCACGCGGATCGGCTCCCTGCCTGGGATGGGAGAAGTGCTACGTCCTCGGGAAGGAGAGCGCCGTCGTCGGAGGCGTGCTCCTCCACGCCTCGTCCGAGCTCATCGGCGATCACCCCCGAGCGACAACCACTGGCCACGCTCTCGCGCAACCTGCTTTTTTCGGACAGGCCCTGCCGTGCGGCGGGGACCCCCCTGCCCTAGAGGACCGGCGGTGGTACGGGTGTTGGTCGTGCGGTGCCGGTCCGCCCGGTGGGGACCCATCGCCCGCGGCGCCGATTGGTTGCCGGACTGCGGGTGATGGACCGAGCGTGGCCGATCGTGGTCCATCTCCGGCCCTCGCACAAGGGGTTCCGTTACTTACGAGTAACGGCGGGATAACCAGACGGCGGTGAAAGAGCATACGGCGGCCACACAGGGTCATCGCCGTCCGGGTCGAAGCCGCTGGATCATCCGGACATGCCGGGAGGAAGGCCCGACCTCCACTTACTGCGAGTAACAGCGGCCGTGATTGCCAAGTTTTGGCAAAACACGGCCGCTGTTGTCGCTAAATCAATGAGTGGGTGAGCGAGGCCAACCGTCCTGTCAAGAGGGTTCGTTGCGCCCCGCTTACCGGGGGTCACCCCGGGTGTCCGGAGCGGGGCTCCGGACCGGTGGCGAAGCTTCGCCGGTGAACGCTCAGAACAGGACGCGGGCCAGTGCGCCGCGGGCCTTGACTACCCGCGGGTCCTCGGCGCCAATCACCTCGAACAGCTCCAGGAGCCGCACACGCGCCTTCTCCCGGTCATCTCCGGCAGTCCGTTTCACGGTCTCCACGAGACGGCCGAAAGCGTCCTCCACGTGGCCGCCCGCCATGTCGAGGTCGGCGGCCTTCAACTGCGCGTCGGCGTTGCCCTGGTCGTCGGCGGCGTCCTTGCGGGCCTGCTGCGCGGTGTTCTCGTCCAACTCCGAGACACGCGAGAGGAGTTCGGTCATCGCCAGGCCGACCTTGGCCTCGGTGTTGCCGGGCTCCTCGTCGAGCTTGTTCTTGTACGCCTGCGCCGCGCCGCCCAGGTCGCCCGCGTCCAGCGCCTGCTGGGCCGCCGCCAGCACCGGGTCCTCCGGCTCCTCGGGCTCCTGCGGCTCGGCCTCGGCGCCCTCGTCGGCGACGCCCTGCAGCCCGGTGATGCCGAAGCGCTGCTCGGCGACCTGGATCAGCTGATCGAAGGTCTCGCGGACCTGGCGCTCCGGCGCCGCGCCCTGGAACAGCGGCAGCGCCTGGCCGGCCACCACGGCGAACACCGCGGGGATGCCCTGCACGCCGAACTGCTGCATCAGCATCTGGTTCTTGTCCACGTCGATCTTCGCGAGCATGATCTTGCCCGCGTACTCGCGTGTGACGCGCTCCAGGAGCGGCGAGAGCTGCTTGCACGGCTCGCACCACTCCGCCCAGAAGTCGACGACGACCGGGACCTCGGCGGAACGCTGGAGCACGTCCGCCTCGAAGCCCGCCTCGTCGACGTCGATCACCAGGCTCACGGGAGCGGGCGCGCCGCCCCCTTCGGCGGAGCGGGCGCGGGCCTGCTCCGCCTTCTCCTTGGCCTCTCCGGCCGCCTTCACCGCGGAGAGGTCGACGACTCCGCTCATGGACCTGTTGCTTGGCTGCATGGGAACCAGTCTCCCCCTTTCCCGCGGCGTTGTGCGCCGGGTCCCCACCCGGCGGCTCATGGTTGTCGCTGAGCGAAATCGACCGGCATGAGGAGGCACGGTCATTCCGCTACGACCCGTAGCGTAACTTCAACCCGGCCCGGCTGGCCAAGGAACCCCGAGGCCGCGCGGAGTGATCCGCCTCACGGCACAACGCCTACCGGCCGGTATGGTCGCCCCCATGTCCCCCACAGACCCCGCACACCGGCCACGCCCCGGCAGGCCGCGCAGCGCCAGCGCGGACCGCGCGATCCTCGACGCGACGCGGGCCGCGCTGGTCGAACTGGGCTGGGGCAAGCTGACGATGGGGCACGTCGCGGAGCGCGCGGGGGTGGCCAAGACGACGCTGTACCGGCGCTGGGCGGGGAAGAGCGAGCTGGTCGTGGACGCGGTCGCGGTGCTCTTCGACGAGCTGGAGCTGCCGGACAGGGGGAGCCTGCGGGAGGACATCGAGGGCGTGGTGCTCTCCTTCGCCGCGCTCCTGGACCGCCCGGAGACCAAGACCTCGCTGATGCACGTGGTCGCCGAGTCCACCCACGACCCCGCGCTGCGGGAGCGGATGCGGGACGCGATCGTGGGCCGCCAGAAGCGGCTCGTGCTGGAGGGGCGGCGGCGGGCCCAGAAGCGCGGCGAGCTGCCCTCCGACCCGCTGGACCCCCGCGAGACCCGCCGGGTCATCGACCTGATCTTCGACGTGATCGCCGGCGCGGTCGTCCACCGCGCTCTGGTGAGCGCGGAGTCCGTGGACAAGGAGTGGGCCCACCGCTTCACCACCCTCCTGTTGAGCGGCCTCCCGGCAGCGAGCAGTCCGGCTTCGCCGTAAGCCCTGCGTCATCCCCGGCCCGCTGTCACCGCAGGCCGAGCGGCCGGCGGTGGCAGCGGGACGTCCCCGCACCGTGCGGTCGGCTACACCTCGTACCTCCTCGGGTTGAAGAGGTGGAGGTTTTCCGCGACCCAGTTCGAGGTGTGGCGGAGGCCCTCGCGGAGGGTCACCTGGGGGCTCCAGCCGGAGAGTTCGCGGGCCCGGGAGTTGTCCGAGAGCAGTCGCTGGACCTCGCTCGCCGCGGGCCGCACCCGCGCGGGGTCGGCCACCACCTCCGCGTCCCGCCCCGACGCGGCGATCAGCTCGCGCGCCAGGTCGCCGATCGCGATCTCGCGGCCGGTGCCGAGGTTGACCGCCTCGCCCAGCGCCGCCTCGCTCTCCGCGAGCGCGAGGAACCCGGCAGCGGTGTCGGTCACGTACGTGAAGTCCCTGGTGGGAGTCAGGGAGCCGAGCCGGATCTCGCGTGCCCCGGCGTGCAGTTGGGCGAGGATCGCGGGGATCACCGCGCGCGCCGACTGCCGCGGCCCGTAGGTGTTGAAGGGCCGCACCACCGTCACCGGCAGCCCGAAGGCGTGCCAGTGGGAGAGCGCCAGCATGTCGGCGCCGATCTTCGAGGCGGAGTACGGGGACTGCGGCTGGAGCGGGTGGGACTCGTCGATGGGCGCGGTGCGGGCCGTCCCGTACACCTCGCTGGTGGAGGTGTGCACCAGCCGCCGCACGCCGTGCCTGCGGCAGGCCTCGGCGACGTTCTCCGTGCCGGTGACGTTGGTCTGCACGTAGGCGCCGGGCGAGGAGTAGCTGTACGGGATGCCGATGAGCGCGGCGAGGTGGAAGACCGCGTCGCAGCCCGCGACGGCGTCGTCCACCCGTCCCGGATCGCGGACGTCGCCCGCGACCAACTCGACCTGGCCGTCCAGGAGATGGGCCAGATTGCCCTTCTCCCCGTACGGCTTGTAGTGGACGAGGGCCCGTACGCGCGCGCCGTACTCCACCAGGAGGTCCACGAGCGTGCTGCCGATGAAGCCCTCGGCGCCGGTGACCAGGACGGTGCGCCCGTACCAGGGGGATGTGGGGGCCGATGCGGAAATCGACTCGGAGTTCGTGCTCATGCCGCGTTCCTCAAGTCCTTCTCTTCGGTGGTGGGTCGGGGCCGCCCGGCGAGGTCGAGCACCCGGCGTGCGAGCAGCTCGGCGGCCCGCGCGTGGCTGCCCGGGTCGGCGGCGCCGGTCATCGCCGCGAGCCGCGCGGGCTCGGCGAGCAGCGGCCCGAGCAGTCCGGCCAGCCGCTCGCCCGTGGCCTCGGCGTCGGGCAGCAGCAGCCCGGCGCCCGCGTCGCGCAGCACGTGCGCGTTGTGCGTCTGGTGGTCGCCGGGCGCGTGCGGGTACGGCACGAGCAGCGCGGGCACCCCTGTCACCGCGAGCTCGGCGACCGTCGCCGAACCGGCGCGGCACACCATCAGGTCGGCCGCCGCGTAGGCGAGGTCCATCCGGTCCAGGTAGGGCACCGCCTGCGCGATGTGCCCGCAGCCGCTCGCCGCGAGCCGCGCCCGGGTCTCCTCCAGCGCGGCGGGCCCGGTCTTGATCAGCAGCCGGACGTCCGTACGGGGCCTCCAGCGCTCGGCGAGTGCGAGCGCCGCCTCGGTGAGCCGGGCGGCGCCGAGGCTGCCGCCGTTGACGACGATCAGCCGGGCGCCGGGCGGTACGCCGTACGCCCGCCGCGCCGCGGGGCGCAGCGCCTCCCGGTCGAAGGCGGAGAGCGCCCCGGACACGGGCATGCCGACCGTCTCGGCGCGCTCGCCGCGCGGCAGGTGCGCCCGGGCCCTGTCGAAGGCGAGCGCGACGTGCGGGGTGAGGCGCGCGGCGAAGCGGTTGGCGCGGCCCGGCACGGCGTTGGACTCGTGCACCAGCGAGGGCAGCCCGGCCATCCGGGCGCCGAGCACCACGGGGGCGCTGGGGTAGCCGCCCATGCCGACCGCGATCTGCGCGTGCTGGGCCCGCAGCACGGCGGCGGCCTGGGCGCCGGCCCGCAGCAGCGCGGCGGGCAGCAGATAGCGGCGGGCGCCGATGCCGGGGTCGAAGGGGATCATGCCGGTGGTGTGCAGCCGGTAGCCGGCCTCGGGTATCAGCCGGGTCTCCAGGCCGCGTTCGGTGCCTGCGAAGGAGATGACCGCCTCGGGGTCGAGCCGCCGCAGGGCCTCGGCGAGCGCGAGCCCGGGGTAGATGTGCCCGCCGGTGCCGCCCGCGCCGATCACGACGGAGAGCGGGGGCGGCGGCGGCGCTGGACCTGGGCCGTGGGTGCGCGGGGTGGTTTGCCCGCTTACGTGGGGTTTCCGCATGCCGCCACGCTCACGGTCCGTTCTAAGAGGGTTCTAAGAGGCGGCTTTGGCAGCCTGAGTCCATGACGTTGCCGAAGGTGCTGGTGGTGGACGACGACGCGGAGGTGCGCGCCGCCGTCCAGGACGCGCTGACCGTCGAGGGCTACGACGTACGCGGCGTGGCCGACGGGCTGTCCGCGCTCACGGCCGTGGCGCGCTGGGAGCCGGACGCGCTGGTGCTGGACGTGATGATGCCGGTGCTCGACGGGCTCGCGGTGTGCCGCAGGCTGCGCGGGCTCGGCGACCGTACGCCGGTGCTGGTGCTGACCGCGCTGGACGCGGTGAGCGAGCGGGTGGACGGCCTCGACGCGGGCGCCGACGACTATCTGGTCAAGCCGTTCGCGCTGGACGAGCTGACGGCGCGGGTGCGGGCACTGCTGCGCCGCGCGGCGCCCGTACGGGACGAGGGCAACGGGCTCCTCTCGTACGGGGACCTGGAGCTGGACCCGGAGACCCGCACCGGGCGGCGGGGCGGCAGGAAGCTGGAGTTCAGCCGCACCGAGTGCGCGCTGCTGGAGCTGCTGATGCGGCACCCGGGCCAGACGGTCCCGCGCGAGGTGCTGCTGGAGCAGGTGTGGGGGCGGGACTTCGGGCCCGACTCCAACTCCCTCGCGGTGTACGTCGGTTACCTGCGCCGCAAGCTGGAGGCCGACGGCGAACCGCGTCTCGTGCACACCGTGCACGGGCTCGGCTACCGGCTGGGCGCCTCGTGAGCGGGAGCTTCGCGGCAGGCCCGTGGGCACGCTGGCGGCGGCGCCGGCCCCTGCGCACCCGGCTCGCCGTCGTGGCGTCCGGGGCCGTGGCGCTGGTGGTGCTCACGGTGTGCGCCGCGGCGTTCTTCCTCATCCGCTACCAGCTCAACCACCAACTGGAGCTCAACCTCAAGCAGTCGGCGACCCTGGCCACCCAGCAGCACCGGGGCGAGCCGCCGCAGGTGCTCTCCGGGGAGTGCCGCTACCTGGCCGCGCCCGCCTGCTCCCAGATCGTGCCGGCCGACCCCGCGCGCGACCCGGGCGGCGGCTACCTGCTGCCCGTCTCGGACGGCACCCGCCGGGTCGCGGCGGACCGCGGCGGCGACTCCGCGTACTACCGCGACATCGAGCTGCACGGCCACCCCGCACGGATGCTCACCACCCACATCGGCCGCACCGACCACGCGCTCCAGGTCGCGCTGCGGTCCGACCCCGTGGAGCGCGGCGTGCGCCGGGCCGCGTGGCTGCTCGGCGCGACGGGCGCGGCGGGCGTGCTGCTCGCGGGCGCGCTGGGCTACTGGGTCTCGCGTACGGGGCTCTCCCCCGTCGCGCGGCTCACCGCGACCGCCGAGCGGATCGCCGCGACCCGGGACGCGGGGCTGCGCATCGAGCTGCCGCCCGGACCCCCGGAGCGCGGGGACGAGATCACCCGGCTCGCGGCGAGCTTCAACACCATGCTGGAGGCGCTGGAGCAGTCCGTCACCGCGCAGCGCCGCCTCGTCGCGGACGCCTCGCACGAGCTGCGCACTCCGCTCACGGCACTGCGCACCAACACCGAACTCCTGGCCCGCGCCGACCGGTTGACCGACGAGCAGCGCGACCGCGCGGCCGGCGCGCTCCAACGGCAGCTCCGCGAGGTCACCACGCTGGTCAACGACCTGATCGAGCTGGCGCGCGACGAGGAGCCCGCGCAGCTCGTGGAGCGGGTGCGACTCGACGCACTGGCCGGACACGCCGTGCACGCGGCCCGTGAGCACTGGCCCTCGGTGTCCTTCTCGTACGAGGCCGAGCCCGGGCTCGCGGAGCGCACCGTGGCCGGTGTGCCCGCGCGGCTGTCCCGGATGCTGTCCAACCTGCTGGACAACGCGGCCAAGTTCAGCGGCGCGGGCGGGGCGGTCGAGGTGTACTTCGCGGAGCGGACCGGCGCCCTGGAGCTGACCGTCCGCGACCACGGCCCGGGCCTCGCCGAGGAGGACCTCCCGCACGTCTTCGACCGCTTCTACCGCTCCTCCGCGGCCCGCACCCTCCCCGGTTCGGGCCTGGGCCTGGCCATGTGCCGCCAGATCGCCCAGGCCCACGGAGCGACCCTGACGGCCGAGCGCGCCGAAGGGGGCGGCGCGCTCTTCCGCGTACGGTTCGCCCCCTCCCAGAAGAGCGAGGGCCCTCAGAAGACCGGCGGCTCCGTGTAGTCGCCCCACTCGTCCCGCAGCGTGCCGCAGATCTCGCCGAGGGTGGCCTCGGCGCGGACGGCCTCCAGCATGGGCTCGATCATGTTCGCGGAGCCGCGGGCGGCCTCGGCCAAGTCGACAAGAGCCGCACGCACCGCGGCGTCGTCCCGCTTTTCCCGGCGCCGGCCCAGCGCAGCGACCTGCTCGCGCTCCACCTCGTGGCTGACCCGCAGGATCTCCAGGTCGCCGGTCACGGAACCCGTGTGGCAGTTGACCCCGACGACCTTCTTCTCGTCCTTCTCCAGCGCCCGCTGGTACGTGAAGGCCGATTCCGCGATCTCGCCGGTGAACCACCCGTCCTCGATCCCGCGCAGGATCCCCGAGGTGATCGGCCCGATGGGGTGCTGGCCGTCGGGCACGGCCCGCGCGCCGCGCTCCTTGATCTGCTCGAAGATCTTCTCCGCGTCGGCCTCGATGCGGTCGGTCAGCGCCTCCACGTACCACGAACCGCCCAGCGGGTCCGCGACGTTGGTGACCCCGGTCTCCTCCATCAGCACCTGCTGGGTGCGCAGCGCGATCTCCGCCGCGCGCTCGCTGGGCAGCGCGAGGGTCTCGTCCAGCGCGTTGGTGTGCAGCGAGTTGGTGCCGCCGAGCACGGCGGACAGCGCCTCGACCGCCGTACGCACGACGTTGTTGTACGGCTGCTGCGCGGTCAGCGAGACGCCCGCCGTCTGGGTGTGGAAGCGCAGCCACTGCGCCTTCTCGCTCTGCGCGCCGTACACGTCCCGCATCCAGCGGGCCCAGATCCTGCGCGCCGCGCGGAACTTGGCGATCTCCTCGAAGAAGTCCACGTGCGCGTCGAAGAAGAAGGAGAGCCCGGGCCCGAAGTCGTCCACGTCCAGACCGCGGGAGAGCCCCAGCTCCACGTACCCGAAGCCGTCGGCGAGCGTGTACGCCAGCTCCTGCGCGGCCGTCGCACCGGCCTCCCTGATGTGGTAGCCGGAGACCGAGAGCGGCTTGTACGCGCGGATGCCCCGCGTGCAGTGCTCCATCAGGTCGCCGATCAGCCGCAGATGGGGCTCGGGCTGGAAGAGCCACTCCTTCTGCGCGATGTACTCCTTGAAGATGTCCGTCTGGAGCGTGCCGTTGAGCACCGAGGGGTCCACGCCCTGGCGCTCCGCCGCGACCAGGTACATGCAGAAGACCGGCACCGCCGGGCCGCTGATGGTCATCGAGGTCGTGACGTCGCCGAGCGGGATGCCGGAGAAGAGCACCTCCATGTCGGCCGCCGAGTCGATGGCCACGCCGCAGTGCCCGACCTCGCCGAGCGACTTCGGGTCGTCGGAGTCGCGGCCCATGAGGGTCGGCATGTCGAAGGCGACGGACAGGCCGCCGCCCCCGTTCTCCAGGATCATCTTGTAGCGCTCGTTGGTCTGCTCGGCGTTGCCGAAGCCCGCGAACTGCCGGATGGTCCAGGTGCGCCCGCGGTATCCGGTGGCGTACAGACCGCGGGTGTACGGGAATTCGCCGGGCCAGCCGATGCGCTCGAAGCCCTCGACGGTGTCGCCCGGGCGCGGGCCGTAGACCGGCTCGACCTCGTCCCCGCTGAGCGTGCTGAAGTCCGCTTCCCGCTTGCGGGAGGCGTCATAACGGGCCTGCCAGCGGCGGCGGCCCTCTGCGATGGCGTCGGCGTCCATACGGCCAAAATACTTGGACGTCCAAGTACCTGTCGAGAGCAGAGCGCCCGGGGTTCGCACCGCCGGGCGCCTCGCCTCGGCCCGCCGCGCCGTGACGCGCGCGGGCTACTTCTTAATGAAGTGGCACTGCGTGGCCTTGTGCACGCCGTTCACGTAGAACTTGGCGCACGCCTTGCCGTACTTCGGCAGCGTCTGCGCCTTGCCGTGCCGGAGCGGGTTGCCCTTGCACTCGGTGTGCGTCTTGCCCTTCGAGGTCTTGTAGACCTTGTTGCTGGTGTTGGCGTAGGTGAAGTCCATGCGCCAGTTGCAGAACTTGGAGAAGATCGCCGCCGGGCCCGCGCAGTCCACGCCCGCCATCTCGTCCTTGATCTTCTTGCCCGAGCCGCCGATGCGGTGGGTCAGGAAACAGCCGGTCGGGACCTTGATCGTGGCCCCCTGGAAGCTGTAGCTGAAGGACCCGATGGGCGTCGTGCCCACCGCCGTGGCCGAGGCCGGGCCCGCGGTCGCCAGCGAGGCCGCGCCCGCCATCGCCAGCGCTCCGCCGACGGCCGCCGCCCGCTGTCTCCAGCGCCGCACTGCAGTCATCACACACTCCCCGTACGAAAGCCGGGCGGCACGTTCCCTGGCCGCCCGGCGAACCGAATCAACTCGGAGATCATCACAGGAACAGGGGGCGCTATCGCCACCAATTCCGGACATCACGAGCCATTCCGGAGTATGTCGTTATCAGCCTGTAACGGCGGAGTACGGGGTATCGCGGGAGGTCAGTGCCTCAGGAGCGAGCCGGTACGGCCTTCGCGTCCTCGACCACGGGCTCCAGCTCGCGGGTCACCTTGCGCTCCACGAAGAAGGCAGCCGTCGGAATGGTGCCGGCCAGCAGCACCCAGAGCTGCTTGCCCAGCGGCCACCTGGCCTTCTGGCCCAGGTCGAAGGCGAAGACCAGATAGATCACGTACAGCCAGCCGTGCGCGATGCCCACCACGGTCACGAAGCCGGTGGCGCTCTCCATGCCCACCAGGCGCTTGCAGATGAAGCCGATGGTCAGCAGGACGAGCAGAACGGCGGTGATGTAGGCCATCACCCGGTAGCGGGTCAGCACGGACTTCTTCATCGGGACTCTCACCTCGCGAGGGGGATGCGCAGCACTCAGCCGAGCGTATCGGGTCGTTCCGGGCGATCTTCAGTCGCCCTCGCCGGGGTCAGCGGCGCCGCCCTCGGCCCCGTCGAAGTCGCCGGCGGCGATCCGCAGGGGGCGCAGCATCGCGAAGATCTCGCCGCACTCCTCGGCGTCGTACGCGCTCAGCCCGAAGTCCATCGCCATCAGCTCGCGGGTGGCCGCGTCGCACACCTCGCGGCCCTTGTCGGTGATCGAGGCGAGCGTGCCGCGGCCGTCGTTGGGGTTCGGGCGGCGGGTGACCAGACCGGACTTCTCCAGCCTGTCGATGGTGTTGGTGACCGAGGTCGGGTGCACCATCAGCCGCTCCCCGATCTTGGACATGGGCAGCTCCCCGGCCCGCGAGAAGGTGAGCAGCACCAGCGCCTCGTACCGCGCGAAGGTCAGCCCGTACGGCTTGACCACGGCGTCCACCTCGGACAGCAGGATCTGGTGTGCCCGCATGACCGAGGTGATCGCGGCCATGGAGGGCACCGCCCCCCATCGCTGCTTCCAGAGCTCATCGGCCCGGGCGATCGGATCGAACGAGAGACTCAGCGACTTCGGCACGGACCCGACCCTACCGGCCGCCCAAATCGTGGTCATCCCCGTCTCGAACATCGGGACCCACGGGGAGGCACGCCGGGCCCGCGAGGCCGCCCGGCCCCACGGGCCCCGCCGTCATTCGGCCGCCTCCGCCTCGGTGAGGTGGCGCTCCACGGTGGCGACCTTGGAGTTCAGCCCGTCGGTGACGCCGGGCCTGATGTCGGCCTTGAGGACCAGCGAGACCCGCGGCGCGCGGGCCTCCACGGCGGCGACGGCGCGGTGCACCACGTCCATGCACTCCTCCCACTCGCCTTCGAGGGAGGTGAACATCGCGTCCGTGCGGTGCGGGAGCCCGGACTCGCGGACCACGCGCACGGCGTCCGCTACGTACTCGCCCACGTCCTCGCCGACGCCGAGCGGGGTGACCGAGAAGGCGACGATCATGCTGTGGTCACTCCCCCGGTCTGCTCCTTGCGCGCACGGGCGGCGATCACGCCGGCCTCCTCCTCGCGGCGCAGCATCCGCTCGGCGAAGAAGCCGCCGGTGGGCAGGACGGAGAGCACGAAGTACAGCGCGGCCTTCTTGATCCCCCACTTGTTGCGGTTCCAGGCGTCCGCCCAGAAGACCACGTACAGGACGAAGAGCACGCCGTGGATCATGCCCATCACGGGCACGGCGTTGAAGTCCGTGGTCCGCTTCAGGACGGAGCAGACCAGCAGCAGGAGGAAGGACACGGCCTCGGGCATCGAGGTCAGGCGGAGCCGGCGGAGGGCGGAGGCGGCCTTGGGGGCGAGCCCGCTGGCGGTTTCCAGTATGGCCACGGGAGATCCTCGGGTCGGTGGTGCGGGGCGGACGAAGATCGCTTGTGAAGAGGCGCACAAGCGCCTGCCATTGTGGCAGCCCTGCCGGGACGCGCGGCGCGGAGGGTAGGTTCGGCGCCGTGGCTCAGTTCCGACTCCAAGGCAGCAAGGTGCTCGCCGTGACGCTGTCCGGCGACACCGTGAAGGCGAAGAACGGGTCGATGGTCGCGTACGACGGCCAGATGGCCTTCAAGAAGATGTCCGGCGGCGGCGAGGGCATAAGAGGCATGGTCTCCCGCAGGCTGACCGGCGAGCAGATGACCGTGATGGAGGTGAAGGGCCAGGGCACCTGCTTCTTCGCGGACCGCGCGAGCGACATCAACCTCGTACAGCTCCAGGGCGACAAGCTCCACGTCGAGGCGAGCAACCTGCTGTGCACGGACGGCGGCCTGCGGACCGGCACCAGCTTCACGGGGCTGCGCGGCGCCTCGCAGGGCAACGGCCTGTTCACCACGACCGTCGAGGGCACGGGCCAGGCGGCCCTGATGTCGGACGGTCCCGCGGTGCTGCTGCGGGTCTCCCCCGGCATGCCGCTCCAGGTGGACCCCGGCGCCTACATCGCCCACCAGGGCAACCTCCAGCAGCACTTCCAGACCGGCGTGAGCTTCCGCACCGTGATGGGCGAGGGCTCCGGCGAGTCCTTCCAGATCCGCTTCGAGGGCGACGGACTGGTGTACGTGCAGCCCAGCGAGCGGAACACCCTGGGAGGTGACCTCTGATGCCGTTCAGGGAGATCAACTCGAAGCTGGTGGAGGGCCGGATCGTGCCCGGGCAGCGCATGTTCAGCCAGCGCGGCGCAATGATCGCCTACACCGGTGAGGTCAGCTTCACGCCCAACGTCCAGGGCGGCCAGGGCGGCGTGATGTCCATGATCGGCCGCCGGGTCGCCAACGAGGCCACGCCGCTGATGACCGTCGAGGGCCAGGGCACCGTGCTGTTCGGGCACGGCGGGCACCACGTGGAGGTCATCGAGCTCGCCGGGGACACCCTGTGCGTGGAGGCCGACCGGCTGCTGGCCTTCGACGGGTCGCTGGAGCAGGGCACCCTCTTCCTCGGCTCGGACGGCGGCGTGATGGGCATGGTGCGCGGCCAGGTCACCGGGCAGGGCCTGTTCACCACGACGCTCAAGGGCACCGGCGCTGTGGCGGTGATGGCGCACGGCGGGGTGCTGCAACTGCCGATCACGCCCGACCGCCCCGTACACGTCGATCCGCAGGCGTACGTGGCGCACCACGGCGACGTGCGGAACAAGCTGTCCACGGCGCTGGGCTGGCGGGACATGGTGGGGCGCGGCTCGGGCGAGGCGTTCCAGCTCGAACTGTCCGGGAACGGCGCGGTGTTCGTGCAGGCCAGTGAGGAGAAGCTGTGATGAGCGGGATGAGCGGTCCCACCGGCGGACCTCAGGCCTGGGAGGCCCAGACCCTCCCGGCGAACGACAACGTGAACCCCTACACCTTCTGCGTGGACCTGAACGGCCAGTGGTTCCTGCAGAAGGGCAAGATGATCGCCTACTACGGGCGCATCGACTTCACCGGCGTGGGCCACGGCCGGCTGGACCGGCTGATCGCCTCCAGCTTCCACTCGCCGCTGCACGCCTCGGACTGGGTGGTCGCCGAGGGACAGGGCCGGATGCTGCTGGCCGACCGCGCCTTCGACGTGAACTCCTACGACCTGGAGGACGGCAACCTCACCGTCCGCTCGGGCAACCTGCTGGCCTTCGAGCCCTCGCTGTCCCTGAAGCAGTCGATCATCCCGGGCTTCCTGACCCTGATCGGCACGGGCAAGTTCGTGGCCGCCTCCAACGGTCCGGTGCACTTCGTGGAGCCGCCGGTGCGTGTCGACCCGCAGGCCCTGGTGGGCTGGGCCGACTGCCCCTCGCCGTGCCACCACTACGACCACGGCTATCTGTCGGGGGTGCTGGGCGGCCTGCGCCAGCTCACCGGCGTCGGGGGCGCCTCCGGGGAGGAGCACCAGTTCGAGTTCGTGGGCGCGGGGACCGTCCTGATCCAGTCGACCGAGCAGCTCATGGCCGAGCAGGCGACGGGCGGCGTCCCCGCGGAGGCGGGCGTTCCGGGAGGCGGACAGGGCGCCCAGAGCGGCTCTGGCCAGGGAGGACAGCAGACACCGCAGCTTCCGGGACAGCTCGGGAGCCTCCAGCGGAGGTTCGGCCTGTGAGCCGGGCTGTGAACACCGCGTGGGCACTCCGTTACGGCGCTCTGTAACCTCTCACGGTATGGACACCGACAACGGACCCCGCTGGCTCACTGAGGACGAGCAGCGTGCGTGGCGGACGCACCTGGATGTGAACCGCCTGCTCATGTACCAGCTCGAGCGCGACCTCCAGCCGTTCGGCCTCACCATGAACGACTACGAGATCCTCGTGAATCTCTCCGAGTCGGAGGAGCACCGGATGCGGATGAGCGAGCTGGCGGCGTCCACGCTCCAGTCCAAGAGCCGGCTCTCGCACCAGATCACGCGGATGGAGAAGGCGGGCCTGGTGCGGAGGGAGAGCTGCGAATCGGACAAGCGGGGGCTGTTCGCGGTGCTGACGGAGCGCGGCTGGGAGACCATGCGCGAGGTCGCCCCGCACCATGTGGAGTCGGTGCGGCGGCACTTCATCGACCAGATGGCCGCCGAGGACCTCGAACACCTCCGCACGACCCTGACCCCCATAGCCGACAAACTGAGAGCCCACCGAGGCAAGTTCTAGCGCTCCCGCCAGCCCGGTGTGGGCGATCGGTCCGCCCGAGGGGCGAGGGGGGTACCTCCCTGCTCCGAGCGAAGCCGAGGAGCTTGGGGGAGGGCGGGCACACCGGGCGGACCGCACCCGCGAGGCCCCCGCAACCCCGCACCCGACGCACGCGAAGGGGCGCCCCCACGAGGGAGCGCCCCTTACGCGACCGCTCAGCCGCAAGCCGCAGCAGACGACGACTCAGTCGTCATCCCCATCGTGATCGTCGTGGTCACCGTGCTCGTGGTCACCGTGGTCGTCGTGATCGCCGTGGTCATCGTCGTCATCCACGGCCTTGCTCACCTTCCCACTGTGCGCGTCCACCACGTACTCGCTCTTGTCCCCCTGCTTGTTCACCACGTCGGCCTCCCACACGGAGCCCTTGTCCGGGCCGCCGTGGTCGTGGCCGTCCTCCAGGTCGACGGAGGTCACGACGCCCTTGCCCGCGGCCTTCTGCGCGGCGCCCGCCGCGTCGAGGGAGGCCGCGTCCAGCTTCCGGTTCACCACGGACTTGCCGTAGTCCTCGCCGCGGTCGCCGTCGTAGCCGTTGTGGTCGTCCTCGCCGCGCTCGGTGTGCGCGCCGAGCACCTTGCCGTTGCCCGGGTCCACCGTGACGTTGTGCCACTTGGCGTCCTTGCCGAGCACGTCGACCTCCCACACCAGGGCGCCGCCGTCCTCGTCCTCCAGGTCGATGCCGGTGACCGATCCTGGCTGCTCCTTCAGCGCCGCCTTCGCCGCGTCGGCGGCGGAGAACTTCACCGCGTGCGCCTTCCCGCTGTTCTCCGCGCGGTCGCTCCTGTCGTCGGCGCCCGCGCCGAGCTGCACGCTGGAGCGGTGTCCCGCCTGCTCGGCCGCCGACGGCGCTGAACCGCCCGAGCCGCCGTCCTCCCCGGCGAAGGCCACGCCGGTGAGGGTGCCCCCGCCGACGACGGCGGCCGCTGCGACGGTGGCGATGACGAACTTGCGCTTCATGGGTTGCTCCCCCTGCTCTCGGGTGCGGGTCCGGTACCGCGTACCGGTCGGGTCTCGCGTCTCGATGACGTCTCCGATCGAGGACGTCCCGGTCGATGACGTCTCCGACACTGGCCGACCGACCCTGAACGCAAGCTGAAGCCGCCTGAAGCCCTCTTCAGGAAGCCTTCAGGAAGGCACTGGCAGAGTTGTCGCCATGCGCTTGCTGATCGTGGAGGACGAGCGGCGACTGGCCCAGTCGCTGGCCAAGGGCCTGACGGCCGAGGGATTCGCCGTGGACGTGGCGTACGACGGGACCGACGGGCTGCACCTCGCGACCGAGAGCGACTACGACCTGATCGTGCTGGACATCATGCTGCCCGGCATGAACGGCTACCGGGTCTGCTCCGCGCTGCGCGCCGCGGGCGACGAGACCCCGGTGCTGATGCTCACCGCGAAGGACGGCGAGTACGACGAGGCCGAGGGCCTGGACACCGGCGCCGACGACTACCTGACCAAGCCCTTCTCGTACGTGGTCCTGCTCGCCCGCGTACGGGCCCTGCTCCGCCGCAGCACCCGCGGCGCGAAGAAGGACCTGACCCTGGGCGCGCTGTCGGTGGCCCCTGACCGGCAGCGGGTGACGGTCGGCGAGCGCGAAGTGGAGCTGACCGCGAAGGAGTTCGCGGTGCTGGAGTACCTGGCGGTGCGGGCGGGCGAGGTGGTCTCCAAGGGCGAGATCCTGGAGCACGTCTGGGACTTCGCGTACGAGGGCGACGTGAACATCGTCGAGGTGTACGTGAGCGCCCTGCGCCGGAAGCTGGGCTCGGGCTGGATCGCGACGGTGCGCGGCGCCGGATACCGGCTGGTGGACGCGGACGCGGGTACGGGCTCGGGATCTGGCTCCGGTGGCGGTGGCGGCCGTGCTTGAGCGGCGCTCGGTCCGTACGAGGGCGGCGCTGGGCGCCACGGCCGTGGTCGCCGTCGCCCTGATCGCCGCGGGGTTCGCCGTGCTGCGGGTGCTCAGCAGCGGGCTGGCCGACAACGCGCGGCTCCAGTCCGAGACCGCGGCCCGCGAGGTCGCCGCGCAGGTCACCGACGTACAGGCGGGCAGGGCCCGGGACGTGGACGGGCTGGACGGCGACGACCCCGTGCAGATCGTGGACGGCGACGGGAAGGTGCTCGGCGCCAGCGACCCGCTGCGCGGGCACAAGGCGATCGCCTCCTTCCACAAGGCAGACGAGCCGCCGCAGCGGCAGGACCGCCGGGATCAGCAGGACCAGGGCGATCACGACGACGATGACGACGAGGACGACGACCAGCAGCAGAACCGGAATCAGGACCAGCAGCGCGTAGAGGTCGACAGCGACAGCAAGGACGACACCGTCTCGCTGCCCGTGGACGACGACGGCGAGGTCACCTACGACAAGGGCGACGTCGTCGGCCACCAGACCTTCCGGGTGGTCGCGGTGCAGAGCGCGACCCGCGACGGCGTCCCGGTGACGGTGTACGCGGGCACCAGCCTGCGCGCCCAGGAGGAGGCCACCTCCTCCGTCTCCCAGGCCATGCTGATCGGCCTCCCGCTGCTGCTGGTGGTCGTGGCCGGCGTGACCTGGCTGGTCACACGGCGCGCGCTGCGTCCCGTCGAGGGCATCCGCGGCGAGATGGCGGCGATCACCGCGAGCACCGACCTGTCCCGCCGCGTGCCGGAGCCCGCGGCGCGCGACGAGGTGGCCGCGCTGGCGCACACCACCAACGAGACCCTGGCCGCGCTGGAGTCCTCCGTGGAACGCCAGCGCCGCTTCGTCGCCGACGCCTCGCACGAGCTGCGCAGCCCCATCGCCTCGCTGCGCACCCAGCTGGAGGTCGGCGCAGCGCACCCCGAACTCCTCGATCTGGAGGGCGCCGTGACCGACACCGTCCGCCTCCAGGGCCTCGCCGCCGACCTGCTCCTGCTGGCCAGGCTGGACGCGGGCGAGCGCCCCTCGGACTCCCGGGTGGCGCCGGCGGCCCTCGTACGCGAGGAGCTGGCCCAGCGCGTGGGCGACCGGCTGCCGGTCCGTACGCAGGAGCTGGCCGACGGCGAAGTGCTCGGCTCGCAGAGCCAGTTGGCGCGGGTGCTGGGCAACCTCGTGGACAACGCGCAGCGGCACGCGTCCTCGCAGGTACGGGTGGCCGTGCGGCGGGACGGCGGCGCGCTGGAGCTCGCGGTCGAGGACGACGGCGAGGGCGTGCCGGAGGCCGAACGCGAGCGGATCTTCGAGCGCTTCGTGCGCCTCGACGACGCGCGCAGCCGCGACGAGGGCGGCGCGGGCCTGGGCCTGGCCATCGCCCGCGACGTGGCGAGGCGGCACGGCGGCACCCTGACGGTCGCGGACTCGGACCTGGGCGGCGCGCGCTTCCTGCTGCGCCTGCCGGAGGCCCGCGACTCCCGCGACTGAGCCCGGAGCTCTACGCCCCTGCCTCGCGCTCCCCGCGGAGCACCGCCGCGACCCCGCCGACGACGAGCACGGCGCCCGCCAGCACGGCGGCGGTGAGGTGCTCGTCCAGCACGAGCCGGCCGAGCAGCAGGGCCACGGCGGGATTGACGTACGTGTACGTCGTGGCGATCGAGGCGGGCGCGCGGGACACCAGCCACACGAACGAGGCGTACGCGAGGACCGAGCCGGGCCCGATCAGATACAGCAGCCCCAGCACGCTGCCGGCCGTCCACTTCCCGGGTGCGAACTCCTCGCCCGCCGCTAGCCCGGCCACCAGCAGCACGGGACCGGTGATCAGCATCTGCACGGCCGCCGACAGCACCGGGTCGTCGGGGAGCGAGAAGCGGGGCGTGTAGTACGAGCCGAGCGCCTCGGAGAGCGCGGCCAGCAGCAGGACCAGCACTCCGGCGACGGCGGCGCCCGACGCGTGCCCCGTTCCGCCGAGCAGCGCCGTCCCGCCGAGCCCGAGCACCACCCCGGCCCAGGTCAGCGCCCGTACGCGCTCCCCGTGCAGCGCCCGCAGCAGCACCACCCACGCCGGTACGGAGGCGATGAGCAGCGCCGCGAGCCCCGAGGGCACGGTCCGCTCGCCGACGGTCAGCAGCCCCAGACCGCCGCCGATCACCAGCAGCCCGACGAGGGCCGTACCGGCGAGCGAGCGGCGCCCGATGCGCGGCAGTCCGCCCCGCCGCAGAGCACACCACCCGTACAGCAGCACCCCGGCGACGAGAAACCGCACCCCCGCCCCCACCAGCGGCGGAACAGTCTCGACCATGACGCGAATGGCGAGATAGGTGGACCCGAAGACGACATAGACGACAACAAGATTGCCGACAAGAACAGCAGGCCGCGCAACAACAGCACCCATCGCCCCACGCGGTACCCCCACCAAGGCGCGGACAGTCGTCCCGCAAAGTCCACGCCCCTCCCCCCACCGAGGTGTGGGCAATCGTTCCGCAGGGGCGGAACGGGTGGGCACACCGGAACCGCAGCCCCCGGCCCCCACGCAACCACGCACCCAACGGGGCACGGGGCGAAGCCCCGAACAAGGGGGTCCGGGGCGAAGCCCCGGTTCAGAAAGCGGGGGGCCGCTCAGCCCTGCTCGGTCACACCAGCGACCAGCTCGTCCGCCGCGGAGTACGGGTCCAACGACCCACCCACCACACGCTCGGCAAGCGCATCCAGCCGCTTCCCCCCACGCAACTCCCCCATCTTCTCCCGCAACGCCGTCACCGCGATCGTCTCGATCTCCCGCGCGGCCCGCGCGGCCCGCCGCTCCGTGAGCACCCCGTGCTCCTCCATCCACGCACGGTGCTTCTCCAGCGCCTCCACGACCTCGTCGACGCCCTCACCCCGCGCCGCGACGGTCTTCACGACGGAGGGCCGCCAGTCGCCGGCCTCCCGCGCCTCGCCGAGCCCCAGCATGTGGTTGAGCTCCCGCACGGTGGCGTCGGCGCCGTCCCTGTCGGCCTTGTTGACCACGAAGACGTCGCCGATCTCCAGGATCCCGGCCTTGGCCGCCTGGATCCCGTCGCCCATGCCCGGCGCGAGCAGCACCACGCTGGTGTCCGCCTGCGCGGCGATCTCCACCTCGCTCTGCCCGACGCCCACGGTCTCCACGAGGATCACGTCGCACCCGGCCGCGTCCAGCACCCGCACCGCCTGCGGGGCCGCCCAGGCGAGCCCGCCCAGGTGGCCGCGGGTGGCCATGGAGCGGATGTAGACCCCGGGGTCGGAGGCGTGCTCGCCCATCCGCACCCGGTCGCCCAGCAGCGCGCCGCCGGAGAACGGCGAGGAGGGGTCGACGGCGAGGATGCCGACCCGCTTGCCCGCGCGCCGGTACGCGGAGACCAGGGCCGAGGTCGAGGTCGACTTGCCGACACCGGGCGACCCGGTGATGCCCACCACGAACGCGTTCCCGCAGCGCGGCGCCAGCTCCGCCATCACCTCGCGCAACTGCGGAGACGCGCCCTCCACCAGGGAGATCAGCCGGGCCACCGCCCGCGGCTGCCCCTCACGCGCCCGGGCCACCAGTTCGGGGACGTCCACCGCCATGCGTGCCGCGCTCCTCGCTCTCGTATCCGCTCGCGTACCCGGCGAACCGCCGCCGCACGCGCTGAACCGCACCGGCCGTCCGGCGCCGGGAGCCGCACCTCTCCGGCGCCGGAACGTGCCCCTGCGCCTACTTCCCGGGCACCTTGACGATCAGCGCGTCGCCCTGACCGCCGCCGCCGCACAGCGCCGCCGCCCCGGTGCCGCCGCCCCGGCGCTTCAGCTCCAGCGCCAGGTGCAGCACGATACGCGCGCCGGACATCCCGATCGGGTGGCCGAGCGCGATCGCCCCGCCGTTGACGTTCACCTTTTCGGTGTCGACCCCGAGGTCCTTCATTGACTGCACGGCGACGGCGGCGAACGCCTCGTTGATCTCGATCAGGTCGAGGTCGGAGACGCCCAGGCCGTCCTTCTTGAGCGCGTGCTGGATCGCGTTGGAGGGCTGCGACTGGAGGGAGTTGTCCGGGCCCGCGACGTTGCCGTGCGCGCCGACCTCGGCGATCCACTCCAGGCCCAGCTCCTCGGCCTTGACCTTGCTCATCACCACGACGGCGGCGGCGCCGTCGGAGATCTGCGAGGCCGAACCGGCCGTGATCGTCCCGTCCTTGGCGAACGCGGGCTTCAGCTTGCCCAGCGACTCGGCCGTGGTCTCGCCGCGGATGCCCTCGTCCTTGCTGAACAGGACCGGGTCGCCCTTGCGCTGCGGGATCTCCACGGGGGTGATCTCGGCCTCGTACGTGCCGTTCTTCTGCGCGGCGGCGGCCCGCTGGTGCGAGAGCGCGGAGAACTCGTCCTGCTCGGGCCGCTCGATGCCGAGCCGCGTGTTGTGCCGCTCGGTCGACTCGCCCATGGCGACCTTCTCGAAGGAGTCGGTCAGCCCGTCGTACGCCATCGAGTCGAGCATCTCGACCGCGCCGTACTTGTACCCCTCACGGGACTTGGGCAGCAGGTGGGGCGCGTTGCTCATGGACTCCTGGCCGCCCGCGACCACCACGTCGAACTCCCCGGCGCGCACGAGCTGGTCGGCCAGCGCGATCGCGTCGAGGCCCGAGAGGCACACCTTGTTGACGGTGAGCGCGGGCACGTTCATCGGGATGCCGGCCTTCACGGCGGCCTGCCGCGCCGGGATCTGGCCGGCCCCGGCCTGGAGCACCTGGCCCATGATCACGTACTCGACCTGGTCGCCGCCGATGCCGGCCCGGTCCAGCGCGGCCTTGATGGCGAAGCCGCCCAAGTCGGCGCCGGAGAAGGACTTCAGGGACCCCAGCAGCCGCCCCATCGGGGTGCGCGCGCCGGAGACGATCACGGAGGTGGTGCTGGACGTGGCGGTCATGAGGGTCCCTTCGAAGGTTCGAGCGGGAGTTAACGAGGGTTATCGCCAATGTACTGAGCAGTACGGGCCGAGGTCACCGGTCGGTCGGTGTGACCGTGCGCACGTTGCGTAACCGCGCCCGCAGGGGCTGCACTTGTCTCCATGCTGACGCGGATCGACCACATCGGGATCGCCTGCTTCGACCTGGAGCGGACCGTCGACTTCTACTCCCGGACCTACGGTTTCACGGTGTTCCACACCGAGGTCAACGAGGAGCAGGGGGTGCGCGAGGCGATGCTGCGCATCAACGGCACCGACGACGGCGGCGCCTCCTACCTCCAGCTCCTGGAGCCCGTACGGGAGGACTCGGCCGTCGGGAAATGGCTGGCCAAGAACGGCGAGGGCGTCCACCACATCGCCTTCGGCACGGAGGACGTGGACGCCGAGTCCGAGTCCATCCGCGACAAGGACGTACGCGTCCTCTACGACGAGCCCCGCACGGGCTCGATGGGCTCCCGCATCACCTTCTTGCACCCGAAGGACTGCCACGGTGTGCTCACGGAACTGGTCACATCCGCCGAGTCCCTGCGGGCGCAGGAGGACTGAGCGGCGCGGCCGCGGCGCACCCGACCGAGACGATCACCTCTGCCCCTCGGGTCCCCCGGGCACATAGGACCACTGACGTCCGCTTCCCGGGCCGGTAGAGTGACCACTCGGCCGGGGCGGACCCTCGCCTTCGACAGGGGGTCCCGGGCAGGGGCTCGGTCCACGTTCCGCCGATGATCTGACACCATTTGCACGATGGGCCAGTTCACCTTCACCACGACCAGGGGACGGATGGGACCGCGCAGTGCGGGGCTACGACCGCTACGAGGCTGACGACCACCTCTCGCAGTTCGAGGCCGAGATGGAGCGGCTGAAGAAGGAGCGGGAGAAGGCTGTACAGCACGCCGAAGACCTCGGCTACCAGGTCGAAGTGCTGCGCGCCAAGCTGCACGAGGCGCGCCGCACGCTCGCCACGCGCCCGGCCGGGTACGACAACCTGTCGCAGCAGGCCGAGCAGCTTCTGCGGAACGCGCAGATGCAGGCCGACCAGATGCGCGCCGACGCGGAGCGCGAGCTTCGCGATGCCCGCGCCAGGACGCAGTCGCTGCTGCAGGAGCAGGCCGAGCGCCAGGCGCAGCTGGAGTCCGAGCTGCACGCCGAGGCCGTGCGCCGCAGGCAGCAGCTCGACCAGGAGCTGGCCGACCGCCGCTCCTCGGTCGAGGCGCACGTCAATGAGAACGTGCAGTGGGCCGAGCAGCTCCGCGCCCGCACCGAGCAGCAGGCCCAGCGGCTCATGGAGGAGACCAGGGCCGAGGCCGAGCAGTCGCTGTCCGAGGCGCGCGCCGAGGCCCAGCGCCTGACCGAGGAGGCCCGCGCCCGGCTGAGCAGCGAGGCCGAGAACGCCCGCAGCGAGGCCGAGGCGATCATGCGCCGCGCCCGCAGCGACGCCGAGCGCCTGCTGAGCGCCGCCTCCACCCAGGCCCAGGAGGCCACCGACCACGCCGAGCAGCTGCGTACGAGCACCACCACGCAGTCCGAGGAGTCCCGGCGCGAGGCGGCCGAGCTGGTCCGCAAGGCCGAGCAGCGCATGCAGGAGGCCGAGACGGCGCTGCGCGAGGCGCGCACCGAGGCCGAGCAGAAGATGACGGAGGCCGAGGAGGCCGCCGCCAAGCGCCTCGCGGACGCCGAGTCGGAGAACGAGCAGCGCACCCGCACCGCCAAGGGCGAGGTCGCGCGCATGGTCTCGGAGGCCACCAAGGAGTCCGAGGCGATCAAGGCCGAGGCCGAGCAGCTCCGCGAGGACGCGCGCACGGAGGCCGAGCGGCTGATCGCCGAGGCCAAGGAGGAGGCCCGCGCCAAGACGGCGGAGGAGTCGGCCAACCAGCTCGCGGAGGCCGCGCGCACCGCCGAGGACGTGCTGAACAAGGCGTCCGAGGAGGCCCAGGCCACCACCAAGGCGGCCAACGAGGAGGCCGAGCGGCTCCGCAAGGAGGCCGAGGAGGAGGCCGACCGGCTGCGCAGCGAGGCCCACGACGTGGCCGAGCAGCTCAAGGGCGCAGCCAAGGACGACACGAAGGAGTACCGCGAGAAGACCGTCGAACTCCAGGAGGAGGCACGGCGGTTGCGCGGCGAGGCCGAGCAGCTGCGCTCCGAGGCCGTCGAGGAGGGCGAGCGGATCCGCGGCGAGGCCCGCCGCGAGGCCGTGGAGAAGGTCGAGGAGGCCGCGAGCCGCGCCGAGGAGCTGCTGGCGAAGGCCAAGTCGGACGCCGAGGAGACCCGCACCGACGCGGCGCACGAGAGCGAGCGGGTGCGCACCGAGGCCATCGAGCGCGCCACCGCGCTGCGCACCCAGGCCGAGGAGGCGCTGGAGCGCGCCAGGGCCGAGGCCGAGGAGCTGCGCGCCGGGGCCGAGGAGCAGGCCGAGCAGACCCGCGCCGAGGCGGACGAGGCCGGGCGCCGGGTCCGCGAGGAGGCCGAGCAGGCGGCCGAGGCCCGCAGGGCGGAGGCCGCGGCCGAGCTGGAGCGGCTGCACGCCGAGGCGCAGGAGAAAGTCGAGGGCGCCGAGCGGGAGTTGACCGAGGCCCGCACCGAGGCGGAGCGGCTGCGCGAGGAGGCACGCGAGGAGACCGAGCGGCTGCGCACCGAGTCGGCCGAGCGGATCCGCACGCTCCAGCAGCAGGCCGAGGAGGAGGCCGAGCGGCTGCGCACGGAGGCCACTTCGGAGGCCTCGGAGACCCGCGCCGAGGGCGAGGCGTACGTCGTACAGCTCCGCAGCGAGGCGGCGGCCGAGGCCGAGCGGCTGCGCACCGAGGCCCAGGAGACCGCCGAGCGGGTGCGCGCCGAGGCCAACGCGGCGGCCGAGCGCACCAACGCCGAGGCCGCGCAGGCCCTTTCGGACGCGCAGGAGGAGGCGGCGCGGCGCCACCGGGAGGCCGAGGAGGCCCTGGCGTCGGCGCGCGACGAGGCGCATCAGGAGCGCACCGCGGCCCGCGAGCAGAGCGAGGAGCTGCTCTCCTCCGCGCGCCAGCGGGTCGAGGAGGCGCAGGCCGAGGCCGAGCGCCTGGTCGAGGAGGCCGAGCGCCGGGCCGCCGAGCTGGTGTCGGCGGCCGAGGAGACCGCGCAGCAGGTGCGGGACTCGGTGGCCGGGCTGCACGAGCAGGCCGAGGCGGAGATCGCCGAGCAGAGGGCCGCCGCCGAGGACGAGGCGACGCGTACGCGTACCGAGGCCGAGGAGGCCGCTTCCGCGCTGCGCGCCGAGGCCAAGGAGGAGACCGACGCGGCCAAGGCGCTGGCCGAGCGCACCGTTGCCGAGGCGCTGGAGGAGGCCGAGCGCACCCGCGCCGAGGCCGACCGGCTGCGCACGGAGGCGTCGGAGGAGTCCGAGCGCCTGCGTACGGAGGCTTCCGAGGAGTCGGAGCGGCTGCGCAGCGAGGCCCAGCAGGAGTCCGAGCAGGTGCGCGCCGAGGCGCACGAGGAGTCCGAGCGCCGGCTCACCGAGGCCCAGCAGGAGTCCGACAGGCTGCACGCCGAGGCGCAGCAGGAGTCGGAGCGGCTGCGCGCGGAGGCCCAGGAGGCGTCCGAGCAGGTGCGCGCCGAGGCCCGCGAGGAGTCGGACCGGCTGCTGGACGAGGCGCGGCAGGCCGCGTCGAAGAAGCGGAGCGAAGCGGCCGAGCAGGCCGACCAGTTGGTCACGCAGGCCCAGGAAGAGGCGCTGCGCAGCCAGACCGCCGCCGAGGAGCAGGCGGACCAGATGGTCGGCGCGGCACGCAAGGAGTCCGAGCGGCTGGTGGCCGAGGCGACGGAGGAGAGCCGGGAGCTGGTCGAGAAGGCCCGTTCGGACGCCAACACGATGCTGGAGGAGGCGCGCAACGACGCCTCCGCGATAAGGGAGCGCGCCGAGGAGCTGCGGGCCCGCATCGAGGGCGAGGTCGAGGAGCTGCACGAGCGGGCACGCCGGGAGTCCGCCGAAGCCATGCAGAACGCCGGCGAGCGCTGCGACCAGCTCGTCAAGGCCGCCGAGGAGCAGCTCCGCGAGGCCGAGGAGAAGGCCACCGAGATGGTCAACGAGGCGAACGCGGAGGCGGGCAAGGTCCGCATCGCGGCCGTGAAGAAGGCCGAGGGGCTGCTCAAGGAGGCCGAGCAGAAGAAGGCCGCGATGCTCAGCGAGGCCGAGCGCACGCGCAAGGACGCGGAGGAGGAAGCGCGCTCCACGGTCGACGCCGGACAGCGCGAACTCGACCTGCTCGTAAGGCGCCAGGAGGACATCAACGCCGAAATCTCCCGCGTCCAGGACGTGTTGGAGGCGCTGGAGTCCTTCGAGTCGCCCGCGGGCGGCAAGGACGGCGCGAGCGGCGGAGGAAAGAAGGGCGGTGCCGACAACGGGTCAAATGGCGGTGTCAAGGCGGGGGTTGGTGCCGGTTCGGCCCGTTCGGGTGGCAAGGACTCCGGCAGTTAGCCACTCGAACGAGCGAGCATTCTGCACAGCAAACCCGCAATGGCTCGCTGCCACGCCGCTCAGGCCCCTAGGATTCCCTCTATCACTCCCCGTCTGACACACCCGGCTGACTCGACAGGAACCTCATGAGCGACACTTCCTCCCCCTACGGCTTCGAGCTCGTGCGGCGTGGTTACGACCGCGGGCAGGTTGACGACCGCATCGCGAAGCTCGTCGCCGACCGTGACAGCGCACTGGCCCGGATCACATCCCTGGAAAAGCGCATCGAGGAGCTCCACCTCGAGACGCAGAACGCCCAGGCCCAGGTGAACGACAGCGAGCCGTCGTACGCCGGCCTCGGCGCCCGCGTCGAGAAGATCCTCCGCCTCGCCGAGGAGGAGGCCAAGGACCTGCGGGACGAGGCGCGGAAGGCTGCCGAGCAGCACCGCGAGCTCGCCGAGGGCGCCGCCCAGCAGGTGCGCAACGACGCCGAGGCGTTCGCCGCCGAGCGCAAGGCGAAGGCCGAGGACGAGGGCGCGCGCATCGTCGAGAAGGCCAAGGGCGAGGCGTCGTCGCTGCGTTCGGAGGCCGAGAAGGACGCCCAGTCCAAGCGCGAGGAGGCCGACTCGCTCTTCGAGGACACCCGGGCCAAGGCGGCGCAGGCGGCGGCGGACTTCGAGACCAACCTCGCCAAGCGGCGCGAGCAGTCCGAGCGCGACCTGGCGTCCCGTCAGGCGAAGGCGGAGAAGCGCCTCGCCGAGATCGAGCACCGCGCCGAGCAGCTCCGCCTGGAGGCCGAGAAGCTGCGCACGGACGCCGAGCGGCGCGCGCGCCAGACGGTGGAGACCGCGCAGCGGCAGGCCGAGGACATCGTCGCCGACGCGAACGCGAAGGCCGACCGGGTCCGCAGCGAGTCCGAGCGCGAGCTCGCGGCCCTCACCAACCGCCGCGACAGCATCAACGCACAGCTCACCAACGTGCGCGAGATGCTGGCCACGCTCACCGGCGCCGCGGCGGCCGCCGGCGCCCAGCAGGGCGGCGAGGAGGCCGCGGCCGAGGAGACCACGCGCGGGGTTCCCGCGCAGCAGTCCCGCTGAGCACAGCAGCATCCTGAGGTCCCTGGCGGCCCAGCTTCTCCGCGCGGCGGGGACCGGCACACACGTGACCGGTCCCCGCCGCGCGTTGTGCCGCGTGCGGGGTGTGCGGGGGTCACGCGGGGTGTCGGGGTCACGCGGCGTGCGCCCCGCGGCCGGCCACGGCCTCCCGAGTCGCGGGCCCCCTGTCCTGCGCTTACCGTCGCTGCTGTGATCGAACTGCGCGGCCTGACGAAGCGGTACGGGGAGAAGACCGCCGTGGACGGGCTCTCCTTCACCGTGCGCCCCGGCATCGTCACCGGGTTCCTGGGGCCGAACGGCGCGGGGAAGTCCACGACGATGCGCATGATGCTCGGCCTCGACCGCCCCACCAGCGGCGACGTACACATCGACGGCAAGCGGTACGACCAGCTCCAGGAGCCGCTGCACCACATCGGCGCGCTGCTGGAGGCGAAGGCCGTGCACCCGGGCCGCAGCGCGTACCACCACCTGCTGTGCATGGCGCAGTCCAACGGCGTTCCGCGCCGCCGCATCGACGAGGTGCTGGACCTGGTGGGGCTCACGCAGGTCGCCAAGAAGCGGCCGAAGGGCTTCTCGCTCGGCATGGGCCAGCGGCTGGGCATCGCGCAGGCGCTGCTCGGCGATCCGCGGATCCTGATGTTCGACGAGCCGGTCAACGGGCTCGACCCCGAGGGCATCCACTGGATCCGCACGCTGATGCAGCGGCTCGCGGCCGAGGGCCGCACGGTGTTCGTCTCCTCGCACCTGATGTCGGAAATGGCGCTGACCGCCGAGCACTTGGTGGTGATCGGCCAGGGCAGGCTGCTCGCCGACACGTCGATGGCGGACTTCATCGCGGCCAACTCCCGCACCTACGTACGCATTCGTACGCCGCAGCCCGAGGGCATGCGGGAGGCGCTGCGCCGAGAGGGCATCGCGCCGGTGACGGTGGCCGAGGACGTCCTGGAGGCGGAGGACGTGGAGTCGGCGCGGATCGGCGAACTGGCCTCCCAGCACCAGGTGGTGCTGCACGAGCTGAGCCCCCAACGGGCCTCGCTGGAAGAGGCGTTCATGCGGCTGACCGCGGGGTCCGTGGAATACCACGCGCACGCGGCGCCGGATCCTGGCGCCTCCCCCGCCCCGCAGGCCGCACAGGACGGGAGCGGGGCCGGCGGCGCCGCATGGGGCGCCGGCTGGGACAAGGGACGCGGGCGGAAGGAGCGCTGAACGATGGCGCATGCGACGCGGGTTCTGCGCTCGGAGTGGACCAAGGTCAGCACGGTGCGGTCCACGCCGTGGACGCTGCTGACGGCGTTCCTGGCGACGACCGTGCTGGCCGGGGTGATCTGCTACTTCACCCGCTCCCAGGTGCAGGACATGCACCCCGTGCAGCGGATGTCCTTCGACCCGACCTTCACCAGCTTCGCCGGGATGGGCCTCGGGCAGTTGGCGATGATCGCCTTCGGGGTCATGTCGGTGTCGGCCGAGTACAGCACCGGCATGATCCGCAGCTCGCTGTCGGCCGTGCCGCAGCGCGGCACGTTCATGGCCTGCAAGATCGCCGTCACCACCCTGCTGGTGCTGGTCGTCGGGCTGGTCACCAGCTTCCTCAGCTTCTTCGTCGGCCAGGCGATGCTCGGCGACTACGGGGCGGACCTGGGCGATCCCGGAGTGCTGCGCGCGGTGTTCGGCGGCGGGCTCTACATGGCGCTGATCGCGCTGTTCTCCATGGGCGTCGCCTTCGTGCTGCGCAGCCCGCTGCTCACGCTGGCGATCCTGATGCCGTTCTTCTTCCTGGTGTCCACGATCCTCGACAACGTCCCCGCCACCAAGAAGGTCGCCCAGTACCTCCCCGACCAGGCCGGCACGGCCGTGATGGCGGTGCTGCCCGAGTCCCTGGACCGGCCGTACGGGCCGTGGGGCGGGCTGCTCATCCTGATCGTCTGGACGGCGGCGGCGCTCGTCGCCGGGTATGCGGTGCTCAAGCGCAGGGACGCCTGAGCGGGCCCGCGCACGGGGCGCGCTGCATGACGGCGCGCGTATGCCATCGGCGTAATTCCGGTGCCCCCGCGTCCGCCGCGGCCGCGCGGGTCAGTAGCGGGGAGCGTTGCGGGACCGCTGGAGCCGTGCGCCCCTGCGGTCCCGCGCGTTCCAGCACGCCTTGTGCCAGTGCCGTCTGTCGTCGCCGTCGCCGTGCGCCGGCCAGGCCACCAGATGCGGGACGCCGGGCGGAATCTCCTGGTCGCAGCCGGGGCAGCGGTAGTGCTTGGCCGCCGCGCCGCCGCTGATCTGGCGCACCGACCACTCCTCGCCGCGCCACTCCACGGTGTTCTGCAGCCCGTACCTGTCCTGTCCCTCCTCGCCCTCGCCGCGCCGTGCGGCGGACGGACGGGATGAGGCGGCACCGCCTCGCGGGCGGTTACGACGCGGGGACACAGGGCACCTCGACAAGTCGGCGTACGTACGGCACGGGCGTGGCCGATGACGGCACCAGCCTACGCATCCGCCGAGGCTCCGCTCACGTCAGACCACGGGCGGCGGCGCGGGTGTGAGCGGTCGGGCGGTGAGCGGTCGGGAGGCGGGCGGAAGGAACTTTCCGTTTCATCGGAAGAGCTCCCCCGGTTGCCGTGCCTTTGGCACGTGTCAGACGTTATTGCCTGTAGGGGGAGACGTGAGTCGCACTCCAAGGAGGGGGAAGGACATGCGAGTTGGAGTTTTCGTTCTGGGCGCGCAGTTCCCCGGCCAGGGCCAGGGGGAGGCGCTGCACCGGGCGGTGAGCACCGTGGAGGCGGCGGAGGAGTTCGGCCTCGACTCGGCCTGGCTGGCCGAGCACCACTTCGTTCCGTATGGCGTCTGCCCCTCCGCCGTGACGCTGGCCGGACTGCTCCTCGGCCGCACCCGCAGGATCGGCATCGGCACGGCCGTCTCCGTCCTGCCCAACCACCACCCGGTGGCGCTCGGCGAGCAGACCGCGCTGCTGCACCTCACCTCGGGCGGCCGCTTCACGCTCGGCGTGGGCCGCGGCGGCCCGTGGGTCGACCTGGAGGTCTTCGGCGGCGGCCTGCCGGCGTATGAGAAGGGCTTCCCCGAGTCGCTGGACCTGCTGCTGCGCTGGCTGCGCGAGCCGCGGGTCGGCACCGACGGCGAGCGGTACGCCTTCCGCGAGGTCGACGTCGTCCCGCGCGCCGACGAACCGTTTCCCGGGCTCGGCGCGTCCGACGGGCCGCCGGTCGTGGTCGCCTGCACCTCGCCGAATTCGGTGCGCCTGGCCGCGCGGCACGCGCTGCCGATGCTGCTCGGCATGCACTGCGGCGACGAGGAGAAGGCCGAGGTCGTCGCGCTGTGGCAGCGCGAGGTGCGGGAGGCGGGGCACTCCGCCGAGACCGTCGAGCGCGCCGCGGCCCAGCACGTCTCCGCCGGCGTCGGCCAGATCGCGGACACCACGGAGGACGCCAGGGAGGCGCTGGCCAAGGCCATGCCCGGCTGGCTGCGGCAGGGGCTCGGCGCGCACCGCACCGTCGACGGCCGCCAGCGCTCCATGCGCGACCCTGTCGCCTATACGGAGCTGCTCTGCGACCTGCACCCGGTGGGCACGCCGAAGCTGTGCGCCGACCGGCTCGCCGCGACCTCGGAGCGCACCGGGATCACCCGCTTCGCGCTGCTCACCGAGGGCTCGGGCGATCTCGTGGGGACCCAGCGCAATGTGCAGCGGCTGGGCGAAGAGGTGCTGCCCCAGCTGTCCTGAGGGAGCTGTCCTGAAGGTCGGGCCGAGCTTTCGTGAGAGCCGGGCTGCCGTGAAGGGCGGGCCCTCCCGCGAGCCGAGGGGGGACACGGCTGCGCGAGGGAGCGGTGTCCCGGCCGCCGGGGCGTGCCCGGCCAGGAGGGCCTGGCCGCGCGGTGCCCCGGCGGACCGGGACGGGCCTTTCAGCCCTCCGGATCAGCAGTCACGCAGCTCCGGGGACTGGTTGAGAAGCTGGCCGCGGATCGAGGTGAAGCGGGCCAGCCGGTCATCGGCCGAGGCGTCCAGGGGGAAGACGGCGACGCGATGACAGTTCTGGAAGGCGAGACGCACACCGAAGTGCCGCTCCAGCGCACCACGTATCGCGTCACTCGCCATGGCACGCAGCAGTTGGCCGCGCGCCTGTTCGTCCGGAGGCGGCGTCTGGTTGTCGGCGAACTCGCCTCCGTCCACCTTGAGTTGGGCCACTAGTGAGCTGACCATCTCCCACGCGAAGGGGAGGGATGTACGGACGCAGTCGACGAAGGACGCTTCGTCGACATCGCCTCGCTCGGCCTGCTCCAGAAGGGCCGGTGAGACGTCGAGCGACATGGGTTCTCCTCTCGCGATCCCGAGAGCGCGGGATCTTCCGGACCGTACGAGGCCCACCGCGCGGCGTAGTCACGCATACCCGGACGGCGACGCCCCGTCCTCTCACGGTAAGGGCTGACGGACTCCGCTTCAGGGGAATGGACATACATCGGCCATCCGTTGGCCTGTCATGCCACGATCCCCGGCGTGCCCGGGGGAAATGCCTCCGGAAACAGGGGATTTGCCGCCCGCGCGGCCGACGGCTTCCGGTTGCCTGCGGGGGCGCCTCGACGGCGTACGGGTGCCGAGGTGCGCCGCGCCCTCGCCGACGGGTGACCGGGGCCGGGGGCGAATCGCGTCCGATGCCGGATGTCCAGTAGCGTTTCCGACCATGCGTCTCGTCATCGCGCGCTGCTCCGTCGACTATGCGGGCAGGCTCACCGCTCATCTTCCCTCGGCCCCCCGGCTGATCCTGGTGAAGGCCGATGGCTCGGTCTCCGTGCACGCGGACGACCGCGCCTACAAGCCCCTCAACTGGATGTCGCCGCCCTGCACCCTCAAGGAGGCGGACGGCGAGGGCGAGGCCGCGGCCAAGTGGACGGTGGAGAACAAGGCCGGCGAGAAGCTGATCATCCACATGGAGGAGGTTCTGCACGACTCCTCGCACGAACTCGGCGTCGACCCCGGCCTGATCAAGGACGGCGTGGAGGCGCACCTCCAGGAGCTGCTCGCCGACCGCATGGAGACGCTGGGCGAGGGCTGGAGCCTGATCCGCCGGGAGTACCAGACGGCGATCGGGCCCGTGGACATCCTGGGCCGGGACGCGGACGGTACGACGGTGGCCGTGGAGATCAAGCGGCGCGGCGAGATCGACGGCGTGGAGCAGCTCACCCGCTACCTGGAACTCCTCAACCGCGACCCGCACTTGGCCCCGGTCAAGGGCGTCTTCGCCGCGCAGGAGATCAAGCCGCAGGCGCGGGTGCTGGCGGAGGACCGCGGGATCGAGTGCGCGGTGCTGGATTACAACGCGCTGCGCGGGGTGGACGACGACAAGCTGCGGCTGTTCTGAGCCGCCCCCGTTCCGCTCCGGTTGCCTTGCGCTCAGGGGTGCCCCCTGAGCGCCCCCTTTTCGGGGCTGCGCCCCGGGCCCCCTTTGAGCGATTGCTTGCTGCGTGCTTCGTGGCTTGGGAGCCCGGGGCCTCGTGGTGACGGTTGGCTTTTGACCGCCGGCCGCTTCTGCTGTGGGTGCTTTCCGCTGCGGCGGAGTGAGTGTGTTGGCGGCTGGCGCGTCGCCGGGCGGCGCCCCGGGGCCCCTTTGCGTGATTGCTTGCTTTGTGGCTTGGGAGCCCGGGGCGCTGACGTGTGTGCGGGCCGGGCTTTGACCGCCGGCCGCTTCTGCTGTGGGTGCTTTCCGCCGCGGCGGAGGAGTTTGTGACCGTCTAGCGCGTCGTTGTTGTTGTCGGGGTCGAGCCCAGCGTTCCCGTGCTGCTCGGGGTCGTGCCTGCTGTGGTCTGGCCGCCGGTCGGGGTGCCGCCCGTTGTCGGGCCACCCGTGGTGGGGCCGCCGGTCGTCGGGCCACCCGTTGTCGGGCCGCCGGTCGTTGGGCCACCCGTCGTGGGGCCACCCGTGGTCGGACCGCCCGTCGTGGGGCCGCCCGTGGTGGGACCGCCGGTACCCGAACCACCGCTGCCGGAACCGCCGCTGCCCGAGCCGCCCGTGCCCGAGCCGCCTGTGCCGGAACCTCCGCCCGTACCGCCGCCGTTGGCGCCGCCGGTGCCGCCTCCGTGGCCGCCCGTGCTGCCGCCGGAAGCGCCGCCCGAGGTGCCCGAGCCTCCGGTGCCGCCGGTCGTGCCGGTGCCCGTCGCGGCGTCGCCGTTCGGGGGCCGGTGGGAGGAGCTGCCGTCCCTGCCGGGGGTCCTGCTCCCGTAGCCGCCGGCCGGGGCCTCGCGTGGCCTGCTCGTGGAGCCTGTCAGGGTGTCGTTGCCCGAACCTGTGCCGCCCGAGCCCGCGCCGGGGCGGTCGGCGGTGAGGTCGTTGTCGCCGCCCTGCTGGGAGGCGGAGTGCTCGGGCTTCACGCGCTCCGCCGGCTTGTCGCCGCCGTGCGACATGTTGCCGAGCGTGACCACCGTGCCCAGCACCGCGGCGAGCAGCGCGCCGGCGCCGGCGGCGATGAGGTTGCGGCGGGTGCCGCGTACCGCGAGACCCCGGGTCGGGGGCTCGGCGCCGAACGCCACCTCCTGCTCCGCCGCGCCGCCCGCCGGCCAGGCGCCCTCGGCCGGAGGGAGCGAGGACTCGTCGGCCGAGACCGTCTCCGCGTACGCCTGCGAGACGCCGGGGGACACAGGGGGCGAGACCTCCGTCGCCGGGTGCGGCTCCTCGGCCGGGCCCGCCCCCGTACGAACCCCCGCCGTGCCGCCCAGCAGGTCACGCACCAGTGCCAGCGCGCGCCGTCCCGCGACCGCGCCGCGCTGGTCGGCCAGCGCCTCGCGGAGCCCTAAGGCCCGCTCCAACTGGCCCTTCGCACGCCCTGGTTCGCCCTCGCACAGGGCGAGCACCCCCGACTCGTGCCGGAAGTACGCCTCCTCGGCGACCTCGCCCGCGGTCTCGGCGGCCTCGGCCCCGTACCGCAGCGCCCTCTCCCAGGCGCCCCAGCGCAGCCCGGCCGCCAGCACCGGGGCCGCCGTGCGGCACAGCAGCACGGCGACGCTCGGGTTGCCGCCGCGCTGGGCGCCGCGCACGGCGGCGAGCACCGCCTCCGACTCGGCCGCGACCCGCTCGGGCGGCACCGAGGGGTGGCCCGCCCAGAACGCGTAGTGCCGCGCCGCGGTGAGCGCGCGGTGTGCCGCGCCCGCCGCGTACCCGGCGGTGGCCAGCTCGACGGGGACGCCGTCCGCCAGTCTGTAGTGCCCGTCGGCCGCCGTGACCAGCCCGGACGCCGCCAGCTCCGCGACCGCCTCGTCCGCGCGCGGGTCGCCGACCAGGGCCGGGAGGTGGGTGTGGTGCGGGAGTTCGCCGTCGAGCGCGAGGGCGTACCGCAGGGCCTCGCGGGCCGGGTCGCCCAGGCCGCGCGCCGCCGCGTCCGCCAGGCCCTGCGCCGGTGTGCCCTCCGGCGCCCCGCCCGCGCGCAGCACCGCGGCCGCCTGCACGAAGCGGAGCGGCAGGCCCTCGGTCTCGAACCACAGGTCGGCCGCCCAGTCCGCCTCGGCGTCCGTCAGCGGGCGGCGCACGGCGTGCTCCAGCAATTCGAGCCCGGCGTTCCTGCTGATGCCGGGGAGGAAGACCTCGGCGACCGGTGCGTCGGCGGGCGGCGCGGGGACCTCCGGGGTGGCCGAGAGCAGGAAGGCGCACTCCGGCGTCGCGGACAGCAGCCGCCCCAGCCCCTCCCCGCCGAACTCCAGGTCGTCGACGAGCACCACGGCGCCGACCGTCTGCAGGGCGCCGGCCAACTCGCCCTCGCCAGGCCGGTACAACGGAGCCTCGTGCACCGCGGCGAACAGGTCGTGCAGCAGGTCGTCCGGCGTGCGCCGATAGCCGCTCAGCCGTACGAGGCCGTCCGGCGCGAGGGCCGCGACCCGCCCGGCGACCGCGTCCAGCAGGGTGCTGCGCCCCGAACCCGCGGGACCCGTGAGCCGCACGGAACGGCCCTGCGCGAGCAGCCGCGCCAGCTCCTCGCACTCCTCCTCACGCTCGAGTACGGGTAACGGCCGGGCGGCGGCCGGAGTTCCGCCCGTGGGCGCCGCCGCGCAGCCCTGCTCGGGGCGCTCGTCGGGGGCCAGCTTCTCGGGCCTGCCCGGGAGTTCGCCCGGCGGGCAGGGTTCGATCTCGCTGCCGTCGACCGGGTTGACGGTCAGCAGGTAGGGGCCCGCGAGGAGTTGGACGGCGCGGGCGAGTCCCCCGCCGCCCGATACGCCACCGCCCGATACGCCGCCCGCCATGCCGCCGTTCGGTATGCCGCCGCCCGCCGGGGCGCCGTCGGCCCCGCTGCCCCCGTTGTCCTTGCCGCCATTGCCGTGTTCGCGCTCGTGTGGTGCCCCGTGCTGAACCATCGTCAATGCCCCCCATTAACCCGTGTGGTGAGCGGCGCGGTCCGTTTCCCCACCCCTTGGCGGACGCGCGTCACCCGGCTCAGTATCGCGGAGCTCCCCCTCCCGGAGCCCCGCGCGAGACGTCACGACTTGGTGAGAATGTGCGCCCCCACGGCGCCCGTACCACCCTCGATGGCGAGAATCCGGTGCAGCCTGGTGGCGACCAGCAGGCGCTGCATCTGCGGCGGCACGGCGCGCAGCACCAGCCGCCTGCCGCAACGCCCCGCACGCCGGTGCGCCCCCATGATGACCCCCAGGCCCGTGGCGTCCCAGGAGTCCAGCTCGGCCAGGTCCAGCACGAGATCGCCGACGCCGTTGTCGACCGCGGTGTGCAGGGCCGTACGGGCGTCCGCCGCGCTCCGCACGTCGAGGCGACCCCCGACGGCCAGCTCGGCGTGGTCGCCCCTGATGTGCATATCCGCTCCCCGGATGTGTGGCTGTCGTTGTCTTCGTCTTCGTGCGCCCGGTCTTCGTGCGCCCGGTCTTCGTGCGCTCAGTCTTCGTGCACTCGGTCTTCGTGCGCTTCTCGGTGCGCCTCTTCGTGCGATGCGCCGTGCGCCGTGTCCCGCGCGCTGTCCCCGTACGCCGCGGTCCGTGCGTGCCGCCGCCTGTGCCGGGCACGCGTCCTTGCGTCCGGCCCCGGCCGCGGGCTCCGAGTGGTCACCGCCCGCGCCGGCGGTCACCGCCGGGGCATCCGTACGTACGAATGCCCTTACACAACTGACTCCCGAACCGGCGGCGAAGTTGCCGCCGGCGGCGGAACCGGTCCCGATTTCACCCCTGGGGGCGAAGGCGTTCCCGGTCCGTTCCCCGTCGGGGGAAGGAGGTCCGCTCTCAGTGCGGGTAGAAGCCCCGGCCGCTCTTCCTGCCGAGGTCGCCCGCGTCGACCATGCGCCGCATCAGCTCCGGCGGCGCGAACTTCTCGTCGTGCGACTCGTCGTAGATGTTCTCGGTGGCGTGCAGCAGGATGTCCACGCCGGTGAGGTCGGCCGTCGCCAGCGGGCCCATCGCGTGCCCGAAGCCCAGCCTGCAGGCGGTGTCGATGTCCTCGGCGCTGGCCACGCCCGACTCGTGCAGCTTGGCCGCCTCCACGACGAGCGCGGAGATCAGCCGGGTGGTGACGAAGCCGGCCACGTCGCGCTCGACGACCACGCAGGTCTTCCCGGCGGACTCGGCGAACTCCCGCGCCGTGGCGAGGGTTTCGTCGCTGGTCTTGAGTCCGCGTACGAGCTCGCAGAGCGCCATCATCGGCACCGGCGAGAAGAAGTGCGTGCCGACGACCTGCTCGGGGCGGTCCGTCGCCGCCGCGATCTTGGTGATCGGGATCGCGGAGGTGTTGGACGCGAGCACCGCGCCGTCCTTCGCCAGCTTGTCGACCGCGGCGAAGATCTCGCGCTTCACGTCGATCTGCTCGAAGACCGCCTCGACGACGATGTCGGCGTCGGAGACCGCGTCCAGCTCCGTGGTGGGGGTGATCCGCGCGAGCGCCGCCTCGGCGTCCTCCTGCGAGAGCTTGCCCTTGGCGGCGAACTTCTCGTACGACGCCTTGATTCCGTCGGTGCCGCGGGTCAGCGCCTCGTCGGTCACATCGCGGAGCACCACGTCCCAGCCCGCCTGCGCGGAGACCTGTGCGATTCCGGAGCCCATCAGTCCGGCCCCGATGACGGCGAGCTTCTTCGCCACGACTACACCCACCTTGCTCTGACTCTGCCGAGTCGCCGTAGTAAGCGGTCCAGTGCGCCCCGCGCGGAACGGGTCCGGCGCGCGGCTGCTGCGCTGTACACAGTTCCCGTGGAGTCGGGCGGCGTGCGCGCCGCGGCTTCCCGTCCCGTACGCCCGTGCGCTGACGGTGCGTTGACACCCGATGACTCCCCCGGGGTCCGGACTTTATCCGCTCCGGGGGCGGCCTGGGGAGGCCGGAGGCGCGTGTCACGCCCCACAGGACGTAGGTCACACCCGGCGTACGGCCGTGGGTACACCCGGCGTACGGGGGCGTGCTCGGCCGGGGCGGCTCAGCCCCCGTCGCCCGGGGTCTCCGCGCCCGCCTCCGCGCCCGTCTCCCCGCGCGTGGCATAGCGCAGCAGCCGCGGGGACGTCAGGCTCTCGAAGGCGTCCAGCTTGGCGCGCGCGGCGCGCTCCACGTCCGCCGGCCGCCCACCGCCGTCCAGCGCGCGGGTGGCATCGCGGAAGACGAGGTTGGCGATCTCGACGAGCTGGCTCGCCACCAACTCCGGTACGGGGTCGTCCGCTTCGGCCCCGGTCTCGGCGCGCAGCGTCCGCGCGAGCCGGTCGGCGGTGTGCTGCTGCATCAGGAAGAGCCGCGCCATCAGCGAGGGCGCCTCATGGATGCGCTGCATGAACCGGTCGAACCCCTCCATCATCCCCGCGTAGACGGCGCGTTCGCCGATGTCCGCGCGCAGCTGCCCGAGGACCGCGTCGGCCGCCGACTGCCCGTGACTCCGCTCCCGTACGAGGCGGGACGGGCGGTCCACCATCTCTTCGGCGCGGTCGAAGAAGAGGTCTTCCTTGGAGGGGAAGTAGTTGTAGACCGTGTTCACCGAGACGTCGGCGGCCTCCGCGATCTCGGCGATCGTCACCTGGTGGAAGCCGCGCTCGAGGATCAGGCCCGTGGCGATGTCGGAGAGCCGCTGCCGGGTCTGGCGCTTCTTGCGCTCCCGCCGCCCCTCGGGCTCGTGCGCCACGTCCGCGGCGCCCCTTTCACGCTCTTCGCTGCTCCGCTGCCTGGCCATGCGGCCATCGTAGATCGTGTTGGTCACGGTCAAAAATTGGTGACATTGCAATTTTGGGGAGACTCTGTTTTTCTGGGCCGCATGCCTGCTTCCTCAGCCGACTCCGGCGCCGCTCTCCAACTCACCGGCCTGGCCAGGAGCTTCACCACCAAGTCCGGCACCGTGGAGGCGGTGCGCGGCATCGACCTGACCGTCGCGCACGGCGAGATCCTCGGGCTGCTCGGGCCGAACGGCGCCGGCAAGACCACCACCCTGCGGATGCTCACCACCCTGCTCGCGCCCACCGGCGGCAGCGCGACCGTGGCCGGCGCCGACCTCGCCGCCGACCCCGCGGGCGTACGGCGGCGGATCGGCTACGTCGCGCAGTCCGGCGGCGTCGACCCGGCCGTCTCGGTGCGCGAGGAGCTCACCACCCAGGCGCGGCTGTACCGGCTGCCCAAGGCCGAAGCCGCCGCGCGCGCCGAGGAGTTGGCCGGGCAACTGGACCTGCGCGACCTGCTGGACCGCAAGTGCGCCGCGCTCTCCGGCGGCCAGCGGCGGCGCCTGGACATCGCGATGGGCCTCACCCACCGCCCCGGCGTCCTCTTCCTCGACGAGCCCACCACGGGGCTCGACCCGGGCAGCAGGGCGGCGCTGTGGGACCTCGTACGGGGGCTGCGCGCCGAGCACGGCATGACCGTCTTCCTCACCACGCACTACCTGGACGAGGCCGAGGCGCTCGCCGACCGGCTGGTGATCGTCGACCGGGGCCTGGTGGTCGCCGAGGGCACGGCGGAGGAGCTCAAGCGCGCGTACGGCGGCGGTCCCGGCGCCTCGCTCCAGGACGCCTTCGTCGCGATCACCGGGCGGCACGCGGCCGGGCGGGACGCCGCGCAGGACGCGCCCCTCGCGGTGTGAACGCCGCGGTCCGACGCCCCACCCCTGTCCGAGTCACGGAGGTACGTACGCCATGACCCCGCTCCCCCATCTGCTCGCCGACACCCGGGTCGTCTTCGGGCGCTATCTGCGGCAGACGGCGCGCTCGCGTCCCGCGATGCTCTTCGGGCTGCTCCAGCCGATGCTGTTCCTGGTCTTCTTCGGGCCGCTGCTGCGCGGTGTGCCGCTGGGCGGCCGCGGGGACTCCTGGCAGACCCTGGTGCCGGGGCTGCTGGTCCAACTCGGGCTGTTCAGCTCGGGGTTCGCGGGGTTCACGCTGCTGCTGGAGAAGTACGCGGGTGTGGTCGAGCGGATGCGGGTGACCCCCGTGAGCCGTCTCGCGCTGCTGCTGGGCCGGGTGCTGCGGGACATCGTGGTGCTGCTGGTCCAGGCCCTGGTGCTGGTGCTCACCGGCTTCGCGCTCGGGCTGCGCGCGCCGCTTCCCGGAGTGGTGCTGGGCTTCGTCTTCGTCGCGGTGCTGGCGGCCTCGCTGGCCTCGCTCTCGTACGCGCTGGCGATGCGGGTGAACTCGCCGCAGGAGTTCGCGCCGGTGATCAACTCCGTGAACATGCCCGCGATGCTGCTCTCCGGGGTGCTGCTGCCGATGGCCCTCGCGCCCGCCTGGCTCGACGCGGTCTCGCACGTCGTGCCGTTCCGCTATCTCGTGGACGCAGTGCGCGCCGCGTTCGTCGGCGACTACGGGGACGGCACGGTCCTCCTGGGCGCGGCCGTCGCGGCGGCCCTGGCCCTGGTGTCGCTGACGCTGGGCTCGCGGGTCTTCCGGAGGGCAGGGGCGTGAGGCGCCCCCGGGCGTGGTCGGCGCCGGGACGTGACCAACGCGGCGCGCGGCGGGCCGGTTTCAGCGGGACTTGCGCACCGCGACCGTGAGGGGCTCTCCCGCGCGGACCTCCAGGACGACGCTCTCGAAGGCGAGCAGCACACCCACACGCGCGCCCCTCTCGCCGGTGATCTCCACGACGCCGCTCGTGCGGCCGGGGGACTCGTTCTCCGGGAGGCCGGGGAGCCTCCTGCGCGTCCAGTCCTCCGCCGGCACGCACCAGTCGGGCATCGTCCGCGCGCCGCCGAGGGCTGCGGAGAGTGTCCCGTCCGCGGTGGAGGTGAGCGTCACCGAGCGGCCGTCGGCCAGGACGAAGACCACGGCCTCGGGCCGTGTTCCCTCCGTCTCCTCCCCCGCCGGCTCGTCGGGAACGGAGTAGATCCCGCGCACGTCGACGGTCGCCTGCTCCTCCAGGGCACGGAAGCCGCCGCTCGTCATGTCCCCTCCGGTATGAGCCCCGGCGGGCCGGTGCGGCCCAGCGGATCCGGTACGTACGCGTGCGGGTTCGAGGCCGGGCCCGGGCCGGGACCCGGGCACGGAACGAGGCTCGGGCACAGGGCAGGGCACAGGGCAGGGCTCGCGGCGGAAGCCCCGGAGACCGCGGGCGTGCCCCGTACCTGCGGCCGGTGGCTGGTCCGGGTCAGCGGCCGGTGCGTTCCCGGCGCGTGGTCCCAGGTGGTCACCCGTCCGTCGGCGGTGGTCAGCTCGGCGAGGCGGGGGCCGTCCCAGGTGGAGACGGTGCCGCGCGCGGGGTCCGTCTCGCGGCGCTTGGCGGTCCGGCGGCCCAGCGGGTCGTGTGCGTACCGCCGGCGCTCGCCCTCCGGGATGGTGACCGCGACCGGGCGGTCCTCGGCGTTCCAGGCGCAGGTCCAGGTCAGCAGCCGCCCGTTCGGCAGGGTGCGGGTGCGGCGCACCAGCCGTCCCGCCGCGTCGTGCGCGTAGGCCGTGTGCCCCGCGCTGCGCGGCAGGGTGCCGGCGAAGTCGCGCACGCCCGGGGCCCCGTGCTCGGGGGCGGAGGCGCGGGACATGTTGCGCGCGGCGTCGTACGCGTACCCCTCGGTCCAGCCGTGCGCGCTCACCCCGGTGACCCGGCCCAGCGCGTCGAGGCCGAACCGGCGCGTGCCGGCGGTGAGTTCGCGCACCTCGGCGCGGAAGCCGTCGGGGCGGTACGCGTATTCGCGGTGCTGGACCAGGCGTGACCCGGCCCCCGCCGTCTGCGCGGTCAGCCTGCCGTCGCCGTCCCAGTCCTGCGCCAGGCGCACGCCGGTGCCCTCGCGCGCCGCCGGGCCGCCCGCGACGCGCCGCCCGGTCTCCCGTCCGGCGGCGTCGTGCGCGAAGGACAGCGCGCCGTGCGGGGAGGAGAGCCGCACCGGGCGGTGCCGCGCGTCGTACCGCCAGGAGGAGGCCAGGGCCGAGGGCGTGGTGCGCTGCGTGCGGCGGCCGAGCACGTCGTACGCGTGCGTCGTGGTCCGCCCGTCGGCCGTCTCCGCGAGCACCCGGCCCGCCGCGTCGTACGCGAAGGACACCTCGGCGTCCGGATTCGCCGCGTGCGTCGGGCGCCCGGCCGGGTCGTACGCGTACGTGGTGACCGCCCCCGACTCGTCTCGCCAACTGGGCCCGCCCTCCGTGGTCCAGCCCGTCCGTATGCGGTGGCCGAGCGGGTCGGTGCGCTCGACGACGCGGCCGAACGCGTCCCGGCGCACGGTCGTGGTGTGCCCCTCCTCGTCCGTCACCGAGAGCGGCAGCCCCGCGGCGTCGCAGACCACACGGCGGATGCCGCCCGCCGCGTCGGTGACCGCCGTCGGATGCCCGCGCCTGTCGTACGCGCGGCCGGTCACGGCGCCCGCCGGATCCGTGCTGGAGATCAGGTTGCCGCGCAGGTCGTAGGCGTGGCTCCACACGGCGCCGTCGGGCCCGGTGATCCGCACGGGGCGGCGCCGCGCGTCGTACCCGGCGGTCTCGCACGCGCCGTCGGGGTGGGTGACCCGGACGAGATCGCCGTCCTCGTCGTACGCGTACCGGGTGGTGCGCCCCAGCGGGTCGGTCACGGCGAGGGGCCGCTCGCCGCGCTCGTCCCACGCGGTGCGGGTGGTGCGGCCCAGCGGGTCGGTCTCCTCGGTCACCCGGCCGTGCGCCGAGTACCGGAAAACGGTGCGGTGGCCGAGCGGTCCTGTGCGCACGGTGCGGCGCGCGGCGGCGTCGTACGCGAAGGTCCCGGCGGACGCCCCGCCGCTGCCCCCGGTGCGCACCACACGGCCCCGCGCGTCGTAGCCGTACGAGAGCGAGGCGCCGGTGCGGTCGGTCCACGAGACCAGCCGGCCCTCGCCGTCGTAGCGGAAGCGCAGCGGCACGCCGCTGGAGTCGGTCACCCCGGCGAGGTTGCCCGCGCGGTCGTAGGCATAGCGCGCGATCACCGTGCCGCGCTCCCCCGGTGGGCACTCGCCCGCGCCGTAACCGGTCCCGAAGCCGGGCCCGTATCCGGTGCCGAAGCCGGGCCCGTATCCGGGGCCGATGCCGAGGCCGGTCCCGTAGCCGGGGCCGTAACCGCCGCCGTACCCGGGCGTGGGCCCGTGCAGCTTGAGCGCGGTGACGCGGCCGTCCTCGGTGTCGAGGGCGAGGCAGTGTCCTGCGGAGTGGCGCAGCGCCGTGGGGGCGCCGTCCGCGTCGCGCTCGACCTCGACGCGCGCGCCGTTGCGGTCCTCCCAGGACTCCAGGAGCAGCAGCGCGGCGTCCGCGCGTCCGCCGGTCGCGGAGTCGACGGGCTCGCCCGCGCACGGCATGCGCGGGGCCGGCAGGGACGCGGGCCCCTCCCCCGCCGGCCTCGGGCGGAACACGTCTGCCGCATCGTGCACGGCCTCCCCGGGCCCGGGCCCGAGCCCGTGCACGCGTGCGCCGCTCCGCCACCGCACCCGTTCCTGCCCCATCAGCGGTGCCTCCCCACGGGCTCGAGCAACGCCGCTGACCAGCCTAGATAGGCGGCGGCCATCCCGGACTCAAGGAGCGGCAACGCCCCCGCAAATGTTGGGCACTCCGGGGGTCACGGCGCACGCCCTGCTCCGCCCGGCGCGCGCGCCGATACGCTCGGGCCATGGTCAATCTGACGCGCATCTACACCCGCACCGGCGACAAGGGCAGCACGGCACTCGGGGACATGAGCCGCGCCCCCAAGACCGACTCCCGCATCGCGGCGTACGCCGACGCCAGCGAGGCCAACTCGGCGATCGGCGTGGCCCTCGCGCTGGGCGGGCTCGACGAGGAACTGGTCACGGTGCTCACCCGGGTGCAGAACGACCTGTTCGACGTGGGCGCCGACCTCTCGACGCCGGTCGTCGCCGAGCCCGAGTTCCCGCCGCTGCGCGTGGAGCAGCTCTACATCGACCGGCTGGAGGCCGACTGCGACCGCTTCAACGAGCGGCTGGACAAGCTGCGCAGCTTCATCCTCCCCGGCGGCACGCCCGGCGCCGCGCTGCTGCACCAGGCGTGCACGGTGGTGCGCCGGGCCGAGCGCTCCACGTGGGCCGCGCTGGAGGAGCACGGCGAGATCATGAACCCGCTCACGGCGACCTACCTCAACCGCCTCTCCGACCTGCTGTTCATCCTCGCGCGCACGGCCAACAAGGAGGTCGGCGACGTGCTGTGGGTGCCGGGCGGCGAACGCTGAAAGCCCTGCGTACGAGGGGGTGCCGCGGGTGCAGGGGACGGATTCCGGTGCGCTGACCCGCCGTCGTGCGGCGTGGGAATGTGCCGGAGGATCACGCCGTTAAAGTGGTCATCATGCCTGGTCTCCCGATCGCCAAGACCCACGGGTCGCGCAACGACATCCTCGTCATCGACGGCACCCCCGACGAGCACTTCGCGTCCCCTGCCGCCGTGCAGCACGCGGTCGAGCTGCTCTGCGACCGGGAACGCGGCCTGGGCGCCGACGGCGTGTACTTCGTGAAGGACGACGGCGACGGCACGGCCCGCGCCTGGTTCTTCAACCCGGACGGCTCCGAGTCGCTGCTGTGCGGCAACGGCATGCGCTGCGCAGGGCGTCTCCTGCTGGACCGGCACCAGGCGGAGTCGGTGAGCGTGCACACGGGTCCTTACACCTTCACCGTGCGCGACGCGGGCACCACCGTGCACGGGGTGCGCGAGGTCGCCGTCGAGCTGCCGCCTGTGGACTTCGCACCGGGGCAGCCGATCATCGCGGGCTCGGGCCCGTCCTTCATCGACCAGCCGCTCGCCGCGTACCACCCGGCCCGCCGCGTCACCGCGCTCGCGGTGCCGAACTCGCACCTGGTCTCGGTGATCGACACGTACGAGGAGGCCGAGCTGGTGGAGACGGGGCGGCGGGTCGCCGACACCCCCTCCACCTTCCCGGTGGGCGCGAACGTCTCCTTCGTCCTGCCCCTGACCTCGGACGAGGTCTTCATCCACACCTATGAGCGCGGCGCGGGCCTGACCCCCTCCTGCGGCTCGGGCAACTCCGCGTCCCGCGCTGTGCTCTCCCGCCTCGGCCGCGTGGACCCGGGCCACCCGGTGCTGATCCGCAACCCCGGCGGCGTGGCCCGCAGTTGGCTGCAGAGCGCCGCGGCCGGCTCCACCACGGCGGCCTCGGGCCCCGCGTGGCAGCCCGTCCTGGAGGGCAACGCCACGGTCGTCTACCGCACCGAGCTCGACCCCGCCCTCCTCCTCAACGGCAGCCCCCTCCCCCCGCCCCCGGAGGAGGACACCACGGAGACCAGCGCCTTCGCGGCCCTGACGGCGGACAACCTCAAGTCCCTGAGGGAGTCGGGGGTTCATCCTTCGCCGGTGCTGTGAGGCATTGCGGCCGTACGCCGCGAGGGCCCGGCAGGGCGTTTCGTACAGAGGCTGTACGGAGGCTCAGTGGCGGCCCGAGAGGCTCTTCTCGGGCCGCTCTTCCGTGCGGGGCCCCTGGCTCCCCCGGCTCTCCTCGTCCCGGTGCCCGGCGGGGGCCTGTTTCGGCCACAGGGTGTAGCTCGCCGCGATCACGAAGTTGATGCCCGCCACGAGGCCCATCTTGGCCTGCCACGCGTGCAGGGGCGCGGTCTGGGACGGGTCGCCCACGTACCAGGCGGCGAGTTGCAGCAGGGCCGCGGCGATCGCGGCGGCGCCGATCCAGCGTGCCGCGGTCTTCCACTCGTGCTTCATGCGCGCCACCCCGTAGCGCGGCGGCTTCGCGGGGCGCGGCCCGCCGCGGAAGCGGTGGACGAAGTGCGCGTCGGCCCACCTGACCATGTGGTGTCCGTTGGTGGCGGTGAAGCCGATGTAGACGGCGGCGAGCCCGTGGGTGATGCCGGGCGTCGCGCCGTTGCGCAGGTCGATGGCGGTGACCACGAGCAGCACCAGCTCCAGCAGCGGCTCGCACAGCAGCACGGCGGCCCCGGTGCGCGGCATCCTCGCGACGTACCGCAGCGCCAGACCCGCGGCGAGCAGCACCCAGAAGCCCACCTCGCAGATGACGATCAACGTGACGATCACGGAAACCTCCGGTCAGCAGAGCCGTCGAGAGGCCACCAGGATCCCGCGCCGGACCCGTCGCACACCTCCTCACCAGCGGTGATTTCCCGGCGCGCGCACTGCATCCTTCGATGTACCGCGGCCTCGGAGCGCTCTCGGACCGGCGCCGGGCGTGCTGAGATGGGGCCATGACCGTCCCCCGGCGCCGCCACCTCGCCGCCCCGCACCGCGACGACGCGCTGATCGCGCTCGCCGGGCTGCTCGGCGGCCTCGTGCTCTGGGCGCTCGGGCTCTACAGCAACCCGGTGTACGCGGCGCAGCGCGGCGACTGGACGCTGGCCGCGCTCGCCGCGATGTGCCTCGCCGCGCTGGGGCGGCGCACCGCGCAGCCGTGGGCGCTGGGGCTCGCGGTGATCGCGACCGCCGCCGACATGGCCTGCGGCTCCCTGGTGGCGACGCTGATCCTGTTCTCCGACGTGGTGTACGCGGCCGTGCTGTACGGATCGAGGCGGCTGGCCCGCGTGGTGCCGCCCGCGAGTGTGGCGGCGACGGTAGCGGTGACCTTCGCGGTGCTCGCCGTGTTCCGGAAGCCCGAGGCGCTGCTGCTCGGGGTGCTGTGCGGGGCCCTCACCATCGCCCCGGCGTGGACCGGCACCATCGTGCGGGACCACAGGAACGCCGCGGCGGCCGAGCGGCTGCGGGCCGAACAGACCGCGCTGCTCGCCGAGATGGACCGCGCCCAGGCGGTCACGGCCGAACGCGCGCGCATGGCGCGGGAGTTGCACGACGTGGTGGCCAACCACCTCTCCGCCATCGCCATCCGCTCCACCGCCGTACAGGCCATGGACCCGGAGGGCGCGGAGACCGGCGCCGCGTACCGGGAGGCCCTCGGGGTGATCCGCGAGAACAGCGTGCGGGGCCTGGCCGAGATGCGCCGGCTCATCGGGCTGCTGCGGGAGGCCGAGGGCGCCGGCGCTCCCGAGCCCTCCGAGGAGATCTCGCCCACCCTGGACGGGCTCGACGCGCTGCTGGAGCGCGCCCGCTCCGGGGAGCACCGGGGCACGGCCGCCGCCCGGCACGACTTCGTACTCCGCGACGAGAGGCCCCCGGGCCCGCTGCCCGCTCCGGTCGAGCTCGCGGCGTACCGCATCGTCCAGGAGTCCGTGACCAACGCGCTCAAGCACGCGGCGCCCGGTACCGTCACGGTCGCGCTCCGGCAGGAGGGCCACGGCGTCGAGGTGTGCGTGAGCAGTCCGCTCGGAGGGGAGCCGGCGGCCGAGCGCGACGTGCCGGGCTCGGGGGCGGGCCTCATCGGCATGCGGGAGCGCGTGGAACTGCTCGGCGGCGAGCTGTCGGCGGGGCCCGAAGGCGACCGCTGGACCGTGCGCGCCCGGCTGCCGGTGACCGGCGCGGGGGAGAGTGCGGAGTGAAGGGGGACAGCGGAGTGGGCGGGACGGCTACAGGGAACGGACCGATCAGGGTCCTGGTCGCCGAGGACCAGCAGGCCGTACGCGCCGGGCTCGTGCTCATCCTCCGCTCGGCACCCGGCAGCCCGGCGATCGAGGTCGTGGGCGAGGCGGGGGACGGCGAGGAGGCCCTGCGGCTGGCCCGCGAACTGCGCCCCGACCTCGTCCTGATGGACATCCGCATGCCGCGCCTCGACGGCGTCACCGCGACGCGGCGGATCACCGGCGAGCGGCTGGCCGATGTGCTGGTGCTGACCACCTTCGACCTGGACGCGTACGTGTTCGGGGCGCTGCGCGCCGGCGCCGCCGGGTTCCTGCTCAAGGAGAGCGAGGCCGCCGAGGTGGTGGAGGCGGTGCGCACGGTCGCGCGCGGCGAGGGGATCATCGCGCCGGGGGTGACCCGGCGGCTGATCGCGGAGTTCGCCGCGCCGGGCCGCGAGGGCGCGCGCACGGGGGCAGCTGAGCCGCCGCCCGGCATGGCCGACCTCACCCGCAGGGAGCGGCACGTGCTGGGCTGCCTCGGCGAGGGGCTGTCCAACGCGGAGATCGCGCGGCGCCTGGACATGGCGGAGGCCACCGTGAAGACCCACGTGAGCAGGCTGCTCGGCAAGCTGGACCTGCGCAGCCGCACCCAGGCGGCCGTGCTGGCGCAGGAGTCGGGCGTCCGGGCGCCCTGAGCGCGGCGGCGTAGGCGCGGGGCGACGCGGCGGCGTACGCGCGGGGCGATGCGCGGGCCGTCCGGGGGCGATACGCGGGGCGCCATGGGACGCGATACGTGAACTGCCCATAGGTACAGACCTATTGACCACTGGTCCAGACCTCCCTAATGTCCGGCTCACTGCGGTGAGCGTGGCCCCACACGTGCTCGCAAGGCGGCGCAGGCCCCCTTCCGTCCCCACGGACCCAGCGATGAGGAGCACTTGTGAGACCCAGAAGCGCACCCGACTCCCCCTGCCCCGGCAAGAGATCACGGGGGTTACGCAACAAGGCCACGCTGATGGCCGTCGCCCTGGCCCTCCCCCTCGGGCTGGTCGGCCTCGCCACCCCCGCGCAGTCGGCGCCCGCCCCGGCCCCCGCCTCAGCGGCCCCGGCCCCCGCCGCGCGCCAGGCCGCGGCGCCCGCGATCACCGCCACGTACACCAAGGGCTCCGACTGGGGCTCGGGCTTCGAGGGCAAGTGGACGGTGAAGAACACCGGCACCCAGGCCGTCGACGGCTGGACCGTGGAGTGGGACTTCCCCTCCGGCACGCGGGTGACCTCGGCGTGGGACGCCCAGGTCACCAACTCCGGTGACCACTGGAGTGCCAAGAACCTGAGCTGGAACGGGAGCCTCGCCCCCGGCGCCTCCGTCAGCTTCGGCTTCAACGGATCCGGCAGCGGCGCGCCCACCGGCTGCAAGATCAACGGCGGCTCCTGCGACGGCAGTTCGGAGCCCGGGGACAGCGCGCCCTCCGCGCCCGGCACCCCCACCGCCTCCGAGGTCACCGACAGCTCGGTGAAGCTGAGCTGGACCGCCGCGACCGACGACAAGGGCGTCAAGAACTACGACGTGATCAGGGACGGCGCCAAGGTCGCGACCGTCACCGGCACCTCGTACACCGACACCGGCCTCAAGGCGGGCACCGACTACGCCTACACCGTGAAGGCGCGTGACACCGCCGACCAGGTCGGGCCCTCCAGCGGCGTGCGGCAGGTGCGCACGAAGGGCGACGGCGGCGGCGAGCCGCCCACCGGCGACAAGGTGAAGCTCGGCTACTTCACCAACTGGGGCGTCTACCAGCGCAATTACCACGTCAAGAACCTGGTGACCTCAGGATCTGCCGACAAGATCACGCACATCAACTACGCCTTCGGCAACGTGCAGGGCGGCAAGTGCACCATCGGCGACGCCTACGCCGACTACGACAAGGCGTACGGCGCCGACCAGTCCGTGGACGGCAAGGCCGACACCTGGGACCAGCCGCTGCGCGGCAACTTCAACCAGCTCCGCAAGCTGAAGGCCAAGTACCCGAACATCAAGGTGATCTGGTCCTTCGGCGGCTGGACCTGGTCCGGCGGCTTCACCGAGGCCGCGAAGAACCCGGCCGCGTTCGCCGACTCCTGCTACAAGCTGGTCGAGGACCCGCGCTGGGCCGATGTCTTCGATGGCATCGACATCGACTGGGAGTACCCGAACGCGTGCGGCCTGAGCTGCGACACCTCGGGCCCGCAGGCGTTCACGAACATGATGAAGGCGATGCGCGAGCGCTTCGGCTCCAACAACGCGGTCACCGCCGCCATCACGGCCGACGGCTCGGACGGCGGCAAGATGGACAAGACCGACTACGCGGCCGCCTCGCAGTACACCGACTGGTACAACGTGATGACGTACGACTTCTTCGGCGCCTGGGACAAGGAGGGGCCGACGGCTCCGCACTCCCCGCTGCGCACGTACGACGGCATCCCGCAGAAGGGCTTCGACACCGAGTCGGCGCTCAACAAGCTGAAGGCCAAGGGCGTCCCCGCGAAGAAGCTGCTGCTCGGCATCGGCTTCTACGGCCGCGGCTGGACCGGCGTCACCCAGGCCGAACCGGGCGGCAAGGCCACCGGACCCGCGCCCGGCGCCTACGAGGCGGGCATCGAGGACTACAAGCTCCTGAAGGCCAAGTGCCCGGCCACCGGCACCGTCGCCGGCACCGCGTACGCCAAGTGCGGCAGCGAGTGGTGGAGCTACGACACCCCCGCGACGATCGCCGGGAAGATGGGCTACGCCAAGCAGCAGGGCCTCGGCGGCGCCTTCTTCTGGGAGTTCAGCGGCGACACCGACAACGGCGAGCTGATGACCGCGATCGACGGCGGCCTCAAGTAGCCGCACGCCGGGCCCCGTTCGCGGGGGCCCGCACCTGAACCGGGGCCGGGGACGCGGGGCCGCCTCCCGCCTCCCCGGCCCCTTCCACACCCTCCCCGCTCCGCCCTCCCCCGGGCCGCCTTCCCCCGGCCCACCCGTTACGCGCCGTGCGCCCGCGCCGAGAATGATCCCGGCACGGGCGTACGGCGTACGGGAGGACAGGCGGATGGGCGGGGTCGTCACCAGCTTCGCGGTGATCGCGAGCGTCATCGGCACGGGATACGTGCTCGGCAGATACGGGCTGCTGGGCGACAACGGGCGCGAGGTCCTCACCCGCCTCGCCTTCCATGTGGCCACCCCGGCCCTGATGTTCGTCACCCTCGCCAAGGCCGACCTCTCGGTCATGGTCTCCGGGCCGCTGCTGGTCATGGCGCTCAGCACGGTGGGCACGGTGCTGGTCTTCTCCGCGGTCGCCGTGTGGCGCGGGTGGCCCGTCGGGTACGCCACCGTGGGCGCGCTCTGCGCGAGTTACGTCAACGCGGGCAACCTCGGCATTCCCGTCGCCGCCTACGTCCTCGGCGACGCCTCGCTGGTCGCGCCGGTGCTGCTGCTCCAACAGCTCGTGCTCTCCCCCGTGTTCCTCACCGTGCTGGACCTGAGCACCGCGAGCGCGCGGATGACCACGTTCCAGCGGCTGACCAGCCCGTTCCGCAACCCGGTCGTGCTCGGCACGCTCGGCGGCGTGCTGGTCGCTGCCCTGGGCCAGCCGCTGCCGCGCCCCGTGCTGGAGCCCTTCCACATGATCGGCGCGATGTCCGTGCCGGCCGTGCTGCTCGCCTTCGGGATATCCCTGCACGGCAGCACGCTGCCCGCGCGCGGCCCCGACCGCGTCCCCGTGCTGCTCTCGGTCGCGCTCAAGTCGGCCGGCATGCCGGTGCTCGCCTGGGCCCTGGGCGCGGGGGTGTTCGGGCTCTCGGGCGCGGCGCTGTTCACCGCCGTGGTGACCGCCGCGCTCCCGGCCGCGCAGAACCTCTACACGTACGCCTCCCGCTACGGCGTCGGCACCCGCCTGGCCCGCGAATCCATACTGCTCTCCACCCTCCTCGCGATCCCGTCCCTGCTGGTCATCGCGGCACTGCTCGCGCCCTGAGCTCCCCGGAGCCTCCGGGCCCGGGCCCCGAACCGCCATGGCAGGAAAGGTGGGGAACCTGTCATTGCTGTCACCCGCACCCGCTGCGAGGCTGAGCCCATGCCGAACCGCGCGGCGGACCGCAGCGTGCTCCTCGTCCTCTTCGAGGGCGTGCAGAGCCTCGATGTCACCGGCCCGCTGGAGGTGTTCGCGGGCGCCGGCAGGGTGGCCGGGGAGCGCGGGTACCGGGTGCGCACCGCCTCCCCCGGCGGGCATCCCGTACGCACCGACAGCGGACTGCGCCTGACGCCCGACGAGGACCTGGAGGCGGCCGAACCCCCGCACACCCTCGTGGTCCCGGGCGGCGCCGGCACCAGGACCGGCGACCCCGGCGTCCTCGCCGCGCTGCCCCGGCTCGCCGCGGGCGCCCGGCGCGTGGTGTCCGTCTGCACCGGCGCCTTCCTCCTCGCCGAGGCGGGGCTGCTGGCCGGCCGCCGGGCCACCACCCACTGGGCGTTCTGCGACGCCCTCGCGCGCCGCCACCCCGACGTCACCGTGGACCCCGAGCCGGTCTTCGTGCGCGACGGCAAGGTCGCCACCTCGGCGGGCGTCACCGTCGGCATCGACCTCGCGCTCGCCCTCGTGGAGGAGGACCTGGGCCGCGAGCGCGCGCTCGAAGTCGCCCGCCACCTCGTGGTGTTCCTCCGCAGACCGGGCGGCCAGGCCCAGTTCAGCGCCCAGCTCTGCGCGCAGCTCGCCGAGCGCCCCGCGGTCCGCGAGCTCCAGCAGTGGATCTCCGAGAACCCCGCCGCCGACCTCTCCGTCGAGGCGCTGGCCCGCCGCGCCTCCCTCTCCCCGCGCCAGTTCGCGCGCGTCTTCCACGCCGAGACCGGCACCCCGCCGGGACGGTACGTGGACCGCGTACGGCTCGAAGCGGCGCGCAGGCTCCTGGAGGACTCGGCGCTCGGCATCGAGGAGACCGCGCGCTCGGCGGGCTACGGCACGCCGGAGGCGATGCGCCGCGCGTTCCTGCGCGCCCTCGCCGTGCCGCCCGCCGACTACCGCGCACGCTTCCGCACACCCGACACCGCACCACGGAAGGGCACCCCATGAAGACCGCGATCCTGCTCTACGACCGCTTCACCGCCCTCGACGCCGTCGGCCCGTACGAGGTGCTCTCCCGGCTCCCCGGCGCGGAGACCGTCTTCGTCGCGGCCCGGCCAGGACCCGTCACCGCCGACACCGGGGCGCTGACCCTGACCGCGCACGCCGGGCTCTCCGATGTGCCCTCGGCCGACCTGCTCCTGGTGCCGGGCGGTCCGGGACAGGAGGCGCTCATGGAGGATGCCGGGCACCTGGAGTGGCTGCGCGCGGCGGACGCCACGAGCGCGTGGACGACCTCGGTCTGCTCGGGCTCACTGCTGCTGGCGGCCGCCGGGCTGCTCAAGGGGCGCCGGGCCACCTCGCACTGGGCGCTGGCGGAGGGGCTGACCGGCTTCGGCGCCGTACCGGCGAAGGAGAGGGTCGTGATCGACGGGAAGTACGCGACGGCCGCGGGCGTCTCGGCGGGCATCGACCTCGCGCTGACGCTGGCCGGGAAGATCGCGGGCGACGCGACCGCGCAGGCGGTCCAGCTCCTCGTGGAGTACGACCCGCAGCCGCCCTACGCGGCGGGGAACCCCGCCACGGCGCCCGAGGGGACGGTCGAGCGCGTGCGGGAACTGATCAGGGAGAGCTGAGGGCTCTTCCCCGCTCAGGGGGCTGGGTCAGGCCACGTTCACGCGCTGGCCGGGCGGTGCCGCCTCCAGCCACGCGAGGAAACCCGTCAACGCGTCCTCGCTCATGGCGAGTTCGACCCGGTCGCCGCGCACCGAACAGGCCAGGATGAGCGCGTCCGAGAGCAGCGCCAGCTCCTCCTCGCCGCGCGGGTGCCGCCGCTCCAGCACCTCGATGCCGTCCCGCTCCAGCACACGCCGCGGCCGCGGTGCGTACGAGAAGACCCGGAACCACTCGATGCGGTCGCCGTTGTAGCGGGCCACGCCGTAGGCCCAGCCCTTGCCCGAGGGCTCCGCGCCGGAGTCCCCGGGCGAACTCGGCGCGTTCCAGCGCACGTTGCAGTCGAAGGTGCCGCCCGAGCGCTGGATCAGCCGCCGCCGTACCCCGAAGGCCAACAGCCCCGCCAGCGCCAGCAGGAGGACCGCGCCGCACAGCAGCAGGGCGAGGACCATCTTCACCGACCTCCTCGCTGTGTCTCGTACTGTGCGAACCGTGCGTGTATGGCTTCAGCCGCGGCCCGCACCGAGGGGTGTCCCCGGCGCAGCCCGCGGCTGAGCGTATGTCGAGTCGGCGCCCGCCTCAGTGGGCCACCGCTCGCAGCCGTACGTCGGCGCGCCGCTCGGCGTTCGCGTCGGCGTCCGACTTGGCCTTGTCGAGCGCGCGCTCGGCACGCTCCTTGTCGATCTCGTCCGACAGCTCCGCGATCTCGGCGACCAGCGAGAGCTTGTCGTCCGCGAACGAGATGAACCCGCCGTGCACCGCGGCGACGACGGTGCCCTCGCCGCTCTCACCGGCGGTCCGGATGGTCACCGGCCCCGACTCCAGCACGCCCAGCAGCGGCTGGTGGCCGGGCATGACGCCGATATCACCCGACGAGGTCCGCGCGACGACCAGGCTGGCCTCGCCCGACCAGACCTTGCGGTCAGCGGAGACCAACTCGACGTGCAGCTCAGCCACTGTGGCTCCTTCGTAGGGGTCCGGGGGCCTGCCCCCGGATGAACTCATGCCCCGGGATGGGGAAAGGATAAGGGGTACGCGGCGGGGGCGGACCGACCGGCCCGCCCCCGCCGGGGCTACCGCGTCAGGAGACGCCCAGCTCCTTCGCCTTGGCCTTGAGGTCGTCGAGGCCGCCGCACATGAAGAACGCCTGCTCCGGGTAGTGGTCGAAGTCGCCGTCCGCGATCGCGTTGAACGCGGCGATCGACTCGTCCAGCGGCACGTCGGATCCGTCCAGGCCGGTGAACTGCTTCGCCGCGTGGGTGTTCTGCGACAGGAAGCGCTCGATGCGGCGCGCACGGCTCACCGTGAGCTTGTCCTCCTCGGACAGCTCGTCGATGCCGAGAATCGAGATGATGTCCTGGAGATCCTTGTACTTCTGCAGGATCGTCTTGACGCGCGAGGCGCAGTCGTAGTGGTCCTGCGAGATGTAGCGCGGGTCCAGGATCCGGGACGTCGAGTCCAGCGGGTCCACCGCCGGGTAGATGCCCTTCTCGGAAATCGGACGCGAGAGCACCGTGGTGGCGTCGAGGTGCGCGAACGTGGTCGCCGGCGCCGGGTCGGTGAGGTCGTCGGCGGGCACGTAGATCGCCTGCATCGAGGTGATCGAGTGGCCGCGGGTCGAGGTGATGCGCTCCTGGAGCACACCCATCTCGTCCGCCAGGTTCGGCTGGTAGCCCACCGCGGAGGGCATCCGGCCGAGCAGCGTCGAGACCTCGGAACCGGCCTGCGTGAAGCGGAAGATGTTGTCGATGAAGAACAGCACGTCCTGCTTCTGCACATCGCGGAAGTACTCCGCCATGGTCAGACCGGCCAGCGCGACCCGGAGACGGGTCCCCGGCGGCTCGTCCATCTGACCGAAGACCAGCGCGGTCTGCGGCAGAACGCCGGACTCCGCCATCTCCTCGATCAGGTCGTTGCCCTCACGGGTGCGCTCGCCGACACCGGCAAACACGGAAACGCCCTCGTGCAGCTTGGCCACACGCATGATCATTTCCTGGATGAGGACGGTCTTGCCGACGCCCGCGCCGCCGAACAGACCGATCTTGCCGCCCTTGACGTACGGGGTCAGCAGGTCGACGACCTTCAGGCCGGTCTCGAACATCTCGGTCTTCGACTCGAGCTGGTCGAACGCCGGGGCCTTGCGGTGGATGCTCCACCGCTCGGTGACCTCGGACTCGGCCTCGGGCTCGTTCAGGATCTTGCCGAGGGTGTTGAACACCCGGCCCTTGGTGACGTCGCCGACCGGCACGGTGATGCTCTCGCCGGTGTCGGTCACCGCGGCCTGGCGGACCAGGCCGTCGGTGGGCTCCATGGCGATGGCCTTCACCAGGCCCTCGCCGAGGTGCTGCGCAACCTCGAGGGTGAGGATCTTCTTCTTGCCGTCCTCGGCCGGGTCGGCGACCTCGACGGTCAGCGCGTTGTAGATGTCCGGCATGGCGTCGACGGGGAACTCCACGTCGACGACCGGGCCGATGACCCGGGCGACGCGGCCCGTCGCCGCAGCCGTCTCAACAGTGGTGGTCATGGTTAGCGGTCACTCCCCGCAGAAGCGTCAGCCAGCGCGCTCGCGCCACCGACGATCTCGCTGATTTCCTGGGTGATGTCGGCCTGGCGGGCCGCGTTGGCAAGCCGCGTCAGCGACTTGATGAGCTCTTCGGCGTTGTCCGTCGCCGCCTTCATCGCGCGCCGCGTGGCGGCGTGCTTCGAGGCGGCCGACTGCAGCAGCGCGTTGTAGATGCGGCTCTCGACGTACCGCGGCAGCAGCGCGTCGAGCACCTCCTCGGCGCCCGGCTCGAAGTCGAAGAGCGGCAGCAGCTCGGGACCGTTCTTGCGATGGTCCTCGATGACCTCGGCCGACTCCTCGGCGCTCTTCTCGAAGCTGAGCGGCAGCATCCGGTTCTGCACCGGGGTCTGCGTCATCATCGAGACGAACTCGGTGTAGACGATGTGGAGTTCGTCCACGCCGTTCTCGGCGCCGGTGTCCGCGCTGATCGCCTCGATCAGCGGCGCGGCGACCCGCTTCGCGTCCGCGTAGGTCGGGCTGTCCGTGAAGCCGCTCCACGACTCGGCGACGGGGCGCTGGCGGAAGCCGTAGTACGCCACGCCCTTGTTGCCGACGACGTAGTTGGCGACCTCCTTGCCCTCACCGATCAGCCGGTTGTTCAGCTGCTCCGCCGCCTTGATGGCGTTGGAGTTGTAGCCGCCGGCCAGGCCGCGGTCGCTCGTGATGAGCAGCACCGCGGCGCGGGTCGGACGCTCGGCCTCGGTCGTGAGCGGGTGCTCCACGTTCGAGCCGGTGGCAACGGCGGTCACCGCGCGGGTGAGCTCCGTCGCGTACGGCTCGGAGGCGGCCACCCTGCGCTGCGCCTTGACGATGCGCGAGGCGGCGATCATCTCCATCGCCCTGGTGATCTTCTTGGTCGCAGTGACGGACTTGATCCGCCGCTTGTAGACCCTGAGTTGGGCGCCCATGGATCAGTCCTCGCCCAGGAGCTTGCCGTCCGAGGTCTCGAACTGCTTCTTGAAGGAGTCCACGGCCTCGCCGAGCGACTGCACCGTGTCGTCGGACATCTTGCCGCCCTCGACGATGCCGGTCAGCAGGCCCTTGTACTCGCGGTGCATGAAGTCCAGCAGCTCGCGCTCGAACCGGCGGATGTCCTCGACCGGGACGTCGTCCATCTTGCCGTTGGTGCCCGACCACACGGAGACGACCTGGTCCTCGGTGGAGAACGGCGCGTACTGCGGCTGCTTCAGCAGCTCGGTCATCCGCTTGCCGCGCTCCAGCGCCTTCTTGGACGCGTCGTCCAGGTCGGAACCGAAGGCGGCGAACGCCTCCAGCTCGCGGTACTGGGCGAGGTCCACACGGAGCGAACCGGTGATCTGCTTGATCGCCTTGTGCTGGGCGGAACCACCCACACGGGAGACCGAGATACCGACGTTCAGCGCCGGGCGCTGGCCCGCGTTGAACAGGTCCGACTCCAGGAAGCACTGGCCGTCGGTGATGGAGATGACGTTGGTCGGAATGAACGCCGACACGTCGTTCGCCTTGGTCTCGACGATCGGCAGGCCCGTCATCGAGCCCTTGCCCATGTCGTCGGAGAGCTTGGCGCAGCGCTCCAGCAGACGCGAGTGCAGGTAGAAGACGTCGCCCGGGTAGGCCTCGCGGCCCGGCGGACGGCGCAGCAGCAGGGACACGGCGCGGTAGGCGTCGGCCTGCTTGGTCAGGTCGTCGAAGACGACCAGGACGTGCTTGCCCTGGTACATCCAGTGCTGGCCGATGGCCGAGCCGGTGTACGGGGCGATGTACTTGAAGCCGGCCGGGTCGGACGCGGGCGCGGCCACGATCGTCGTGTACTCGAGGGCACCGGCCTCCTCCAGCGCGCCGCGCACGGACGCGATGGTGGAGCCCTTCTGGCCGACGGCGACGTAGATGCAGCGGACCTGCTTGTCCGGGTCGCCGGAACGCCAGTTGTCCCGCTGGTTGATGATCGTGTCGACGCAGAGCGCGGTCTTGCCGGTCTGCCGGTCGCCGATGACCAGCTGGCGCTGGCCGCGGCCGACCGGGGTCATGGTGTCGACGGCCTTGTAGCCGGTCTCCATCGGCTCGTGGACCGACTTGCGGTCCATGACCGAGGGGGCCTGGAGTTCGAGGGCGCGGCGGCCCTCGCTCTCGATGTCACCGAGACCGTCGATCGGGGCGCCCAGCGGGTCCACGACGCGGCCGAGGTACCCCTCGCCGACCGGAACCGACAGGACCTCGCCGGTGCGCTGCACCTGCTGGCCCTCTTCGATGCCGCTGAACTCACCGAGCACGACCGCACCGATCTCGCGCTCCTCAAGGTTGAGGGCGAGGCCGAGGGTGCCGTCCTCGAACTTCAGCAGCTCGTTCGCCATGGCCGAGGGCAGCCCCTCGACCTTCGCGATGCCGTCGCCGGCAACGCTGACCGTCCCGACCTCTTCGCGCGAGGCCGCGTCCGGTTCGTACGACTGGACAAAGTTCTCCAGCGCGTCCCGGATCTCATCCGGCCGGATCGTGAGCTCCGCCATCTGGGTTCCCTGCTCTCCTTGTTGGGCCCGTATCAATTCTCTACGGCCCAACTCGGGCCGCTAAGTGATGCTGTTGAGTTGGTGTGCGTCAGCCGGCCATGCGGCGCTGCGCGTCCTCGAGGCGGTCGGCGATGCTGCCGTTGATGACCTCGTCCCCGATGCGCACCTGGATTCCGCCGAGGACCTCGGGGTCCACGTCGAGGTTCAGGTGCACCTGGCGCCCGTACAGCTTGGCCAGTACGGCGCCGAGGCGCTGCTTCTGCCCGTCGCTGAGCGGCACCGCCGAGGTGACGACCGCGACCGAACGGTCCCGGCGCTCGGCCGCAAGCCTGGAAAGGGTCTCGAGCCCGGCTTCCAGGCTACGACCGCGCGGCTGCGTCACAAGACGCGTCACCAGACGCTCCGTGGCGGGCTTGGCCCGGCCGCCGAGCAGCCGGTGCACGAGCGCGCCCTTGGCCTCGGTGGTCGCCTTGCTGTCGGACAGCGCGGCCCGCAGCTCGGACGAGGAGGAGACGGTCCGGCCGAACCGGAACAGCTCGTCCTCGACGTCGTCCAGCGAGCCGTCCCGCTCGGCCGCCACGAGATCGGCGATGTCCGCCAGCTCCTCGACGGCGTCCACGAGATCGCGCGGTGCGGACCAGCGGGACCGGACCATGCCGGTCAGCAGGTCGAGGGTCTCCCCGCCGACCTGGGTGCCCAGCACGCGTCCGACGAGCCCGGCCTTGCCGACCCCGTCCCGCGCCGGGTCGGTGAGGACCCGGCGCAGCGCCACCTCACGGTCGAGCAGCGCGGTGACGGCGGCGAGCTCGTCGGCCAGCACCGTGGCGTCGGCCGAGGTGTTGTCGGTCAGCGCGGCGAGGTTCTCCTTCGCCGCGGCCAGTGCCTCGCGGCTCGCTCCGTTCATCGTGTGGCCTCGGCCTTCTCCTCGAGGTCGTCGAGGAAGCGGTCGATGGTGCGGCTCTGCCGGGCGTGGTCCTCGAGGGACTCGCCGACGAGCTTGCCCGCGAGATCCGTGGCGAGCCGGCCCACGTCCTGACGCAGGGTCTGCGCCGCCTGCTTGCGGTCGGCCTCGATCTGCGAGTGGCCGGCGGCGATGATCTCCTCACGCTGCCGCTGGCCCTCCGCGCGCATCTCGGCGATGAGCGCGGCGCCCTGCTCCTGCGCCTCGGAGCGCAGGCGCGCGGCCTCGTGACGGGCCTCGGCGAGCTGGTCCTTGTACTGCTGGAGGACCTCGGCCGCTTCCTGCTGAGCTTCCTCGGCCTTCTCGATGCCGCCCTCGATGGCCTCACGGCGCTCGTCCAGAACCTTGTTGATGTTCGGGAGGAGCTTCTTCCAGAGGAAGAAGAAGACGATGGCGAAGGCGATCAGGCCGATGACGAGCTCTGGGATCGGCGGGACGAGAGGATTCTGCTCCTCCGCCTCTGCCGCCATCTGAACCAGAGGGTTCACATCAGTGCCTTTCGTGGGAACGATCTGTCAGTTCGCCCGGATTACTTCACGCCGTAGACGAACGGCATGACGATGCCGATCAGGGCGAGCGCCTCACAGAAGGCGAAGCCGAGGATCTGGTTCTGCCGGATCAGGCCGGCGGCCTCGGGCTGACGGGCCAGGGCCTGGGTGCCGTTACCGAAGACGATGCCGACGCCGACGCCGGGGCCGATGGCGGCGAGACCGTAGCCGATGGAGCCGATCGAGCCACTGACGGCAGCGAGGTTCTGGAGAGCGGACATGCCGTATCTTCCTTCTGTTTCACGGACCGGTGGGGGTTGGCCACCGGACAACTGACGTGGTCTGGGCGGGGCTTGCTCAGTGGTTCTCGGCGAGCGCGCCCTGAATGTAGTTGCAGGTCAGCAGCACGAAGACGTACGCCTGAATGGCCTGGATGAAGAGCTCGAAGGCCACCATCACGATCGTCATCACGAAGGAGACGCCCGCGTAGGCGATACCGATGCCGTTGAAGAGGTACCAGCTCGCGATCGTGAACATCACGATGAGCAGGTGACCCGCGAACATGTTGGCGAAGAGCCGCACCGCGTGCGTGAAGGGGCGCACGAGCAGGTTCGAGAAGAACTCGATGCCCATGGCGAGCGGCAGCACCGGACCGAGCGACTTGTCGTAGCCGGTGAAGTTCTTGAAGGCGCCGACGAATCCGTGCCGCTTGAACGTCAGCGAGACCCAGGTGATGTAGACGATCGCCGCGAGGCCCGCCGGGTACGAAATGATCGACGTCACCGGGAACTGGGCGAGCGGGATCACCGACCAGAGGTTCATCACCCAGATGAAGAAGAACAGCGCGACGGCCAGGGGGACGTACTTTTCGCCCTCCTTCTTGCCGATGGTCTCGTAGACGATCCCGCGGCGTACGAAGTCGTACCCTGCCTCGCCGATCATCTGGAGCTTGCCCGGCACCAACTTGGGCTTGGCGAAGGCCGCCCAGAAGAACCAGACGATCGCGACGGTGCCGATGAGTGCCAGCAGCATCGTCTTGTTGATCTCGATGCCGCCGATGGTGAACATCGGCTTGAACAGGAACGAGTGGAGCCCTGGAGCCGGGAAGCCGCAACCGCTAAAGATGTGGCAATCGGTCTCGAAGGCGAGCATCTGGTCAGCACTCACCGCGAGCTCCTTCTGCGTGACGCATGGATACGGCTACCTCGATGTGTCGGCGCGGCGTCGACCGCGGAACGGCACTGGACTTGGTCTTACGGATGTGGGGACGGCGGTTGTCCGGCGAGGGGGGCCTTACGTTCCGTAGAGCGGAACGCGATGGCCCGGCTGCCTGCGCCTGCTGCACCGCAGTTGGCATCGGACGATAGCAGTTGCTCGAACGAGCGCTTATCCCGCCCCTATGTGTCCCCGGCGTCACGAATTGACCCCGCTGGTGGCGGACTTCTGCGCTTCACCACCAGTCTCAGGCTGCACATACATGATCTTGGCCTTCATATGCGCACGCGCCTGTGCGGCGACCCATACGAGAGTGCTGCCGAGCAAGGTAAAGGCGAAGACCTGCGGATTGAACAGAGTCGTGGTCCTGAAGGCGATCAGGAAGACCGCGAGGAGCAGGATCTGCGTCGTATAAAGCAGCAGGCCCATCGCCTGAAAGAGATGCGGCAAGGACTTGGCGGTCCGCTGGAGCACATACAGTCCGATCCCCATGAAGAGGATCACCACGACGGCTCCCACCACTGCGCCGAGCGCACCCTTGCCACCCGCGAGCGCACCGCTCACGGCCGCGGCCACGGCGCCGGCGATCGCGGTCGGGACGGCGCACTGCACCAGCATGCGAGCGTCGTTCGACTGCATGGGAGTTGCTCCGGAAAAAGTCGGGGGCGTCTGTCGTCGTTGACGAGCGTATCCCCGGCACTGAGGGCGTAGCTCACGCCGAGGACCCCTCTGCACAGGGTCCTTCGGCCTTGTCACCGGGTTTCGTGAACGGTATCACAAACTATTTGATGCGGTCTTTACCCACATCGTGTGCTGCCGGTCACACGGTCGAGCTAGATCGGCGCGCCGGACTGACGCGCCCCAACTTGTCTGTTATGAGCGCCTGTCCCCGTGCCGCCGCGCCATGAAGTGGTGCCGCTCCCCGATCGCCGTCGCGCCGCTCAGGCCCGCCATCGCCGCCTCGCGGTCGGGAGCCGGCCGGCCGTCCTGCGCCGCGGCGCCCTCCGACTCGGCGTCCACCGAGCCCTGTTGGCCCTCGGACAGGCCCTCGGCACCGCCCTCGGCGGAGTGCGCGTCCCGCGGCGCCCTGTACCGGGGCGGAACCAAGGCCTGGGCCCAGGGGGGCACCTTCGGGGTGAAGCGCGGCAGCAGGAGCACGATCAGGCCGACCGCGCTCAGCAGCACGATGAGCAGCACGATCGCGAGGCTGGAGGACTGCACGGAGAAGGCCACGGCGCCGAAGGCGATCAGCGCGGACCAGAAGTACATGATCAGCACGGCGCGGCTGTGCGAGTGCCCGATCTCCAGCAGCCGGTGGTGCAGGTGCCCCTTGTCCGCCGCGAACGGCGACTGGCCGCGCCAGGTGCGCCGGATCACGGCGAGCAGCAGGTCGGCGACCGGCACCGCGATGATCGTGAGGGGCAGCAGCAGCGGCATGTAGACCGGCACCATGGAGTGCACGGCGGCCCGTACGGAACCGGTGCTGTTGGTGATGCGGTCCGGGTCGACCTGGCCCGTGATGGAGACCGCGCCCGCCGCGAGGACGAGCCCGATCAGCATCGAGCCCGAGTCCCCCATGAAGATCCGCGCCGGGTGCATGTTGTGCGGCAGGAAGCCCAGGCACATGCCCATGAGCACGGCCGCGAACAGCGTTGCGGGGGCGGCCTCTTCGATGCCGTAGCCGTACCACATGCGGTAGGCGTACATGAAGAACGCCACCGCGGCGATGCACACCATGCCGGAGGCGAGGCCGTCCAGGCCGTCCACGAAGTTCACCGCGTTGATGGTGATGAGCACCATGGCGACGGTGAGCAGGGTGCCCTGCAGGGGCGTCAGCGCGACGTTCCCCACACCGGGCACGGGCAGCCACAGGATCGTCAGCCCCTGGAGCACCATGACGCCCGCGGCGATCATCTGCCCACCGAGCTTCACCAGGGCGTCCACGCCCCATTTGTCGTCCAGCACACCGAGCAGCCAGATGATCCCGGCGCCGGAGAGCAGCGCCCTGGGTTCATCGGAAAGGGTGAACAGCTCGCCGATGTTGGTGAGTTGGGAGGCCACCAGGAGCCCGGCGCACAGTCCGCCGAACATGGCGATGCCGCCCATCCGCGGCGTCGGCTCGCGGTGCACGTCGCGCGCGCGGATCTGCGGCATGGCGCCGGCCGCGATGGCGAACTTCCGCACAGGGCCGGTGAGCAGATAGGTGACCGCGGCGGTGACGCACAGCGTCAGCAGATACTCACGCACGGGGCTCCCAGGGGTCTCGCTGGCTGGTCTCGGGAAACGCTCTCGGGAACTGCTCCCAAGAAGCTTCTCGGGAAAATTCGGAGGCCCACACGATAAGACACCGGGGACGTCCCGGCGGTTCCCCGTACCGCTGCGGACCTGCCGGCGCGTGCGCGCGCACGCGCGGCGCGGTGGGGTGCGCGGGCGGTGGCTGCACCCCGGGCCGCGCCGTGGCCCCGGGGGCC